>JAJZFQ010000011.1:0-52383 GCA_021805275.1 Pseudomonadota bacterium
TGGGCCGTGTCTCAGTCCCAGTGTGGCTGGTCGTCCTCTCAGACCAGCTACGGATCGTCGCCTTGGTAGGCCGTTACCCTACCAACTAGCTAATCCGACTTCGGCTCATCCACCGGCGCGAGGTCTTGCGATCCCCCGCTTTCCCCCGTAGGACGTATGCGGTATTAGCCAACCTTTCGATTGGTTATTCCCCACCCGTGGGTAGATTCCGAAGCGTTACTCACCCGTTCGCCGCTCGTCGCCAGGATTGCTCCCGCGTTACCGCTCGACTTGCATGTGTTAGGCACGCCGCCAGCGTTCAATCTGAGCCAGGATCAAACTCTTCACTTGAAGATTTTGAGAATCAACAAAGTCAGAGTGGATCCAAAATGGCTCCAGTTACTGCTGGACATTTTGGTCACTCGGTCTTAAGCGCCAAAGGCTCATTGACACGAGTCCCCACACAAATTACCTGCCAAATTTTTAAAGATCAGCCGCATGGCTGGCACGCGGGGTTCGAGCTCAATAGCCACGCTTTCGGCGTCGCTCTCGCTCTCGAAGGGGCGGGCAGTATATCCATCGTTTCGCGCCCGTCAACCTTCTTTTTCACCGATCCTTCGGTGCTCCTTGCCACCGCCGGCGTAAGCGCCTGTGGCTGCAAGGGGCGCGCAGTATAGCCCTGATTGAGGGCTTGTCAACGCATTGCAATGTTTTCGTGTTGCGGGGGGCGAGGCACTGCCGCTGCAGGGGCGCCACCTCGAGGCAGCGCGCGGCCCCCACTTGGCAAGTACCTTTACGATCAATGGGTTGAAGACCGATCGGCCAGCCCGACGGAGCCAGGAACGTAGCCGCCCTCAGCCCCGGGGCTCGAGCTTGAGGCGTGCGAATCGTCGCGATCCGAGCTGCAGCACGACGTCCGCCCCGGGCTTGAGCATCAGCGCCCGATCGGTGACGCGCTCGCCATCGATACGCACCGCGCCTTCCTCGATTTTTCGGGTCGCCTCGGAGCTGCTGCCCGCCAATCCGGCCGCCTTCAGCGCCTGCGGCAGGCGCAGGCCGGCGGCATCGACGCTGATGCACTGCGGCGGTAGATCGCTCGGCACCGCACGCTCGCTGACCCGCGCGAGGAACTCGCGCTGGGCCCGCTCGGCGAGCGACTCGCCATGGAATCGCCCCACCAACTCGTGCGCAAGCTCGAGCTTGACATCACGCGGATTGCGGCCGGCGACGACCCCGTGTTTGAGCGCCTCGATTTGCCCGAGCGGCCGAAACGACAGCAGCTCGTAATAACGCCACATCAGTGTGTCGGAAATGGACATCACCTTGCCGAACATGTCGCCGGGTGGCTCGGCGATGCCGATGTAGTTGCCAAGCGACTTCGACATCTTGTTGGTGCCGTCGGTGCCCTCGAGCAGTGGCACGGTGAGCACCACCTGCGGCTCCTGGCCGTACGCCGTCTGCAACTGCCGGCCGACCAACAGGTTGAACTTCTGGTCCGTGCCGCCGAGCTCGACGTCGGCGCGCAGCGCCACCGAGTCATAGCCCTGGGCGAGCGGGTAGAGAAACTCGTGGATAGCGATGGGCTGGCCGCTCTTGTAGCGCTTGGCGAAATCCTCCCGTTCCAGCATGCGCGCCACGGTGTAATGCGCGGCCAGACGCACGAAATCAGCGGCCGCAAGCACCGACAGCCAGCGCGAGTTGAATTCGACGCGGGTGCGCTCGGCATCGAGGATCTTGAACACCTGCTGCTCGTAGGTGCGGGCATTGGCCTGCACCTCCTCGGGCGTCAGTGGCGGGCGGGTCTGATTGCGCCCCGTCGGATCGCCGATCAGGCCGGTGAAATCCCCGATCAGGAAGATCACCTCGTGACCGAACTGCTGGAACTGGCGCATCTTGTTGAGCAGCACCGTGTGGCCGAGGTGCAGGTCCGGGGCGGTCGGATCGAATCCCGCCTTGACCCGCAGCGGCGCGCCGCGCTGCAGCTTGCGGGTCAGGTCCGCGGTCAGCAGCACCTCGTGGGCGCCGCGCTCCAGTTCGGGCAGCTGATCATCGGGAGTCATGGGCATCAAATGGGCAGTCCAAGTCGCGCGGTCCTGCTCGGCCGCGGGGCCCAGTGTATGCGAACGGACCGCCCGGCTGGAATCAACCCGCCGCAGCCTGCGCCGTCGCGCTCTGTGGCGCAGCGCGCATGCGCGCGAAACGGAAGTCTGCTTTACTTCCGGCAATGGACGTCCAGGACCTCAAATCCCCGCAGCTGTACATCAACCGCGAGCTGTCGCTCCTGGAGTTCAACCAGCGGGTGCTCGCACAGGCCTACGACGAGGCCGTGCCGCTGCTCGAGCGGCTGCGGTTCCTGTGCATCGCCTCGGGCAACCTCGATGAGTTCTTCGAGATCCGGGTCGCCGGGCTGAAGCAGCTGCAGGAACTCGGCTCCGGGCTCATCGCCGCCGACGGCCTGGCGGTTGCGGAGCAGCTCGGCGCCATCCACGGCCGCGCCGAGCGGTTGGTGGCCGAGCAGTACCGCTGCCTCAATGAGGTTCTGCTGCCGGGCCTCGGCGAGCGGGACATCCTGCTGCTCGGGCACGAGGAGTGGTCCGAGGCGGCCCGCGACTGGCTCGAGCGCTACTTCGACCGGGAGGTCGCCCCGGTCCTGAGCCCCCTCGGACTCGACCCGGCGCGACCGTTCCCGCGCATCCAGAACAAGAGCCTGAACTTCATCGTGCGCCTCGAGGGACGCGACGCATTCGGCCGCGACAGCGAACTGGCCATTGTGCAGGCGCCGCGCTCGCTGCCACGGGTCGTGCCGGTGCCGACCGAAGGGGCCCAACGCGTGCTCGTACTGCTCACGGGCATCGTCGAGGCCTTCGTGCGGCGGCTGTTCAGCGGCATCCGCGTGCTCGGCTGCTATCAGTTCCGCCTGACCCGCAACAGTGACCTGTTCGTCGACGAGGAGGAGATCGACGATCTGCGCCGTGCGCTTGAGGGCGAGCTCGCGCACCGGCGCTACGGCGCGGCGGTGCGGCTCGAGACATCGAGCGATTGTCCGGAGGACATCGTGCAGTTCCTGCAGCGGCAGTTTGCGCTCGGCGAGCAGGACACGTACCGCATGCCCGGGCCGGTCAACCTCAACCGGCTCTCGGCCGTGTACGACCTGGTGCCGCGTCCGGACCTGAAATACCCGGCCTTCACCCCGGGACTGCCGGGGCGGCTCTCCGGGGGCACGGACCTGTTCGCCGCGATCCGACAGAAGGACGTGCTGCTGCACCACCCCTACCAGAGCTTCGCGCCGGTGATGGACTTTCTGCGCCAGGCCGCCGGCGACCCGCAGGTGCTCGCGATCAAGCAGACGCTCTATCGCGCCGGGAGCGACTCCCCGATCGTCGATGCACTGGTTTCCGCCGCCGCTGCGGGCAAGGACGTGACCGTCATCATCGAGCTGCGCGCCCGGTTCGACGAGGAGGCGAACATCGAACTGTCAAACCGCCTGCAGGAGGCCGGCGCCCACGTGATGTACGGCGTGGTCGGCTACAAGACGCACGCCAAGCTCGCCATGGTGGTGCGGCGCGAGCCGGGCGGCATCCGCCGCTACTGTCACCTCGGCACCGGCAACTACCACCCGCGCACCGCCCGGCAGTACACCGATTACGGCCTGTTCACCTGCCGTGACGAAGTCGGCCAGGACGTGCACGAGGTGTTTCTCGAGCTCACCAGCCTCACCCGTACGCCGCGCCTGAAATGCCTGCTGCAGTCCCCGTTCGGCCTGCACGAGGCGTTGCTCGCGAAGATCGATCGCGAGGCAGAACACGCGCGCTCCGGGCGCCCGGCGCGCATCATCGCCAAAATGAACGCCCTGGTGGAGCAGCAGTCCATCGAGGCGCTCTATCGCGCCGCGCGCGCCGGGGTAAAGATCGAGCTGATCGTGCGCGGCGTGTGCGCGCTGCGCCCGCTCGTGCCCGGCGTCTCGGAGAACATCGAGGTCCGCTCCATCGTCGGGCGCTTTCTCGAACACTCGCGGGTGTTCTATTTCGAGAACGGCGGCAATGGTGAGATCTACTGCGCGAGCGCCGACTGGATGGAGCGCAACTTCTTCCATCGCGTCGAGGTGGCATTCCCGATCGAGCGCGACGTGCACCGCCAGCGCATCCTCGAGGAGTTGCTGCTCGCCCTGCGCGACAACACTCAGGCCTGGCGGCTGCTGAGCGACGGAAGCTACGAGCGCCTCGGCGGCGCCGATGAGGCGCGGATCAGCGCGCAGGCGGAGCTGCTCGCGCGGCACGCAGCCGGCTCGCTGTTCGGCGCAGGCGGCGTCGCCTGAGCGCCGCTCAGTGGCGACGGCGTCCGACGCGCAACCGCAGCCCGGCCGCGCGCAGGTATTGCACTTCCTGACGCAGGTCGGTCTGGGTGAGCGGATGAGCCGCGAGCCAGCGCGACGGGAACGTCAGCTGCAGCGATCGGGCACCCGCGCCAAGTTTGATCGGCGGCAGCGCGCTGCGCTCGCGCCCGCGGTGCAGCAGCACCGCGAGCCGCAGCAGCACGATCAGGTGCAGCGCCGCGCGGTCCCACGGTGGAATCAGCTCCCCGAGCCCCTCGCGCAAGAGCTTGCGGCGATGCGCGCCGACCACACGGGCGAGCAGGCGCTGCTCGCCGCGTGAAAACCCCGGCATGTCGGCGTTTTCCAGCAGATAGGCGCCGTGCCGATGGTAGCCGCTGTGCGCGACGTCGAGCCCAATCTCGTGCAGCTGGGCCGCCCACCTCAGCACCAATGGCGCCTCGGGCGTTGCGCGCAGCTTCCACGCCGGAGCGACGCCGGCCAGAAATTTCAGCGCCGTCGCCGCCACACGCTCGGCCTGTGCCTGATCGACGTGATAGCGCAGCTGCATGCTGCGCACGGTGCGCTCGCGCGCATCTTCGGCGGTGTTGCGCCCGATCATGTCGTACAGCAGGCCCTCGCGCAGCGCACCATCGGCGATGCGCATCTCCTTCAGGCCGAGGGCCGCGAACACCTCGGCGAGAATCGCCACCCCGCCGGGGAACACCGGCCGGCGGTCGTCGGTGACCGCCGCCAAGCCGAGCGAGCGCGTGTGGCCGGCCGAGACCACCGCGTCGACGAGATGCTTCAGTCCCGCGGCCGTGATGCGCGTGGCGCGGGGATTGAGTTCGCGGATGGCCTCGCCGATGGCCCGCACCGTGCCGGAGCTGCCCGCGCAGTGCTGCCAGCCGCGCCGCCGAAACGCGTTGCGCAGCGGGGCGAGCTGCAGCCGCGCGGCGAGCCGCGCAGCCGCCATGCGTTTGGCCGATATCTTCCCGTCCTCGAAGTACCGCTCGCTCACCACCACGCAGCCGACCCGCAGGCTTTCCAGCTCAAGCGGCCGCAAGCCCTCGCCGATGATCAGCTCGGTGCTGCCGCCGCCGATGTCGACGATCAGCCGCCGCCCCGGCTCGCGCGGCAGGGTGGTCGCGACCCCGGCGTAGATCAGTCGCGCCTCCTCCCGTCCCGAGATGATCTCGATCGGATGCCCGAGCGCCTCGCGGGCGCGGGCGAGGAACGACTGCTTGCGGTGCGCCAGACGCAGCGCGCTGGTCCCGACGGCACGCACGCTGCCGGCGCGCATGGCCCGCAACCGCTGCCCGAAGCGCTGCAGACAGATGATGGCGCGTTCGGCCACGGCGCGATCGATCTCGCCGTTCTCCTCCACGCCCGAGGCGAGCCGGACCATCTCTCGCAACCGGTCGATGATGACCAGCTGCCCGTGGGAATACCTCGCCACGACCATGTGGAAGCTGTTGGAGCCCAGATCGACCGCCGCGAGAACATCGGGGCGGTTGCGGGCGGATCGGACGGTGCGGGGTGCGCGGGAGGCGGCCGATCGCACGCGGCGGCTCAGGCCGCGAACGAGGAGCCGCAGCCGCAGGTTGTCGTGGCGTTAGGGTTGCGGATGACGAACTGCGCTCCGTCGAGCCCCTCGCGGTAGTCGATTTCCGCGCCGGTGAGGTACTGCACGCTCATCGGGTCAACGAGCAGCTTCACGCCCTGGTTCTCGATGCAGGTGTCGCCGTCCTGCACCTGCTCGTCGAACTCGAACCCGTACTGCAGACCGGAACAGCCGCCACCCTGCACGAACACGCGCAGCATGAGGTTGGGATTGCCCTCGCCGCGAATCAGGTCACCGACCTTGCGCGCCGCCGCGTCGGTGAAAAGGAGAGCGGCATCCGAGACGACTTCAGGAGTATTCATGCGAACAGTCTAGGAGCTGTGCCCGTCCAGGTCAAAAACCGCGCCACGGCGCTCGCGGCCATCAGGGCACCGACACGGCGCTCCAGGGGTAGGACTGGATGAGCGGGGCGATATTCGGCCGGCTTGAGCGCACCGTGACCGTCAGGTGAGTCGGCCTGAACCCCGGCGGCACGACCAGATCCTCCTTGAATTCCTGGTAATAGCGGAAGCGATAGCGCAGATCGGCGCTCTTGCCCGTGAGGACCTGGTTGGTCAGGCTCGTCTCGCCCGGTCCCTGCCCGTCGGCGCTGAAGCTCAGCGTGCCGCTCACCTCGCCGTCGGGGCGGTCGGTGCGCAACAGCGAGATGTCGACGCGGAAATGCAGCGGGCGCTTGCCGGGAGACAGCAGCACCTCCCCCACCCGCAGACCGATCGGGGGGGCGCCCTGCGCCACCACACCCCGGTAAAACGTCAGCTTCTCGCTCTGGCGGGCAATCTGCGCCTGTAGCTGTGCAATGGTGCGGGTGACCACCTGCTCGGCGTGCGCATGACCGGCATTGATGGTCTGCAGCTCCACTGCGCGCGCCCGCAGGGCGCGATTGGTTCGCTTCAGTGCGGCGACGTCGCCGCGCAGGACTTCGCGCTCGTGGAGCGCGGCGAGGACGCTGTAGCCGGCGGTATAGCGACCCGTCTCGAACGACGCGTACAGCACCAGGGCCGCGCCGAGGGCGAGCCCGACCCGGGCGGCGCGCCGGGGCCAGAGCGGTCCACGGCCGGGGGCCTCCGGCGGCGGTTCCGGGCTATTCACCACGCACCCCGTTCGCAGCGCCGGGGACCCGCCCTCCCGGGCGCAGCTCGTCCCACCAGTCCGGCAGTGCCGGCTGACCGGTCGGAAAGGCGAGCGGTGCCAGCTCGGTGAGGGCGCGCTGGTAGACCCGGCGCTTGAAGTAGATCACCTCGCGCGCCGGCTCCCAGTACTCCGCCCAGCGCCACTCGTCGAATTCCGGCTCCCCGGTGCTCTGGAAATCGAATGACGTCACCTCGTGACACAGCCTGAGCAGGAACCAGCGCTGCTTCTGCCCGATGCACAGCGGCTGTCGGTTGCGGCGAATGTAGCGCGGCGGCAGCCGGTAGCGCAGCCAGCGGGTGGTTCGCCCCAGCAGCGCAACGTCCCCGGGCGCCAGACCGATCTCCTCGTGCAACTCACGGTACAGCGCCTGCTCGAGGGTCTCCCCGGCACGCATGCCGCCCTGCGGGAACTGCCAGCCCTTGCCGCCGGCACGCCGACCGAGAAACACATCACCATCGCGGCGCAGGAGCACGATCCCGACGTTCACCCGGAAGCCGTCGGCGTCGATGACATCGCCCGCCACCGTGCTGTCCGTCGCGCGCGCACTCATGAGCTGCGCATCCCTAGGCCCGCCGCTCCGCGGCAGAGCGGCGATCCTCGAGGTAATCGCGGCCCTGGCGCATCAGCGCCACGAACGTCTCGTGGTCGCGCGAGAGCACCGCGGTGCGGATGCGCTCGACCGCCTTGACCAGCGCCTCGAGCGATTCGGCGCCGTAATCGTTCAGGCTTTGTATCTCGTAGTACAAATCCGCGCTCTCCTGCGCCACGCAGGCCGCCACGTCGAGCTGCGCATCGAACGTAGTGCTCGACATGCGGGCGAGCTTTGGCGCCGCCTCGCCGCTCTCGGCCAGCGCAGTAAAAAAAGCAATGTTCAGCGCATGCGACAGCCCCAGCACGTAGGCGATCAGCCGGTCGTGGTCGTCGAGACTCATCACGACCTGCTCGACCATCGTCGGGGCGAACAGCTCACGGGCCGCCGCGAGCGCCTCAGCATGCCCAAGGTCGACGAAAATGACGTGCCGTCCGGAAAGCAGCTCGGTGTCCGGCCCGAACATCGGGTGCACCGAGGTGACGCGGCAGCCGTGCGACTTCAGCGCCAGCAGTCCGGCGCGCAGCGGCGATTTCAGCGAACCGACATCGAAGATGACGCCGCGCGGCCGACGCAGCGCCAGATCGCGCAGGATGCCGTCGGTCGCCCCGAGCGGCGTGGCGAGCACGATGAAGTCGTGCGCCAGATCGGAGCGGTGCCAGTCGGGCACGCTCGGCACGCCGTCCGTGCCGCCGCGCGGGTCGGCAACCTCGACGGCGAAGCCCTGGGAGGTTAGAAACTGCACGAACCAGCGGCCCATCTTGCCGCCGCCGCCGATGACCAACGCGCGCCGGCCCGAACCGGATCCGTGCGCCGCGACGCTCGCCTGCTCCTGGGTGGTGAGCGAGGAGCGGATCAACAGCCGCAGCAGCTCCTCGGCAAGCACCGGGGAGACACCGAGCTCGGCCGCAGCGGAGCGCACGCCCATGATCACGTCGCGCTCGCGGCCATAGTCGCGCGTGGGATGTCCCGTGGCGCGCTTGACGCGCGCCACCTCGGCGCTCAGGGCCTTGCGCTCGGCGGCCAGCTGGATGAACTGGCGGTCGAGTTCGGTGAGCCGGCGACGCAGGTCATCGAGTGTCACATCATCCCGGGTCATGCAAGTCCGTCCAAAGCGCTCATCGGTCGAGCCGCCTGTTCCTTGTATCGGGCCGGCGCCAGCGCCGCAAGTCGAATTTCCAATCTGCCGGACGGTGCACGGATCCCGTACCATGGCGCCATGTCGACGCCCAATGAACTGTCCGGTCCCAGCCCGCCGGCCGATCCACTCGCGCTGCTCGCGCGATGGATCGCCGAGGCCGGCGCCCTGCGGGTCCAGCCCAATCCGAACGCCATGGTCCTGGCGACCTGCGATGCCGACGGCCGTCCCGCGGCGCGCGTGGTGCTCTGCAAGGACGTCACGAGCGAGCCGGGCTACCTGACCTTCTACACCAACTACCAATCCCGCAAGGGCCGCGAACTCGAAGTGCGCGGACGAGCGGCGGTGGTGTTCCACTGGGACGCGCTGCACCGCCAGGCGCGGATCGAGGGACCGGTCGTGAAGGCGCCGTCGCACGACAGCGACGCCTACTTCGCCGCGCGGCCGTGGCAGAGTCGCATCGGCGCGTGGGCGAGCGCACAGAGCGAGCTCACCGACTCGCGCGCGGCGCTGGAGCGCTCGCTCGCGGCGGCGGCGAGGCGCTTCGGAGCCCCGCTGCCCGGGTCGCCCGAGGCCGAGGGGCCGTTTCCCGGAACGATTCCCCGGCCACCGCACTGGGGAGGCTACCGCCTGTGGGCCGAAGCGGTCGAGCTGTGGGTGGAGGGCGCGGCACGCCTGCACGATCGGCTGCTGTGGACGCGGCAAGTGAGCCCCTCGGACGAGACGTTCCGCATCGAGCCCTGGACCGTGCGGCGGCTGCAGCCGTGAGCCGCGCGCCTCACAGATCGCCGAAGCGCTGCTGCAGCAGGGTCAGCGCGACCACCGCGGCAGTCTCGGTGCGCAGCACGCGCGGCCCGAGCCGCAGCGGCTGAAAGCCGCGCGCCAGCGCCGCGCGCCGCTCGGCCTCGGCGAGTCCGCCCTCCGGGCCGATCAGCACCAGCACCCCGGCGGTGGCGGCCGGAAGCGCCGCCAGGCCCGCGGCCCCCTCGGGGCTCGGCAACACGCGCAGGTCCCCCGCCGGGAGCGCATCGAGCAGGGTCATGAGCGCCACGGGCACTGCAACCTGCGGCACCCGACTGCGCCCGCTCTGCTCGCAGGCGGCCACCGCGATGCGCTGCCAGTGGGATTGTTTGTTGTGCCCCTGGCCGGCATCGAGGCGCACCACGCTGCGCTCGGTCAGCACCGGCACGATGTGCGCGGCGCCGAGCTCGACTGCCTTCTGCACCACCCAGTCCATCCGCTCGCCGCGCGAGACGCCCTGCGCCAGCGTGAGCCGCAGCGGGGATTCGGCGCTGCCCTCACGCCGCGCGCCGAGCGCGAGCATCACTTCGCCCTTGCGCACCGCCTCGATGCGGCCCACGTACTCGGCGCCCTGCCCATCGAAGACATCGATCCGTGCACCGACGCCGAGACGCAGCACCCGCACGACGTGATGGGCCGGCTCGCCCCGCAGGGCGCAGGGGCCTCCCGCCTCGAGCGGGCCGGGCACGTGAACGCGGGTCAGGCGCACGTCGCGAGCTCGATGCCCTCGCGAGCCACCTCGACCATCAGGTCGATCTCCTCCGGGGTGACCACGTAGGGCGGCATGAAGTACACCGCGCTGCCCACCGGGCGCAGCAGCACCCCTCGGGAGAGCGCATGGCGATAAATCGTCAGCCCGCGCCGCTCCTGCCAGGGGTACGGTCGACGCGCGGCCTTGTCCTGCACCAGCTCGGCCGCGACGATCATGCCGTGCTGGCGCACCTCGGCGACGTGCGGATGGTCCGCGAGCGTACGGGCCCGCTCGCCCAGATGTGCGCTCAGCGTGCGGTTGCGCTCGAGCACCCGGTCGCTGCGGAAGATATCGAGGCAGGCCAGCGCCGCGCTGCAGGCCAGCGGATTACCGGTGAAGCTGTGCGAGTGCAGAAAGGCGTTGAGTTTGACGTACTCGTCGTAGAACGCGGCATAGATCGGCTCGGTGGCGAGCACCGCCGAGAGCGGCAGGTAGCCGGCGGTCAGCCCCTTCGAGAGGCACATCAGGTCGGGGCGGATACCGGCCTGCTCGCAGGCAAACATCGTACCGGTGCGCCCGAAGCCAACCGCGACCTCATCGGCGATCAGGTGCACCTGGTGCCGGTCGCACGCCTCGCGCAGCAGCTGCAGGTACACCGGGTCGTACATGCGCATACCCCCGGCGCACTGCACCAGCGGCTCGAGGATCACCGCGGCCGTCTCGTGCGCGTGCCGCGCCAGCGCCGCGTCCATGTGCGCGAACTTGCGCCGCGAGTGCTCGGCCCAGCTCTCCCCGGGCTCACGCTCGTAGCAGTCCGGCGAGGGGACGGTGATGACGTCCATCAGCAGCGGCTGGTAGATCTGCTTGTACAGCTCGACGTTGCCCACCGCGAGCGCCCCGAGCGTCTCCCCGTGGTAACTGTTGGAAAGCGTGATGAACCGGCGCTTGGCGCCGCAGCCGACGTTGCGCCAGTAGTGGAAGCTCATCTTCACCGCCACTTCGACGGCCGAGGAGCCGTTGTCGGCGTAGAAGCAGCGTGTCAGGCCGGCGGGGGCCACCGCGGCGAGCGCCTCGGAGAGGCGGATCACCGGCTCGTGCGTGAAGCCGGCGAGAATCACCTGCTCCAGCCGCTCGAGCTGTTCGCGGACCGCCGCGTTGATGCGCGGATTGGCGTGGCCGAAGAGGTTGACCCACCAGGAGCTGATGGCATCCAGGTAGCGCTTGCCCTCGAAGTCCTCGAGCCAGGCACCCTCGCCGCGGCGGACCGGGATGAGCGGCACGTGCTCGTGATCCTTCATCTGCGTGCACGGATGCCAGACATGCGCGAGGTCGCGCTCGACGTAGGTGGCGTTGTCGGTTTTCATGGAGCGATTGTGGCATGATCGGCTGCGAAGACAGCACGCGCTCCGCCACACAGCTGCGTACCGCCAACCTTGAGCACACCGATCCGCTCCGTCCAGATCGATGCCGCCACCGGCCTGCTGAGCGGTGTGTGCCAGGTCCTCTCGCCGCATTGCGATGCACGTCCCGACGGGGCGCGGCCCGAGCTCCTCGTGATCCACGGCATCAGCCTGCCAGCGGGTCAGTTCGGCGGACCCTGGATCGACCGGCTGTTCACCGGCAACGTGCCGGCGGACGCGCCGGTGAGTCTGCGCGAGGTAGCGGGACTGCGGGTCTCGGCACACGTTCTCGTGCGGCGCGACGGCACCCTGACGCAATACGTCGGCTTCGGGCTGCGCGCCTGGCACGCCGGCCGCTCGGAGTACCGCGGCCGCACGGCCTGCAACGACTTCTCCATCGGCATCGAGCTTGAGGGCACCGACACGATGCCCTACGCGGAAGCGCAATACGAAAGCCTAGCCGCGCTCACGGCATTGCTTCTGGCCGCGTACCCCACGCTCGACGCCGAGCGCATCGTCGGGCACAGCGACATCGCACCGGGACGCAAGACCGATCCGGGCCCGGCCTTCGACTGGCAGCGCTGGCGGACGCGGCTGGGCGCCCGGCAGACCGGGCGCGGCTAAGCGTTGCGTTTCAGCAACGGCCGTACAAAACAACTTGACGCGAAGGATGAGAGCGATACCATCCGAGCAACATCGAGACGGTAACCGCAGGCTCGCGCCCGCGCGGTCCGCACTCGCGCAAGACCACGAAGAACATTGCGACGGCTGACCAGCCGGGCACAGGTCGAGGGGGGAGCCAGGGCCGCGTGAGCAATCACGCGGCCCGGTTTTTTGTGGCACTGCGAACACCGCAACCGGGAACTCCACCGACCCCAGCGGTCAAACCGCTGTGTCGCCTCGTGCGCCGTCTCTCGCCCGAGAGACGCCCTTGGCCCCTCGTTGCCGCACACTGGGCGGGCCGCCGGCGCAAGGCGGTGCGCAGGACAGCGCTTCAGCTCGCAATCTTCGGCCATCGTCGGGCCGTTAGGGAGACAACCATGTTCGACAGAGACTCCGACCGCAGCGGGCATCTCATCCCGGCACGCACCGATGAGCCGCCGCCGGCCGGCCCGGCCCTCGGCCGCCAGACGCCGCGCCGCCCGGCGCCGGTCCACCGCTCGCGCGTCGCGCTCGCCGACCCGGCCACGCGGGTCATGACCGACTTCTCCGTACAGGCCCCGGTATGGGTCACGGCCGAGCGGCCCATCGATGATGCGCTGCGCGACATGATGGTGGCGGGCGTGCGGGCTCTGCTGGTGACCCGGGGCGAGAGCGTGATCGGGCTGATCACCTCGTACGACATCCAGGGCGAGCGGCCCATGCAGTTCCTGCACGAGGCGGGATTTACGCGCCACGACGAGATCCAGGTGGGCCACATCATGACCCCCTGGGAACGCGTGCCGACGCTGGAGTGGGAAATGGTGTGCGCTGCGAGCGTCCAGGACATCGCCGAGCAGTTCCGCGCCCGGCGCGCCACGACGCACATCGTGGTGCTTGAGCGGACCGAGTCGGGAACGGCCAGCGTGCGCGGAGTGTTCTCCCGCACCCAGCTCGAGCGCCAGCTCGAAGCGTAAGTCCCCGCAAGAAAAGCCGGGCCGCGCCGGCCCGGCCGCCCAAACCGCCTCAGGGACCGGACCGAGCCGATCAGCCCCCGGCCGCGACCCGCCTCACCTCCCCGGCGCCGTCGATGTGCGTCGAGACATGCGCCGGATTGGAGTGCAGCCACACCTTGCCCGCGCCGTTGATGCGCACTGTCAGGCTGTCGGTTGGCGCGATGGAAACCTTGCCGCTGCCGTTGATCCCGACGCGTGCCCGTTGCTCGATCATGCGCCCCAGATGGATATCCCCGGAGCCGTCGATCGCGACCGAGAGGTCCTGGACAGTCCCGGTACCGCGCACCTTGCCGCTGCCATCGATCTTCAGCGCGAGCCGGTCCTGGTGCACCTGGTGCAGCCGGATCCTGGCCGCCCCCTCAACGCTGATCGCGCGCAGCGCCGGACCGCTGATCTCGACGTGCACCGTGTCCTCGACGTCCGTTCCGAAGCTGATGCAGAAGGGGACCAGCGAGAAGCACGAGTGTGGCTTGGCGCGGATGCGCCCGTTCTCTACCACGAGTTGGCGCAGCGTGCGCTCCGGGGCCGTGATCGTCAGGTGCCAGGCTGGCCCGGGACGATAATCGACGTCGGCGGGCACATCGACGACCATGCTGTCGGAGTTCCACGGGTAGGTCTTTGAAACCGTCGTACCGCTGCTGGCGCGCGCCACCGCGGGCAGCGCGGTTCCGAAGACCGTCAGGGCGGCGGCGGCGGCGAGGGACAGACCGGCAAGGGCGAGTCGGATCGTGCGAGTCATGGGCGTCTCCGTGGCGCAATGTGCCCAGAACACGCCAGGGCGCCGAAAGTTGCAGCCCCGGGAACGCGACGCTGGCGCCTCAGGCCCGATCGTGCCGCCAGAGCACCTCGCTGCCGCACTCGTGGCGGGCGAGGACCCGGGCCAGCACGAACAGCAGGTCGGACAGGCGGTTCAGGTAACTCAGGGCGTGCGGATTAACCGCCTCGAGCCGGGCCAGCGTCCAGGCCCGCCGCTCGGCTCGCCGGGCGACCGTGCGCGCCACATGGCAGGCAGCCGCCGCGCCCCCCCCGCCGGGCAGGATGAATTCCTTCAACGGCGGCAGATCGGCGTTGAACCCATCGAGCGTGCGCTCGAGCCAGGCCACCTGATCGGGCCCGATCACCGTGTGGCCGGGAATGCACAGCTCCCCGCCGAGGTCGAACAGCTGGTGCTGCACCTCGGTCAGGCACGCCGCGGCCGGCGCGGTCAGCGTCGGCACCGCGAGCAGCACGCCGAGCGCACTGTTGAGTTCGTCGACGGTGCCGAAGGCCTCGACCCGCGCGCTGTCCTTGTTCACCCGCGTGCCGTCGCCCAGACCGGTGGTGCCCTCATCGCCGGTGCGCGTGTAGATCTTGCTCAGTCGGTTGCCCATGGAATACCTCGGCCCTCATTGTGCCAGAGCGCGCGATTGACAGCGGCTCGCGCGAACGGCAATTTGACCGCCTCCCATCGCGGCGAACCGCATGCCCTCAGCCGAACTTCAAGCTGCCCTGGAAGCGGCCAGCGCCGCCGCCGAGATCATCCGCGGCTACTACGGACGCAATCCGCAGGTCCACACCAAGGCGGACCAGACGCCCGTGACCGAAGCGGACGTGCGCGCCGAGCAGACCATCCGCGCCGTCCTCGCACAGCGCTTCCCCGACTACGGCTTCTACGGCGAGGAGACCGGCCGGCACGATCCTGGGGCGGAGAATGTCTGGCTGGTCGACCCGATCGACGGCACCAAGTCCTTCGTGCGCGAATGCCCCTTCTTCTCCACGCAGATCGCGCTGCTGCGCGCCGGACAATTCGTGCTCGGGGTCTCGAGCGCACCGGTCTACGGCGAGCTTGCCTGGGCGGAGGCGGGGGCGGGGGCTTACCTGAACGAGCGCCCGGTGCGGGTCAGCGCCACCGAGACGCTGCCGTCGAGCATCATCTCGACCGGCAACCTGAAGACGCTGGCCGCCTCGGCGCAGTGGGCCAGGCTCGGCGGCTTGATCGGCCAGGTGAGCCGCAGCCGCGGCTACGGCGACTTCCTGCACTACCATCTGCTCGCGCGCGGCGCCCTGGATGTGGTCATCGAGTCCGACGTGAGCATCCTGGACATCGCCGCACTGACGGTCATCGTGCGCGAGGCCGGTGGCCGCTTCACCGACCTGTCCGGCGGGGAGGTGACGCTCGCGACCCGCTCGGTGCTGGCAAGCAACGGCCGGTTGCACGCGAGCGTGCTGGAGGCGCTCGCCTGAGCGCCGCGCGACTAGGCCGCGACCCGCGTCTCTTCGGCGATCAGCTCCTCGAGCCGCTCCAGGTCCGGCACCAGCGGACTCTCGTTCGCCATGCGCAGCTGGCAGAGCACCGGGGAGCGCTCCGGAAAGTTCGTCGAGCCCGGCCGGATCACATCCGAACTCACCCGCACCAGCTGCGGAAAGCCCTGCGAGACGATCGCGAAGTGGGCGAGGCGCGTGCCGAGACCCACGAACACCACCATGCGCGAGCGGCCCGAGCTCGGCGGAATGCTCTTGCCGCAGACGCCCTCGAACGACACCAGCGGCACCGCTCGACCGTTCCAAGGCACCGTGCCGATGTACCACGGCGGCGCGCCAGTCATTTCCGAGGGCACCGGCAGGCCGGCCACCTCCGCGACACAGGCCCGCGGCACGATCAGCCGACCCTCCGCAAGCGGAATGAGCAGACTGTAGATCTCCTGGATCCGTTCGGCCACGCTGCCTCCCTTACTCGCCCTGCGCTGCGGCCGGTCCGGCCTCGAGGTCTACGCCGCCGCGTGCGCCGCGGGTGCGCTCGACGAGCGGGGCGATCGCCTCGAGCAGCTCGGTCTCCTGGTAAGGCTTGCCCAGGTAATCATCGACGCCGAATTCGATCGCCCGGGCGCGGTGCTTCTCCCCGACCCGCGAGGTGATCATGATGATGGGAACACCGCGCAGGCGCGGATCGTTGCGCACGTGCGCGGCGACTTCATAGCCGTCCATGCGCGGCATTTCGATATCGAGCAGGATGATGTCGGGCACATGATCCTGCAGCATCGCGACCGCGTCCATGCCGTCACGGGCCGTGAGCACGCGCATGCCGTTGCGCTCGAGCAGCCGCTGGGTGACGCGCCGCACCGTGATCGAGTCATCGACCACGAGCGCGAAGACGCGCCGGTCGGTCTGGTCGCGCTCGGCCGGCGCCAGACCGCGTCCACGCCATTCGGCGCGCACCAGGGCGCCGATGTCGAGAATGATCACGATGCGCCCATCGCCGAGAATGGTCGCACCCGAGATGCCGCGGATCCCCGCGATCTGCGGCCCGACCGACTTGACCACGATCTCGCGGTTGCCGAGCAGCTCATCGACCACCAGCGCCGTGGAGTGCTCCCCGGCGCGCACCAGAACCACCGGCACCGTCGCGTCCTGCGTCGGCAGGGGCGAGGGCGGCAGTCCGATGAACACCGCCAGGTGCTGGAAGCGGTAGCGCTGAGCGTCGTACTCGAATGGTGCCGAATCGGTGCCGAGATACTGAGTGACCTGCTCGAGCGGCAGCCGCAGCACGCCCTCGACGGTCGGCAGCGGCAGCGCGTAGAGCTCATCGCCCGCCCGCGCGATCAGCGCATGGCTGATCGCCAGGGTGAACGGCAGCCGAATGGTGAACTCGGTACCCTCGCCCGGGCGCGTCTGCATGTGCAGCGCACCGCCCAGGCGCTTGACCTCGGTGGCGACCACGTCCATGCCGACGCCGCGTCCGGCCTGCTGCGTGACGCTGCCCGCGGTGGAGAAGCCCGGCTCGAGCACGAGCTGCATGGCTTCCTCGTCGCTCACCGGTTCGGGCGAAATCAGGCCGAGCGCTCGGCCTTTGGCGCGGATGGCCTCAAGGTTCATCCCGGCGCCGTCGTCGGTGAGTCGCACCACCACCTGCGCGCCCTCGCGGCGCAGCTGCAGCTCGATGCGACCGACGGGCGGCTTGCCGCGCGCGACACGCTCCTCGGGGAACTCGATGCCATGGACCACCGCGTTGCGCAGCATGTGCTCGAACGGCGGCAGCATGCGCTCCAACACCTGCCGGTCGAGCTCGCCGGCAGCACCCTCGACGAGCAGCTCGGCGCGCTTGCCGGTATCGGACGCGGCTTGGCGCACGATGCGCGAGAGACGCTGCACATGCTGCTGGAACGGCACCATGCGCGTGCGCATCAGGCCGTTCTGCAGCTCCGTCATCGTGCGCGCCTGCTGCTGCAGTAGCGTGTGCGCGTCCTTGGTCAGGTTCTCGAGCAGCTGCTGCAGGCTCGCCACGTCGTTGGCGGTCTCGGCGAGCGCCCGCGAGAACTGCTGGATCGAGGAGTATCGGTCGAGTTCGAGCGGGTCGAAATCGCTGCGGTGTGCGCTTTCCGGATCGTGGCGGTGCAGGATCTGCGCCTCGGTCTCGATCTCGAGGCTGCGCAGCTGCTCTTTGAGCCGCGTAACCGTACGCGACAGCTCGCCGAGATTGAAATCGATGGAGCTGATCTGTTGATCGAGTCGCGAGCGGGCGATGCTCGCCTCCCCCGCGACGTTGAGCAGCTTGTCGAGCAGCTCGGCGTCGACCCGCGCCATCTCCTGGCGCTCCGCCGGCGCGACCGGCTCGCGCCCGGGCGGCACCGGCAGAGCATTGGACAGCGGCTCGCCGGCCACGGCGAGCGGTGGCGGCGTGGGCGCGCGCGGCAGGGGCGCTGCGGCCTCGATGCCCGCGAGCGGCTGCAGCACCGGGACCGCCTCCGGATCCACCGCGGCCGGCGCGGGGGACTCGGCCAGCACGGCTAGCACGACCGCCGCGTCGGGCGCCTCGCTCAGTTCAACGGACAGCTCCGGCAGCGGCTCGGCGCTCACCGGTTCGAGAACCGGCGGCTCGATCGGCGCCGGCGGTTCGAATTCGACTGGGGGTTGCACCGGGACCGCGGCGGGCGGCGCCACCGGCACAGAGGCCGCGACGCCGGCCCCGGGCTGGGTCAGTGCACGAATGCGCGCGATCATCGCCTGCGCCGGCGAGACCCCCTGGCCGTTCACCACGGCTTCACGCATTGCGGCGAGCTGATCGAGACTCGCCTGGATCACCTCGAAGACCGCGCCGCTGGCCGCAAGGGCGCCACCCTCGGCCTGTCCGACCAGGGTTTCCAGCTCATGCGAGAGGTCACCCATCGCGAGGATTCCCGCCATGCGCGCCCCACCCTTGAGCGTATGCAGCGCGCGCTTCAGCGCGAAGGCCCGCTCGGTGCTGCCGGCGGAGGCACGCCACTCCGCGAGCGCCCGTTCCGATCCCTCGATCAGCTCGAGCGCCTCCTCGGTGAATACCGCGGCAACCTCAGGGTCGTAGTCGACGAGCGGAGCGGCGGGCTCGGGGGGCTGCACCGGTGCGCCGGCCGGCGCCTCGGAGACGGCCTCGCCCATCGGCGCTGCGACGACGTCCGCATTCGAGGCAAAGCCCTCCTCCAGCGCGAGTGCGCTTGCCCCGATGCGCGCATCCAGCGCCCGCTCGGCCTCGGCCAGCCGCTCGATCAGCAGCAGGTGGCTGGCGAAATACCCGGTGGGCTCCTCGAGGTGCTCGGCGACCGACTCCATCGCGCTCATGCAGTCGGCGAGCAGCGTCAGATCCGAAGTGCCGAGCCCGGCGCCGCTGGTGAATGCCCGTCGGATCCAGTGATCGAGCGGCTCGGCCAAGCGCACGCCGTGACGCGCCTGCGCCGCCTTCGAGCTGCCGGCGAGCGTGTGACAGGCGCGATAGACGTCCTCGGGCAGCGCGTGCGGCTCCGGGGCGTGCGCCTCGCCCTTGAGATAGGCCCGAATCGTCGCGACATGCGTCTCGGTCTCGCGCGCGTAGATCTCGCGCAGCGCCTCGTCCATGCCCGCCGCAGCCGGCGCAGACACAAGCTGCGCTGCGGGCATCGCCGCGGCCAGGGTCTCGGCGCTGTCCGGTTCGTGGCCCGCGGCCATGGCATGGGCCGTCGCGGTGATCCCCGCCACGTCGGTCGCCACGGGGCGGCCCGACTCGAGATGTTCGATCAGCTGAGGCAGCGCGGCGATGGCCTCGCGCAGCTCCTCGACGATCACCGGGCTGCGCGTCAGGGTGTTGTCGAGCAGACGGCTGAGCAGGCTCTCGACCGACCAGGCAAGCTCACCGAGCTCGCGCGCCCCGACCATCCGTCCGCTGCCCTTGAGGGTGTGGAAGGAGCGGCGCACGATCTCGAGCGCCTCGCGGTCGAGCGGATTCTGTTCCCAGAGCGGAAAGTGCTGGCGGATCCGCGCGAGTTCCTCGTGCGCCTCCTCGACGAACAGCCGGACCAGCTCCGGGCTGGCATTCGCCGCGAGCGCGGCGAGCTTGGCCGTGGAGGACAGGCCCGGCTCGGTGCCAAGCGGCGGGGCGGGCAGCATGAAGTCCGGCACCGTAGCCGCGGCCTGGGTTTCCCCCGGGGGCATCATCACGACCGTCTTGGCGAACGCCGAGGGCTCGATCGCCGCGAGCAGCGCGGTCTGCGGCGTGCGCTCGAGGAACTGCAGGCAGGACTGGGCGTTGTCCAGCATGTACCACGGATCGCTGCGGCCCGCCTGCAGCGTCTCCATGTAGTACTCAATGCTGACGATGGCATCGGCCAGGCGGTCGAGCCAGCCCGGTGGAACCGCTGGGGCGCCCGGCCGCATGATGCGGCGCAGCTGCGTGGCGATGCTCTCGACGACCTCCACCGCGCGCGTCTTGCCCAGCATCAGCAGCGCCGCCTTCAGCCCGGTCACCAGCCCCTGCCAGCTGTCGAGCGCTGCCGGATCGGGCGAGCCGCCGATGCTCTGCGTGATTGCCTCCTTGACCAGAGCGAGGTTCTGGCTGCACTCGCGCAGCACCGCGGCCTGCACCTGCTGGAAGTCCCGATCCTCACCCTCGCGCCCGTCCGCGCCCGCAGCGCTGGTCGGCCGGATCATGCCGACGAGGTTGTCGTCGAGTCGGTCCTCCACCGCGATCAGCGCGGCAGCGATCTCCACCAACGCCGGCTCGCCCACCGACTCGGCGCCGGCGAGCATCCGCTCCAGCCGCTCGGTCTGGGTTTGTACCGTGGCGCGCTGCGCGCCGAGACCGAGCACCCCGAGGGTATCGCCGATCTTGCGCAGCAGGGCGACCTGCGGGCGCAACTCTTCGCTCTCGGTCGTGCCGCGCCGCCCGAACTGCTCGAGCACTTCCTTGACCTTGGCGAGATCCTCGCGGATCGCCATCGCCACGGTCTGCATCAGTTTGACATTCGGCGCCGAGAGGCTTTCGCGCTCCTGCTCGATGGTCTCATCGACCGGCAGCAGCTCGGCGAGTCGGAACGAGGCGCGCACGGCCGCAACGCGCGCCCCGCTGCTGGCCGAGCGGCCCACGTAGTAGAGCAGGTTGTTCAGCAAATCGACCGGCGGGCTCTGGCAGTACCGCGGCTCGCCGAGCTCGTAGAGCCGGCGCATCTCGCGGTCGGCGAGTCCGAGCAGGCGCTTGATCGACACGCCACCCTCGAGTCCGCCTTCGCGCAGCGCCTCGATCACCGCGCCGACCACCCACCAGAGCTGGAAGACCGGTTGGCGCGTGGCGGATTTCTCGAGCGTCTCGGCGACCGAGGCGAGCGCCGCAAGGTTCCGCTCAGCCGCCTCGCCGCGGATCCAGCCGATCAGGCCCGCCTGGAACTGCGTACGCAGGCGCCGGCACCATTGTTCGACGGTGACCTGTGCCTCACCCGGGGAAGACGCCTGGGGCTGGGCCTGCCTGTCCGACTTCAGATTCAGCAGCAGCAGCGTGCCCTCGGACAGCAGCGCGCTGCCGCGCACCGCCCGCAGGTCGTTGAGCAGCGGCAACAGCACGAGCGCGATGTCGCGCCCGCCCGCCAGCACCCGCTCAAGATATCCCGGCAGCTGCACGAGCGCGCGCAACAGCGCATCCAGGCTCTCCGCCTGGCCCTTGCGCTCCGTGACGGTGGCCAGCAGGTAATCGGCAACGAGCTCCATCTC
The DNA here is from genome assembly GCA_021805275.1 of Pseudomonadota bacterium. The sequence goes on from JAJZFQ010000011.1 coordinate 21,283, forward strand.
CTCGGCGAGCAGCGCTGCGCCGTAGATCTCCAGCACGCGCAGCACCCCCTGCGCCTGGTGCAGCTCGTGCTTGCAGCGCTCGAGCAGCGTCACGTTGTCGGGCTGCTCGAGGTAGCTCTCGATTGCGGCGCGCGCCTCCCCCAGCGTGTGGGCGAGCTCCTGCCCGACCAGATCGAGCGTCTGCGAGGCGACTTCCGACATCCAGTGGCTCCGGGGGACGAGGACTCAGTTGCCGCCGGCGGCGGTGACGGGAGCAGCCCGGCCTGCGGTGGCGACGCTCTCGGGACGCTTGTAGGTGCCGGTGGCGCCCGGCTGCGGGCCGCCCGGCAGGCGGAAGCCGGCGGCGGCGCGGCGCAGGCCTGCGGACAACTCGGCCAGCTGGGCGATCGCCGCCGAGGTCGCGTTGGTGGACTCGGCGGTCTGCACGCTGATCTCGCGCAGCACCTGCATGTTGCGCGCAATGTTCTGCGCGCCGCTCGCCTGGGCGCGCGCGCTGGCGGAGATGTTCTGCACGAGGCTCGCGATCTGGTTCGAGACCTGCTCGATCTCATCGAGTGCGGCACCGGCGTTCTCGGCGAGCAGGGCGCCGCCGACGACGTCGGTGGTGCTGCGCTCCATCGACACGACCGCCTCGTTGGTGTCGGTCTGGATGGTGCGCACCAGCACCTCGATCTGCTTGGTGGCGTTGGCCGCGCGCTCGGCAAGCCGCTGCACCTCGTCGGCGACCACGGCAAAGCCGCGGCCGGCCTCGCCCGCCATCGAGGCCTGGATCGAGGCGTTGAGCGCCAGAATGTTGGTCTGCTCGGCGATGTCGTTGATCAGCTCGATGATGTTGCCGATCTCCTGGGAGCTCTCCCCCAGCCGCTTGATCCGCTTGGACGTCTCCTGGATCGTCTCGCGAATCGCGTTCATTCCGTCGATGGTGCGACGCACCGCATCGCCACCCTTGTGGGCAATCTCCACGCTGTGGCGCGCAACGTCCGCGGCGCGCTCGGCATTGCCCGAGACTTCCGCCACGGAGTTGGCCATGCCGGAGGCCGACTCGGTGGCCGAGGCGATCTGCTTCGACTGCGCGCTGCTCGCCTTGGCGAGGTGCTGCGAAAGCGCCTGGGTCTGCCGCGCGGCGCTGTCGAGCTGGATGGAGGAGTGATTGATCGTGGCGACCAGTCCGCGCAGCGCGTCGACGGCGTAGTTGATCGAATCGGCGATCGCACCGGTGATTTCCTCGGTAACGGTCGCCTGCACGGTCAGATCACCGTCGGCGAGACTCGACAGCTCGTCGAGCAGGCGCAGGATGGCCTGCTGGTTGCGGTCGTTCTCCTTGCGCTGGGTCTCGGCGGCGAAGCGCTGGTCCTGGACGGTCTTCTGGATGCGCCCGGCGAGCATGACGGCCGCGACCAGCAGCGCCACTGCAGCCAGGGCGAGACCGAGAGGCCCGAAGCGCGCGAAACCCGAGGCGTCGCTGCCGGCCGTGAGATAGGCCCCGAGGGCGCCGAGCAGCGTCAGGGCGCCGCTGGCAGCGAGCAGACCGACCAAGGTGCGCGATTGCGCGGCGATGGCGGGTTGCTCGCTCATGCGGCCGCTTCCGCAAACGCCGGGCTTTCCAGCAGCGCGCGCAGGCTGAGCACCGGCCACTGCTCGCCGGTGCGCCGGAACGATCCGGCCAGGTACTGCCCGCAGCGCGCCATGGTCGGGGGCGCATCGGCCGAGAACTCCCCTTCGGCGAAGCGCCGAAAGCCGAGCACCTCATCGACCATCAGGCCGGCGGGAATGTCGCGATGGTTCACCGCCACCACCCGGGTCGTGCGCCCGATCGGCGTGGCGCCGCTGCCGAGGAACTGACGCAGGTCGATGATCGGTAGCAGCTGGCCGCGCACATTCGCGAGCCCCTTGATCCAGCTCTTCGCCCCCGGAACACGGGTCATTCCGGCCGGCACCCCCAGCACCTCGCGGGTCTCCTCGCGCGCCACCAGATACAGATCCCCGGCCATGCGCAGCGCGACGCCGACCCACTCGCGCTCCGCGGTCCCATCCGGACCGGGCTGCGCCGAGACGGTGCGCGCCCGCCGCTCGAGCTCGCAGAGCAGCTCGAAGGGCCGGTCACGCAGGGACTCGAGCGCCGGCGCGTCACTCATGGTGGAACGCCCCGCGGACGCAGGAAAGACGATGAATTGGACGGTACAGCATGGGCGCCATTCAGCTCGCGAGCGCCAGGCGCGCCTTGGCGATGAGCTGGTCGGGCGAGACCGGCTTGACCATGTAGTCGATCGCGCCCTGGCGCAGTCCCCAGATGCGATCGGTCTCCTGTCCCTTGGACGTGACCATGATGATGGGGATCTGTCGGGTGCGCGGATCGTTGACCAGCGCGCGGGTCGCCTGATAGCCGTTCATGCCCGGCATGACGATGTCCATGAAAATGAGGTCGGGATTCATCTCGCGGGCGAGCCGCACGCCCTCGGCACCGTCGGCCGCCGCTGCAGTGCGAAACCCATGCTTCTCGAGCGCCGCCTGCATCACGTGCACTTCCGTCGGCGAATCGTCGACGATGAGAATCAGCGCCATGGCCGTCATCTCCCGATATGCGTCTCGATCGCGCTCAGCAGCTCGTCCTTGGTGAACGGCTTGGTCAGATAGTGCTCCGAACCGACGATCCGGCCGCGGGCGCGGTCGAACAGGCCGTCCTTCGAGGACAGCATGATCACCGGAATCGAGCGGAATACCTTGTTGTGCTTGATCAGAGAGCAGGTCTGATAGCCATCGAGCCGCGGCATCATGATGTCGACGAAGACGATGTCCGGCTGGTGGTCGGCGATCTTGGACAGCGCATCGAAGCCGTCGATGGCCGTGTACACCTCACACCCCTCCTTGGCGAGGAGCGTCTCGGCCGTACGGCGGATCGTCTTGCTGTCGTCAATCACCAGGACCTTCAGGCCCTGCAGCTTCGCGTTGCTGGCAGTCACGGCCACGCAACTCCTTATACTGTCGAGGCGAGTCTCGGGCAGCCGCCACGATAGCGGTTCCCGGCTCGAGTCCCGAGCGTACACGCAATGCCCGAAGCGGCGCCATTGGCTATGCGGGCCCCGAGAACTCACGCAGATTTTCTTTTAACATATTGGATCGACCCTCGCCATGCCGTCTGGGCGCGCCACGGCCTCCCCCGCGCCACTGCGGCCGGACAGCGGGCGGCGGTCCTGGCATCATCCCGCCATGTCCGTCCGACTCGGCGTGATCATGGACCCGATCAGCGCCATCCATTACGCGAAGGATTCGACGCTGGCCATGCTCCTCGCGGCGCAGGCGCGCGGCTGGGCACTCACCTACTTCGAGCAGCGCGACGTGTGGCTGCGCGACGGCGTCGCCTGGGGCCGGGCGCGGCCGCTCACGGTGAAGTCCGATCCGGCCGGGTGGTTCACGCTCGGGGCGCCGGTTGTACTGCGCCTCGGGGAGCTCGACGCCATCCTGATGCGCAAGGACCCGCCGTTCGACACCGAATACATCTATACGACCTATATTCTGGAGCGGGCCGAGACGCAGGGCGCGCAGGTGATCAACCGCCCACGCGGCCTGCGGGACATGAACGAGAAGGTGTACACCGCATGGTTCCCGCAGTGCTGCGCCCCGACCCTGATCACGCGCGACATGACCGACATGGCGGCGTTTCTCGCCGAGCACGGTAAGATCGTGTGCAAGCCGCTGCACGGCATGGGCGGGCGGTCGATCTTCGTGCTCGAGCGCCACGACAAGAACACCGGCGTCGTGCTCGAAACCCTCACCGACTACGGGCAGCGCTTCGCCATCGCGCAGCGGTACCTGCCGGAGATCGCCACGGGCGGGGACACCCGGGTCCTGCTGGTCGACGGGGAGCCACTGCCGTTCGGCCTGGCGCGCATTCCCCTGCCGCACGACAACCGGGGCAATCTTGCCGCCGGGGCGCGCGCCGAAGTGCGGGCGCTGACGGATCGGGAGCGCTGGCTCGCCGCCGAAATCGGTCCGACGCTCGCTGCGGCGGGCATGCTGTTCGTCGGGCTCGACGTCATCGGCGGGTTCGTCACCGAAATCAACGTCACCAGTCCGACCGGAATCCGCGAGATCGAGAAGCAGCACCCCATCGATATCGGCGGGCGGCTGATGGACGCGATCGAGCGGCGGCTGGCACGCGCGGCTCGGTGAGGGCGCGGCGATGGCCGTTCAGTCCGCATCGGTTCGGGCCCTGCGCGCACCCCGCGATCGCCTGCTGGCGATGCTGTTCCTGGCGGCGCTGCTGCATGGTCTGCTGATCCTTGGGGTGAACTTCAACACCCCGCTCGCCGGTGGGGGAAGCGCGCCGGGATTGCGAGTACTGCTCGTGTCCGATCAATTGCCGAGCGCGCAGCACAATCCCACTGCGGCCTACCTGGCGCAGCGCACCCAGCTCGGCTCGGGCAACTCGGGCCGCGACCTGCAGCCGCACACCCCGGCGCTGCGTCCCGGGGTGCGCTCCGAGGCGTTGCAGGGCCATGCCAGCGCCGCCCCGGGCCAGCCTGCCCAGGGCGGCGCGGAACGAATCCTCACGACCACCGGATGGAGCACGCAGGTCACCTACCGCCTGCGCAGCGCGCCCGGCTCGCTCGACGGGGTGCTTGCCCAGGGCGCGGACGGCGCACTGGGCTCGAACGCAAGCGGCCCGGTGTTGCTGCGCGGTCCGAAGCGGCAGCTGTGGGTGAGCCCGGACACCCGCTCGGCTCTCGTTGCGCCGTACCTGGTGGCGTGGCGGCACAAGGTGGAGCGGATCGGCACGCTGAATTTTCCTGTGGCCGCTCTCGAGGCCCGTCCGAACGCCGCTCCGGTTATCGAGGTCGCCATCGGCGCCAACGGGCGGTTGCTGCGCGCGGTGGTGCGCCGCTCCAGCGGCGACCCGGCGCTCGACCAGGCCGCTCTTGCCATCCTGCGCCTCGCCAGCCCTTTCGATCCGTTTCCGCCGGACCTGGCGCGGCACTATCGGGTCCTGCGCTTTACCTACGAGTGGCAGTTCAAGGGCGGGCGCCTCAGCGGATCGGTTCGCGCGCCTTGAGCCGCGCCGGCTCCATCCCCATACTGGGCGCATGAGCGCGCAGAGCGGCAAGCCGGTTGGCAACGCGGAGCCTGAGTTCGAGCTGGGCACGGGCGTGGAGCGTGGTGGCACCACAGACGTTCCAGAAGGCTTCGCGAGCCTGACCAACCATCTGCTGATCGCGATGCCCTCCCTCACCGACCCGAATTTCTCCCAGACCGTCGCGCTCATCTGCGAGCACACGGGCCGCGGAGCGCTCGGCATCGTGCTCAACAAACCACTGCCGATGCGTCTCGCCGACGTGTTCTCGCAGATGCAGATCACCCCGTCGGACGACGGCATCGCCGCACAGCCCGTCCTGCGCGGCGGCCCGGTGCACACGGACCGCGGCTTCGTCCTCCATCGGCCGGGCGGTCACTGGGACCATACGCACAAAGTCTCCGAGACCATCCAGGTCACCACCTCACGCGACGTGCTCGCGGCGATGGCGCGTGGCGACGGCCCCGACGATGCATTCATCGCGCTCGGCTACGCCGGTTGGGATGGCGGGCAGCTCGAGCGGGAGATCAGCGACAATGCCTGGATATCGGTACCGGTCGACGCCCGGGTGGTCTTCGAGCTGCCCTTCGAGCAGCGCTGGAGCGGCGCCTGGGGACTGCTCGGGGTCAATGTCGGCCAGCTCAGCCTGACCGCCGGACATGCCTGACCCGATCCTGCGCATCCTCGCCTTCGATTTCGGACTCAGACGCATCGGCATTGCCACGGGGGACACCCTGACCGGCACGGCTGCGCCCCGACCGGCCGCCGCGACCCGTGCGGGCGAGCCCGACTGGGAGGCGATCGGGCGCGAGATGCGCGCTTTCAATCCAGGGCGGGCGGTGGTCGGAGCCCCGTATAATGCCGATGGCACCGCTGGGGCTCTGCTGCCGCAGGCGCGGTGCTTCGCAAGGGAAATCAAGCGGCGCTTCGCGCTGCCCGTGAGCCTGGTCGATGAACGCTTCTCGTCGCTCGAGGCGAACGAGGCGCTCAAGGCCGGCCGCGCACGCGGCGCGCGGGGCCGCCTGCGGCGTACGGACATCGACAGCGCGGCGGCCGCGATCATCCTGGAGCGCTGGCTGTCTGGAGAGCCTGGAGAAGAACTGCCATGAATTGCATCATCCGGTCGGCCTGCGCCCGCGGCCTGACCGGCCCGCAGCGCGGCGCGGCGCGGAGGCGGCGGTGAGCACACAGTTGCGCGCCGACGGCTCGCTGCGCCACCTCATCACGCTCGAGGGCCTGCCGCGCACGCTCATCGAGCGGCTGCTCGAGCGGGCCCAGGAACTGGTGCGGCCGCTCGGGGAGCGGCCGCCGGTCAGCCGCGCCCTCGCGGGCTGCACCGTCGCGAACCTGTTCACCGAGCCCTCGACCCGCACCCGGGTCTCGTTCGAACTGGCAGCCAAGCGACTCGGAGCGCACGTCGTAAACCTCGAAGTGCAGCTGTCCTCGCGCGTCAAGGGCGAGAGCATGCTCGACACCGTCTACACGCTGCAGTCGCTGCACGTCGATGCCCTAGTGATCCGGGATGCCGAGACCTCTGTACCGGCGACGGTGGCCGCGAATGTAGCGCCGCACGTCAGCGTGCTGTCCGCGGGCGAGGCGCACGTGGCGCACCCGACGCAGGGGCTGCTCGACGCGCTGACCGTGCGTCAGTACAAGCCGCGCTTCGATCGGTTGAGCATTGCGATCGTCGGCGACATCCGGCATTCGCGGGTCGCCCGCTCGGCGTTCCACGCGTTTCGCACGCTCGGCGTGGCGGACCTGCGTATCGTCGCCCCGCCGGTACTCATGCCCGAGCCGGCAGAATTCAGCGGGTGCACGCGCCACACGACGCTCGAGAGCGGCCTCAGCGAGGTCGATGTGGTGATGATGCTGCGCATCCAGAAGGAGCGCATGGCACAGATCGATCTGCCCGACGGCGATCGCTACTACGCCAGCTACGGCCTGACACCCGAGCGGCTGGCGCTCGCACGGCCCGACGCCATCGTCATGCACCCGCAACCGATGAACCGTGGCATCGAGATCGCCTCCGCGGTCGCGGACGGCCCGCGCTCGGTGATTCGCGACCAGGTGCGCAACGGCGTCGCGGTGCGCATGGCCGTGCTGAGCGAGGTGCTCGCCTGGAGAGCCGGCGCATGAGCCGCGCGACCCGCGGCACGCTGCATCTGGAGGATGCCCGGATCGTGCGCCAGACCGCCCACGAGGCCGAGCAGTTCGTCCTGCGCCTGGCTGCACCGGCGTGCGCCGCGCGTGCCGAGCCGGGCAGCTTCGTGCACGTGACCTGCGACCCGGCCATCGCGATGCGCCGGCCGCTGTCGATCATGCGCGCCGACCGCGAGGCCGGCTGGATCGATCTGCTCTACAAGATCGTCGGACCCGGCCTGCGTGCGCTCGCGGCGCGCCGACCGGGTGACACGGTGAGCCTGATCGGACCGATCGGCGCGCCGTTCGCACCCCACCCGGATCGGCCGCGCACCGTGCTCATCGGTGGCGGCGTCGGGATCCCGCCAATGATCTTCCTCGCCGAGCGGCTGCGCGCCACGGCACAGCCGCACTACCGGCCGCTCGTGCTGATGGGCTCGGAGGTTGCCTTCCCCTTCCATGCGCGGCCCTCGACGCTGGTGGTGCCGGGCATGCCCGCCGGAACCATCGCCGCGATGTCGTTGCTCGAGGAGTGGGACGTGCCGAGCCGGCTCGCGAGCCGGGCGGGCTTCCCCGGCTGCTTCGACGGCTATGTCACGGAGCTGGCCAGCGAATGGCTCGGCTCGCTCGGCCCGACGGAGCTCGCCGAGGTGGCGCTGTTCGCCTGCGGACCGGCGCCGATGCTGGCGGCAACCGCGCAGCTCGCCCGCCGCTACGGTGTGCCCTGCCAGGTTTCGCTCGAGGAATTCATGGCCTGCGGGGTCGGCGGCTGCGCCGGGTGCACCGTGCGGGTCCGTACCCCCGAAGGCGAGGCGATGAAGCGGGTGTGCGTGGACGGCCCGGTGTTCGACGCGTTGCAGGTCTTCTGAGGACGTTACTGGCGGGCCGCGCCGCCGGCCGGAGCATCAGCCGAAGTTGATCTTGGCCTCGAGGTTCGCGCGCGAATCGGCGTGGGCGAGTGCCACGGCCAGCTCCACCCGCCCGTCCCGGTACAAGGTGTGCAGCGCCGCATCAAAACTGCGGATGCCCTGCTCGGCGCTCGCGCCGATCGCCTCCTTGACGCCCACGACATCGCCCTTGTTGATCAGATCGGCGATGTGCGGAGTATTGAGCATCACCTCGACCGCCGCGACCCGGCGGCCGTCCTTACCCATCACCAGACGCTGCGCCAGGATACCGCGCAGATACTGCGACAGGTCGAGGAAGATCTGCGCGTGCTGCTCCGGGGGGAACATGTTGATGATCCGATCCAGCGTCTGGGCGCAGTTGTTGGCATGCAGCGTCGCGAGCACCAGATGCCCGGTGCCGGCCAGGTGGATCGCCGCCTCCATGCTCTGTCGATCGCGGACCTCCCCGACGAGGATGACGTCGGGCGCGGCGCGCAGCGCGCCGCGCAGCGCGGTCGCGAAGGACTTGGTGTCGATTCCCACCTCGCGCTGGTTGACGATCGAGCGCTTGTTGGTGTGCAGGAACTCGACTGGGTCCTCAATGGTGAGAATGTGGTCCGAGGCGGTGTCGTTGCGCAGGTTGATCATCGCCGCGAGCGTGGTCGACTTGCCCGAGCCGGCCGCCCCGACCACCAGCACCAGTCCTCGCTTCTGCAGGGCCAGATCGCCGACCGCCTCCGGCAGTCCCAGCGACTCCATGCGGGGCATCTCGGCGCTGATGTAGCGCAGCACCACGGCCGGATTGCCCCGCTGCATGAATGCGTTGACACGGAAGCGGCCGAGGCCCGGCTCGGAAATGGCGAAATCGAGCTCGAGCTCCTGGGCGAACACCCCGCGCTGCTCCGGGGTCATCAGCGCCAGCACCGCCTGGCGAACCATCAGCGGACTGAGCACCTGCTTGTTGATGGGGTAGATCTGCCCCTCGATCTTGATCTTGATGGGCGCGTTGCTGGTGAAGAACAGATCAGAAGCCTTGCGCTCGACCATGAGCTTGAACAGCGGCTTGGTGTTCAGCTGCAGCGCGGCCACCGCTGCGGTGGCCGCCGCGGCCCCCGCCTCGCCGGGCAGGCCGAGCTGCAGATCGCTCAGGCCCGGATCGCTCACGGCTTGTGTCCCTCGTCCTGCTCGTCGAGGAGCGCGAGGCTGCCGTCCTCGAGCTGCGGGCTTTCCCGGTGGCTCTCGAGCTTGACGCGCAGCCGCAGCTCGTTCTTCGAGTCCGCATTGCGCAGCGCGTCCTCATAGGAGATGAACCCGGCCTCGTACAGATCGAACAGCGACTGGTCGAAGGTCTTCATGCCGAGCCGGTTCGAACGGGCCATCACGTCGCGGATCTTGACCACCTCGCCCTTGAAGATGAGGTCCTGGATCAGCGGGGAGTTGAGCATGATCTCCATGGCGGCAATGCGCCCGGCGCCGCCCTCGCGCGGCACCAGCCGCTGCGAGACGAACGCGCGGATGTTCAGCGACAGGTCCATCAGCAACTGCTCGCGCCGCTCGTCGGGAAAGAAATTGATGATCCGGTCGAGCGCCTGGTTGGCGTTGTTGGCATGCAGAGTGGAAAACACCAGGTGGCCGGTCTCGGCGAACTGGACGGCGTACTCCATCGTCTCGCGGTCGCGGATCTCACCGATGTAGATGACATCCGGGGCTTGGCGCAGGACGTTCTTCAGAGCCACCTGCCAGGAATCGGTGTCGACGCCGACGTCGCGGTGCGTGATGACGCAGCCTCGGTGCTGATGGATGAACTCGACCGGGTCCTCCACCGTAACGATGTGGCCGCGCGTCTTCTCGTTGCGGTAGCCGACCATGGCGGCGAGGGTGGTCGATTTGCCCGATCCCGTTCCGCCGACCACGACGACCAGGCCGCGCTTCGACAGCGAGAGCTCCTTCAGGATCGGCGGCAGGTCGAGGTCCTCGAACGTCGGGATGGTCGCATTGATCATGCGGATGACGCAGCCGGAGGTGCTCTGCTGGACAAACGCGCTGACGCGGAAGCGACCGATTCCCGGCGGGGCGATCGCGAAGTTGCACTCGTGGGTGGCGTCGAACTCGCGGGTCTGGCGGTCGTTCATCAGCGAACGCACGAGCGTCGCCGACTGTTCGGGCGCGAGCGCCCGTTCGCTCTGCGGCCGCACCTCGCCGTCGATCTTCAGCGCTGGCGGAAAGCCCGCGGTGAGGAACAGATCCGAGGCGCTGCGCTCGACCATCCGTCGCAGCAGATCGTGAATCAGCTTGATCGCTTGGTCGCGGTCCATTGGCATTGCAAGATCCCCCCGGTCTGATGAGTGGCGAGGCGCCCGGCCCGCCCTACAGGGCGTCCTTGTTCTGGGCCTTGAAGCGCGCCTCTTCCTTGCTCACCTGCCCCTTGGACAGCAGCTCTGCCAGGCATTGGTCGAGGGTCTGCATGCCGCTCGCCTGGCCGGTCTGGATCGCGGAGTACATCTGCGCGATTTTGCCCTCGCGGATCAGGTTACGGATCGCCGGGGTGCCGATCATGATCTCGTGCGCCGCGACGCGCCCGCCACCGATGCGCTTCAGCAGCGTCTGGGAAATCACGGCGCGCAGCGATTCCGAGAGCATCGAGCGCACCATCTCCTTCTCGGCCGCCGGGAAGACGTCGACCACGCGGTCGATGGTCTTGGCCGCGGAACTGGTGTGCAGCGTACCGAAGACCAGGTGGCCGGTCTCCGCCGCGGTGAGCGCGAGGCGGATGGTCTCCAGGTCGCGCATTTCTCCGACCAGCACCACGTCGGGGTCCTCGCGCAGCGCCGAACGCAGCGCTTCGCTGAAACCGAGCGTGTCGCGATGCACCTCGCGCTGATTGACCAGGCAGCGCTTGGACTCGTGCACGAATTCGATCGGGTCCTCGATGGTGATGATGTGATCGGGCCGGTTGTCGTTGCAGTGGTTGACCATCCCGGCGAGGGTGGTCGATTTGCCCGAACCGGTCGGCCCGGTGACGAGCACCAGGCCGCGCGGCAGCATGCACAGGTCGCGGAAGATCTTCGGTACGTTCAGGTCATCAAGCGACTGGATGTTCGAGGGAATGGTGCGGAACACCGCGCCGGCACCGCGGTTCTGGTTGAACGCATTTACGCGAAAGCGTGCGAGCTTCGGGATCTCGAAGGAGAAGTCGGTCTCGAAGAACTCTTCGAAGGCCTTGCGCTGCTTGTCGTTCATGATGTCATACACCATGCTGTGCACTTCCTTGTGCGCCAGCGGTGGCATATTGATCCGCTTCATGTCGCCGTCGACACGGATCATGGGCGGCACCCCGGCGGACAGATGCAGGTCCGAGGCGTTGTTCTTGACAGCGAATGCCAGCAATTGCGCGATATCGACCATCGGATCTCCGATCGGAGTAGGTTCGAGCGCCTCCCGCGCCTGACCGGTCGCCGCAGTATAACGGAGGGGTCCAGATATCCACATGATAAGGGCTTCGCAGAATTTACCGGATCGCGTGCACGTGCTGCGCGCGCAGATCGCGGCAGCCGCCGCGCGCGCCGGCCGAAATGTGGCCGAGATCACACTTCTGGCTGCGTCCAAGGCCCAGCCCGTCGCAGCGATCAGCGCGGCCGCAGCCGCCGGCGTCACTGATTTCGGGGAGAGCTACCTCAACGAGGCGCTCGGCAAGATCGCGGCGCTCGAGAGTCTGTCGCTGCGGTGGCACTTCATCGGACGGCTGCAGGCCAACAAGACGCGCCCGATCGCCGAGCGCTTCCAATGGGTCCATGGTCTCGACCGGCTGCACCTTGCCGAGCGGCTCTCGGCACAGCGCTCGGTGCACCTTGCGCCCCTCAATGTGTGCCTCCAGGTCAATCTCGGCGGCGAGATGAGCAAGGCGGGCGTGGCGCCCGGGGAGCTGCCGGCGCTCGCGGCGGCCGTAGGTCCGCTGCCGCGACTGCGCCTGCGCGGCCTGATGTGCCTGCCGCCGGCGGAGAGCGATCCGAGGCGCCAACGGGCGTGGTTCGCGCGGCTGCGCGAGCTGCGCGACGCGCTGAACGCCCGTGGCGCCGCGCTGGACACGCTCTCCATGGGCATGAGCGGGGATTTCGAGAGCGCCATCCTCGAGGGCGCCACGGTGGTGCGCATCGGCACCGCTTTGTTCGGACCGCGCTCGGCGCCGGCGTGAACCCAGCGCGTCGGCTCGCGCCAGCCGTTACAATCGATCGCCTATGAACCATTTTGATCTGGCGGTGCTCGGGGGCGGCAACATCGGTCGCGCCCTGATCGGCGGATTGCTGCGCCAAGGCATGCGGCCCGAGCGGGTGCGCGTCGGGGAGCGCGATCCGGCGGCGTGCGCGGCGCTGCAGCGCGATTTCGGTCTCAGCGCGACGGCGGATAATGCCGCGGCCGTTCGCGGCGCGCAGGTGATCGTGCTCGCCGTGAAGCCTCAGGACGCTGGGCCGGTTTTGCGCCCGCTCGCCGCCGAACTCGCCCACGGCCGGCCGATCGTGCTGTCGGTCGCAGCCGGCGTGCGCCTCTCGGCCCTGCAGCACTGGTGCGGCCCGCTGGTCCCGGTACTGCGCGCGATGCCCAACCGCCCCGCCCTGGTGGGCGCCGGCGTGACGGGATTGTTTGTCCCGCCGCAGGGCAACCCCGCGCATGCGGACCTCGCCGAGCAGATCCTGCGCGCCGTCGGCGAGGTCGTGCGGCTCGACACGGAAGAAGCGCTCGATGTGGTCACGGCGATCTCCGGCAGCGGGCCGGCGTACTTCTTCCTGCTCGCCGAATGGCTGGCACAGGCCGGTACCGAAATGGGCTTGTCCGCCGCCGCGGCACGCGCCCTGAGCGTCGCGACGCTCTACGGCGCGGGTCTGCTCGCGCACAGCGGCGCGGGCGATCTGGCGCAGCTGCGTGCGCAGGTCACCTCCAAGGGCGGAACCACCGAGGCTGCGCTACGCAGCTTCGAGGCGGCGAACTTCGGCCAGATTGTCGTGCAGGCGGCCCAGGCCGCCGCTGCGCGCAGCCGGGAGCTCGCCGAGCAGATCCGCCCCGCCTGAACCGACCCACGGATACCGCCCATGAGCGCCCTCATCTACATCGTCGAGACGCTGCTCTCCCTTGCGCTGTTCGTCGTGATGGCGCGACTGCTGCTGCAGCTCGCCCGCGCCGACTTCCGCAATCCGCTCTGCCAGGCGATCGTCCGCCTGACCAATCCGCTGGTCCTGCCGCTGCGCCGCGTGCTGCCGCCGATCGGCAAGGTCGATACCGCCTCGGTGGTGGCGGTCGTGGCGGTTGCCGCAGTCGAAGTCGCGATCCAGTTCGGCCTCCAGGGCCTCGGCTGGGTCGGTCCCTGGGCCTGGTTGCACGCGGTTGCGCTCGAAATCACCTCGATTCTGCTGCAGACGTATTTCTACGCCATTATCCTTTATGCGCTGCTCAGCCTGGTGGCGCCCGGGGGCTACTCACCGCTGCAGTCGCTCCTGAGCGCGCTGTGCGAGCCGGTGCTGCGGCCGTTCCGGCGTGTGATTCCAGCCATCGCCGGCATCGACCTCTCACCGCTGTGGGCCTGCATCCTCATCCAGGCGCTGCTGATCCTGCTGCACCTGTGAGCCCACGGCCGGCGGTGAGGCGCGGGCGGGCTGTTCGAAGCTGAACCGCGCCGTGCACGCCACATCAACCAAGAGCGCCAAGATCCCGGGTTGGCTGGAGATTCGCGGGCGCGACTGCGTGCTACGTACGCGCGTTCAGACGCGTTCGTCGCGTGAGTGTATTGACGGTGTGCACGACGGGAGACTCCTCGTGAGGGTGTCTGCCGCTCCCGTGCAAGGGGCCGCGAACGAACGCATGCTCCGCGTCCTCGCGCATGCACTTGGCGTGCCGAAGACCGATCTTTCACTGCTCCGTGGCGCAAAAGGCCGCCTCAAGGACATCTTCATTCAGAACGGGGCCGCGGCGGCCGAGCAATTCCTCGGCAAAATTTGCGCCGCGCCGCCGCCGGCATGCAAAACCCTTTGAAAAAAGCCGTTTCAGCATGCTCGTGAGCAAAAAAAACAGTTGCGCAGGCTCGCCCATGTGCTATTTTCCGCGGCGTTTCCTACGTTGCGTGACTGCACAACAGCGCGCACATTCATTCATTCGAGGAGTGGCGCAATATGGCGAAAAAGGGTAGCGCTCCGACCAAGTCGGAAGTCCTGACTCAAATTTCCAAAGACACGGGGCTCTCGCGTAAGCAGGTCGGCGGTGTGTTCGATTCGCTGAACGGCGTGATCAAGAAGAGCCTGCGCAGCAACGGCCTGTTCACCATGCCTGGGCTGCTGAAAATGAAGGTCGTGAAGAAGCCGGCCACGAAGGCGCGCGAAGGGGTCAACCCGTTCACGGGTGAGAAGATGATGTTCAAGGCAAAGCCGGCCAGCAAGAAGGTCCGCGTGATGCCGCTGAAGAACCTCAAGGCAATGGTCAATTCTTGATCGCGCACTGAAGCGTGAGGGTTGACGGGGTTCGCGGAGCGAACCCCGTTCACTTTCCCCGCCGCCCGGCGCGCTCCAGCGCCCCTCAGGCGGCCTGATTCAGAAACTGCACGACGGCCTCGCGCAACTCGTGCAGACGTCCATGAAAGAAATGCCCCACCCCGGGGAAGGTGCGCAGCACCGCCGGGGTCTGCTGACGCGCCGCCCACTGCAGCACTGCGGTCGGCTCGATCACCTCATCCGCATCACCCTGAGCCAGCATCCAGGGGCAGTGCGGCGAGGGCGCCCCGTCCATCGCCACCCGCGTGATGCCCGGGGCCACCAGCACCAGCCGCCGCGGCAACGCCGTGGCCGCAGCCCGCACCGCCACCGCGCCGCCGAATGAGAAACCCGCCAGCCATAGCACCGCGGCGGGCCAGCGGCTCCGGCCATAGGCGATCGCGGCGAGCGCATCGAGCGTCTCGCCCCGACCCTCGTCGTAAAGCCCCTCGCTTGCCCCGACACCACGGAAATTAAAGCGGATCACGGCCGCGCCGCAGCTCGAGAACGCTCGTGCCAGTGTATAGACGACCTTGTTCTCGAGCGTTCCACCGTACAGGGGGTGAGGATGGCAGATCACGCCGAACGCGCCGACCGTGCCGCCACCCGCCGGCGTTTCCACCAGGGCCTCCAGGCGACCGGCCGGCCCGGGGATGAACAGCCGCTCGCTGGCCGGCAGCGTCACGCAGCGTGACCCGCGGCGAGTTCGACGAGCAAGCGATTCAGACGCTCAACGAACTCCGCGGGGTTGCCCAGCTCGCCACCCTCGGCGAGTTCTGCCTGCTCATAGAGCAGCAGCGCGAGCGACTCGAAACGGCCCGCATCGGCGAGACCGTCCAGATAGCGCACCAGCGGATGCGAGGCGTTCAGCTCCAGCGCCGGCTTGGACTCGGGTACCTTTTGACCGGCGGCGGCGAGAATCTTGCGCATCCCGGCGCCCAGGTCATGCTCGGCCCGCACCAGACAGGCCGGCGAGTCCTTCAGACGGGTACTGGGGCGCACTTCCAGAACACGCTCCCCGAGGGCGTCCTTGATGCGCTTCAGCAACCCCTTGCTCTCCTTCAGCGCCGCGTCGCGCTCGCGCCGGTCCGTCTCGCTTTCCAACGGGCCGAGCTCCAGGTCCCCGCGCGCGGCGTCCTTGAACCGCTTACCGTCGAATTCCTCGAGCTGCCCCATCATCCACTCGTCGATGCGCTCGGCGAGCAGTAACACCTCGATGCCGCGCTCGGTGAGCCGCTCGATGTAAGGACTGCGTCGCGCGGCGGAGACACTCTCGGCCGTGATGTAGTAGATGCGCTCCTGGCCCGCCTTCATGCGCGTCACGTACTGGGCGAGGCTCGTGTGCGGCTCATCGCCCGCGTCGTACGTGCTCGCAAAGCGCAGCAGCGGCAGCAACGCGGCTCGATTGGCCGTGTCCTGCCCGACGCCCTCCTTCAGCACCAGGCCGAACTCCTTCCAGAATGCGCCGTACTTGTCAGACTCGTCCTCGGCGAGCTTGGCGAGCACGTCGAGCACGCGCTTGGTGAGGCTGGAGCGGATCGCCTCGACCTCCGGTTCGCGCTGCAGCAGTTCGCGCGAGACGTTCAGCGGCAGGTCGCTCGAATCGACCACTCCCTTGACGAAGCGCAGGTACAGGGGCAGGAACTGCTCGGCGTCGTCCATGATGAACACACGCCTCACGTACAGCTTCAGGCCGTGGGCAGCCTCGCGCTGCCACAGGTCGAAGGGCGCCCGACCGGGGATGTACAGCAGGCTCGTGTACTCGCGCTTACCCTCGACCCGATTGTGGCTCCAGGCCAGCGGCTCGGTGAAGTCGTGCGCCAGGTGCTGATAGAACTGCCGGTACTCCTCGTCCGGGATCTCCGCGCGCGGGCGCACCCACAGCGCGGTGGCCTGGTTGACGGTCTCGTACTCGAGCGAGGCCTCGCCCTCCTTGCGCATGCGCACCGGGAAGGCGATGTGATCGGAGTAGCGGCGGATCAGCGAGCGCAGCCGGAACGGATCGGCGAACTCCTTCGCCTCGGACTTCAGGTGCAGCTTGACCGCCGTGCCGCGTGCCTCGCGCGTGACCGTCTGCACGGTAAATTCGCCGTCGGCGCGCGATTCCCAGCGCACCGCAGCCGCCGCGCTCTGCCCGGCTCGGCGCGAGAGCACCTCGACCCGGTCGGCGACGATGAACGCCGAGTAGAAGCCCACGCCGAACTGGCCGATCAGCTGCGCATCCTTCTGGCGCTCGCCGGAAAGGGAGCGGAAAAACTCCGCGGTTCCGGATCGGGCAATGGTGCCGAGATTGGCGACGGCCTCCTCGCGCGTCATGCCGATGCCGTTGTCCACGATCGTGACAGTGCCCGCCTCGGGATCGGCCTCGATGCGGATTTCCAGCTCTGGGGCATTCTCGAGCAGCTCCGGGGCGCCGATCGCCGCGAAGCGCAGCCGATCATTGGCATCCGAGGCATTCGAGATCAGCTCGCGCAGGAAGATCTCCCGGTGGCTGTACAGGGAGTGGATCATGAGCTTCAGCAGCTCGCGAACCTCCGCTTGGAAGCCGTGCGTCTGACGGTCGGAAGCGGGGTTCGATGCGGTTTCTGGGCTGTTCACGGTCCACTCCTCAAAACGCGGGGCAGCGGAGCATTTTGGGTGCGGCCGGAGGAATTTCAATGCGCCGGCCGAGAGCAGCGGCGGGCCTGGCGCACCAGAGCGCGCGGACTCGAGGGCGCAAATGAGCCGGCCGGGTTCGCTAGCCGCTCAGGCCGGCAGGGGCAACCGCTGGCCGATCAGGCTGCTGCACCCGGGCGGCAGGGGACAGCGGGAAGGTCAGCGCCTCGGCCAGAGCGGCCGTGGCGAGATGCCGGCAGGCGGCGGCGAGATCGTCCAAATCGTCCCACCAGAGCAGGAGGCGCTCCATCAGCTGGCGGCCGTGCTCAGTGATTGGGTGTGCTGGACTTGCCGCGCGGGGGGGGCGCCACGGTGTCGGCAGCGGGCTCTTCGCTCCAGTTGGTGCGCATGCGCTCGGCCCAGTTCTTGTAATTCGACCAGGTATTGAGGTTGCGGGTGATCGCATCGTGCCGGGCGCGCACGTTCTGCATGCGCTCGAGCCAGTTCGGAAACGGTGTCGGCGAGGAGACCCCGGCGCCTTTGCCGGTGGTCTGCTCTCGGGCGGCTGCGGGCGGGACTCCGCGCTCCCTGAACGATGAACTCATGGACGCACCTCGGACGACGAACGTTGAGGGTAAGGTCCATGCGCGGCGCGCGCAGGTACTGGTTCACAGGTGGCGGCAATGGCATGCCGCGGAAAACCGAAGCGGCCGCCTTATGAAACATCCTCGAATCATTATGTCGCATGTCCGCGGTCGCGCCGCGCGCCACCGCTATGCAACCAACCGATACACCGGACGATAGGCGCTGCCCGGCAGCTTCATGCGGCCCTGTTCGACGAATGCCGCGAGCAGCTCATCGAGCAGCTGCATGATTTGCCGATCGCCGGCGAGCTCGTACGGTCCCTGGCGCTCGATGGCGTGAATGCCGAGCTCCTTGACGTTGCCGGTGACGATGCCGGAGAAGGCCCGGCGCAGATTGGCCGCGAGTTCGTGCACGGGCTGGTCGCGACCGAGCTCGAGCGCACGCATCGATTGATGCGTCACCTCGAACGGGTGTTGGAATTCGGGGCGCACCGACAGGAGCCAGTTGAAATTATACGCATCCTTGTGACGGCGGCGGTACTCGCGCACCGCCTCGATGCCGTGCACCATGCGCCGGCCGACCTCGGCCGGATCGTCGATAATGATGTTCAGGCGCTCCAGCGCAGCCTCGCCGAGCGTGCCGCGGATGAAGCGGCGGATGTGCTCGAAATACCCCGCGCTGGCATGGGGCCCGGTGAGTACCACCGGGAAGGGCTGCGCCGCATTGGCCGGATCGAGGAGAATGCCCAGCAGGTACAGAATCTCCTCCAGTGTTCCGGCGCCGCCCGGCAGCACCACGATGCCGTGGGCGAAGCGCACGAACGCCTCGAGGCGCTTTTCGATGTCCGGCATGATGACCAGCCGGTTCACGATCGGGTTGGGCGGCTCGGCGGCGATGATGCCGGGTTCGGTGATGCCGATGTAGCGCCCGTGCTCGATGCGCTGCTTGGCATGCCCGATGGTCGCACCCTTCATCGGGCCCTTCATTGCGCCGGGGCCGCAGCCGGTGCAAATATCCAGCCCGCGCAGCCCGAGCTCGTAGCCGACGCGCTTGGAGTACTTGTACTCCTCACTGCCGATGGAATGACCGCCCCAGCACACGGCCAGGTTTGGATGCGCCTTGCACTCGAGCAGCTGCGCATTGCGCAGAATGTGGAACACCGCGTTCGTGATGGACGCCGAGTCACCCAGATCGAAGCGGCCGGGCGCCATGATCTCGTTCGAGATGAACACCACGTCGCGCAGCACGGCGAACAGGTGCTCCTTGATGCCGCGGATCATCTGCCCGTCGACGAACGCGGCGCCCGGCGCATGGTGCATCTCCAGCCGGATACCCCAGGGTTGGCGCATGATGCGGATCTCGAAGTCCCGATAACGGTCGAAGATCTCCTTCGCGTTGTCGGTGTCGGCACCGGTGTTGAGCACCGCCAGCGCGCACTTGCGAAACAGCGTGTACAGGCCGCCCCGCCCCGAGTCGAGCAGCTTGGCGATTTCCGCCTGGGAGAGGTTCTCGAGACTACCGCGAGGGTGGACGCGCGCTTCGATGAACTCGGGTTCGAGGTCGTTGTTTTCCATCAGGAATCGGACGGACTCAAGGCTGGATGTCGATGCGCATGCCGTCGCGGGTCATCATCCAGATCTGCATCATGTCGGCATCGGACACGGCGATGCAGCCATCGGTCCAATCGCTGTGCTGATAATAGGACAATGGACCGTGCAGTCGGTTCGGCAGGCCGTGAATCATGATCTCCCCGCCCGGCTGCCAGTGATGGGCGCGGGCGCGGGCGCGGTCCGCATGGTTGGGATAGGAAATCTGGATCGAGAGAAAGAAATCGCTGCGCGGATCGCGGCGCTCCAGGTGATACCAGCCCACCGGCGTGCGGTAATCGCCGGAGCGCTCCTTCGGTCCCCCCGGCATCAATCCCAGATGAATCCGGAACGACCTCACCACCGTGTCGCCGTTCATCAGGTACAGCCGGCGAGCGGCCTTCTTCACCAGAATGTATTGCACCTGCGGCAAATGCGGATCGCCGAGCAGCTCGATGCGTCCGGCGCGCGGCGCGGCCCAGGCCACGGTGGCCATCGACCCCAATGCGAGGGCCGTCAGGATGAACTTCCGCAGGTGCATGCGCTGCATTATAGACATCGTTGGTACCAAGCAGAATTTCCTCAGCCGGCAGCGCGCGCGGGGACGATGCGCGGAATCACCAGCCGGGTCCCCGGGTGCAGCTCAAAAAAATTGGTCTGCGGGTTGTACTGGCGCAGCAGCCACGCCGGCAGACCGGCGAAGCGCTGCATCAGGGTCCACAGCGAGTCGCCACTGCGGGTCACGTAGGGGCGCGTACCGTCAATACGGTGGCTGTCGAAGTAGCTCGCCTCCAGCTCGCGATGATAGGCGATGCGCCGCTGCTGGAACTGCTGGCGCGTCACATGCCGGAAATCCAGCCGGATGCGCTCCCCGAGCCGCACCGGCCGGCCAAAGGGCAGATGATTGAGGCGACGCAGATCCATCGCGCTCACTCCCAGCCACTCCGCGTAATACCCGAGAGACTCCGCGGCAGCCACTCGGATCGTGCCGTTCGGCGCCACGGAATAGTCCGTCGGATCGTCGCTGCGCGCCGGGTCGCCCTCAGGGCCGAGCATCGGGCCGAGCGCCTCGGCCTGGTGTGCCGAGACCGGCTGCGGATCGGCTTTGGCCGGACTCGGCGCGACGCGCATGGCGAGCTGCGCCCGGGCCAGCGCCTGATTAGGACCCGCCGCCAAACGCGACTCCGCCGCCGGCAGCGGCACGACGTGGGCGGCGGCGTTTGCGGCCAGGGCCGAGCCCCGCGGCGGACGCAGCGCGTGCGCGGCCGCCGGGATGTCGCTGCTCTGGCCCGCGGGACTCACCGCGGCCAGCTGTGCCGCTGCCTTGGTCGCGGGCAGCCGCAGCGTCTCCCCCACGCGCAAAATTCCCCCCGGAGCCACGGCGTTGACCCGGGCCAGCGCCGCCAGACTCACCCCGTAGCGCGCCGCGATGCCGGAGAGCGTGTCCCCCGACTGCACCCGGTAGCGGGCCGGTGGCGTCCCCGGGGCTGCGGGCACCGCCGCCAGCGCCGCCGGCGGTCGGCTCGCGCCCGGCAGATGCAGCCGCTCCCCGACACGCAGCATGCCGTTAACGGACATGCCGTTGAATCGAGCCAGCGACCAGATGCTCAGGTGATAACGGTCCGCGATCCCCGAGAGGGTGTCTCCCCAGCGCACGCGATACACGGGGGGACGCAGCTGCGCTGCCAGCAACGCGTGCGGCCCGAGCCGCTCGAGAAGCCGGGTGGCGCTCAATGCCCGCCCCCGATCCGGCAGACGCAGCCGATAGCCCTTCGGAATGTCGAGCTGCCCGCCCCACACCGGTGCGAGGAGCGCCGGATTCAGTTCCCGCAGCCGGCCGGGGGGAACCCGCAGCGCCTGGGTCAGCGAGGCCACGGAGACGTAGCCGGGGAGCGTCACTTCGTGGAAGCGTTCTTCCGGCAAGCGGTGCAGCTGACCGAAGTATCGCTCGGCATGCCGCTCGACATATAACGCCGCGAGGAACGAAACGTAGAAGTTTCGCGACGCGAAGCCAAATATCGCAGAATGGTAGCGGCGCACGATCGTCGCGATGTTGCGGCTGCCCGCGGCACGCTCCGCGCGCAGCACGCCAGCGACCCCTTGGTTATAGGCCGTGATTGCGAGCGGCCACGTGCCGAGAATCCGGTGGTTGTAGGCGAGCAGCTGTGCGGCCGCCACCGTGGCGCTGAAGGGATCGAACCGCTGATCGACGGCGGCCCCCATGCGCAGGAAGCGCCGCGCCGTCCCCGGCATGAACTGCCACAAGCCGGCCGCGCCGTCCTTGGAATACGCCTCGGGATTGTAGGCGGACTCCACCAAGGGAAGGGCCGCCAGCTGGGGTGGCAATCCGTGCGCGGCGAGCGCGCGCGCGATGGCATGCTGCCACGCACCGGAGCGGATCAGTCCCGCCTTGAATCGGTTGGACTGGCCGAGCTGGAAGCGGATCTCCCCTGCCGCTTCGCGCAGCTGCGCAGCGCCGGCATGCGGCCCCCACAGAGCCCGGATATGCCGTTCCTCTGCTGTCAGCGGGCGCACGCCCGCAGCCATGCTGCGCAGCTCTGCGGCCAGCCGGTCCCGCTCGCGATCCACCAGACGCTGGCGCTGCGCCGGGGAGCTGCCGGGGGCGAAATGCACGGTCGTGTACACGACTCGGAGATGATTCGGGTCGTGCAGAAAGCCCTCGTTGGTATCGATCTGCGTGTAGACCCGGATCCAGAACTGGACCGCGGAGTGCAGTTGCGGTGGACACGGCAGGGCTGCATCGGTGGCCCACACCAGCCCCGTAGACACCATCCAGAAGGCCATCCCGACCAGGCACCAGATGCCGGCGACTGCCCTGGAGCCGCCCGTCGATTTCATTTACACCTCGAGCTACGCCAAATTATCTCTTCGATTCAACGTATTGAAGGCCTGCATTCGGCAATCGGGCCTATCGAGTGATCGGGAAATTGTCGGGATTTCTTACATCCAGACCGTTCCGAGACCGCCCGCCAGGTCCTCTGACGCGCCTGGCCCGAAAGAATAAAGGAAATGACGTACGACGAGTACAGATTACGTCACATTCGGCCCGTGTTACAGCGCTTCGATCGCACCCGGCCGCCTTTCGGATCGGACTGGCACAGGACTTGCTGTTAGTTCTTGACTTGGGCCGGCAGGCGGTCCGAGGGGGAACGAACCGCGATCGCACCGAAATTACGAGAAAGCATGGGCGCGCTGCGCATCACAGACGTACGCCGCACCGTGCCGGTCCAATAAGAACAAGCACGACTCGATGCAAGCAAGCGACCGACCCCGCGCAAGCGGGGTCTTCTTTGCTGTGCGTGGGTATTACGACGCACATGACCAAAATCCGTGTGCGTTAAATAGTTACGAGCCCCTGAACGGGCACCAACTACGAAATCACTTTGGCGCCCTCGAGGAGCCAGGGGGAGCGCTGCGGAGCGGCGCGGGCGATGAGCCCCGGGTAGCCAGGGAGCTCGGCATGCCGAGCCACGCCGTTCAAGCCAATGGCAGAGCCAGGGCGTCCCGGGCGAACTGACGAGTGCCGCGGGTGTTTTGTCTCCGCGCAGGCGAGCACTGGACGTCAGGGACGTGGGCGTGAGCGGATCCGGCGGCGCGAGTCCCGAACCCGTCGGCGGATTGGGTGAACGCCCCACAGGGACCCACTTCGAGTGCCGCACGACGTTCCGCAGCGGACTTCACGCGCGATGCATACGGGCCGATGCGGTCGCGCTCTCGGCGAGGAAGCGCGTGAACGGGACGATGTCCTGGCGCACGCTCGCCTCTTCGAGCGCCGCCATGAATGCGTCGCGCGTATCCACCGTTACGACGGTCCATGGCCAGCCGCCGGAGGCCAGCATCACGTTCATCAGGAATCGGCCCATGCGACCGTTGCCATCCATGTACGGATGCACGTAGACGAAGAAGAAGTGGCCGCGTACGAGGCGCACCGCCTCGACCGGTGGAGGCACGTGCATCGAGCGCCGGATGAACACCTGTCCTCCGCGGTATCCGGCGAGATCGGCGGCGTTCAGGAGGCCGGCCGCCACCGGGGGCCCGAACAATTCCCGATACCAGCCCCCGTGCTGTGCTTCGGCGAGCACGCGCGCCACGGACTCTTTGAGGCGCTGGAACGCCTGCCAGTAGCCGCGCGCCGCGAGCGCATTACGATTGAGCCGGTCCTGCTCGTTGTGCTCCGGGTTCCATAGGCCCGAACGCACGCGCCCGAGGAGAGCCTCACTGAGTGTGTAGCCCTCGATCGACAGTGAGTGGTACGCGTCGGCGCGGTACACGTCGTCCACCTGCTGAAGGTAGGTCGCCGCGACCGGTGGGGCCGGCGCGGGCAGGAACTGCTCGAGCACCATCGGACGCATGCGCTCCCATTGCAGACGCAGCCGACCCACGTAGGGCGAGCGCTCGCGGCTCGAATTTCTAGGCTTTAACGAATCTCTTTTCTAGGTTTATCTGCGGCACATATTAAAAACTGTAGTTTTAACAAAGGCTTATTATCTGCTGCACTCGTGGCCGAGAGATGGACAGCGTGCGTAGGCCGCTGTTACGGGGGCGGCGCCCGCGCGTTGCCGTGGCGCGCGGCCCGCACGCTCGCACCCTGGCCCGGGGCTATGTGCCGAGAACTTCCTTGGAAGTTAACCCTCTGGATAGCCCTCACGGCGCACACTCGGCGAGAAAATGACCTCAAGGAGACCGGTTCGCGGCTCCGTGGGCCATATGCATCGTCACGCCCCTGTGCATGCGCCGCATGGCAGCTGTCCCGACAGCCTAGGACCGGCGCCGACCGCCCCGAAGGTCCACCGCACCGAAGATCAGCGCCGCGAGCAGCGCGGAGGCGAAGGCATACGTGTACGGCACCGCGCGGCCCAGTCCGAACAGCGCGCCCATGATCAGGTTCGAGAGGAACTGGCCGATGGCGCGCGAGACCGACAGGAACCCCATGCCGCGCGAGAGGCGCGTGTGGCCGATCAGCGAGGACACGAGTGCCGGCTCGAAGGTCTCGACCGCCCCCATACCAAGCCCGAGCACCCCGACCGCGAGGTAAAACGCGAGCTGGTGCAAGCCCCACGCCACGCTGAGTGCAATCAAGCCCGAACCGAGCGCCGAAGGCAGATAGCCAAGCAGCCACAGCGCGCGCGCGGAGGAGCCGCGGCGAGTGCCGAGCACGTAGCCGCTGAGCGCCGAGATCCCCAGATAGACCACGTAGGCGAGCACCCCCCACTCATAGCCGCGCGTGGCATGCGCCTCGGCCGCTGTCACGATGGGGAATCCGAGGTTGTAGAAGCTGAACCCGTACAGCGTGGCGGAGATCAGCAGTGCCGCCAGAACCGCGCGCGGCGCGGCGCGCGGCGCATCCGTCGCCGATGGCCCGGGCGTCGGTTGCAGGTAGACCTCGCTGCGGCGCACCAGCAGGAGCAGCCCCGTCGAGACCACGAGCGGCACCACGGCCCAGAGCATCACCGTTGCGAGCGCCACTTTCAGCCACAGTGCAGCGAGCACAATCAGCGCCGAGAGCATCCCGCCGCCGATGTCGAGCGCGTGCAATATGCCGAAGGCGCGCGTGCGCTCCTGCGGGGGCGTGGCGCTGACCAGCAATGCGCGCCGCGGCGGGCTGCGGAAGTACCGTGCCCACCAGCCCAGGACATACAGCAACGCGGCGAGCCCCACGGCGTGCGCCAGCCCGGCGAGCGCCATCAGCGGGATGAAGAGGTTGCCCGCAACCGCGACGCGCTTGCGGTCAAACCGATCGCCGGCGAGTCCACCGAGGTAAGCGACGAAGGCGCCTCCGCCAAAGGCGATGGCCGTGACCACGCCGTACGCGTATAGCGAGGCGTGCAGCTGAAAGATCAGATAAAGCGGAAACAGGGCCGTGACACCCTGGTAACCGAGATCCGCGCTGAATGCCGAAAAACACAGCAGCCAGGCATCGCGGGGCAGTGATCGCTGGGTCACACGCAACCTCCTGGTCAAATCGCCCGATGCAAGCTCGCGCCCGACCCTTACTCTTTGCGGGCCACCGCCTCGATCAGCGCCGAGCGGCCGTGATGGCCGTTGCCCTCGGTGAGCACCGCCTCGTGCTCGCTCAACTCCAGCCACTGCGCCTGCGGCAAGAGCTCGCGCAGCAGCTCTGCGGTGTACAGATGGTCGAGCTTGCCCGGCCCGCCCGTTCGGTATTCGAGCTGCTTCGGTGTGTATCCCTCGATCAGGAGCAGCCCGTCGTGCCGCAGCGTGCGCCACATGCCGGCGAACAGGGCCTGCCGCTGCGCCGGCGCCGCGAACTGGATGAAGATCCCCGCCACCGCGTCGTATCGCTCGGCCGCCCACTCCCAGGCGTCGGTACCGGCCACGTTAAAGTCGACCTCGAGGCCGCGCTGCGCCGCCAGGGCCCGAGCTTTCTCCACCGCGACGGGTGACAGATCGAATGCGGTCACCACGTGTCCGGCGGAGGCAAGGAAGGTGCTGTTGCGCCCCTCGCCATCCGCGACGCACAAAACGCGGGAGCCCGGCCGCAGCCGAGCGCTCTGCCTGACGAGAAAGGCGTTCGGCTCGAGCCCGAACAGATAGCCCGGTAGCGCGAAGCGCTCGTTCCAGCGCTCCAGTGCGTCGTTGAAGTCCTGTCTGTCCGAGGTACTCATGACAGGCAGCTTAGCAAGCACTGATGTGAGTGCAATTGGTTTAAGCCTCGACGGGCGCCACGCCGGGGAACCCGATCGACATGTCCGGCTCCAAGGAGATGTCAATCAGCATCGCGAATCGCCTCTCAAGCGTCGGACCGCACAGGCCGCTAGCGGACCGCCGCCCATCGCCGTAAGCTCCCAGCGGAGTTGAAAGTCTCGCGCCCCAATCGACCCGCCGCGTCCTTGGTACGGAGAGGCATCATGCCTGCAGTTCTCGCGACACAAGTCAGGAGCCCCGCCGTTTATGACCCGATCTCGCGCGCGCTGCATTGGCTTACCGTGCTGCTGGTTGCCGCCGAATACATCGTCGGCTCCGTGATGCCCTCGGTTCATCGCGGTACGCCGCTTGGCACGATGATCAAAGTCCACCTGGCGCTCGGCAGCGGCCTGCTGCTGCTCGTCGTGCTGCGCATCGTCTGGCGCCTGACGCACCGGCCCCCGCCCGCCCCGCCGCTGCCGGTGTGGCAGCAGCGGCTGGCCGGACTGACGCATCTGGCGCTGTACCTGGCGGTGATTCTCATGCCGCTCGCGGGCTGGGCATCCGCATCGGCCCGCGGCTGGCCGGTACGGGGATTCGGCGTTGTACCGCTGCCGGCGCTCGTGCCCAAAGGCAAGCGGATCGGATTTCTGCTGGGGAACGTGCACGCTGATGCGCTGTACTGGATCCTGCTCGGACTGATCGCCGTGCATGTCGGCGCGGCGCTCTACCACAGGCTGGTCAAGCGCGACACGGTGCTCGGGCGCATGCTGCCCGGCTGGTAAGCCGGTCGCAGATGCCCTCGGGACGAGGTGGGCAAGGGGAACAGGTTATCCCGCGAGGACCGCTGTCATGAAGACATTACCGCTTACGGCATACCATCTGGGGCGCGAGGCATCAGGCGGGGGTCGCCGGACCATCGCGCCGCGCTGGGGCGCAACACGAGGCGCGCACGGCCCATTGGAGCACCGACGTCCGCTTCGCTCGCTGTCCCCAATGAGCGCACCGCTCATCCTGCTGCTGCTGGCCGCCCCGATCCGCGCCGGCGCCGTCGGCAGACCGGCCGACGGCGATTCTCAGGCCGGCACCACTTCGTCACCGCCGGCAACGGTGGCGCCGGTGCTGCGCCTCGGCGCTCATGCGTGGTGGCGCAAGCGGTGGGTTCTGCCGACGGCGGCGGCGGTCGGATTTTTTGCCGCGATGCGCATCCACGAGGGCAGCAGCCATGGACCTTTCGGCATCGATTACCCGCTCAAGAAACAAGACAACAACGGCATCTTCTCGCGCTCGAACCAATTAGGCCTCGAGTACGGCACGGTGGCGGCGGAGGCCGCCGGCGCGCTCTTTCTGGGTAATCACAAGGGTCTCGGCCACACCTTCTGGCAGGCGGCCGATGCATCGGTGTTCGCCGGTGCGGCGGCCCAGGTCCTGAAGTTCACCTTCAGCCGCGCCCGGCCTTATCAGAACCGGGGACCAAACGCGTTTTTCTCGGGCCACGGCGATCAGAGCTTCCCGAGCGGCGAGCTCACGCTGCAGGCGAGCTTCGTCACGCCCTTCATTCTCGACTATCGCCACGAGCACCCGTGGATCTGGGCCCTGGAACTGCTGCCTCTGTACGACGGCTACGGGCGGATGAAGAGCCAAGGACACTGGCAATCCGATGTCCTGGCCGGCTGGGCCCTCGGCACGGCTTTCGGCTATTGGGCGACACAGCGCAAGATCCCGCTGCTGGTCGAAATCCTGCCGCACGGCCTGTCGGTCGGCTTCTACAAGAGGTTCTGAGTGCGCCCGTCACGGGCAGCAGTCACGCCGGTGATGCTCGCGCTCACCGGCTGCGCCGCCCTGCCGGGCGCGCCCCGATGGGGCCAGAACGTCACGGCGAGGCCCGGCTGGGCCCGCGTGCGCCGCGCGGCAGTGTCCGCGGCCAGCGATCCGTGGGTCTGGGGTCCGCTGGCTGGCGCCGCAACGCTGCAGATCAATCACTTCGACCATCGCATCTCGCGCTGGGCACGCACCCACAATCCGGTTTTCGGCTCAGAGGCGAACGCCACACGCTGGAGCTACCGCCTCCGCAGCGCATCCGTGGGAGTCGACATCGCCGCGCTGCTGCTCGCCCCCAGCGGACCGTTCGGTAAAACCTGGTTCGAGGATAAGGCCAAGGGATACCTCGTCAATCTGGTCGCCGCCACGACCGCGATCGAGTCGAACACGCTGATCAGTCGCATGGTGCGCCGCGAACGGCCGAACCATGCCAACGATCACAGCTTCCCCTCGAATCACACCACCGCCTCCGCGGTATACACGCGGCTCGCAATGTTGAACCTGCGCGACACCCCGATGAATGGCCGGATGCGCACCGCTCTCGATGTCGGGTTGCATGGCCTGACGTTCGCCACGGCCTGGGCCCGCATCGAAGGCGGCTGGCACTATCCTTCGGACACGCTCTTCGGCATGGCGCTTGGCAATTTCTGCGCCGATTTCTTCACCCACGCCTTCATGGGCTTGCGCAGCTCGGGCCCGCGAATCGCGTTCGCGCCCCTGCCCGGCGGCGGATTGCTCACATTCTCCATGGCACTCGGCGGGCAGCCCTGAGCCACCACGAGTCGCCCCCCCTTGGGCACCGCCACGGTGGATGAACTCAGACTGCCAGCAGGCTGTAGAGCTCGTCCTCCTGCGCGAAATGCAGGGTCAGAATCGCGTGCAGGCCGTACAGCAGCCGGTGGATGTCGTGCAGGTCCTGCGGGGACGGGCCGGAGGGCGGCAACTGCGCCACCCGGCGCGCAAACAGGCGGCTCAGGCGCCGGATCTCGCCGTGCGTGTGAATCAGCGGTCCGGTCGGGTTCTCACCGGCGAGCAGGGTCTCCAGGATGGGATAGACGGTTTGCTGTTCATCGTTTTCGTGCGGCAGCAGCTCCTCCTCAAGCATGCGCGCCGTCTGCTGCAGTTGCGCGCGAGCCTCCTCCGGCCGCAGCGTGTCGAGGCGCACCGCGAGCTCCGCGAGTTCGCTGACGCGCGGGCGGAGCGACCGATGCGTCGTATCGAGTGCCTGCGCGAGACGCTTTGCATCCGCACTATTCGCGCCTCTGACTCCCCGGTCAGACAATGCGCGCAGCGCGTTCAGAATGACGAGCACATCAATCCCTTCCTGCAGCAGCGCACCGGCGATGGGCACGATGAACCCCGCAGCGGCGAAGCCCATCGCAATGACTGACAGGCCCATGCCGACCCAGACGCTCTGCAGCGCAATGCGACGCGTCCGCTGAGCGATCCGCACCGCTGCGGCCACACCCTCGAACCGGTCTGAGGTGAGCACGACGTCCGCCGCCTCCGAGGCGGCCGTAGTGCCGCGGGCGCCCATGGCGATGCCAACATCCGCGAGCGCCATGGCCGGTGCGTCATTGATTCCATCACCCACCATGGCCGTGATGCCCTCCCGCCGTGCCGCGCGCACGACATCGACCTTGTCCTCCGGCGTCCGCTCGGCGAATACCCGGTCGATGCCGAGCGCGTCGGCCACCAACTCGGCCACATCGGGATGATCGCCGGTCACCAGATGGATGCGCCGAATGCCGCTTCTGCGCAGCGCCCGCAGTACGCGCGGCGCCTCCGGCCGAATGTGATCCTGCAGTAGCAGCACGCCGGCGAGAGCGCCGTCGATCGCGACGAAGACACATGAGGAGCCATCCGCGGCCGCTCGCATCTCAATGGAACGGACGGTCGCGGTGCGCGCGGTGCCCGGCACCACGAAATCGTGCTGCCCCACCGCGACGCGGCGCCCATCGAGGCTGCCGCTGATGCCCGCACCCATCTGCTCGTGGACAGCCACGGGAAATGCAAGCTGGAGGCGACGGACCCGTGCCTCCGCCAGAATCGCGGGTGCGAACGGGTGAACCGAAAGCTGCTCGAGCGCCGCGGCATGACGCAGCAGCACCTCGACGGTGATCGCGCCGACTGTCTCGATGGCTGCGACGAACGGGCGCGCAGCGGTGACCGTCCCCGTCTTGTCGAGCAGCACCACCTCGACCCGCGCCAGAGTCTCGAGCGGGGCGCCGCCCTTCATGATGATGCCGCTGCGCGCGGCGCGCGAGACTCCCGCCATGATCGCGGCGGGCACCGCGAGAATCAGCGGACACGGCGTCGCGACGACCAGAACCGCAAGGGCGCGCTCGGCGCTCCCGCCGGCCCACCACGCCACCGCGGCGAGCATGAGCGTGGCAACAAGGAAGACCACGGCGTACCGATCCGCCAGTCTCGCAAAGGGTGCCCGGGAAGCTTCCGCGGCGCGTACCAGCCGGATGATGCCCGCATAGGTGCTGTCCTCGGCGAGCGCAGTGACCCGGAGCTCGAAGGGGCCACCCACGTTCGTTCCGCCGCTACGCAGCGGTGCACCTGCCTCGAGCCGCACGGGACGGGATTCGCCCGTGAGCGAGGACTCATCCAGCACTGCCCCTTCGGCACCGACGATCCCGTCAACCGGCACCACCTCGCCCGGCTTGACCATCAGCACGTCGCCGATGCGTACATCCTGCACCGCGACGTCCGCGTACTGCTCGGCGCTGCCGCGGTGCGCGATCCGTGGCGCCCGGCTGACCAGCGTGGTCAGCTCACGGCGGGCGCGAGCAATCGCATACGCCTCGAGCGCCATGCCGCCGGCGAGCATCACGGCGATAATGGCACCCGCGAGATACTGGCCGAGCAGCAGCGCGCCGATCATGGCCAACAGCGCGATGATGTCGACGCCAAACTCGCCCTTGAAAAGATCTCGCGCGGTTCCAAAGCCGGTAACCGCAATGACCCCAACCGTCAGCGCGATAAGCACGCTTCGGGAGACGGTGGATGCGCCGAATGCCTCGGCCGCAGCGGCGACGAGCAAGCCAGACAACACCGCCCCGAGCAACACGAACTGTCGGGGCGGCGTTGTCCGCGTCTCCATGGCCTCGATCGGGCCGGTCACGATCCCGATCGCCCGGTCATCGCTGCAGGGTCACCGCGGCGGGTGCTCGCCGCGATGACGATCACGCTCGCCTCGCTGCTGCATATTGTGCTCGTTGCGCTGCGGCGGC
>JAJZFQ010000011.1:52483-62104 GCA_021805275.1 Pseudomonadota bacterium
GTTGCGCTGCGGCGGCATGTTGCGCTCGTGCTGCTGCCACCCCGGGCGACCCTCCGGGCGGTAATGGTAGTAGCGGTTCTGCAGGTTGCGCTGCTCCTGGGCCCCAGGGTAGCGGGCGGGTGGATAGCGGCGCTGATACTGCGGCAGCGGTGCCCGCGGGGGGACGTCGCGGTGATTCCAACGATCCCATCCCGGACGGCGGCGCTCCCAGCGCGGCCCCCAATGTTCACCCCAGCGCGGTGCCGCGTAGCGATTCCAGCCACGGAAGAACATCGGGGGACGTCGATAGAAGCGCACCGGAACGCGCAGGATGAACACGGGGATCTCGTCGGGAGGAACCATGTACCAGGGTCCGTTGTACCAGGTGCTCGAATACCAGGCATTGTCTGCGAAAGTCCAATACATCCCATTGTAGAAGAACAGATTGGCATCCACGTCGGGCGCGTAATAGACCGGATAGCCCGGAATCGGGGCAAGCTGTGGGTAGGCGGGAATGTTGATTCCGATACGCACCCCCGGCAGCGCAACGCCGACACCAATGCTGACTTGCGCATTTGCGCTGAGGCTCACCGCCCAAAGCAAACAGAACGCGGCCGCTGCTGCGCGCGCGGCCCGTCGAAGACGAATGTATGACATGCCATTCTCCCAGTGTAACGGGATCGACTGGCTCCGCCCGGCTGCGGCGCAAGAAATCGCACGGGGACGACGCGAAGCCTCACCCGAAGCAAACACAGTAGCATGATATCTAATGCCCTCGTCAGGACTCATCCGCGCATCTACCTATGCGGCGGCCGCAGGGTAAATTGACGGCGCTACAACGACCTTCCAAGACAGTTTCCGCCTTCCTGTTCAAAGCCTTGGAAGCCGGCGGCGATGGGCGATAATCACCCGATCATTCGCAACTCTTCGGCATCGAGGACGACTGACGCGGCGGCGATGTTCTCCTCCAAATGCGTCAGGGAGGATGTACCGGGTATCGGCAGCACGACCGGCGCGCGCTGCAGCAGCCAGGCGAGCGCGGCTTGCGCCTCGGAGAGACCCCGCCGTTGCGCAATCCGCGCCAGCGCGCCCGCTCGGCCCGAGCTGAGCGGGGCCCAGGGCAGAAACGCAATGCTGCGCGCCGCGCAGTACGCGAGAACCGGCTCCGCATTCCGGTCTGCAACGTTGAAGCGGTTCTGCACCGATGCAATCGGCGTCAGCCGCTCGCAGCGCTGCAGCTCCTCAAGCGTCACGTTCGAGACGCCAATGTGCCGGATCTTGCCTTCCTCGCGCAGCCGCACGAGCTCGCCGATGGACTCCTCGATGGGCACGGCCGGATCGGGCGCGTGCAGTTGATACAGATCGATCCGCGCGAGCCTCAGGCGCTGCAGGCTCGCCTCGCAGGCCGCCCGCAGGTGCGCCGGGCGGCCGTCATGGTTCCACGCCCCGGGGGCAGGGCGCACCAACCCGCCCTTGGTGGCGATCACCAGGTCCGCCGGATAAGGATAGAGAGCCCGAGCCAGCAACCGCTCGCTGACCTCGGGCCCGTAGGCGTCGGCCGTGTCGATGAGATTCACACCTAGATGCACTGCGCGCCGTAGCAGCCGCACTGCGCCCGAGACGTCTGGCGGCTCGCCCCAGACGCCTGATCCGGTGAGGCGCATGGCGCCGAATCCCAGGCGGTTGATGTTCATCTGTCCCCCGAGCATGAACTGTCCGGCGACAGCGGCAGTAATCGGTGAGTTCATGAGAATCCTCCAGGGGAGCAACAGCTGCGCGCACGCTTGCGGCAGCGACCAGTGGATTCCACGCGGCCGGCGCGGTGAGGTCAAGCCGCCGCAGCGGATCTGCGTAATCGAGCCCGGCGCACTGTCCGGCGATTCTCCCCAGGCGCAGCGTGATTCGAGTGAAATGGCAGAGCGGCGCCGAGCATAGTGCTCGCGAGCCTGATCGTGACCGTCACAGAGACAAGTCCTGCCGGCAGGCCGGTCATCGGGCCGACACGCCGATTGGGCGTCCCTGAGCGTTCAGTCCGGCGAGAGCTTTAAGTTTTTCTTCCCGAGCGAAATCGGCAAGGGCATGGTGATCAAGATGCTGACCAGACCGCGGCCGCCGTCGTCCGGACCAGCACTCCTCGCCGGTTTCGATCTACGCTCTCAGGCCGCTCAGATCTGCCGTCGCATCGGCCATGGCCCGCAACTTCTGCCTGCGGACGGCGAGCTGACCGGCCATGAGAACCCGCGAGTCTCTGCGCGAGTGTACCTGGTACTGCGGGTCGAGCGCGAACGGCGCGTGGGCGAGGCGTTCGAGCTTATGGATCTCACCGACGTGCGCGACTCGCTGGTGCGCGAATATCTCGCCGCCGTGATCCGCCGCCGGGAAATCGCGCGGAGCACCCTGCACTCCCCCGCCGTGATCTTCCTCGATGAACCGGCCGAAGGCCTGGATCCGATCGCCCGGCACGCAATATAAGCTTACATTCGCGATCTGCGCCAACGCCTTGGCGCCGGCATTGTTCTTGACCGTCTCGCTGATCATCGCCTGCATCGTGCGAACCCGCGAGTGCTTCATGGGCATCGCCCGGTATTGACGATGCCGATATTCTTCTCCAGTAACGCCAGTTATCCCAGCGCGCTCTTGCCGGCGTGGCTGCAGATCCTGATGTGGATCAACCCGTTGACCTACGAGGTCGATGGACTGCGGGGCGTCCTGCTCACCCGAGGCCCCAGTGTCTACGGCCTCGCAGAGGGCCTCGCCGTGCTCGCGCTGAGCGGCACACGAATCGCTCCGCGGATGACGGCATGGTCGCGCAATCAGGGCGCGATTTCGAGCCCTTCGTCGCGCTCGCGCGAATCGACCCCGCTCGAGCCCAGCGTCTTGACGAGCGCCGCACATCGCTGCGCGGCCTCTGAACTCTGTCCGGCCCGCAGGGCGAACCAGAGCATGACGAGACTGAACACAGCAATGATCCACATCCCGGTGAAGAAGCCGAGCGCTCCCGTTCCACCCATCGCCCCTTTTGGACCCAGGTAGCTGACCAGCCACATGCCACCGAGATACGGCACCGTCCACCACGCCTGCTGCCAGCCGAGCTCGTGCACCGATCCTCGGCGGACCAGGAAGTACCACAGCAGGTAGACGATGATGTACGCGAAAACGGCGCTGAACATCCATTGGGCCACCGCGTATCCCGTCCAGTAGATGATCCAGTTGGAGGCGATGAAGGCAACGGGCGCAAGAATACCGGCGGCACGCATGCGGAACGGACGCGGCGTGTCGGGCAGCGCGGTACGCAGCCGCAGCAGGATCACCGGACCGATGCTGTAGGACAGCACGGTGATCAGCGAAACGGCGGAGACGAGTTTCTGCCAGGACGGGAACGG
Organism: Pseudomonadota bacterium; assembly: GCA_021805275.1. The sequence goes on from JAJZFQ010000011.1 coordinate 55,846, forward strand.
AAAGAAGAACACAACGCCCACGAAGTAGGTCACGACTAGGCCGACCCAGGGCACGCCCTGGCGGCTCAGGCGCGTCACATGCGCAGGCGCATTGCCCATCTCTCCGGCCGCCATGATGATGCGCGGACTCGCGGTGATATAGATGAATGCCGTGCCGAGCGGGGAGATGAACGCATCGGCGTACAGCAGCACCGCCCACCAGATTGCGCCAACCGCCACGGAAATCGCCGCGAGCGGTCCGAACATGCCCGTGAAGTGCAGGTGGTTCCAGCCGCCCGCGATGTCCGCAGGGCTGAGCGCAGTAATGAACGAGATCTGCAGACCGACGTAGATCAGCATGCCGATGAGGACCGAGCTGATCAATGCGATGGGCACGTAGCGGTTGGGATTGCGCGTCTCACCTGCCAGTGCGATAGCCTGCTGAAAGCCGAGGAAGCTGAAAACGATGCCGGAAGTCGCCACCGCGGTGAAGATGCCGCTCACCGGCGTACTGCTGACGAGGGTCGTCATGTTCTGGGGATGGAACGAGTACGCCATGAGAATGGCGATGGTCGCGATCGGAATGACCAGCTTCCACCAGGTCGCCACGCTGTTGATGGCAATAACCCAGCGGACGGCCAGGAAATTCAACGCCACCACCGCTGCGAGCAGCACCGCGGCAAGCACCATGCCGAGGTCGGTCATCAGGCCGGTGCCCGCGTGAATGAGCCCCGGCACGTAGTTGCTGGTGTAGGTCAGTACGGCAGTCACCTCCACCGGCGGCACCGATACGAACGCGAGAAACAAAATCCAGCTCCAGATCTTCCCGACCAGATCGCCGTGGCTCACATGGGTCATGTGCACCATGGCTCCGGAATTCGGAAACATCGTCGAGAGTTCGGCGAAGACGAACGCAAGAAAGAGGATGGCCACCGCGCCGATGATCCACGACAGGACGCTGCGCGGTCCGGCCTCCACGGCAGCGTGCAGCGCCCCGAACAGCCAGCCCGATCCGATGATGCTGCCAAGGCTGGCGTAGAGAAGGCCGATGACGCCCGCATCGCGCCTGAGCTTCGCTGGACCCGCCATGTGGACACCTCACATTGGTCAGCTGAACCGGGTGATACCGGATGCGGCAGCGTAAAAGACGCTGACGCAATTGTCCAAATTCTCCCCGCGCGCCCCCGCGCAGAGCGTCGCTCCGCTCCACCGCCGGCCGACCCAGCCCCGGATCGGGATTTTCGCCAGATACGGGCTGGCCAGCCGACTCGCCGCGCTCACTCCCCGGTGCAGTGCCGGACTCTTCATCTTCCCCATCCACCGGCAGGGTGCCGGGACATGAGTGCCGAAATACCCTTGTACGGCTTTATCGCGACGGGCCGGGCGATAGTGCAGGCTGTCTGCTGCGCGGAATGCGATCCGGAGCAGGCGCAGAGCAGCAGCGCGCGGATGTGACGGGAAGGATGCCCCTGATGGATGAATGACCCCCGGCGCGAAACAAGAGCCGGATGGTAGCACAGGCGTTCGACTCGGCCCGGGTGCGCTCAGTCCGGGACAGGCGCCGGCACGCTTCGATGCGCAGTGATCGTGGCACCGGCCGATGCAGCCATCACCAGCAGGATCGCAGCGGACTGCGCGCGCGTCAGTCTTTCACCGAGGAGCAGCAGGCCGGACAGCGCGCCTACGGCCGGCTCGAGGCTCATCAGAACCCCAAAGGTGCGCGTGGGCATGCGCGTCAGGGCGAACATCTCGAGCGTGTAGGGCAGCGCGGTGGATAGCACCGCAACGGCCAGACCCGGCAGCAGAACCTGCCGTGAGAACACGATCGGACCGGCGTGCAGCAGGCCGAACGGGACGACGAGCACTGCGGAGATGATGCTGCCGAGCGCGACGGTCTGCGTGCCCAGATGCCCGCCGGCTCGCTGACCGAACACGATGTAGAGCGCCCAGCAGGCACCCGCGCCCAGGGCGAATAGCACCCCCGTGAGGCTGACGTGGCGCGCCTGCGGCAGCACCGGCAGGAGCAGCACCAGTCCGACGGCCGCGAGCGCAATCCATACAAAATCCGTTCTGCGGCGCGAGGTAAGCACTGCCACCGCGAGCGGACCGATGAACTCAACGGCGACGGCAAGTCCGACGGGCAGCCGGTCAAGCGCCTGGTAGTACAGGACATTCATGGTGCCGAGCGACAGCCCGTAGACGGCCAGCGGCAACCACGCCTCGCGCGGGACGCGCGCGCGCCAGGGGCGCAGGGCGAGACTCAGAATCATCGTGCCGAAGCCGATTCGCACGGTCACGACGCCGATCGGACCGGCGAGCGCGAACAGTGTCTTGGCGATCGACGCCCCGATCTGCACGGACATCATCGCCATCAGCAGCACGCCGACCGGCAGAACGGCGCGCAGTTGCGGCCTGGAGGAACGCATCGACACATTCTATCCAGGCGATCACCGGTTGGGTCACCTTCAGCGCCCGTGGCAGGTGCGCTCGGTGAGAAGCGGTTGCAGCGGACGCGCCGAGCGTGTCGAGGGGCTTGCCTCGGCACCCCGGGTCGAGTGTGTCCGATCGTCCCGATCGATCGACGGCGCGGCGCGATAGAGGGCATCTATGGCACGAATAGAGTAAATCAGGTTCCGTCGCCGGCGGACCTGTCTTACAGTCGCCCGGACTGGCCGGTATGTGTGCGCCGCAATGCCCGAACCGTCCGGCCGAACCGACCCGAGGAGTAGCGACATGTCGAGCGAATCAAAGTGCCCGTTCAATCACGCCGCTGGCGGCGGCACGTCCAATCGTGAGTGGTGGCCGAATCAGCTGAATCTGCGAATTCTGCACCAGCACTCGGCGCTTTCGGATCCGCTGGGCGCCGAGTTCGATTACGCCGCGGCCTTCCAGAGGCTGGATCTGAAGGCGGTGAAGAAGGATCTGATGGCGGTCATGACGAATTCACAGCCGTGGTGGCCGGCGGACTTCGGCCATTACGGGCCGCTGTTCATCCGCATGGCCTGGCACAGCGCGGGCACGTATCGCATCGGCGACGGCCGGGGCGGCGCCGGGACCGGTCAGCAGCGCTTCGCGCCGCTGAACAGCTGGCCGGACAACGTCAACCTCGACAAGGCTCGTCGCCTGATCTGGCCGGTGAAGCAGAAATACGGCCAGAGGATCTCCTGGGGCGACCTGATCATTCTGGCCGGCAATGTTGCACTGGAGTCGATGGGCTTCAAGACCTTCGGCTTCGCCGGCGGCCGGGCCGACGTCTGGGAGCCCGACGAGGCGGTCTACTGGGGTTCGGAGAACACCTGGCTCGGCGATAAGCGTTACAGCGCCGAGCGCGACCTGGAGAACCCGCTCGCGGCGGTTCAGATGGGACTCATCTACGTCAATCCGGAAGGCCCCAACGGCAAGCCCGATCCACTGGCAGCCGCCCGGGACATCCGCGAGACATTCGCGCGCATGGCGATGAACGACGAGGAAACGGTGGCGCTGATCGCCGGCGGCCATACCTTCGGCAAGACGCACGGCGCCGGCCCTGCCTCGCATGTCGGGCCCGAGCCGGAGGCGGCGGGAGTCGAGCAGCAGGGTCTTGGCTGGAAGAGCAGTTTTGGCTCCGGCGCGGGCAGTGACGCCATCAGCAGCGGCCTGGAGGTCACGTGGACGACGACCCCGACACGGTGGAGCAACAATTTCTTCGCGAACCTGTTCGGCTACGAGTGGGAGCTCACCAAGAGCCCGGCCGGTGCGCACCAGTGGAAGCCCAAGGGGACAGCGGGCGCGCACACCGTGCCGGACGCGCACGATCCGTCGAAGCGTCATGCCCCCTCGATGCTGACCACGGATCTCGCCCTGCGCTTCGATCCTGCTTACGAGAAGATCTCGAGACGCTTCTACGAGCATCCCGCGGAGTTCGCCGACGCGTTCGCGCGCGCATGGTTCAAGCTCACCCACCGTGACATGGGTCCGCGCGCCCGCTACCTCGGAGCGGATGTTCCGGCCGAGGAGCTCATTTGGCAGGATCCGGTGCCAGCCGTCGATCACAACCTGATCGATGAGCGTGACGTCACGGCGCTGAAGGCCAGGATGCTCGCGTCCGGCCTGAGCGTGCCACAGCTCGTGTACAGCGCATGGTCGTCTGCCTCCACATTCCGCGGATCGGACAAGCGCGGCGGCGCGAACGGCGCGCGCATCCGCCTGGCGCCGCAGAAGACGTGGGAGGTGAACCAGCCACCCGTCCTCTCGAAAGTCCTGCAGACGCTCGAGTCGATCCAGAAGGAATTCAATGATGCCGCGTCGGGCGGCAAGCGAATCTCTCTGGCCGACCTGATCGTGCTTGGTGGCTGTGCAGCGCTCGAGCAGGCGGCACGACACGCCGGACACGCCGTAGCAGTCCCCTTCACGCCGGGCCGGACGGACGCGACGCAGTCGCAGACCGACGCGCAGTCGTTTGCGGTGCTGGAGCCGGTCGCGGACGGATTCCGCAACTACCTCAAGGCCGGGCACGATGCCGCGGCCGAAGCGCTGCTGATCGACCGGGCGCAACTGCTTACGCTGACCGCACCGGAGATGACCGTTCTGGTGGGAGGCCTGCGGGCGCTGAATGCCAACTACGCCCAAAGCCCGCATGGCGTATTCACGCGGCGTCCCGGAGCGTTGAGCAACGATTTTTTCGTCAACCTGCTCGACATGGACACGGTATGGACGCCGGCCGACCAGACTCAAAGCGTTTTCGAGGGCCGTGATCGGTCCACCGGTGAGCTGAGGTGGACTGGCACGCGCATCGATCTCCTGTTCGGCTCGAACTCCCAGTTGCGCGCGCTTGCGGAGGTCTACGGCAGCGCCGATGCGCACGGGAAGTTCGTCCACGATTTCGTCGCGGCCTGGAGCAAAGTCATGAATCTGGACCGCTTCGAGCTGGCGCGACGCTAGAAACCGCGCCCGCCGCGGGGTGAGCGCGTCATCCGGAACGGCTGGTTCTTCAACCGGCCGTTCCCGCTTGCGCGCTCCGGCTCACCCTCAGGGGCTGACGCCGGTCGCGCCGGCAGGACATCGGCCGGAGATTTGAGGCAACCGGGTGGCCGCACGCTGCCCCTCCTCGATCGCCTGATGCAGGGTCGTCCAGATCTGCCCCGATTCCGCGCAGTGCATGCCGTAATCGAACAATCGGTGCATGTTTGCGAAATTGAAATCGAGCGCTCCCTGGCCCGGGTAGCTCATCGGCAGGTAGCTGAATTGGAAATGCATACCGAAATGCTGGGCGAATATCGCAGCGAGCAACAGGGCTCGGCGCGAGGCATGCATGAGAGCGGCCGAAAAGCTTCGTGACAGTACCGCAATGGGCGTATCGGGCGTCGTCTCCGGGTAGGTGCTCAGCTGGCCATTGACGAGGACGTACACTTTGGCGCCCTGCAGCTGCGGCACGTGCATCGGCAGGATATCCGCGAGATTGGAGACAACAAAGAACGGCAGGGTCGTTCCACCGTCCACGTGCATCTCGTCATATGTCTTGCCGTCGCCGCGCACACGAATGATGACCGGCGGAAAGACCCCGGGAATGCTCGCCGAGGCCACCAGCACCTGCGTGAACAGCTTGCGCGCAGCCGGGCCGCCGTGTTCGGCGATCAGGCCCATGTTCCAAATGACCGACTCCTGCTTGTCGACGTCCGTCGTGGCAACCAGGAGCAGCCGGCCCTGGCGGGCCTGGGCACCGACCGCGCGGATCAGGCGAGGGGTAACGAAGTGCTCGACCAGCTCGAGGAGCGGTCCATCCCGGTAAATCCCTGGATGAAAGAGAAACCCCAGCCAGGGGCGCGTCTGCAGCAGATGGTCGACTCGGTGGCTATCGAAGGCCTCCTTCATCTGCGCATCCCAGGACGGACCCAGAAAGGCGAACGGAGCGAGCAGCGCCCCGGCGCTGACGCCAGTGACCACCTGGAACGTCGGGCGCCTGCCCACACGCGTCAACCCATACAGCGCACCCGCACCGAACGCGCCGCCGGCCCCACCGCCAGACAGGGCCAGAATGTGAATCGGCGCAGCACCGGCGGCCGCGCGCAGCGACTGCACTGTGGCGCGCAAGTGCGCCCGCAGGTAGGCACGATCGTTGCTCAGGAACCGAACACTGCGCGGAAAGCCGGGCGGGGCGACCTGGGCGATCAACATCGGCGGCGCCGCAAGCCGCGGCGTGGCACACGCTGCGAGCATGCCGCCGAGCACCAGGACGATGCCCTCGCGCCAGGGCGCGCGGCGCGCAATCACGCGTCTCGGTGAGCTTGCTGTCGGGCAATTA
>JAJZFQ010000303.1 GCA_021805275.1 Pseudomonadota bacterium
AAATACAATGCCCAGCAAGTGACGATTGCGTCGCTTCAGCAGCAGATCGCCGATCAGCGCCAGCGGATCGCGCGGCTGAAAGCGCAGATGCAGGTCGCGCCTCAGGTGCAGGCCCAATACGCCGATCTGATGCGCAATTATACGGTCACGAAGAAGCAGTACAACGCGCTCCTCGGAAGACTGGACAGCACGCGGCTGGGCCAGCAGGCCGCATCCACCGGCACGGTGAAATTCCAGGTCATCGATCCACCGATGGCACAGTACACGCCGGTCGCCCCGAAACGGCCGCGTCTGATCATCGTGTCGTTGATCGTGGCATTGGGCGCAGGATTGGGTGTGGCCTATCTGCTGCACATGCTGCAGCCGGCATTCGTCAGCACCCGGCAGCTGGCAGCGGTAACGGGTTTGACGGTGCTGGGCGCCGTCAGCATGGCCTGGGCGGACCGGCGCCGCGCGGAACGGCACCGCAGCACGGTGCTATATGCTTGCGGTACGGTCGGTCTGGTGCTCCTCGGGTTGGCGGTGCTCGTGTTGAACACGCATATTTCGAATCTGGTGGGAGGCCTGCGCACATGAGCCTCGTCGAAAAGGCACTCCGCAAGCTGCAGGAGTCGGGGCGCGCGGCGAGCGGGGCTCCGGCTGAGGCGGCCCAGCGGCCGAGCGCGCGTTCCGAGGGGGAGGGGCTCAGAACTCCGCCCGCGCATGCGCACGGACCCATGGTCCCGATCGAGCGAGGGACGCTACGGGCGGCCGGACTGCTGGCGCCGCAGGAAGACCTGCAGGTGCTGGTTCGTCAATACCGCAAGATCAAGCAACCGATCATCGCCCGAGCGATCGGGCGCGGTGCGCCCCGCGCCCCGAAGGGCTATCTGGTCATGATCGCCAGTGCCATGTCGGGGGAGGGCAAGACGTTCACGGCCGTGAACCTCGCGCTGAGCATGGCCTTGGAGAAGGATCTGCGCGTGCTCCTGGTCGACGCCGATGTGGCCAAGCCCCAATTGAGTCACGTGCTCGGAAGAGGTGATGCTTCGGGGCTGCTCGATGCACTGCGCGATCCCGCCGTGGACGTCGAGTCTCTGATTTGCCCGACGGACCTGCCGACGCTGTCGTTCCTGGCGGCCGGTACCGGCTCCGAGGAGGCAACCGAACTGCTCGCCAGCGCCCGCATGGAGCAGCTGGCCGGAGAACTGGGGGCCAACGACCCGCAGCGGGTGGTCGTGTTCGACTCCCCCCCGCTGCTGCAGACCACGGAGTCGGTGACGCTCTCGCATGTGGCCGGGCAGATCGTGGTGGTCGTACGCGCGGAATTTACGCCACAGCCGGTGTTGCTCGATGCACTGAAGCTCCTCGAGGGACATCCGTCCATCTCGCTCGTGCTCAATCAGAGCGTACGGTCGGTCAACTCCGCATATTATTATTACGGCTACGGCAACGACCGCGCTGGCGCCCCAGGGGGCGACTAATGCGCAGCAGCCTTCATCAGCGGCGAAGCGCGGACAGTGTGCAGCAGCGCCCGCCTGTACACGGTGGATCATGGTGAAAACGATCACGCGCATCCTACTCCTCGCTCCGCTGGCCTTGCCGGTGCTGGCGTACGGACAACAGTTTCCGGGGATGGCGCAGCCCGGGTCCTTCGGAACCGGCCCGCTTTCCACCGGGTACATCGATGCGCTCGCGGGGCTTTCGTACACCGACAACGCGACCCTCAGCAATAGTCAGCACAGCGGGGATGGCATCGGTATCGTCGGGCTCGACATGGATTACGTCCGCACGGGTCGGTTGAGCCTGAACCTCCTGGGCAACATCGATCGGGTGCAATACATCCGCAATTCGTTCAGCGGAAGTTTCTACGGGAACTTCAACGGCAGCGCGCTGTGGGGCAAGCCCACCGATCCGCTGCAGTGGATGCTGAACGACAGTTTCAACGAGGGTGAGGCGAATCCGCTCGGCGCGCCGACCCCACAGAACCTTCAGACGGTGAATTACGTCACCACCGGACCGTTCCTGAACTTGAATTTCGGACTCACCAATCGGTTCACGGTGTACGGCGAGTACGCGCGCAGCACCTATCAGCGCTCGCCGTACGACTCGCAGACCCTGATGGGGGGAGCCCAGCTGACCCATCAGCTCGCCGGCACGACCAGCATCTCACTGCAAGCGAGTGACGCCAGCACCAAATATCTCGATCGCGCCGCGTTGATCAATACTCCGGGTGCAGGATCCCGCTATATCGTGAAGCAGGCCGCGATCCAGTTTCAGGGGCAGTATGTGCGCACGAACGTGTCGCTGGCCGCCGGATACACCACCTTGGATGAGGCCGGACAGACGCACGGATCCCCGTATTACAGCGTTCAGTTGAGCCGAAATATCTCACCCTCTTCCACGGTGTATATCTGGGGGCAGAGCTTCTATTCCTCGTTCGGGAACGCCTTGCAATCGCCGACCGCGCAGCTCAGTCTGCAGGGCGGCGGGGTACAGGGTCCCGGGCTCATCACCTCGGAACCGTTCAAGGAACGAATCGCCACACTTGGTTGGAATTTCGATCGCGCGCGAACGACTTTGGGGTTGAGCGGCTCTTACAACCAGAACCTTTACACCTTGCAGCCGAACAACGACAGTCGCGATGAGACTGTGAACCTGACCATCGGTCGGCAGTTACGCCGCACGGTCTCGCTGCAATTGCAGGCCTACGGTAGTTACGACGATTACACAGAGCTTGGCGCGAGGACGCACCAATATACGGCGACCCTTTCGCTCTCGAAGCAGCTCGCCCGAACGACATTCTCATTTTACGTGGAGCGGATGCAGCAGAACGGATCATCAGGTGGTTCTGGATTCGCGGCCGCCTCTTATCACGATGACATGGTCGGGGTGTATTTCACCTACGATCTGTTTGGCCAACGCAATACCGGCGGCGCGGGCGGCATGGGTGCGGGCATGCCGGGTCTGCCCGGCGTCATGTAGCACGAGATCGCTCCATGCGGATTGAGGCCTCACCCATCGCTCCCGGAGCATGGGATGTATACGTTGCGCGTCACGAACTGGCGACGGCCTATCACCGTGCTGAGCCGGTGAGCATCGGCGCGCGAGCGTTCCGGCTGAGAACGACCTATGTCACGGCTTACGACGGCGAGAGCATTGTGGGAGTGCTCCCGCTGGTCGAGCAGTCGAGCCGACTCTTTGGTCGCTATCTGGTGTCGCTCCCGTTTGTGACCTACGGTGGGATCCTTGCCGACAATGCAGAGGTGGCGTCCGCGCTCGCGGCGCGGGCCGCTGTGGAAGCCCAAGCACGCAATGCCGATCATGTGGAGTTGCGGCATACGGTGGCGCTGCCGGACGTTCGGCTCGCGGAGCGATTGGACAAGGTCTCAATGATGCTGCGGCTGCCGGACTCCGAGCAGGTTCTCTCGAAGCAACTGGGAGCAAAGCTTCGATCTCAGATCAAGCGCGGCGAGCGCGAGAAGCTCGAACTGGTGTGGGGCGGCGCTGAACTGATTCCAGACTTTTACCGAGTCTTTGCGCCGGCGATGCATGCACTCGGGACGCCCGTCTATCCGCGGAGGTTCTTCGAGGTCGTATACGACACGCTGCGCAATGTTTCTGAAATCCTGGTGGTGAGAAAGCACGGAACGCCGCATGCCGTGGCATTTCTGGTTAATCATGGGAAAACCATGGAAGTGCCTTGGGCCGTTGCCAGTCCAGAGGCAAAACATGGCTCCATAAATATGAAGATGTACTGGGAACTGCTCATCCGGTCCATCCAGAGCGGTGCGCAGGCATTCGATTTTGGACGTTCTACCGTTGACAGCGGAACGTATCGGTTCAAGGCGCAATGGGG
>JAJZFQ010000251.1 GCA_021805275.1 Pseudomonadota bacterium
CGAGAAAGCGCAGGGCGTAATGCATGGGGTAGGGTGTGTGGGTGTCCGCCAGGTCGTAGAGAGAACTCACGTGCAGGCGGTCATAGGCGGTGACGTGGAAGGTTCCGATCGGCGTGCGGCGCCGTGCCACGGCATTGTCCCCGGAGGTGATGGGGAACGACATCGCGAGCTTGCCGAAATCGTACGCGCCGAGGAACTGTTCCGAGAGGTCGACGAGAATGAACTTGGGAATCTGAGCGGCCGGCGCGTACGTCTGCGGCAGCGGGGTGAAGTGAGCGACCTGCCGGAGGTCCTTGGGCACCTTCAGGCGCACGCCGGGGTAGATGTGCCGGCGGTCGATGCGATTGAACCGAAGGACACCTCGCCAATCCGTGCCGAACAGGCGCTTGACGTTCGTTTGGCGCCGGATGCGCAGACAAGTCCAGGGGATGCGCGCATCGCTCGGATAGTGAATCCGGCAGGTGTCCGGAACCGGCTCGCCCGAGGCCTTGGCGCTGAACACACCGATCAGAAGGGCCAGAGCGACGGGCGCCCAGCGAACGCGGTGCAGATTCAGACGCAGGCGGCCGAGCCGCGCGTGACCTCGCCTCATCGATGCCCTCGACCGCTCCCGATCAGATCCGATCGGGCCACCGGCAGGACGCTCCGCTCGCACCCGGAATCGGCTTGGCTCATGCCTTCGCTTTCTGCTCGCCGCTGCGGTGCGGCCCTCTGAACCCGCAGCGCAGTGTAGGCCAGACGCTTCCCCCATTGGGTGCGCGGTTTCCGCAGGATTGTTTCGGGATACCGTCGACCCGGCGCCGTGTCGCCGCGCCGCGCACGACTCATCGGCGCGCACAAGTCGTGCGCGAAGCCCAACGAATTCCCACACCCAATGCCGGCGCTCCGACGGACTCGCTCTGGGCGGCTCCGTGAGACGGCTGTGTCCGGAGCGCTCTGCCGAGACACTCGTGAGTCAGGTCGACTTGGGCGTCAAAAATGGTCGCGCCAGGGCGAGATGCGAGCCGAGTCATACGGACTCACCTGCGGCGTTGCGGCTCTACGCCGGCAGCGGATGTTCCGCGGAATCGATGTGGCGCGCAGCACAGGAGCGTTCCCGGATCGATTCCGCGCCTCAGTTCCGTTCCCATGAACTGATACCGCCCTCTGCAGGCTTCACGGTATTGTCTGGATCCAGAGGCTTACGGTCCGCTCTCTGTTGTTTGGTTGAGCAACGATGTTGCGCGGAATGCCTCCATTGCGCCCAGCGTGGACGCGCCGCGCGGGGCGCAGCACCTGAGCCTGGTGCTGAATGAAGAAGAGGCGAGGCAGGAGCGTGTACCGCGACGAATTGTATTACGATAGCCGCCCGCGTTTGAGAGTCGGCGTGCATGATCGATCACACCTCGGAGCACGAAATTCGTGTGGCATTGATCGGCTTTGGTCTCGGGGGAGCGAGCTTTCATGCGCCCTTGATTGCGGCCACACCCGGCATGATGCTCGCCACGATAGTCACGTCGAATGACGAGCGCGCAGCGCAAGCGCGCCACTTATATCCCGGCGCGCGTATCGCAGCTGCGGTGCAATCACTCTGGGACCATGCGGCAAATCATGACCTCGTCGTGATCACGACGCCCAATCGGTATCACGCTCCGCTGGCTCTTGAGGCGCTCGCGGCGGGGCTCCCGGTTGTGGTGGATAAGCCGTTTGCACGAACCGCTGCGGAGGCTCGCCGAATCATTCAGTGCGCACGCGACCAGGGATTGGCAGTCATTCCGTACCACAATCGCCGCTGGGACAGCGAATATTTGACGCTGCGACGATTGATGGACGACGGAGTGCTGGGCCGCATCCTGCGCTTTGAATCCCGGCTCGAGCGGTGGCGCCCGCAATTGAAAGGCGGCTGGCGTGAGCGCAGCGGCGCCGAGGACGCGGGCGGATTGCTGTACGATCTGGGGACCCATTTGATCGACCAGGCGCTGACCCTCTTCGGGCCGGTGACTGAGGTCTACGCGGAATTAGACACCCGGCGCAGCGGCGCGCAAACCGACGACGACGTTTTCGTTGCGCTCACTCACGCCAATGGAGTGCGCTCACACCTATGGACGAGCGCCGTGGCCGCGCACATCGGTCCGCGCCTGCGAGTCCTGGGGGAACGCGGTGCCTTTGTGAAGCAGGACGCGGATCCGCAGGAAGCGGCACTCCGAAGCGGGAAGATCCCGGACCGCCCGGATTGGGGCGCGGAGTCACCCGAATCGTGGGGAGTTGTGACCGACGGGGTACACCCGCGCCCGGTCCAGAGTGAGCCTGGTGCATACCAGAAGTTCTACGCGGGAATTTCCGCGATGCTCCGCGATGCAGCGCCGCCGCCGGTCGCCGCGGAGGACGCGGTGGCGGGACTTCGGATCATTGAGGCCGCGCAGCGCTCCGCCGCAGCACGCAGCGTCGTCACGCTCGGCACAGAGTGACCGTTCCGTAGACTCCCCGAGGGCCTGTATTTGCAGTCGGCCGTTGCCGTTGGTCAGGGCATCGTGCCGATCCAACCAGGTCCGTGCTGCCCCTGGCTGCCGCATCACGGACACCCGTGGCGCAGTCCCTCGCGGCACCGCGCCGCTTCTCAGCGGCCGGGCAAGTCCGGTTGCCGCAAGCGCCAAGCGTCGATCGCCCGCAGCGTGTCCTGCTCTCGGCGTATCTCAAATCGTTCGTTCATGGCTTGCCTATCCGGTCCTTCTTCGTAGGTTCCGTACACTTGTACGGCACCTACGGAATCGGCCCAATTCTTGGGCCGTATGCCTCGCTGGCGCCGCCGCTCAGGCGAGCGCCTGCACGGGAAGCATGCGCACTGCGCAGATGCAGGTGCGCACATCGAACGTGAACGGCAGTGGCTCGACCGACTACGGTGGCGGCAACGTCACGTGCAACACGCTCCGCTCGACGACCAACTGCTGAGAAGGGGGCGGGTACTCTCAGCCTGGCGATGTCTCTGGATCCTCTGCCTCCTACGTGACTACCAATATGCCGTTGTTCCAGGCGTGCATGCGGGCTCGTGGCTGCGTGTGGACGAGTCAGGCGCAGGTCGAGAAGTACGAGGCATCGCAGGCTCCGCAGCCGAGTGACGCGGAGAGCCAGCAGTCACAAACCTATTCGAAGGACGGTGCCGGCGCCACGAATGACGCGCTTACAGAATGGTATACGGCGTTCTACCGCGGTCTTACAGGCCTTCCAAATCCGACCTCCGCCGCTGCAAGCAGAGCGGAGAATAATACTTGTGAAAGAGCTGCTAATGCCGGAGCGCCGCAGGCTCAGTGAACCGGCTGGAGGAGCCACGAGCAACTGGTGCCGATGGTCGAAAAGCTCCAGGACTGGCCCGCAGAACTGGGGCAGGTGCAGCGGGTGCTGGCCGATAACGGTTAGCTGAGCGCCGCCAATGTGGATCGTTGTGCAGCGGCCGGCGTCGAACCGCTGATCGCCCTCGGTCGACAACCACATCACGAGGGCCGCAAGCTCTACGCCCTGCGCAAACAAACACCTGAGCCGGTATTCGGCATCATCACATCCGCGATGAGAGTCCGTCAGTTCTTGCTGCGTGGACTGAAGAGTGTCCCAGGCGAGTAGGACTTGGTGACGATGAGCGGGAGCATCAAGCGGATGTCAGCCCTGCAGCCGGGCTGATCGGCTCGCGCGGCCCTCTGTCTTTAGGCTCTGTCTACAAACGACCATGAATCAGTGACTCGGAATTGGACTTACCGTTCGAACAAAACCTGCGATTCGAAAGGCGGCTAAAACGACGGCTGCAGGGCGATTGGCCTATGCCGCGGCTCCAAGTGGCCGCGCACGCTC
>JAJZFQ010000061.1 GCA_021805275.1 Pseudomonadota bacterium
CGATGCCGGCCAGATCGATCAGCGAGCCGACATCGCCCGGATCGGCCGCGAGTGCCCGAGTCAGCAGCGCGCGGGCCGCCTGCGGCTGGCCGCGCTGCACATCGAACGCCGCCGCAAGATTGAGCACCGCCGGATTCTTCGGCTGTGCGGTGACCAGCCGCGCCATCTCGGCACCGGCGGCACCGACACCGTGCACGGCAGCCACCGCGTCGATCAGCATGCGATCACGACGGACATCGGCGCTGCCATGAGTCTGCTGCAGCAGCGAGAGCGCCTGAGCGGCCTGGCCGCTGCCGAGATAGACCGCGGCGAGATTGAGCTTGGCCGCCTGGTCCTTCGGATGAGCGCGCACCACGCCCTCGAGGGCCTGGGCGAGCGCATGCGCATTGCCGGTCCGCTCGGCCGCGGCGCCATAGAGCGAGAGCAGCTGCGGATCGAGCGTCGGGGCGCTCAGGGCCGGCGTCAGCACCGAGAGTGCACCCTGCGGCTCTCCGAGTTTCAGCTGCACTTGCGCGAGGAGCTTGCGTGCCTCGAGATTATCCGGCGTGCGCCGCACCACGTCCTGCAGCTGCTCCTGCGCCTGCTCGAGGTCCCCGCGCTGCAACAACGCGGCGCCGAGCAGCATGCGCGCTTGCACGAACGTCGGCGTGTCGGCCACGACGCGCTCGAGCAGATTGATGCCACCGTTGAGATCGCGATGCGCGAGCTTGAGGCGGGCCGACAGCAAGAGCGTCTCCGGCGCCGTCGGCTCAAGTGCCGCCAGACTCGCCTGACTCTGGGCGGCGGCATCGATCTCCCCGAGCGCGAGGCGCGACTCGGTGAGCGCAATCAGTGCGGTGACGCGATGCAGCACCGGCTCGGCATGCGCCATCCGCTTCAGCGCCGCGCTCAAATTCTGCTCGGCCGGTCCGAACTGCCCCTGCCACTCATCGATGCGGCCCGCGAGCACCCGAGGTTCGGGCGACTTCGGATCGAGCCGCACGGCGGTCTGCAGCTGCTGCAGGGCCGCGTCGAGCTTACCCTGCTGGACGAGCGCCTCGGCGCACAGGTCGCGAGCCTCGGTATCGTTCGGGCGCGCGCTCAACACCGGCTTCAACAGAGCGAGTGCGCCCTCCGCCTGATCGGTCGCGATCAGCGCTTTCGCCTTCAGGAGCGTGCGTTGCGGTTCCGCGATCTGCAGTTTGTTTTCGGCGAGCGCCGCGAGGAGCGTCTTGGCCTTACCCGTGACCAGCCACACGCGGGCCTGCAACAGGTTGACATCGGCGCCGCGGGCGCCGGAGAGAATCGCATGTTCGAGCGAGGCGCTGGCCCCGGTCGGATCGCCGGCGGCAAGTCCGAGCCGCGCCAGCAGCAGCCAGGCCTGCGCATTGCGCGGCTGCTTCTGCACCACGGCGCGCAGATCGACCGCGGCGCGCTGCCACTGTCCATCGTTCATCTCGCGTTCGGCGCGGTGCATCCGGTAGGTCGGCGTCAGCAGCGCCCCGCAGCCGGTGAGCGCGAGCGCCGTGAGTACCACGCCCGGTGCGGCCCACGGGACACGCCGGGAGTTCATCCTGTTCGTCATGTTCCAACCTCCGCATGCACTATCGGCGCAAGCTCGGCCGAGGCAATACTCAACCGCGCCCGCGCGGCAGCACAATCCGGATGACAGATCGCCCGCAACGCCGTCAGTGAGGATACCGGCCGAGTCGTGAACGCCGCAATCCCGTACCAAAGTTGCGACAGTCGCGCATCGACGAAATGGCGCCTGCCGATCTTCTCGCGCGACCAGATGAGCGAACGTTGCCCGCTCCTATCGGTCACGGTCATTTCCTGCCAGGGGCCGGACGTGCTGTTGACGATGCGCGTGCCGATCAAGGTGAGGGCCGCCTTGTCGCCGAGCAGCGAATTCCAATACCCCAGCAACTTACCCTCCTGGGTCTGGGTGCGGTATGCCACCTCGAACGTCTCCACCGAGTGCCCGCGCGGGGTGTCGTAGCGTTGCTGGGACTCGGCGCTCGCATCCAGGTATTGAGGGGACCAGGTGCTGTAGGTGATGCGCTCCGGACCGGTCCATCCCGCCGGCGCCGCCGGCCAGGTGATGGCCACCGGTTGATCGGCCACGGGCGAGAGCCACTCCCTGCCATAGACCAGCATCGGCAGGACCACGAGCACCGCCAGGGTCGACAGCGCGCGGCCGGCGGACGCCTCGCCCCCATCCGTCACGAGCGGTGCGGCCGGTGCCGCGCTCGAGGTACTACGGCCCGCGGCCGCGCGCCGGTCCCATCGGATCGCGAGCACCCCGGCGAGCCAGAGGAAGATCAGGAAGAAAACGACGAACACCGCCCAGCCGAACCAGTAGTGACTGACGGTCACGAGGTAGGTCTGCATGTTCGTCTCGTACGCCGCGACGATGATGACGAAGATGCGGATCCAATTGCCGATGAGGGCAAACAGACCCATCAGGGCGAGCCACAGCACTCGGCGGCGCACGCTGTCGCCGGCGAGCTCGCCGTAGAGCGCCGCGAGCGCCAGGCCGACGACGAAGAAATGCAGTCCGCTGCACCCCCAGGCGATCTCGAGCGTCCCGCCCGGCAGGTGAACGAAATCCCCGGTGAGGTAGGCCGGAATACCGATCAGCCAGACGAGGAACCCGTTGGCGTGCACACTCAAGGACTGCAGCAGAGCATTGGTGTCGGTCCACGCCGGCATCGCGAAGTAGAGAAAGCCGATCGGAAAGCGCAGCGTGCGGGCCACGGGCCAGCCGAGCGTCGCGATGAGCGCGGCAAAGAGCAGCAACGGCAGGATCAGCAACTGCGGATCCTGGACGGCGGCGCCGTAGAAATAGATCCAGGCGAGCGACAGCACGCCGATGGCGAGCAGCGCGCGCGGCTCGGGGCGCAGCGGTGCAGCGAACACGCGTCGGCGGTCACGCACCACCAGCCACAGCGAGATCGCCAGAACGAGGTAACCGTGGGTGTAGGCCTTATCGACCGTATCGGTCCAGAAGCCGTTCAGCGCCACCGCACTCGGCCAGTAGACGAGCGCCACGGCGAACCAGAAGCCAAAGATGACCACCAGGCGGTCCCAGCCTGCGGTCTGTGCGGCCGCCTCGGCGGGTGCCGCGCCCGCGGGGGCGTCACCGCGCCACCCGGAATCTGAGCTCAGATCAGCCATGCTGCGCCGGGCGCATGCTCTGCAGTCGCACGCACTTCGTTCTCCAACGTCCGGAATTTCTTGGGGTAATCTTACCAGCCCGGACGGTGTTTCGCCCCCCGACCGGACCTCTGACCCGGCGGATTAGAGCGCAGTGTGCGCGACAGGTTCAGGAACTGAGTCCCAGTTCTCACCCGGAGGCGGATGAAATGAACTGATCGAGGCTCCCTCGCCTCGCGGACCGTCGCCCCGCCGTGTCGCGCCCTGTTCTGCGCCCCGTGCCGAGGGTCTGCGCCCCCGATCAGCTGATCGTTTTGCTCGCGACGTTCGAGAGGCTGCTCTCGGTGCCCGTACTCGTGTACGCCGTCACCGCGAAATACCACGTTCCGCTCGCGAGCCCGTTGATGACGTAATTGGTGACGCCGATCGTCGTCACCTGCACTTGCTGGTTCAGTGCATTGGGGCTAGTGCCGTAATAAATGTTGTAGCCGGCCAAATCGGTCAGCGTCGAGCCATCGGTATTGGTGGTCGGCGGCGTCCAGGACACATCGGCGGTACCCGCCGCGGCATTGGCTCCCACGACCTGAATGGTGAAGGGCGCCGCAGCGGCACTTTCCTGTCCG
>JAJZFQ010000252.1 GCA_021805275.1 Pseudomonadota bacterium
ATGCGCGCGGCAAGGGTGGTCATCGCCCCATGCAAGGCCGGGAATAGCGATACGCCTTCACGAGCGTGGCGCAGCTGATTGAGGAGTTCAACGCGGATGTGCGCCGGGCGCGAGGCAAAGCATTAACAATAAAGTCAAAGCTCAGGCCGGTACGCACGATGGTCTGGGCAAGCGCTTGGTGCGCGCCGGCGCCATCGATCGCAGCGCTCGCGAACCGGCTGGGGCGCGATGACAAGCGCGGGTGAGAGGACGTCGAGACTCCGGCGGTTTCCGGTCTCGTGCTGAGTAAGCACGGTCGCGTCGCGGCGCCCTCTGATGCGGTCTCGGCCGCGATGCAACTCTCGGGGGGCCTGCGGGCGCCCGGGAACGCAACTCATCAGTGCGGTGTGCGGCCGCGGGCGGTTACAGGCTCACACCGCGAGCCTCCTCGGGCATTTGCGGCCGCGCAGCGCAGGACTTTCGGCAGCGCAGTCCGCGCCGGACAGCGTCCCCGGCTTTAGAGCAGCATCCCCTTTTGCCTCTCAGGCAGCAGACCTTCGCATTCTTCGGCGTAAGCGAACTTTGGGCCTCGGGGGCCACCCGGTCCGGTGTGACTGCGATTGTGGCGCTCGTGGGCGGGATATCGTGTTTTTTGCGCAGCCCTGCGCAAGGTCGAGTCCATGCAGGTGGCCAGAGTGGCCCGCAGGATCTCGTGCGGAGGGAACCTGCCCCGGGTGAAGATCAGCGCTGGGCGCTAAACGAGGCATATCCGCCTTCGCAGGGCGAATCTCGGGGGCTCGAGTCCCCCAGCACCCACCCTCACGTCCGGGTTCACTCCGCCCGCCTCCCTCGCTCCGACCCGCGGCCGGTCTGCGGGATCCAGCGCCTCTCGCGGGGCTGCGCCCCGGATCCGCCGGTCACAAAACTGCACTTTCTCCGGCGGGCATCTTGAGCGTACTCTTGCGCCTTCGACTATAAGGGGGGTCGTCGATGCTCGAGGATCAAGCGACTTTGGCGGGCGCGCGCCAGACGGGCGTGCAGGGTGGTGTGGATCTACGGCGCACCGCCGCGAATCCCGACTACTGGTACCCGCTCGCCTGGTCCGATGAGCTCAAGCCCGGGAAGATCATCGGGCGCCGCTTCGCCGGCGATCCGATCGCGCTGTACCGCGGTGCGAGCGGCAAGGTCTTTGCGCTCGAGGATCGCTGTGCCCATCGGCAGGTCCCGCTGCACCTCGGGGTCGTCACCGGCGATGCGCTGAAGTGTCACTACCACGGCTGGGTGTACGACTGCGCGGGAAAGTGCACGGACGTGCCGTACCTCGGCAAGGAGCGCCGGCCGAACGGCGTGCGCAGCTACCCGGTGCGCGAGGTCGATGGCCTCATTTTCATCTTCCCGGGCCGGCCCGAATTGGCCGAGGCGCGACTGCCGGCCTCGCTCGGCTCATCGCAGCGCCGCGACTACAAGACGCGCCGCCTGAACCGTGAGGTGGCCTGCCACTACACGTTCATGCACGAGAACCTCTTCGACATGAACCACCAGTTCATGCACCGCAAGCAGATGGGGTCGATTCGCGCAAGCTGCCTCGGACGCAAGCACGGAGACGGGTGGGCGGAGGTCGAGTACAGCTTCAGCCGCACCGAAGGCAAGTCCTCCGTCGGCGAGCGCGTCATCGTCGACATGATGCGCACGCGCGGCGATCAGCATCAGGATTTCCGCGATCACATGCGGATCCGCACCGATTATCCGTCCCAGAGCCTGAAGGTCTGGGTGGGACGCAACATCCAGGAAACCCAGGATCCGGTGCTCGACGTGTGGCTGTGCTACACGCCGCTCGATGCCGAGCAGCGCACCAATCGCACCTTCGGCTACCTGTCGGTGAAAAAGCCCCCCATCCCGGGCCTGATCCACCTCGCCTGGCCGTTCGTCGTCTGGTTCACCGAGAACATCTTCCGCGAGGACAAGGAGATCGTCGAATACGAGCAGCGCGCCCACGACGCGCAGGGCCGGGACTGGAACAACGAGGTGTTCCCGCCGCTGCGCGATTTGCGCGAGGTGCTGGCCCGCTGCGGTGTGCCGTTCTGATCCACCCGCTGGGACGGCCGGAACGGACGCCAGTCCGACGTCCCCGGCAGGGCGCGCGCGCGTGAGCCAGCGGCGCATCTGACGGGGGCGCGGCCCGCCCGCCGCATTGCGCGCTGCCCGTATCGACACCGGCCCGCGGTGGGCGTATCAGTCCGTCCATGAACCCGCAACAGCACTTCAAGGTGGGGCCCGCTGAGCGCGTGAAACTCGCCGAGGTCGATCCGGCGTACAAGGGTCACCACCCGAACCACGCCTCGGCGGCCGAGGAGATCGAGCACTACAGCCAGCGCCTGCGGGCGCTGCAGGATCTGCTCTACGCCGAGGGCCGGCGCTCCCTGCTCATCTGCCTGCAGGCCATGGATACCGGAGGTAAGGACGGCGTCATCAACCACGTGCTCGGCGCGATGAACCCGCAGGGTTGCCGCGTGGCGCACTTCCGTCGTCCGTCGGCCGAGGAGGCCGCGCACGACTTCCTGTGGCGCGCCCATCGCGCCGCACCGGCGCGCGGGGAGGTGGTGATCTTCAACCGCTCGCATTACGAGGATGTACTCGTGACCCGCGTCCATGAGCTGGTGCCCAAGGCCGTCTGGTCGGCACGTTACGAGCGGATCAATGAATTCGAGCGCACGCTCGCCGAGGCGGGCACGCTGATCCTGAAATTCTACCTGCACAT
Source organism: Pseudomonadota bacterium (assembly GCA_021805275.1). The sequence continues at coordinate 2,738 of JAJZFQ010000252.1, forward strand.
CTCCAGCGACGAGCAGCTCGAGCGGTTCAAGGCAAGGCTCGACGATCCGACCAAGCACTGGAAGATCAGCGAGGCGGATTACACCGAGCGGCCGTTCTGGCCGCAGTATCAGCGGGCCTACGAGGAAGCGCTCTCGCGCTGCAGCACGGAGCTCTCGCCCTGGTACGTCATTCCAGCCAACCACAAGTGGTTCCGCGATCTGACCGTGGCGCGTATCGTCGTCGAGGGGCTCGAGGCGATGGATCTGCGCTATCCCGAGCCCGACATCGATCTGGCACGGATCCGGCGCCAGTACCACGCGGCGGCCGCGAAGTAGTCCGATACGGCGGGATCGGCGGGGGCAGCGTCTGCTCGATCCGTGTGCCCCGGCGGAGTAGGATGCCGCACCCGCGGGCCGAACATCCGGACCCGCGCGGGACCGGGCCGCGATGACATCGCGCCCCGGCGGATTTCCGACCGGTCGACCCTGGAGGACACCCCGCATGCCCCGCCACCTTGCTCCGCTGCTTGCCTCGGCCGTGCTGGCTCTGGCGCCGATCGTCCATGCCGCGACCGCAAAGACTCCGGGCACGATCCCGGTTCCCCAGGCCCGCCGCTCGGTGACCCACGCCAGCGTGCTGATCGACGGGCAGCGCATCCACTACACCGCGACCGCCGGCACGATCATTCTGAAGGACAAGGCCGGCAAGGCCACGGCGAGCATGTTCTACGTGGCCTACACCGAGGACGGCGTGCACGATCCGGGCAAGCGGCCGCTGACCTTCGCCTACAACGGCGGGCCGGGCTTTGCCTCGGCGCTGGTGGATATCGGCGGCTTCGGTCCGCGCCGCATCGACTGGCCGGCCCCCGGTCAGGCCGCCGCCGCGCAGCCCCCGTACCGGCTGGTGCCGAACCCGGACAGCATTCTGAAGGCCACCGACCTGGTGTTCATCGACGCGGTCGGCACCGGGTACAGCCGCATCGTCGGGGTCGGCAAGCCGAAGATGTTCTACGGCATCGACGCTGACGCACGGTCCTTCACGCAGTTCATCGAACGTTACATCCAGCAGAACGACCGGTTCGAGTCGCCGAAGTTTCTGCTCGGCGAGAGCTACGGCACGACGCGCTCGGCGGTGCTGGCGCAGGATCTGGTGGGCCAGGGGGTCTACCTGGACGGGGTGATCCTGTGCTCGACGGTGCTCGATTTCGCGACCCTGAACAACACCCCGGGCAACGATCTGCCCTACGAGCTGTACCTGCCCTCGTACGCGGCGGTAGCGTGGTATCACCACCGGCTCGATCCGCAGCCCCCGGACCTCGCCGCCTTCGTGCAGCAGGTCGAGCGCTTCGCCGGCGGACCGTATGCGCACGGGCTGTTCGAAGGGGCGGCGCTGCCTGCCGCGCGGCGCCAGCAACTCGCCGCGCAGTTGGCCCGTTACACGGGCCTGCCGGCATCACTGTGGCTGCGCGCGGATCTGCGCATTCCGCTGTCGGTGTTCCAGCGCAGCGTGCTTGGCAACCGCGCGAGCACCGGGCGGTTCGATGCGCGCTTCAGCGCACCGCAGCTGCAGCCGCTTGAGCCCGAGCAGGGCAACTCGGCCGCCGGTGCGGCGACGACGGCGATCTGGGGCGCCCTCAGCGCCAGCTTCGATGAGTACCTGCAGCACGAACTGGCCTACCACAGCGAGCGCCTTTACGTGCAGAGCAGCGCCAGCGCGTTCAAGGCCTGGGACTGGGACCACTATCAGCCGCCGTTGAGTGCGCTCGATGAAGGGGTGGGTAGCAGCACGAGTCTGGCGCGCGTGCGCAATGTTGCGCCGGCGCTGGCGCGGGCCATGAGCAATGATCCGGCGATGCAGCTGATGCTCAACAACGGCTGGTTCGACATGGCGACGCCATTCTTCGCGACCAACTACACCATCGCCCACATGGGTCTGCCGGTTGGGCTGCAGGGGAACATCCACGAGTATTACTACCCGGTCGGGCACATGCTGTACCTGAACCCCGCCGTGCTGCCGCAGCTGGCACACAACATCGACGCCTTCATCGCCGGGGCGATCCGGCGGGAGTGATCCGCCCGCGCATCGCCCGGCCCGTCAGTTCGCGCGCGGGATGTCCAGTCCGCGCGCGACGGCCGGGCGCGCCAGGAACCGCTCCAGAGCGCCTGCGACCCGTGGGAATGCATCGATGCCGACCAGGGCGCTCGCATCGTACAGGCCGACCAGGGTGCGCACCCACGGGAAAATGGCGATGTCGGCGATGCTGTAGTCCTCGCCGGCGACCCACGCATGGCGCTCGAGCTGCCCCTCCAGCACCCCGAGCAGCCGCCGGGACTCGGCGGCGTAGCGGTCGCGGGGCCGCTTGTCCTCGACCTCCCGCCCCGCGAAATGGTGAAAGAACCCGAGCTGGCCGAACATCGGGCCGATGCCGCCCATCTGGAACATCAGCCACTGGATGACGGTATAACGCCCGGCTGCCGTGGCGCTCAGGAAGCGCCCGGTCTTCTCGGCGAGGTACAGCAGGATCGCGCCGGACTCGAACAGTGCGAGCGGCTCGCCGAGCGGGCCATGCGGATCGAGGATGGCCGGGATCTTGTTGTTCGGATTGAGCGAGCGAAACTCGCTCGAGAGCTGCTCCTGGCGGGAGAACTCCACGCGGTGCGCCTCGTACGCCAGCCCGGTCTCCTCCAGCATGATCGAGACCTTCACGCCATTCGGTGTCGGCAGCGAATACAGCTGCAGTCGATCGGGCTGTCGGGCAGGCCATTTGCGGGTGATGGGCAAGGCGTTCGCATCGAACATGGCGGCTCCGGTGATGCCTCGCTGCCCGACCGGCAGCGGTTCCAGCGTCCTAGAATGAGCGTGCGGCGCCGGCGCGGCAAGCGCTGCGCGCTTGCCGGGGCCCGCGGGCGAGTCCATCATGGCCGCCTCGTGTCTGCCGCAGTGCAGCTAGGATCGGACATGATGCGAAGTGCCCACGCTCCTCTGTGCGCGGCGACGGTGCTGCTGGCGGCGGCCGTGCTGCCCGCGGCGCAGGCAGCGTCGCTCAGCGCCCGCACGAACAGTTATATCGAGCGGACGTGGAGCACGCTCACGCGCTCTGCGAGTTCCTGCGCGTCCTACCCCAGCCGGCCGCATCAACACGCGCGGGTGCTCTATCTGCCGCACAACCTGCCCATGCCCGCCGCGATCGGCCAGCTGCAGGCGCGCTGCCACGTGGCAGTCCTGCGCCTCCCGGTGCGCATCGGTGAGCTCGGCGCGCTCGATCCGGCCACGCTCTCGCACCCCGGTCTGCTGTATGTGCCGAACCCTTACGTGGTCCCCGGCGGCTTTTTCAACGAGATGTTCGGTTGGGACAGCTACTTCATCGAGCTCGGTCTCATCGCCGATCACCGTGATGCGCTCGCGCGCGGCATCGTCGAGAACTTCCTGTTCGAGGTGAGGCATTACGGAGCGATTCTCAACGCCAACGCCACGTTTTCCCTGACGCGCTCGCAGCCGCCGTTCCTCGGCGAGATGATCCGCGCCATGCTGAGCGATCCGGCGGCCTTTCCCAATCCCGGGGCGGCCACGGTCTGGCTGCGCGACGCGTATCCGCTGGCGGTGAAGGACTACTCGACGTGGGAGCGTCGCGAGCATCTCGCCGGCGACACCGGGCTGGCGCGCTACTTCGATTACGGCGGACACGGCCCGGCGATCGAGCTGCGCAGCGCCGCGTACTACCGGGGCGTCATCCGCTTCCTCAGCGCCCATCCGGGTGAGGATCGCGGCTACCTGGTCCGTTCCCCGCAGCATCCCTCGGCCGCCGAGGCGGCACGCCTGGCGCGCGTGAGCTGCGATCTCAACGCCTCGCCGGTGTGCGAGCGGGCCTGGTACGGCGGCTATCGGCTCACCGGCAAGTTCTACCGCGGCGATCGGGCCATGCGCGAGTCCGGATTCGACACCACATTCCGCTTCGGGGCCTTCAGCGGCTCGACGATCGACTATGCGCCGGTGGGCTTGAACAGCCTGTTGTACCGCTACGCCCTCGATCTCAGCCTGTTCGCGCGCCGGCTGGGTCACATGCGGGCCGCGCGACGCTGGGCCGCAGCGGCCGCGGCGCGCCGGCGGGCCATCAACACCTACCTGTGGAACGCCCGCCTCGGTCAATACACCGCTTACGACTTCCTCACGCACAAGCGATCCTATTATGCGTTCGTCACGACGTTCTATCCGCTGTGGGCCGGGGTCGCCTCGCGCGCGCAGGCCCGCGCGGTGCGTGACAACTTGCCGCTGTTCGAGCGCAAGGGGGGGCTTGCGACCAGCGACTACGCGAGCGGCGCGCAGTGGGATGCGCCGTTCGGCTGGGCGCCGACCAACTGGCTGGCGGTGGCGGGGCTGGAGGCCTACGGCTATCACACCGCTGCGCGGCGGGTCGCCCGGCGGTTCATGGCCACGGTCGAGCGCGGATTCGCGCAGGACGGCACGATCCGCGAGAAATACAACATGGACACGGGCAGCGCCCACGTCAGAATCACCGCCGGTTACACCCAGAACGAGACTGGCTTCGGCTGGACGAATGCGGTCTTCGTGTTGATGCAGCAGATGCTGGCAGCGCCCTCGGGCGGGCGTTGAGTCCGGGGTGCACACAGCCATCCGCGGCGCATCCCGGCGGGACCGTGCGTGATGCTCGCGGCCCTCCCCCCCGCACGCAGTGGCGGCCTCGAGGACTGGGCAGAGTGTACCGTTTCCGCCCTCGGCACCGCTCGCCATGCGCGGCCCGGTGCCGAGGAGCGCCTACGCCGCACTGCGCTGGCGGCTCATCGGGCCGTTGCGCGGCGGCTGGGCGGGCGAAGCCGCGTCCTCGCGGCGCTCGCTGAGCAGTGGCGCGGAACGGTGTCCCGGATCGGCGGGCTGAACAGCGGGTGCGCCGCGTGGGGGTGGCGGGCCCGGGATCTCAGCGTGCCTCAATAGGCGAAGTACGGGCCGGTTCCACCGCTGGTCGACGCACCGTAGAAGGCGACGAACACGTTGCGCCCGAAGAAGAACGGCAGGCCGAAGTCGAACGAGCAGTCGGTCGCGCTGTTGGGGCAGTACGAGGACTGACTGCCGGCGCTCGCGCCGATATCGTCGTAGGCGGCATTGTTCGGGTAACTGCTGAATTCCGTGCCGGCGTTCGCAATGCTGAAGTCGACGGTCGACTGCACCCCGTTCTGGCCGGAGTTGATCGCCGAGAGCTGCAGCGTGCTGCTCGGGCAGAACCAGTTGCCCTGGGTCACGCAGGTGTCCGGGATCGAGCTGTCGTCGAAGTAATAGGCGTTCGAGCCGGTGTCGAGGAACGAGTAGAGCAGCGCCTGGCCCTTGTAGGTCGTGGTGATGTCGCCGGAGTTGCTGGCCGTCAGCACGTTCTGGGTGGTGAGGGTGTTGTTGCCTTCGGTGCCGATGCCGAAGACCAGTGACCCGCTGACCGAGGCGGCGGTGCCCGTGGGACCCAACGGCGGCAGCTCGACGATCACCCCGTTGTTGTCGGTCAGAAAGTCGCTCACCGGGTCGGTGACCTGCGAGCCGACGGCGAGGGTCGTCGGCGTGCAGGCGCTCGCCGAGGGGCAGGCATAGTAGTCATAGTTGTCGACGACCTGAGCGCAGTTCGTTCCACAATCCTGCAAAAAGACACCGACGCCGATGATGCCGTTCGCGCCGAAGGTCGCCACCGTGTCTTCCTGCGTTCCGGTGCTCGAGCAGGTGCTCGGCACGGTCTGATAGTTCGGATCGCCAATCACCTGTATCGGGACGCTCGGGGCCGATTCGCTGCTGACGTCGACGTCGGCGGTGTCGACCGGCCCCCAACTGTAGCCGTCGACGAATTGCGTGCACTCGGCGACCGGGTTGCCGCCGACGGTCTCGGAGGGCAAGGGGAGCGAGAAGGGCTGGTTGTTGGTGTCGACGGCATCATCGAGGATGCGCAGCCCGTACGAGCCGCTGTCGACCTCGATGTGATCGAACGTCTGGCACTGCGAGGTGCCCGGCACGCACACCGTGAGGGTGATGTAGGGGATGTCCACCGCGCCGCTGCAGCCGCTGCACGCGGGGCCGGAGTCGACGGTCATGGTGACGACGTTGGGCCCGGTGGTCACGATGGTCTGACCACCACCGCTGCCGCCGGAGCTGCCGCCGCTGGAGGTGGCGAGGGTCGATCCTCCTCCCCCTCCGCCGCAGCCGGCGATGGCGGACACGACCAGAAGCAGACCGAGCAGCAGGGTCTTACGCACGGAGAAACCTCGTTGCGGATCAGTGGAGATCGGCGATCGTCACATTCGGGGGCAGCAGCGCAGGAACGTATGCGACGCCGAAGAAAAAGCGCATGTGGCCGCCGGCGTGCACGACCAGCTGCGGGGTGCGCAGCTGAACGTGGTTGTGACCGAGCATGGGCCGCTCGCTCTTTTCCGCCGCGGTCAACATCGAGAAATAGGTGCTGCCGAGGGTCTGGGCGAGATTCGGCATCGCAGGCCCCCGCCAGCTCACGGCGAACACGATGTCGGACGGGGAGATGAATTCCTTGACCACCGTCCCGGCCGGCGTGGTGATCTCCTCGACCGAATATCCCACGCCCGCCCTCTGGCGGATCTGGCCCTTCATGCGCAGCTGATCCTGCGTGACGGACGCGGCGCGCTCCCCGAGGGCGGCCCGCGCCGGGACGGCGGCCACACCGCTGAGCAGGCCGGCGGACACGAGGATGGCGATGGCGGTCGAAGGAATCGGTTTCATGGCTAAACTATAGCGGAAGGGTTCCTCTGGATATAAACGAATTGTGTCCCCTGAGGGCATACACCGGCAGCCCGATCAGGGTCGCATGCCGGGGGGGCGCCGATGGACATTCGACGCCGCGTCCGCTAGGATTCGCGCCCCTTTCGGTGGAGCGGTAGTTCAGCTGGTTAGAATACCGGCCTGTCACGCCGGGGGTCGCGGGTTCGAGTCCCGTCCGCTCCGCCACTCTCCCTTGCATATCATGCACTTACGAAGGCCCCGGGTCAGGCGCTGATCCGGCCGGCGCGAGCGTCGCCACCTCGGAGGGGGCGTCGCCCTGATAGGGCAGCACTTCGAGCACTTCGCCGCTGACGAGGCGCCGCTGCACCTGCCGCCAGTAGGCGGCCGTGAAGATCTCCCCGTGAGCCGCCAGCAGCGTCGTGCGCTGCGCCTCGGTAAAGGCCATGAAACTGACGAAGGTCTCCGGGAAGACATCGTGCTCACCGACGTAGAACCAGGGCTCTGCGGCCATCTCCTCTTCCAGCCGGCTGGTGCGCGGCAGGTCGCGGAACCGGCAGTCGCTCACCTCGCAGAGCTCATCGTAGTCGTAGAAGATCACCCGCCCGTGGCGGGTGACCCCAAAGTTCTTCGGCAGCAGGTCCCCGGGGAAGATGTTCGTGCGCGCGAGATCCTGGATGCACTGACCGTAGTCGCGCACGGCGCGCTCGGCGGCCGGCGGTGAGCTGGCGCGCAGGTACAGATTCAGCGGAATGAGCCGCCGCTCGATGTAGAGGTGGTCGAAGTCCAGATAGGCGCCGTCCTCGTGCACCGTGAGGGCGGTCTCGCCGAGCAGCTCTGCGAGCAGCTCCGGGGCGAACAGCCGGCGCGCCAGGCGCAGCCGGCGGAATTCCTGGGCATCGACCAGGCGCCCGGCCCGGTCGTGCTTGTAGACCAGCAGGTATTTCGCCAGCACGTCTTCGCGGCGCACGTTTTTCGGAAAGGCGAAGCGATCGCGGATGACCTTGAACACCACCTCGAGCGAGGGCAGGGTGAAGCACACCATCACCAGGCCCTTGTCGCCGGCGGCCTGTACGAAGCGCTCCTCGGTGCTCTGCAGGTGACGCACGATTTCCCGGTAGCGCTCGGTCTTGCCCTGCTTGGCCCGCCCGAGCAGGGTGAACAGCTCGCTCACCGGCTTGCGCGGCAGAATGGAGCGCAGGAACGCCACCGCCTCGTCGACCCGCTCGAGATCGGCATGGAAGTAAGAGCGCGAGACGCTGAACAGGATGCTCACGTCGGCCCCCGACATCAGCACCGCATCGACCCGCAGAGCGTTGTCGGCATTGCGCAGCGCCAGCACGAGCGGGATGCACAGACCGGGGCCGGTGATGCGCCCGACCAGATACGCGCGCGTCGTCTGGTAGAACACCGCGCGGATCACCTCGAGGCGCTGCACGACCTCCAAGGCACCCAGGCTCTCCAGGTGACGGCGCACCTCCCCGGCAACCTGCTGGATGCTGCTCTCGAGATCCTTCCACGGCGTGCGCAAGCGCACGTTGCCGAGCAGCTCCTCGATCAGCAGTGGCAGCGAGCCGTGTATGCCATAGGCGTGTGTGAGGATCGGGGAGGGCGTGCTGAGCGGCGGCTCCAGATCGGTGGCGAGGAACTCGATGTCCGGCGCGACGCCGATCGTGCCAAACAGCCGGCGGCTGACGGAGCTGAAGTAAGTCTTGGGGAACGCCGCGTCGGGCAGTGAGGCGATCTCGAGCGCAAAGGCGGCGCGGATCTGCCGCCACAGCGCGCGATCCAGGGCGGCTGTGCCGAGCAGGGAGCGTACCTCGGCCACCGTGCGCTCGACGAAGCGGTCGTACAGCTCGATGCGCTCGACCCGGTCGTGCTGGCTCGCCTTCCAGTCACCGGCCTCGAAGCGCGCCGGCGCGCGCCGGGTGATCGCCCGGAATGCCCCGTTGTACTGCGCGAATGCCGCGCCGATCCGACGGGCGCAGTCGAGCGCGCTCGCCGAGTGCGCCTCAGGGTTCGCTGGGCTGTGCATCGGGGAGATCTCTCACTCAGTGAGACCGGGGCGTGTTCAATTGCGGCCCCGGATCGCTGCGCAGGCCGTGCCGCAGTGCGCGCTGCGACGATATCGAGATTACCGCCCCGAGGCAATCGGCCCGGCGGTCAGGTCAGTGCAAGCTGCTCGAGCAGCAGTTCCTCGCGCAGCGTGCGCAATTGCTGCAGGTGCGCGTGCACGAACTCGGCGCTCTGCCGCTCGAGCGCTGCGCTGATGGCCGGGCCGCCGACGGCGACATCGACCAGCTGGGGATCGTCGATCGCGTGGCCGATCTGGCTCACCATGAGGCATTCGGCCGAGTGCGCCCCGGGGATCTGCGCCACGGCCGTGCGCGCGATCCGCAGCGCGAGGATGTTGTAGAGCTTGCCGGTGTGGCTTACCGGGTTTTTGCCCGCGACGCCCTCCACGCTCATGGCCCGGTAGGGCGTGATCAGCCCGCTCGCGCGGTTGCCGCGGCCGGTCTGACCGTCATCGCCGGCCTCGGCGGAGGTCCCTGTGACGGTGAGGAAGATGTCCCCGCGAGGGATGTCATCGGCCACGTTCACCGAGGCGCGCACCGGCAGAGAGGTCGTGCGGGCCGCCGCTGCCGCCGCCAGCTCCGCGGCAACGACCTTGGCATTCAGATATTCGTCGGGATTGCCGAGGAAACGCCCGACGAAGGCGCAGCTGACGGTCAATTCGATCAGACCGTCGTGCCGGACACCCATCACCTTGATGTCCGGGCCGAATGCCCGGTGCGCCTGGCGCGCGGCGGCATCGGTCAGCGCCGCCTCGGCGGCGAGCACGGCGCGCTCCAGGTCCGTGAGCGGCGCGAATCCGGCGCCGTAGGAGGTGTCGTTGGCAAGTGCCGCGACGGCGGAGCGGGCGAACAGCCAGTTGAGGTCCCGCGAGCCATGACGCAGGCGCGACGCGATGCGAACGCCACGATCGACGTCGAGATCGGGCAGGTGTGAGCGGAGCCACTCGCGGCACGCCTCGGTGGCGATTTGCGGCACCGGGATGTGCACGCCCGCATGCTCGGCGGTGGCCCGGCCGGCGAGGTAGATCTCGATCGGCTCGAGCGTCTCGCCGCCGCCGAAAGCCGGACGGGACGTGCCGGCGCAGAGCATCACCTTGTCGACGTTGTGGTGCAGGATGAGGCCGAAGCGATCCAGGTAGTACTGGCACAGGCGCACGCACACGTGCTCGGCGATGCCGTCGCAGATCGAGTCCGGATGCCCCGGGCCCTTGCGCTCGACGATTTCCACCGGCGATGTGCCCGGCGGGAGGCGTTCGAGCGTGCGCAGGATCAGCTGCATGACGGCTTACTCCTCAGGCGCCCCGGTGCGGCGCGGAATCGAGCAGGCGGCGCACGTCATCGTCGTCGAGCTGCTCGAAGCGCTCGAACCACTGGCCGACGGCCGAGAACTCCTCGGGCCTCTGGAGCACGACGAGCAAGTCGGCCGCGCGGTGCACCCGCGCGGCTGCCTGCGGCGAGGCGACAGGAGCCGCAGCGACGATGGTGGCAGCGCCCGCGCGCCGCGCCGCCTGAACGGCCGCGAGCATGGTCGCGCCCGTGGCGAGTCCGTCATCGACGAGAATCGCGGTCTTGCCGTGCAGGTCAAGGGGCGCCCGTCCCGGGCGGTAGAGCTGCTCGCGGCGCGCGATTTCCCGCAGCGCCTCCCGGCGCAACGACTCCAATCGCGCGTCGCCGGCGGTCGCGGCATACTCGTCCCAGACGACAATGCCGCCGGCGGCGGCGGCCCCGACGGCCAGCTCCGCATCGTCCGGCCGGGCGATTTTGCGAACGATGAGCACATCAAGCGGCGCGTCGAGCGCGGCGGCAACCTCGTGGGCGACGGCCACGCCCCCGCGCGGCAGGCCGAGCACCAGCGGCGGTTCGGCGAACTCGTGCCCGCGCAGCGCCCGCGCGAGCGCCTGGCCGGCGGCCGCACGGTCGGCGAATACATGCGCTTGTGAGCCCGTACGCATCGGAGCGCCTCTCCAGAGATTTCCGGTCGATGGCCTCGCGGCGCCTGCGCTGCGCGCCGGGGCGCCTGTGGCTGATTCAGCCATGCCGGGGGCGCGGTGCGCCATCCGTATCATTCCGGGGGGCGTGCGCGCCTCAGGGGCCGCATGGCGGTGGGAGCATCGGGGCAACTACCTATCCGGCTGCGGTCGTTGCGGGTTCACCGTCCGCAGCGACGGTGAAATCCTCGCGCAGCTAAGCGCTTACGGGGATGACCGATGATCTGGCGCCGACTGTTGCTCGCGATACCGGACCTCGAACTCGTTCCGAGTTATGTGTTCGATCGTGTCGGGCGGCTGGCCCGTGCCTTCGATGCGCACGTCGATCTGTTCCATTGTCTCTATGAGCCGAGCTTCGCCCCGCGACCCGGCGCACACGATCAGGCCGCACAGCGCATCGCCGAGCACGTGCAGGAGCGCCGCCGCCGCCTGGAGCGTCTCGCCGACATCTTGCGCGAGCAGGGTGTGGCCGTGAGCGCGAGCGTGCGTTGGGATTATCCGGTTTACGAGGCGGTCATCCGCCAGGCGCTGCGGTACAAGGCCGACGTGCTGATCGCCCCGGCCCTCTCCGCGCAGGAGCCGGCGCGCACCGTGGCCTACCGCGAGCAGCGGCTGATCGAGCAGGCGCCCTGCGCCGTGCTGCTGCTCAGGACGCAAGAGGTGTATGCCCGGGGCGGTGTCGTGGCGGAGGTGGACCCGCCGCACGCGCGCGACGGCGACGGTGAGGTCGATCTCGACGAGATCGTGATCGGAGCGGCCAAGACAGTGGCGGGCGCGCTCGGCGACGTCCCGGTCCATCTGCATCACGCCGTGCCGCTCGGCGGCGAAGGCGTCGGTGCCAATACCCTCGCGGCGAGGAGCGAGCAGCGCGTGCGCCGTCTCGCCGAGCTGCACTCGGTCCGTGCCGCGCACGCGTGCGTGGAATACGGGGAGCCGAGCACGACGCTGCCCACGTACGTACGCTCGGCGAGGGCGCAGGCACTGGTGATCGGAGTCGGCTCGAGCGCGCGCAGCGCTGCCGTCCTCGGCGAGCGGCTCGCCGAGTCGATCGAGTGTGACCTGCTGGTGGTCAAATCCCGCTACGAGCATCCGGCGGTCGGCTCGCAGCCCTCACCGGCGGTGCTGCCGCAACCCTTGTGAGTCTCCCCGGGCCGCTGTCGTGCGGCCGGGCGGATCCACGGTGCGGATCCCCCCGTGGCCCCAGGAGAGGCGCTGAGAGTCCCGTGCAAGCCGCGGGTCGGCCCCTGCCCCTGGTCCGGCCGTTCGGCCGATCAGGGTCCGGCCGTGTGTGGGGGCGCGCCGGGTGGCACGCGCTGCGGGGTGTCCTGGGGCGTGCGCTGAGGCGCGGGCGCCGCTCGGGCCGGTTGCGTGACGATGGGCTTGCCGGGTCGCGGCAGGTGCCGCTGGCAGGCCGCCGGCAGCGCCAGCGCGAGCATCAGGCCAGCCAGGCCGCAGAGGCGTTGCACCGGGGTCATCGGGTTGCTCCCGTCGTGATGCGCGGCGGGTGCCGCGCCAGCAGGCAGTGAA
>JAJZFQ010000206.1 GCA_021805275.1 Pseudomonadota bacterium
GCACCTTACTTTACTTAGTATAGCTAGGTGATTTGGCCTTTGAAACCCGCGGCATTCCCCAATCCGGCCTTTTGGGTACTTTTTTGTGCCTTGCGCGGGGGCGTGTCAGCTGCACGCGCGTCGACTGCAGAGCGCGAGCCGCTCGCTTGTGAGGGCCGCCTCGATCCATTACCCTCTCGCGCGCCATGAAAGTGACCATCTTTGGTTCGGGATATGTGGGACTGGTGACCGGGGCCTGCCTGGCGGAAGCCGGCAATCACGTGGTCTGCGTCGATGTGGACGCGGGCAAGATCGAGCGCCTCAAGCGCGGCGAGGTCCCGATTCATGAGCCGGGGCTCGATACGTTGCTTCACCGCAACGCCGCGGCGGGGCGCATCGAATTCACAACCGATGCCGCGCACGGCGTCGCGCACGGTCTGTTCCAGTTCATTGCGGTCGGCACGCCCCCCGACGAGGACGGCTCGGCCGACCTGCGCCACGTGCTGGCGGCGGCGCGCACCATCGCGACGCACATGACGCGCTACACCGTCGTAGTGACCAAGTCGACCGTGCCCGTCGGGACGGCGGACAAGGTCCGCGGCGAGCTCGCCAAGACGCTGCGGGAGCGTGGGGCGGCGATCGAATTCGACGTGGTCTCCAACCCCGAATTCCTCAAGGAGGGCGCGGCGATCGCGGACTTCATGAAGCCCGACCGGGTGGTGATCGGCACCGACAATCCCCGCACCACCGAGCTGCTGCGGGCGCTGTACGAGCCGTTCACGCGCAATCACGACCGGCTGATCGTCATGGACATCCGCTCCGCGGAGCTGACCAAGTACGCGGCCAATTCCATGCTCGCGACCAAGATCAGCTTCATGAACGAGCTGGCGAACATCGCCGAGCGGCTCGGGGCGGACATCGAGAAGGTTCGCGTCGGCATCGGCTCCGATCCGCGGATCGGTTACGGCTTCATCTATCCCGGGGCCGGCTACGGCGGCTCGTGCTTCCCGAAGGACGTCAAGGCGCTGATCCGCTCCAGCCACGATGCCGGTCACGCGCCGGCGCTGCTGAATGCGGTGGAAGAGGTCAACGCCCGCCAGAAGGAGGTGCTGTTCGGCAAGATCTCGCGCCATTTCGGGGGCGCGCTCGGCGGACGGACCGTGGCGCTCTGGGGTCTGGCGTTCAAGCCCGACACCGACGACATGCGCGAGGCCTCCTCGCGCGCGCTGATGGAGGCGCTCTGGAGCGCCGGGGCGCGCGTGCGGGCCTACGATCCGGTGGCCACTGGCGAGGCGCAGCGCCTCTATGGCGCGCGAGCCGATCTGACGCTCACGGACAACGCCTACACGGCGGTCGAGGGTGCGGACGCGCTGGCCATCGTGACGGAGTGGAAGGAGTTCCGCAGCCCGGACTTCGAGCGGCTGCGCGAGCTGCTCGCCACGCCGGTGATCTTCGATGGCCGCAACCTCTACGACCCGCACATGGTCGAGAGCTTCGGGCTCTCGTATTACGCGATCGGCCGCGGCCGATCGCTGCGTTTCCCGCAGGTCTGACTTCACCAGGGCTGTACCCATGCTCACCCCGGTCATTCTCTCCGGCGGCGCCGGCACGCGACTCTGGCCGCTCTCGCGCGAGCTGTATCCGAAGCAACTGCTGGCGCTCACCGGCGAGCGCACCATGATCCAGCAGACCGCGCTGCGGCTCGAGGGCCTGCCCATCGCCGCTCCGGTGGTGGTGTGCAACGAGGCGCACCGCTTCCTGGTCGCCGAGCAGCTGCGCCAGATTCGCATCGAGCCGCAGGCCATCGTGCTCGAGCCAGTGGGGCGCAATACGGCGCCTGCGATCGGACTCGCGGCGCATGCGGCGCTCAAGGCCGCCAGCGGCGCCGATCCGCTGCTGCTGGTGCTGCCGGCCGATCACGTCATCCGGGACGTGCCGGTTTTTCAGAAGGCGGTGCACGCGGCGCTCGCGGCAGCCAGTGCGGGCAAGCTGGTCACCTTCGGCATCGTCCCGACTCAGGCCGAGACCGGCTACGGCTACATCCAGCGCGGCGCACGTCAGGGCGAGGCTTATGCGATCGCCCGGTTCGTCGAGAAGCCCGACGCGGAGCGCGCCGAGCAGTTCCTCGCCTCGGGCGAGTACTACTGGAACAGCGGCATGTTCCTCTTCGGGGCGCGGCGCTATCTCGAGGAGCTCGGACGGCTGGCCCCAGAGATAGCCCGGGTCTGTGCCGAGGCGTTCGCGGCGGCCCACGCGGATCTGGATTTCACGCGCATCGATCGGCAGCACTTCGAGGCCTGCCCGGCCGACTCGATCGACTATGCGGTCATGGAAAAGACCCAGGATGCCGTGGTTGTGCCGCTCGATGCGGGCTGGAGCGATGTGGGGTCCTGGGCGGCCCTGCATGAGGCCTGCGAGGCCGACGCTCACGGCAACGTGGCGCGCGGCGATGTGATCTGCGAGGACACCGAGGGCTGCTATCTGTATGCCGAGAGCCGTCTGGTCTCGGCGGTCGGGCTGAAGGACCACGTCGTGGTCGAGACCAAGGACGCGGTGCTGGTGGCGCCGAAGGACCGCGTGCAGGACGTGAAGCGGCTGGTGCACCGGCTGAAGGAGGCCGGTCGCTACGAGCACAGTCTGCACCGGGAGGTCTTCCGGCCCTGGGGCAGTTACGACAGCATCGAGAGCGGTCCGCGCTTCCAGGTCAAGCGCCTGAACGTCAAGCCCGGCGCGGTGCTCTCGCTGCAGCTGCATCACCACCGCGCCGAGCACTGGGTCGTGGTCTCCGGGACCGCGCGCATCACCCGAGGGGACGAGGTGTTCCTGCTCGAGGAGAACCAGTCGACCTACATCCCGATCGGGGTGCGCCACCGCATCGAGAACCCGGGCAAGATTCCGCTGCACATCATCGAGATCCAGTCCGGCTCCTACCTCGGCGAGGACGATATCGTGCGCCTCGAGGACCAGTACGGCCGGCAGGGTACGACGAGCTGATCGACGCGGCAGTCAGCGGATGGCGCCGGATTGGCGCAGCAGGGCGAGCAAGGCCCGCTCCATGTCGCAGACCCTGGATTGGATGTCGAGCAACTGTTCGCGGATCGATTCGACGTCCGTCCTCAGGGTCCGCAAAGACTGCCATGCGATGCGCCGTTGGCCTGCGGCCCTGCGGGGCGCTTCGGTTGGCGCGTGCTGCCTGGCCGCGGCGGCTTGCGTACGATGGGGCATGATGTCTCCAGCTGGGCTTGCGCTCCGGGGCGGAAGCGCCCCGCTCGGTGCGCCAGGGGTCCCCGCGCGGCGAAGGGGTCATCCCGGCGCGGATCGGTCCACTCGGTGCGCAAGCCGCAGCTCAAGAGACGGGCCCGCGTCGACGGCGGGCAATGTGTGGCGGAACTTCAGTCCTCGGGACTGGCCAGAATTGCGGCCAAGTCCACGGCCACGTCCGTCAGTCCCGGCAGGAACATCACTCCGGGATTTTCGGTGGCCGTCTCATCGGCGTAATGCCCCGCGGTGAGCTCCCGGAAGAAATGCACCGTCGCGCTCGTGAGGTCGAGCAGCCACACCTCGGGCACGCCGTGCCGGGCATAGAACGGCAGCTTGGTGTCGTGATCGTAGTGCCAGGTGGCATCGCTGACTTCGATCACGAGGAGCGTATCGGTGGCCGTCGGCGGGGCGCTGCGATGATACCCACCCGACCGGGCCTGCAGCACAGCCAAGTCCGGCACCGGCTCGGAGTCCGTTCCCAGGCGCAGTGCCGCATGACGGTGCACGACGCCTTGTGCGCCGACGGCCTGGCGCAGCAGCTCATCGAGTCGGCGCACGACGGCACGGTGCCGGGCGCTCGAGGGGGCCTTGTCGAAGATCGCCCCTTCGATCAGCTCGACCCGGACATCGCCCGAGAGCAGCCCCAGGTCGGCCATGCGATGGTAGTCCTGCACGCTGATGCGGTGGCGGTGGGGCCGGTCTTCGATATGGTCGTTCGGCAGGTCGTTCATGGCGATTTCCACTCGAGCCAGAGGCGAACAGGGCGAGTCTACGCGGGGCGCGCACACGGCGCATTTCGGTTGAGCGAGACGGGCGCGTTGCTTGCCACGGCTTGTCGCCGAGCGCCGGGGGTTGCCGGCGCTCGGCGCACCTGCAATCCTTGGGCCCCGCTTCCGGAGGACGCATGCTGAATCTGAACGCGTTCAAGGCCTACGACATCCGCGGCCGCATTCCCGATGAAATCAATGCCTCCCTCGCCTACGACATCGGGCGGGCCTTCTGCGCACTGGTCAATCCGCGCCAGGTCGCGGTCGGCTACGACATTCGCCTGACGAGCCCCGAGCTCGCCGCGGCGGTGCGCCGCGGACTCACTGACTGTGGCGTCGATGTGCTCGACATCGGCCTGTGGGGCACCGAAGCGGCGTATTTCTCGACGTTCGCCTATGAGCTGGACGGCGGGATCATGGTGACTGCCAGTCACAATCCATCCGACTACAACGGCATGAAATTCGTGCGTCAGCAGGCCCGGCCGGTGAGTTCTGATACGGGTCTGAACGAGATGCGCGACATGATTGCCGCAGGGCGCCTGCCGGGCAAAGCGGCCCGACCGGGCACCGAGAGCGGCCTCGACATCCGCGCGCGTTACATCGAGCACCTGCTCGGCTACGTCGATCGCGCCCGGCTGCGCAAGCTCAAGGTGGTGGTCAATCCGGGCAACGGCGGGGCCGGACTCGTCATCGATGCGCTCGCGCCCCACCTGCCGTTTGAATTCATCAAGATGAACCATCAGCCCGATGGCACTTTCCCCAACGGGATTCCCAACCCGATGCTCGAGGAGAACCGCGCAGTGACCGCCGAGGTGGTGCGCCGCAGCGGCGCGGATGTTGGCCTTGCGTGGGACGGGGACTACGACCGGTGCTTCTTCTTCGACGAGCAGGGCACCTTCATCGAGGGCTACTACCTGGTGGGACTGCTCGCCGAGGTGTTTCTCGCGCGCGAGCCCGGCGGACGTATCGTGCACGATCCGCGTCTCACCTGGAACACCATCGACATTGTTCGTGCGCACGGCGGCACGCCGGTGTTGTGCCGCTCCGGCCACGCCTTCATCAAGCAGAAGATGCGCGAGGTCGACGGGATCTACGGCGGTGAGATGAGCGCGCATCATTATTTCCGCTCCTTCGCCTACTGCGACAGCGGCATGATTCCCTGGCTGGTGGCGCTGCAGGTCATCGCCGAGCGCGGACCGCTCTCGAAGCTCGTGGGCGAGCGGATGCGATGCTTCCCGGCGAGCGGCGAGATCAACCGACACCTCCCGAGCGATGCTCGCTCGATCCTCGAGCGACTCAAGCGCCAGTACGAGGGCGCCGCGCTCGCCGTCGATCGCACCGACGGGCTATCGATGGAGTTCGCCGACTGGCGCTTCAACGTGCGCGGCTCGAACACCGAGCCGCTGGTGCGTCTGAACGTCGAGAGCCGCGGCAGCGAGGCGCTGATGCGCGAGAAAACCGCTGAGGTTTTGCGGCTGATCGAGGCCTGAGAGCCCGACGAGAAGGCCGTCACAAAGCGGGTGTCGTCGTACAAAGACACTAGATTATCCTGCTCCGGTAGAGGTACCTTCTCAGCGACTTGGTCTGACTACCTGAATATCTGGGGGTTTCCCATGGCGTTGTGGAAAGATTCGAACTCACCGGGCACCGGCTTCGCTAGTGGTTCCGCGTCCGCCCCGCCGGCGCCGCGCGATGCGACGCCGAATATCGCACCGCTGGCGGAGGCTCAGCGCCGTACCGGCGCGGCCCGTGCTGACGCCAAGGAGTCGCTGATCGCCTCGGGATTGACCCTCGAGGGCAAGATCAACGGCACCGGTCACGTGCGGGTGGCGGGTCGGTTCAAAGGCGATGTGCATATCGACGGCACCCTCACCCTGGATTCCGGCGCCCGACTCGAGGGTCACGTCAAGGCCGCCGCGGTGATCGTCGGTGGAGAGCTGATCGGCAACATCGTCGATGCGCAACAGGTGGATCTGCGCGAGGGCGGACGCATTGAGGGCGACATCAAAGCCGGTGCGTTCACCGTGGCCTCGGGCGCCCGCATGCGCGGCAAGGTCGAGTTCGGTTGGGACCGTTCGGCAGGAACCGCGACCGACACGCTCGCTGAGTCGGTAATTACCGGGACGGTATGAGTGCGGTTGCGCGCGCGGTGACGGCGGGCAAGACGCGGGTCTGTCCCCACTGCAAGGCGGTTGTTCTGGAGAGCCTGAGCGTGTGCCCGGGCTGCCGTCACCATCTGCGCTTCGATGTGGAGGCGGCTCAGCGCCAGGATGCGGCGACCCGCGCCCTCGAAGTCGAGGGGCAAGTGCGCCATCCGCTGGGCGAGGAGCCGTACGAGTACAGCATCGTCGTCACGGTCTGCAACGACAAGGGACAGGAGATCGCGCGCAAGCTGGTCGCGGTCGGGGCGTTGCAGGGCGGGGAGAGCTGCTCGGTGGCTCTCTCGGTGGAGGTCCTACCGACGCGCGCGCCGCAGAAAGTCGAGCCGGCACCTGCGGTGCTGCGGCCGGAGCGGGCCTCTGCGCCGCCGGCCTCCGGCGGGCGGCGGCTGCCCGATGGCACCATTCTCACTCCGCCGGGCCTGAAACCGAAGCGCTGAGCGGGGCGCTGCGCTACAGCGCGTTGAAGCGCTAGCCGACGCCGACGCGGAGGCCGAACAGGAACGGGTCGAAGTGGGACCTGGGAGAGCTTAACGCCCCCGGTACTTCACGCCGCAGCGGATCATCACCCACTTGAAATCCGCATTGAAGTACCAGTTGTTGCCGAGCGCGTAATCAATTTCGGCCTGTGCGGCAGGACCGACGCTCGTCTTGTCCAGCTGCAGCGTCCCGACGGCCGGCACGGGCAGCTGGACGTCGGAGATGATCGTGAGCTTCACGCCGAGGCCGACGTATGGCTGGAGGCGCTCGTTGGGCAGGAAGTCGTATTTGGCAAGGAGAGTCGGCGGCAGGGGCTTGAAGGTCCCGAGGATCCTCGGCCCGCCGAGCGCGCTGTGCTCCACCGTCACGGTCTGGCTCTGCGGATACGTCAGCACCCGCTCGCTCGACCAGTGTGGCGTGAAGAAGTACTCCAGATCCACTTCCGCAATCCACTTGCTGTTGAGGTGGATGGCGCTCGCCGGGATTGCGAGCAGCGGAAAGGCGTCGGATTGGTTCTGCGTGCCCAGGTAAATGCCGCGAACACGGACCGCGAATGCCTGGCTGTGCATTTGCTCCGGCCGCTGATCCTGGCCATGGGCCAACCCCGTTCCCGCCAGCGCTGCCATGATTGCGAGGGTCACGGGCTTGACGCTGCCTCTCAGTGCCTGCTGCTGTCGATCCATCGTGCAGGAACCAGTCGAGGGACCGCTGCGCGGTGCTTCGATACGTGTCAGTACCCAGTCGGCGGCCGGCCATGCGTTGCGGTCGGCGCACGCGATAAACCGTCTCGCCGGCGTGACTGCCGGCCGGCTCGTGCCGCCGCGCCGGGCAGTTAGAACTGCTGCTCGGTCTGCACCAGGAACTGCACGTGTCTTATATTCGAGCCGCCATCCAACGGGAAGGCGAGATCGACGTGGATGACGTTGCCGAAGGCGGTGCGGGCATTGCCCAGGCGCAGGCCGAAGCCGACGTCCTTGAGCAGCCCGAGGCTCGGTGCGCCGAGCGGCGCGTGTCCCCAGGTGCGCCCCATGTCGAAGAAGGCTGCCGCCCCGACCCGGAACAGCCGGAACGGATACCAGTTGCTGAACCATCGCTCCTCGATGGTGAACAGCGATCGGGCCGTGCCGTCCTGATAGCGAAGCGGATAGCCGCGCAAGCCGCTGTCGCCGCCGAGGAGGATCTGGTTGTCGAGGGCGAGCCGCCGCCCCGCGGTGGCGCCGAGGGCCGTGTAGAGGAGCCACTGGCGAGTCTGCTCGGCGAAATTGACCACGTTGACGCTGAGCACCCCGTTCTCGAGCGTGCCGTGCTGGATACGGCCGGTGAGGCGGCTCGACACGAGCAAGGTGTCGCCATGGGGCAGCTCATAACCGTCGCCGACGGTGAACAGGAACGGCAGGGCGCTTTGCCGCGAGCCCAGGGCGCGGTCCGCCCAGCCCATCCGGCCGGTAAAGTACGCGCCGATGTCGAAGTCCTCGGTGCGATGGATCTGGTTGTGGTTGCGCATCTTGGCGTACTCGTCCTGCACCAGATCGAGCTCGACCCAGGGATAGGTGAAGCTGCGGTTCGCCGGCAGCAGGGTCGGTCCGTTCCACTGATTGCTCGGCGCGAAGCGATGCTCATCGTAGGTCCAACCCACGCTCAGACGCCTCGCCCAGCCGTCCACCAGCCCGCGTGACCACCCGGCATAGCCCTGCAGGTAGCGGTACCGCTCGGAGAACCTGTCGATGATCCGACCCTGGTCATAGAGCGGCTGATCGAATGTTGTGTCGCTGAGGGAGATGCCGCCGGCGTGACGGGCTTCGAGGGCGTAGAACGGCCGGTTGACCACCAGCGTGCGCGTCCGTCCGTCGCTCAGTTCACCGTAGACGACAGAGGCGCTCGTCCAGCCGCCGAACAGGTGCTGATTCGATACGGCGATGTCCGATTCGCTCCGGTCGACCTTGTTCAGGTGCTTCAGCGAGATGTCCGTGCCGGTGCCGGCGACGTTCATGTCCTCCAGCTGAAAGCCGGTGGTGCTCTGACCGCCGCTGCGCGAGAAGTCGAAGCCGGGGTTCAGTGTCCAGACGTCGTGCGTGACGACGAGCACATCGACCTTGCCGTCGTGATAGCGGAACGGTCGGACCGAGGCATCGTAGAAGTACGGATCGGCACGCAGGATGCGTGCCGATTCGGCAAGCAGATGGCCCGAGAAGCGCTGACCGCTGTGAAACAGCAGTTGCTTGCGGATCAGGCTGCGGCGCGTGCGCCGGTGCAGGCGGTTGGCGAGTCGGAACAGCGGCTTGTCGTCCTTGGGATCCTTCAGATTGAAGATGTTCTCGTTGCGGATCACGATCGTGCCGATTACAGCGCCGAGACGCTCGAGCGCGGCATCGGACGGGATCGTGCGCACCGCGGAGTGACGATGGGTGCGCGCGGCCGCACTCTTCGGGCAGGCCATGGTGCATGGGGCGGTGCCGGCGAGCGCGGCGTGCGCGAGCCACTGCAGCGCGAGCGCGCCGGCCGCTCCGAGCAGCGCGCGGACCCGGCGGGGGCGGGCCTGGGCGCCCCTCACGTCACGCGCGCCCCGAGGCGATGGCGCGCCGCCGCGGTCCGTGCCGGAGCATTGTGCGGCCGGCCGTCTTGCGTCCCGGACTGTGTTGCGGTTCTTTCATCTCGCGCCCCGCGTGAAGGCAGGATACCGTAACGGCCGGCGCATCGAGCAGCCAATGCTCCCGCATGCCGCCGTCGGCGCAAGCGCGCGGCGCACCGATCATCCGGGCGTACGGTGTCGCGCCTTCGCGTCGCTGTTGGATCTTGCCGGACCGGGCTGGCTGGAACGACCCGCTCAGGCGTCCGCCGGCTGGCACTCGCATTGCGCGCCGCGCTCGATGGACTTGCCGCCGCCGGTCTCGATGATCGCGTTGCTGCCGAATGTCACGCCGCGCAGAGTCTGCTCATAACGGAACGCGCGCAGCGCGGGCAGCGGATCGAGGCCACTTACCCCGGTGCGTTGGTCCCGTGAGGGGATGATGCAGCGGGTGCAGGGCTTGACCAGCCGCAGCCGGACCGCCCCGATGCGCAGCGTCGCGATCCGATCCTCGGCGAACGGCTCGAGGCCCGCCAGGACGAGATTCGGACGGAACCGGTCCATCGGTAGCGCCGTCGGGAGGCGCTCGTTCAGCAGATCGAGCGAGGCCTGGTTGCACACCAGAACGGGGAAACCGTCCGCAAAGGCGATCGGTTGCGGGTGTGCACCCGCGTAGGCGGGGTCGGCTCGACGCAGCGGTTGCTCGGCAACCCGCACCACGCGCACCGGTTCGCCCAGCACTGCGCTCATCCACTCGGCCGGCGCCTCGCCCTGATCCAAAGCGGCGCAACGGTCCTTCCAGACCTTCACTTCCCGCTCGCGACCAGTCGCGCCGAGCGTCAGCCGCAGCGGTGGCCGTGACTCACACTCGAGCCGCAGTCCCTGGGGCGTGAGGCTCACCCCGATGCGCGCCAGGGCCGGGTGCGTCCGCTGCGTGAGGAACAGGCCGTCCGGACGGATGACCATCCAGTGCCGGTCCCAAGTGAATCCGGTCGTCCCGAGTTGCACGCGCTCGCAAGGAATGCCCTGAGCGGATTTCAGGGGGAAGATGCACAGGTCCTGGACGATGGCGGCGGTCACGGGCGCCATTCTACGGAAGATCGAACCTCGCCCCTGCCGTGCGTGACGGTCGGCGCAGAACCGTGCAGGGCAGGCCGATCCGAGCCCCCGGGGAGCGGAAATTCACCGCGGGCGGCACTCGTCTCGGGAGCGGTGGGGGCGGCCTGGTAGGCCAGATTGAGAGGCAGATCGCAGGCCGGGGCGCGGCGGTGAGGGTTCATGGGCGGTTCAGGGGGACCGGCCGATAACGATCCCGTGCGATAATCTCACCGAGAACGGGGGGATGCGCAGCGCCTGAGCGTGGCGTGCGAAGCGTACCCTTGCGAGCAGAGCGGGGCGATTTCATGAGAATTCACCGGTTTGGGGTGCTGGGCCTGCTGATCGCGCTGCTGTCGGCAGCGGCTGTGCCGCTCGCCTTGGCTCAGGAGAATCCGCCGGATCGGGTCGGACGCCTCAGCTACATCGGCGGCCGCGTGTCGTTCGAGCCGGCCGGGACGCAGAGCTGGACGGCCGCTGAGTTGAACCGGCCGGTGACGATCGGGGATCGGATCTGGACCGATTGGGATTCGCGCGCCGAGATCGAGCTCGGCGATGCCGTGGTGCGCCTTGGCAGCCGGACCGGCTTCTCCCTGCTCAACCTCGATTCGATGACGGCGCAGATCCAGCTCACTGCCGGGACGCTGATCGTGCGGGTGCGCTCTCTGGCGGACGGGGAGCAGGACGAGATCGACACGCCCAATCTGGCGCTCTCGCTCCAGCGGCGCGGCACGTACCGCGTCGAGGTCGACTCCGCGGGGGATGCGACCCGGGTCGAGGTCATCAGTGGCGAGGCGCTGGCCAGTGGCGGCGGGCAGAGCTTCCCGGTGACCGCCCAGCAGAGCGCGGTGTTTTCCGGCACCGACACGCTGAACGTGATCTACGCCACGCTCGGCGTGCCGGATGCGCTCGACGAATGGTCGATGGCCCGCGACCGTCAGGAGCAGCAGTCCGCCGCCCAGGTCGCGAGCTACGTCTCGCCGGACACGGTCGGCATTTACGACCTGGATACCTATGGCAGCTGGCAGGCCACGCCGCAATGGGGCTATGCGTGGTTCCCGAATGTGGTGGTCGGCTGGGCGCCGTATCGGTTCGGTCATTGGGTGTGGATCTTCCCCTGGGGCTGGACCTGGGTTGACAACGAGCCCTGGGGCTTCGCTCCGTTTCACTATGGGCGTTGGGGGTACTGGCACAACGCCTGGTGCTGGGTTCCCGGGCCGCGGAACGTGCGGCCGGTCTATGCGCCCGCGCTCGTGGCGTGGGCCCATGGGCCGCGCGACGGCGGTCCTCGCTCCGTACCGCAGGTCGGGTGGTTGCCGCTCGGGCCGCGGGACGTGTACGTGCCCGGTTATGCGGCCAATGCCGCGTACGTTCGCAGCGTCAATCTGGCGAATGCACGCGATCTGAATGCGGCGTCCTTCGCGGCTGCGTATCGGCGCGGGCCGGCGGGGTTGCGCTACGCCAATCGAGACGTGCCGGGGGCCATTACCGCGGTACCACGAGCGGCCTTCAGCGCATCTCGGGCGGCCGATGCGCACCGTGTCGTGCTCAATCGGCGGGGATTGCTCAACGTTCGGCTGAGCCCGGAGGCGCCCGCGATCACCCCGTCGCGCGCGAGCGTCTTTGGTGCGCGCGTGCACAATCTTCAGGTGCCGCCGCGCCAGCTGACGGACCGCCCGGTGGTCGCGCGGCTGCTTCCGCCCCGGGCCGCGGTCTCTTTCGCACGGCAGCAAGCGGCGATCCAGGCCAATGGCGGACGGATGCCGGCGCCGCCGCAATGGGCGCGCTTGCGACCGAATATGCCCGCCTCCCCGGTGCGCCTGGCCCCGGAGACCCGCCCCGCAGCGCCGCCGTCCTCGCAAAGGCGGCCGCGCGGTGGGTTCACGAGCCGGCCGCAGCCGACGAGGGCGCCTGCCGTCCCACGGGCGTATCCGCGGCCGCAGTCTCAATACCGCAGCGACCGTCCGGCATGGGCCCGATCGCCCCAGCCGGCCGGTCGGCCCGAGGTGCCCGTGCGCGCGCCGCGCCCGCCGGCCGCTCGCGAGGTCTCGCCGTTCAGGGCACCGCAATTCCCTGCCGAACGGCCGGCACCGCGACCGCAGTCCCCGCCGCGCGAAAGCGCCCCGCCGGGGGCGCCCCGGGCGCGCCCCGTGCCCGCGGGACGGCCGCCGCTCGAGGTCTCGATGTGGAGCTCGGCGCCGCCGATGTACCGTGCCCAGGATGTCTCCGCTTCCGTGCGTTCTGACCCCTCGCTGACGAGTCCGCCCCCGCGCGAGTACGCGCCCCCGCGCTCCCCGCCACCGATGTACCGTGTACTGTCCCCGCCCGCCGTTGCGCCGGCGCCACCAACTGAGTACCGTCCTGCGGCTCCGCCCGAGGCGCGTGTATGGAGACCGCATCAGCCCGGGCGGCGATGATTTTCGGGGAAATCTGATTTTTGCCAAGTGGATGGTCCGTCTATAGGGGTTTTCCACTACCTCGCAGCGGCGTTTCCGGCTTTCGGCCACAATGGCGGCCCCCGTATCCTGCGCGCCGTTCCGCTGTAAGAAGAAGGCGGACGGGAGAACGCAGATGCGATTTATGACGAGATTTCAGCTCGCGGCGCTGGTCGCGACCGGCGTGCTGCTGGCGCCCGCCGCGCAGGCGGTGCCCAGTTTCGCGCGCCAGACGGGCATGGCCTGTGCCGCATGCCATACGGTTTTCCCTGAACTCACCCACTTCGGTCGTGTGTTCAAGGCGAATGGCTATGTGCTCGACAACCTCAAGCAGGTGCGGGCCGTGAACAGCGAGCGACAGCAGCTGCTGTCGCTCTCGCAACTGCCGACGTTCTCGATCATGACGCAGGTGTCGTACACGACGCTCAACAAGCGTCTGCCTGACGCCACCAACCCCGCTGCGCCCGGGCTTACCCAGAATGGCACCGCGGGGTTCCCGCAGCAGCTCAGTCTGTTCTATGCCGGCCGCATCGCGCCACACTTCGGTGTGTTCTCGCAGCTCACGTACGGAAACGACTCAGGCACGATCGGCATCGACAACACTGACCTGCGCTTTGCCAAGCTCATCGTTCTGCCGGGCAAGAACACGCTGACCTACGGCGTGTCGCTTAATAACAATCCGACCGTCCAGGACCTGTGGAACAGCACGCCGGCGTGGGGCTTCCCATATGACGCCAGCAATGCGGTCGTCTCGCCGCTTGCCGGGACGCAGATCGACGGCGCAATGGCGCAGAGCGTCGCGGGACTGACCGCCTACCTGTATTTCGACGAGTCGTTGTACGTGGAGTTCGGCGGTTATCGCTCCGCGCCACAAGGGCAGACCAATGCGCTCACCGGTCAGGCCGGGCCGTTGGATGGAACCTTCAGCAACGTCATCGAGGGATTCTCCCCGTACTGGCGCCTGGCCTATGAGTACGATTGGGGCGCGAATTCCCTCGAAGTCGGCACCTATGGAGCGGATTTCAAACTGCACCCGGGTGCCGGTCAGGCGCTGCAGGGTCCGGATAACCGCTTCGCCGACGTGGCCGAGGACTTCCAGTATCAGTACGTGGGCGAGCGGAACATCGTCAGCATCGCCGGTACGCATATCCACGAGAACATGAATCTGGTCGCCAGCTACCTGAGCGGTAGTTCGGCGAATCGCTCGGACAGTCTGAATACGTCCCGGATCTGGGGGAACTACTACTACCAGCGGCGCTACGGGGCGACCTTCGGATGGTTCTCGACCACCGGAACGACCGACTCGGCGCTCTATCCGGCATCAGGCACTCCGCCGTGCATGAATTCGAGCGGAACGACGATCGCCTGCGGTGTCGTTACGAGCGCCAACGGCTCACCGGACACCGACGGGTACGTCGGCGAGATTCAGTATCTTCCCTGGTTGAACGTGAGGCTCTCGCTGCAGTACACGCACTACAACAAGTTCAACGGTGCCAGCACCAATTACGATGGTCTGGGGCGCAATGCGTCGGACAACGACTCACTGTACTTCTTGCTCTGGTATGCGTTCTGAGGTGCGAGCCATGAATAGCCATCACAAAGTACGGAGCTGGATCCGACGCGCAGTCCTCGCCGCCGCGACCGCGACGTTCACCGTCCTCACCCTGCCGGCCGGCGCGCAAGGCGCGCCTACGCCGCCGCAGCAGGCGCCCCAGCTGGCGATCGCCGTCTGCGGAACCTGCCACGGCGTCGACGGCAACAGCATAAACCCGATGTTCCCGCGCCTCGCTGGGCAGCATGCGTGGTACATCGAGCAGCAGCTGAAGGAGTTTCGGGCCGAGACACGCGGAGACCCGTATGCCGTGGCCTACATGTGGGGCATGGCGAACCAGCTGTCCGACCCGACAATCGACGCGCTGGCGGAGTACTTCTCGCACCAGACTGCGGGGCCGGGAAAATCGCACCCTCAGGCAGTGCTCGATCAGGGGCGGGCTATCTATGAACACGGTATCCCGACTCAGGGGGTGCCGGCGTGTGCGGCGTGCCATGGCCCTCAGGGCCTCGGCAGCAGCCAGTTTCCCCGGCTCGCCGGGCAGCACGCGGAATACATTCTGAAACAGCTGCAATCCTTCCAGAGCAACATGCGCAAAGTCGCGATCATGCACGGCGTCGCGCAGACGCTGCACCAGTCACAGATGAAGGATGTCGCCGACTATCTGGAGTCTCTGCCCTAG
>JAJZFQ010000212.1 GCA_021805275.1 Pseudomonadota bacterium
GGACCATCGTCTGGGAGTCGCGCCAGCTGCTCGCCGCCGGCAAGATCGACTACGCCGGCTTCATGCAGAGAGTCACGGCCTCGACCTCCTCGACCGGCTACTGCAACGTCATGGGCACGGCGAGCACGATGAACTCCATTGCCGAGGCACTCGGCATGCAGCTGCCCGGCTCGGCCGCGATCCCCGCCCCGCACCGCGAACGCGCGCAGATCGCCTACGAGACCGGTACGCGTATCGTGCAGATGGTGCACGAGGACCTGCGGCCCTCGGCGATCATGACGCGCGATGCGTTTCTCAATGCCATCGTGGTGAGCTCCGCCATCGGCGGCTCGACCAATGCGCCGATCCACCTCGCGGCGATTGCGCGGCACATGGGCGTGGAGCTCAGTCTCGAGGACTGGCAGACGTACGGCTACGAGGTGCCGCTGTTGGTGAATCTGCAACCGGCCGGGGAGTACCTGGCCGAGGACTTCCACCGCGCGGGCGGCGTGCCGGCCGTCATCAACCAGCTGATGCAGCGCGGCCTGATCCGTGAACAGGCACTGACCGTCAACGGTCGCACGCTCGGGGAGAATTGCCGCGCTCGCCCCATCAGCGACCCGGAGGTCATCCGCACGATCGATCGGCCGCTGAAGGACAATGCGGGATTCATCGTGATGCGCGGCAACCTGTTCGACTCGGCCATCATGAAGACGAGCGTGATCTCGGAGGAATTCCGCCACCGCTACCTCAGCGATCCGAAGGATCCGGAGGCGTTCGAGGGACCGGTGGTGGTCTTCGACGGACCGGAGGACTACCACGCGCGCATCGACGATCCGGCGCTCGGCATCGATGTGCGCACCGTGCTCGTCATGCGCGGCACGGGGCCGATCGGCTACCCGGGCTCGGCGGAAGTGGTCAACATGCGCCCACCGAGCTACCTGATCAAACAGGGCGTCAGCGCCCTGCCCTGCATCGGTGACGGGCGTCAGTCGGGAACCTCCGGCTCGCCCTCGATTCTGAATGCCTCGCCGGAGGCCGCCGCCGGCGGCACCCTGGCGTTGCTGAAGAGCGGGGATCGAGTCCGGATCGACCTGCGCAAGCGTGAGGTCACCGTACGGATCGACACGCAGGAGCTCACCGCACGGCGCACGGCGCTCGAAGCCGCTGGCGGCTATCACATTCCGCCCTCGCAGACGCCGTGGCAGCAGATCCAGCGCGCCATGGTCGGCCAGCTCGGCGAGGGGATGATTCTCAACGGCGCAGAGCAGTTCCAGCGCGTCGCGGCCCGCTTCGGGGTGCCGCGCGACAATCACTGAGCGACCCGGCGACGCTTGACGATCCGGGCGCAGGGTCATACCGTCCGAAGCGAGCCCGCAGCGGGCTCGCTTCGGGAGACCGCCATGGCCGAGAGCCGTCCGCCCTTTCCCCCGTTCACGAGTGAGAGCGCAGTCCTCAAGGTGCGCGCGGCGGAAGATGCGTGGAACAGCCGCGACCCACACCGCGTGTCGCTGGCGTATACCCAAGACAGCCAGTGGCGCAACCGAGCGGAGTTCGTGACGGGCCGCGCGGCCATCGTCGAGTTCCTCACGCGCAAATGGGCGAGCGAACTCGACTACCGCCTCATCAAGGAGCTGTGGGCCTTCACGGCTCATCGCATCGCCGTGCGCTTCGCGTACGAATGGCATGATGCGCGCGGCGCCTGGTTCCGCTCCTACGGCAATGAGAACTGGGACTTCGATGAGCAGGGACTGATGCGCCGGCGCATCGCCAGCATCAACGATCTGCCGATCACTGAGGCGAATCGCCACTATCACTGGCCGCTCGGGGTGCGTCCGGCGGGCCATCCGGGGCTGAGCGAGCTGGGGCTGTAAGCGTAAGAGGACGGCCGGCACAGGCCCGAGGCCGACGGAAAACGCATCACGCGTCACGCGAGGACATTCGCGCCAGCGCGTTCGACGCAACCGCTCAGACCTGCGTGAGGCCCGCCACCGCAGCGCCCAGTCCCGCCAGAACGCACGAGTCACCATCGAGTACGCGCGCATCAGCGCCAAAGCTCGCCAGCGCACGCGCATAGCGCGCCGTCAGTGCCGGATCGCCGATGAGCGTCGGCACCGAAGCGGAGGCCTGCAGATGCGCGCGCATGCTGTGCACTTCGGCGCCGATCAACAGCCCCGAGAGCAGCGAGCGGGCCCATCCGGCACTGCGCCCCTCGATCAGCTGCGCGGAGCGAGTCTCGAACAGGTTGGCCGCCAGATCGAAGCGCGCCGCATTGCGCAGCCCCACCTCGAAACCGTCCTCATCCGGCTCATCGGCGCCACCGACCCGCAGCAGCGAGGAGCGGGTGCTCAGCAGCTCAAACAGCTCGCCGGTGAAATACGTCTGCAGCCGCGCGATCCGGCCGTCGCGCACCTCGACCCACTTGCAGTGCGTACCGGGCAGCACCAGCATGCGCCGGCCGGCCGCGAGCGCCGGCTCGAGCGCCAGCGCCCCGAAGATCTGCGTCTCCTCACCGCGCATCACGTCGGCCCCGTCGCGAAAATTCTGCGCCTGAATCCCGGCCAGGACCGTGAGCGTCTCGGCGCCCGCGCGCACGCTCACGGCCCCGGCGCGCCACTGCGCCAGGGTGGCCGGCGCGCGCACATAGGGGACTTCCACCAGTCCGTTGCGCGACCCGGCCATGCCGCACAGCACCGTTCGCTCGAGCGTCAGGCGCGCTCGCCACGGCGCCAGCACACGCGCCAACACCTCGCTCGGCGCCTCGGCGCCGAGTGCTGCGATCCCCGGGCCATCGCGCCGCTCGGCAACGATGCCCTCGATCTGCAGAAACGCGCGCAGGCGACTGCTTCCCCAGTCACACAGCACCCGCGCTGTACTGTCCCGATGCACCTCGTCGTTCCCGCTCACCGTCGCTCCTGTACCGCTCACGCGCACCCGACACGGGCGAGCGGCTGCGCCAGTCCCGGCACCGGGGCATGGAAAGAGAACACATCGCCCGCCATCGTCTGCGCGGCACGCTCGGCCGGCGAGAGTCCCTGGCGGGCCGTGGTCACATAGGCGGTTCGCAAATCCGTCCCTCCGAAGGCGACCTTCGTCACCTGCGCACACGGCAGGCGCACCGTCGCGAGCAGGCGGCCGTCCGGGGAATACCGGCGCACGGCCCAGCCGGACCACAGCGCCACCCAGAGACACCCCTCGGAGTCGACCGTGGTGCCGTCAGGATAACCGCCCGCCGGTTCGATCTGCACCAGTACGCGCTTGTTCGTGAGCACGTGCGGCTCCGGCCGGTCGAAGGCGTACACCGTGCGACCCGGACTGTCGGTGTGATAGAAAGTGCGGCCGTCTGGACTGAAGGCCGGACCGTTGGTGACGACGTATCCGCGATCGAGCGGCACGCACAGACCGTCGGCGCCCAGGCGATACAGCACCCCGCTCGGTGTCTGCTCCGGATCGTGCATCGATCCGAACCACAGCGCGCCTTCGGGGCTGACGCACCCATCGTTGAGGCGATTCTCGGGGCTCTCGGCCTCGACGGCGCTGAGCAGCGTGAAGCGCCCGCTCGGCGGATCGAACAGAGTGAGCCCGCCCTTGAGCCCCACCACGAAGCCGCCGCCGGCCCGGGCGGCCAGAAATCCCGGTGGCGCCGGCGCCGTCCAACTCTCGTGCTCGGCGCGGTCCGGCCGCAGCCGATGCAGGCGCAGCCCCT
>JAJZFQ010000274.1 GCA_021805275.1 Pseudomonadota bacterium
TCGGCGGGGCGCGCAATCACCTGACGGGCGACGAGGCGCGCACGGACGTATTCCAGAGCCAGCAGATCGCCAAGCAGATGCGCCTGGAGCTCGAGGAGCTGCTGAAGATCCTCAGGCGCTGATCCTCAGGCGCTGATCCTCAGGCGCTGATCCTCTCCCGCACGAGGCGGGATTAGGGGTATCATTGCCGCTCGCACGAGAGATCCCCGCTCGTGTCGTTCAGAAGAACATAAGTCTCTCGTCGGAGCGTGGCGCAGTCTGGTAGCGCACTTGCATGGGGTGCAAGGGGTCCCGAGTTCAAATCTCGGCGCTCCGACCACGAAAAAGAGCGTTCGCAGAATCGAGTGTGGCCAAGGATGTGGCCAATTCTCCGAAACTCCCACCTCCTCGGATAGCCACGAGTCGCCGCATGGCCGTGCAAAGTCTCGGTCGAGCGGCTCATCACACCGGCAATCGAGGTGCTGAACATGGCTGCCAAAGATCCTACCGCGCCCGCCGTGGCGCCGCTTCCCGTTTCCTCCACACCTGACCTCCGGGACATCATTTCCCGGCTGGTCGAGGCGATCTCCGTCGTCGAAGTCGTCCGCGATCTGCTGCTCGCCGAGGACGACGCGGGCAGCAAGCGGATCGCGCTGGAAGGCGTGATCCGAGGGCTCTACGAGCTGAACGAAGACATCGGGTACGCGCGGAGCGCCGGCGAGGGGGTGGCATCGTGAGCACCGTGCTCGTTGAGCTGCGCCCAGGCAGGGAACTCGCGGTCGACGCCATCGAAGTCCCGGCCGTCATCGCCGGCAGCGTCAACCTGATGGACTTCAGCGAGGCGCTGGCACGCGCCGGCATCGTGGGGCGCTTCGATCGGGATCGCGGCGTGCTGGTGATTGAGCCCGCTCAGGACGCCCGCAAGGTCGTGACTTCTGCCTGGACCGGCATGGCGATTTACAACGCATGGACCCCCGAAGAGCGGAGCCTTTGGCACCGGGTGGCGGCGAGCGCCGTTCCCGCCGACGCGGTCGCGGCCTTCGAGGCGGCGACCGAGGAACCCGAGCCAGCGCGTTGCGCGGAGTGCGGCGGTAGCGGCATTGACGACGATGCCGCCTGCGCCTTCTGCGATGGCACGGGCCGGAAGGGATGCGCCCGCGGCTGATCGCTGGGCGACCACGCACGAGAGCGCCGCCTTCGGGCGGCGCCTTCATTTTTCAAAGACCCTTCGGATGTATTCGCGCGAGCGCGGCATCCCGCTGACTCTGCGGAGGAAGTCTAGGACCCACCCACCGCGCTCCCGACGACATCAATAGGTCGCCGCCTGGGCCGCGCGCCGGAATTCGACCGGGTCACTAATCCTCTTGAATGGTTCCTTCGTGCCCCCCGTTCCCGTGACAACGATGTTGCCGTAACGGAAGAGTCGCCCAAGGATCCCCTGGTCAACCGCAATCGCCTCGAGCTTGACCAGCTGCATCTCGAGCGTTCGCCTGCGCAGCATTCCAACTTTCATAATCACCCGCACATTGGTGATGGCGAACTCGGATGTCGCAAAATTTACATACCGGGCGAGTCCGATCATGAGCCCAATCGTGAGAAAAATCGCCGCCGCCCAGTAACCGGCCACGGAAGTCACGGCGAACGCGAAGCATTCGAATCTGGCGCCTACGCCGAACTTGCAGCTTTCCGGCATACCCCAAAACGCCGCGACGACGAACAGGAGACCAATGGTGACCCAAGCGGCGGGCGCGACAAAGATCACTCTTGAGAGACGCGCGCGGCGCACCACTTGTTCGTTCGGCAAAAGGCTGTTGTCGACGTAGCTCACAGATCCTCCCGCGTGGCGCGTGTCTTCAAATTCTTATGATCAGCTGCCTCGGCCAAAGGCTCCGATAGACTACACTCGCACAGCGTCTCGGCGCAACAGCCACCTAAGCAGGCACCGAGTGGCACCATATTCTTATCGACTGACCTCCCTGCGAGTGCTCGCTCAAGTGTGCGTCGGGCGCACCATGGATCCTTATGGTTAAGTTCGTCACGTGCCTTTTCCATGTAACCACGGAGCCGTACAACAGTCGTCGACCGAGTGTCAGGTCCGCGCGTGGGCGCTCGTCGGGTCGCTAGCATCGTCAGAATCACCGATAGAGCCTCGTCATGAGCACCGCGGTCGATTGCTGCAATAGCCTGCGCAATAGCGCGCTGCTCTGGAAAAATCGCGCTCGGGCTCTTTAGCTCGCCAACCTCTTCCACATCAGCTCCCAATTTGCGCGACTCGCCGGATTGTAAACAATCATCACTGCATCCGCGAGGTTTGGACTGCGCGCGCCAGCCGGCGCCTTGTCGATCAGGACTTTCCCGGCCGCATTGATGCTGTAAGTCGGCTGTGACAATTCCATGCAGAGCTGAGTCAGTTCCGGCATCTTCGATGAGATGCTAATTAGCGCATCCGGATTGAAAGGTCGCTGACCAGCAACGGCCCGGTGCGTCGCCTGAAAGCGCAGTCGAAGCGCCCACCAGCATTGCGCTTTTAGGTTGCCGAAGTAATCCTTGTTCTTGCGCCCAGGTACGTCCTCACCCTCCGGGTCATTGACGGCGCCCGAGCCACGGAACGGCGAGTCGAATATGACACGCTTCTGCGCAGTCCTTCGTGCCTCGTTCACTATCCGTGCATCGCCGCGCACACCGGCACCCAGACCGTCCGCGTCGTACTCGAGCGACTCACATTGCGACTGGTCACAGAGCCCAAACGCCCGAGTGACGGTTTCGAAAATATCACCGCCCTTTCCGCTCCACTGTTCCAGGTGTTCGAGGAGAATGCCGTAACGAGCGGCAAATGCATTCTTGTCTACCCCTTCGTCGGCGACGTCGAGTGCCGCGCACCGTGCGCCGCTCGGATCAATGCCGAGCTTCTTGTGTGCGTCGATCGCCGAGTTCACCCATGCGGCCGGGATGACGATGCCTTCAACGCTCGCGGCGTAGTTGATATCCAACTCTTGAGCGATTGTCACCGGGTCGAGTTTCTCGCACTCTTTGCGATACCATTCTGCGTCTTTGCGCGGATCGTCACGCCAGTGAAGCGTAAAAACAGGGATCTTGCCGCTGTGGCGTCGGTTCGCGAACGAGTTACCGCGCCCGCGTGGCGTGGAAATATCGATACGGCATGGCGTGTTGGCGGACAACGAGGCGTCGACTAACTGCGGGTGCTCCACATGCGCAGCCTCGTCCAGGAAGAAGATTGCAGTCCGGCCGCCACGGCCGATGTTGTCACCGCCTTCGCCCGTTATTGCGCTGCCCGTCGACGGGAAGAGGATGCGCTTCTCTGGCGCATGTCGATCTCGGCGCCAGCCGCCCAGGAATTCCGCGGGGAGATTCGAGAGGAAAATCCGGGCCTTCTCGAGGATCGACTTTTCGTTGCCGATCATATCGACGGATTCGAGCTTGTTTGAACCGAAGCCGATCGCGATGCCCTGATTGAACAAGCACAGGGAGCATGCGAGCGCCACAGCGCACCAGGTCACGCCTGACTCGCGGCTCTTCTCCACCAAGCCATTTTCGGCGGCACGCCATCGGGCTAGGATCCACTCGAGCAATTCAATTTGCTTCGGAAACAGTACGAACGGCATGAGCGTCGGGCGCCCAAGTGCCACGTTGCGCGGGTCGTAGGTGCAGCCCCAGTCGAGACAAAACTGCACGGGATTGTCGCGGTAATACGCGTGCAACGCCGGGAGCGCAGCCGGGTTCGTGCGTATGCGACGAAAGCGCTCGATTCGCTCTCGGAACACGGCGTCGTAGTCGGGGCACTTCCAGTCAAATTGCATCGTGATCTCCATATTTGCGCCTACTGCGCGACCGTCATCTGAGCGCCATCCATCAATGCGGCTCTGCGCACAGCCTCCGAGACGATGAGATCGAGCCGTGTGGCAAATCGAGCCTTGGCCCGTTCAAACGTCACACCGCCGAGGAGTATGGACGTGAGGTAGGCGCCCGAGCACTGGACGCAAAAGCGATAGCGGGTTATTCCCCCTGTGTCGATGTGTTCGTACCATGGTGCACGGGACGCCACCTTCGAACCGCAAGCGATGCAGTCTGAAACTTCGACTGTCAGCGGATCCTTGCTGAGGACTGACACTGCGTTGAGTTGTGTTGCGGCGTTCATTTCGGACCCGTGACGAAGTTCCGCGCCATCTCAGAATTGACGCGCCGCTGCTGGCCGGCGACCTCGTGCGCGGTCTCGCCGGCGCTCGCACCCCCGGCGACATGAATCTCCGTGTGCTGGTTGATCGTCGCGGCGCCAGCAGCCCCGGCTCCAGTGGCGCCAAGCGTGCCGAAGCGCGCCTGCACCTGGCGGAGCATCGGCTCCTTGGAAACCATGCGCTCGTACATCCTGCGCGCGAAGAGCCCCCGCGCATGCGCCTGCGCGGTAGCCGCCGCCGGGCGCTCGTACAGGCGCGAGACGATCTCGCCGGCCTTCTTCGCAGTGTCGGCGTGCGCGAGCAGCTGGCCGCCAAGAGAGGGGTTGTTGCGCAGCTCCCAGTTCACGAACTCAAGCTGCTGCATGTACGAGGAGCCCTTCAGCGGGCGCCCCATCACGCGCGCAAACTCCTCCTGGCGCGCCTTGTGCCACTGCGCGATGCCGAGCGCGTGACCGTGGTCGCCGACCTCGTTCGGAAGGAGGCCGCTCTCGGTGCGCAGGTTGGCGACAATTCCTGCCGCCTGCCACGGCGTCCAGCCCTGGCTCTCGAAGTACGTCATCGCGGTCCGCGGGCGGTGCGTGAACGATTCGAGTCCGTCTCCTATCCACTTCCCGAACCGATCAAGGGGGTTGTTCGGGAATGCCTCGTCGAGGCCCCAACCTGCCAGACCACCGAGAAGGGCTCCTGGCACCAGCGCGCCCGTCAGGCCGCCAGCAGTGACAGCTGAGGCGCCCTCAGCAGCCTCCTGAACCCCGAGCAGGCGCGCACCCAATTTCATGAAGGCGCTCGAGAGCTGCATGATGCCGCCGATGACCTGGAAGCCGCCGACCGCGCGCAGCACCACGAGGAGCGCGCCGAGCTTGCCGACCCATCCGTCGGTGTGCTCGTTCAGCCACTCGAATTTCGGCACGATCCAGCGCACAGCGCGCTCAATCCACAGAGCCGCATGGAACAAGTCGTCAGCCGCTCCGACGAGTTCCGCCGCAAGCTGTGGTCCGTGTGCTTCGATCCATCCGCTCAGATGCTGCAGGCTGACGCCGAGCTTCTTCTGGATTGCGTCCTCAACCTGCGCCCCGAATACCTGGAGAACCGTCTCCAGGCTGCGCAAGGAGTCCATGAAGCGGTGCGCATCGGCGGCCGCCTTATTGAAGCCGTGGTGCTGCATCCGGCCGTGGATGCGGTTGTACTCGGAGTCGAATTTCCCGTTGCGCAGCGCGAGCAGCGTGCGCTCGTTGATGCCGAACATCTGCGCATACTGCTCGGCCATGTAGAACTGGCCGGGCTTGAAGTAGCCGCGTTCGCGCATGACGTTGCCGAACTGCATGAGCGCGTCGGTCGCGTCGTACGTGCCGTCCTTGGTGCGCTTCAGGTGAATCCCAAGAGACTCCAGGAGCGCGACGTTTCCCGGGTTCGTGCGCATGGAGCGCGACAGCCCCTCCACGGATCCAAGCGCTTCGCCGGCGGACGCGCCGAAGTCCTGCGCGGTGCGCTGGAAGGCCCGCAGCGCCGTCGCGCTTGAACCGGTCCGGTGCGCAGCGAAATACAGTCGCTCAAGATTGCTGGCGAAGCGAGCGATGCCGACGCCGACGGTCAGCGCCATGCCTTCGACCGCGCTCGCCAGTCCCACAGCGGCCCGACCGGCCTTGTGGATTCCCTGCTCGAAGCTCTGAAGAGCCGGCTGGTCGATCTTGAAGCCGAGCGACACCAAAAATTCTTTCAGAATACCGCTCTCAGCCATTGTCTACTCCAGTGGAAAATGAGGGCGCCCCGCTGGGGGGCGCCCAGAGGGTGCTCAGGCGGCGTCCTTGGGGCCATTACCGCCACGCTCCGCCCAGAACGCGGCATTGCGGGCGTTGATCTCGGCCACCGAAGGGGTGTGCGGTGTGCTGTGTTTCAGATTGCGTGCGTTGATAAACGGGCTGCCGCCCGGGACCTCCATCGCCCAATCCCGAGTGCTTGTCGGTCGCGGTGCGGCGATCGCGGTAGGCTCCGGTATGATCGTGCCGTTCTCGGCGCGGCCGCTCCACAGAGCCCGGTTTGCTTCGTTCATTGAGCGGATCCGGTCACGCATCGAAGCAGCTTCACGCGTACCGCGGTCAGCGAATGCGGCATCAGCCGTGCGGCGGACACCGTCCGCATGGTTCAGTCGCACCGTCTCGAACTCGCGTCGCAGCTCCTCGTGGGCGCTCTGAATCAGGTCGCGGTTTCCCTTCTCGAACGCATCTTCGAGACGATCGGCCGATCGCGCCAGCGCGGACAGATCCACGCGCTCGCCTTCCCGATGTTCGCTGTCCCGAGCGCCACCGCGAATCACGTCGCGGATGTCGCCGATCCATCTGCGACCCATTTCCAGAGACGGCGCGGCAGGTTCGGCAGTCAATCGACCAGTGGTCGTAAGCGCGGACACGATCGGGCGAAGCGCATCGAGGCGAGCGTCGATTTCGGGCTGGAGTTCGCCGGTCCAGACGGTGCCGAGGGCCAGCACTTTGCCGACAGGGATTGCATTGAGCATTGCGTCCCGGGTGCGCAGTCGATCGGCGAGAATCCGCGCGACACGACGGTCCATTTCTACGTCGCTGACCTGGTGCGGTGCATAGAGTTGTCCGTCGTTCGTACGCACAGAGCTCACGCGAGAGCCAACGTGTCGAATCCTGGTAATGCGTCTCATGATTGCCTCACAGTGTTTGAATAGTCACCGCGCCGCTCGAGCGACACGTGCGAATAGGTGGGCACGCCGGCGTAGGAGTACCGCCGGCGCTGCACGCTGCGCAGTCGGAGTGCGACCACCGCGTGCTCTACGTGTTTTTTCGGACACGACGTAGTTGTCCGGCCGCCCCACAAACAGACAAAAGGGCGGCGCGAGCGGTTCGGTGCCCGTGACGGAGGCGCAAGATATACGCCGCCATCCCGAACCGCTCGCATGGCTGATTTCACGCCGCAACGTCCTCCCGCTGCTCGGCAGCGTCGTTCATCAGTCGTGCGCGCATCTCGCTGAGCCGTGAGACAGACGCAGCGCCTAGACGCAGCTCGTTAATCGGGACATCGAGATCCGACCGCGGTCGCGCCGGCAGATGCTTGAGCAGTTCGCGCACCGCCGGCTCGCTAGGCAGCCCCGACGCATTCTCGAAGCGGGTATCCGGCAGCAGCTCGGCCAGCTCGGCACCGACCCTCTCGAGGGCGCGCAGGTGAGCGTCAACCGTCTCCATCAGCTCGCAGGAGCGGGCGTCGAGCGCCTGGTCGATGGCCGCACGGAGTGCCTGCTCGGCCGCCGCGAGGTCCGCCTGTGCGGCCTTGTGAGCGGCCGTGAGACGTTCAAGGGCCTCCGCAGAGCAACGTGTCTCGACCTGCGCGCGGTGACGCTCGGCCGCGTCAGGGGCGTTCTCCAGGTACGGCACTGCCGGCACGCCATCGACGGCTGCCCGCTGGAGTCGTTCCGCGTACAAGCTCGTGTAACGAGCGTCCTCATCGTCCAGGTCGCGGATCCGGTCGCTAGCCGCGCTGTAGGCAGCACGGCCGCGCTCCAGGGCAGCAGTGGCCAGCGCGAGACGTTCGCGGGCGGCCGCCAGCGAGGCGCGTGGCAAGTCGAGAAGCTGGGTATTCAGCATCGGGATTTCCTCAGGTAAACCGGTTTAGGGACATTTCAGATCGTTGAGCAGACGTTGCGCCCGCCCAAGGCAGTCGATAGCCGCCTCGATCCATCCGCGCTCGAGATCGAAACGTGCGCGCTCGAGGAGGGTGCGGATCTGTTCCAGGTCGCTCATGCAGCGGTCTTCAGCAGAGTGCGGACAGCGCCTTCGCCGATTCTCAGCGCTTGAGCAATATCGCGGTCCGTCAGGCCGCGCTGACGCAGTTCGATCGCCGCGATACGCAGGGATTGAGAATCAGCCGGGCGGTGACGGTCACGACCATCGAAGGCACCGGCAACCAGGGTCGACCAGTACGCGCTCATGCAGCACCTCGCGTGCAGACGAGTTTCAGGGAGTCAGATGGAGTGCATCGCGCAGGACGCGATAAAACGCGCCAGGAGCGGGAAGGCGCCCCGGGCACGTCATTGGATGGTCAGGCGATGATGTCGGCGCGCAGGCGCCGGAGGACTATCTCAGCCCGAGACGCCGAGCTGCCTTGAGAATCGACGGCGCATACCACTGGCCGCCCCCCGGAGAGGCCACCTTGCGCTCGTTGAGCCACTCTGCGGCGGCGCGGAGCGTACGGTCCTCCTTGAGCGCATCGGCAATGTGGAGCTTCAGGGAGTCGAGCCGCTCGAGCGCAGCAGCCTTGTTCGCCTGCGCACCTTTGGCTGCGATCTGCTCCACCGCGCTTTGAGGTTTCGCGCGCATCCCGAGCTTCTGGCCGCGCCGCTTCGCGGCCTTGAGGCCCGCCTTGGTGCGTTCCGAGATGAGCGCGCGCTCTTTCTCGGCGAGCGCTGCATACAGATGCAGGATGAAGGGATCCGCCTGGCGCCCGAGCGACGTAACGACGAACTCGACCCGGTGCGCCATCAGGCCGCTGATGAAGTGCACGTCGCGCGAGAGCCGATCGAGCTTGGCGACCATCACCGGCATGCGCGCCTTGCGGGCCGCGTCGATCGCCGCTGCAAGCTGCGGCCGCTTCTCCAGGGCATCGGCGCCGGCGCCGCTCTCAGCCTCTGTGAACCATTCCGCGACGGTGAACCCTTCGCGCTCCGCGAACTCGGCAATCGCTTGGCGCTGCGCCTCGAGGCCAAGGCCGGAGCGCTCCTGGCCCGAGGTGCTCACCCGGACGTAACCGATCGCATTGGTGTTCATGGCGCGCAATCTCTGAAGGATTGAGCGCCAGATTACGCCGTCCGCTTCCATATGTAAACTGGTCTTGACGGTCGTCGGGACCCATTAACGGGCTTCATGCCAT
Organism: Pseudomonadota bacterium; assembly: GCA_021805275.1. The sequence continues at coordinate 9,060 of JAJZFQ010000274.1, forward strand.
TCCTTGGCCTCGATTGCACTACCCTCGATTGTGCACCCTTCAGAGGCCGGAACCGGGAGGGCCCGAGCGAACTCGATGCCCGCCACGTCGACGCGCCCGGCCATGACCTCGGCGTAAACCCGTGCCGCCTCGACGGCATTCGTGATCGGCGCGGTAGAGCCAGGTCCGACGTTAATCGCGACCAGCGGGCCGCTCGCAGCTTCCGCGGGGCGTCCAAACCCTCGCGTCAGGAGCGCCTCGGCGGCGCCGAGTTGCACGCGCTCGTCTTCCGCGGTGTGCATCAGCTGCACCAGCTTCGCAATTGCTGCAGAACCGTGCCCGCGCGCGAGTTCACGCAACTCTCGATCTTCAGGCGGCCGACCACCAGGGTTAGGACTAACACCTTTCAACCAACGGCCACGCTCGTCACGAACAACATCTAACGACGCGCGCGCGTGAAGTCGCGTGTTCTCACGGTGCGTCTTTCTGGCCTTCGCGGCGTGCTTCTTCCGGTGGGTTTCCGTCACGCCGGGGCCCTCTTGGCGGCCGCGAGTTGCGCGACGACGGTCCCGACGGGACGCGAGGGCGTTACGGGCTGCACAGGGTGGTCCCGTTCCACCCGCTGGCGCTCACGGCGGCTGTATTCGGCGTCCTGGGCCTTACAGTAATGATCGGCCGTCTCCCCCGGCTCAGGATCGCGGAAATCGGCCAGCCCGAGTTTCGGACGTCTCGCGATCAGCTTCCGGAGTGATTCGCGGTCGGACTCCTCGGCAGTCGGACCGCGTAGTTTGGCTCCGGTCTGAGCACTTCGGGAGTGCTCAGTTTCTCGACGGCACCAGTTGCGCCACGCGGCATCCCAGTCGGCCTTGCGGGCCTTCTGACCGCTCTCGGCTCGCCAATGGTCCACGAACTTGGCGAACGTCCTATCCGGATCCACGCCCTCGCTCACAGCCACCTGCCGCCGCTCCGGCGTCAGCTCCCAGTCCTCAGGCAAGCGCATTGCCGTGCGAGCCGGGCGAGCGCTCGCGCGAGCCTCTCCGTTTCCCTGCGGAGATGGATCCGGAGACGGAGACGGAGACGGAGACGGAAGCATCGTCTGAGCATGTGCGCCTGATGTGCCATCGGATTGCGCGGGCAATGCGTTCGCAGATGCGATCGCATGGGACTGGCCTCCCCACCGAGCTTCCGCTGATGCGCGAGCTTTAGCAGATCTCCGCATCGACTCCGCACGATGCTCCTCGAGTCGAGTATTGATAAGACCGGTCTCGGTTTCCACAAACTTTGAGCGGATCGCCGGCCACACTTCGGCGAATTCCTCGGGAGTGGCTCCTGCGACCCGAGCGAGTCGCGCCGGGTCTTTGGGAAGCGCTCCCAGTTCCCACAACTGGAAGAGCAAATCCAAGAGCGCGCCCCGCTCAGCAAGCGTGAGATGACGCGTGGCCGCAATGTAGTCCCGTACGAAAAACGGGAGCATCGCCAGCGAATTACCGGTACCCATCAGGCGACCTTGCGCTGCGCCGCGAGGGCCGCGAGGTTCTTGCGGAGAATCCGCACATCATCTGGCGTGAAGCGCGCCGGGCACGTTGGGCCGGGTCCCAGCTTCCGGGGAGGCGGGATTAGACGGCGCCGAACGTAGTTCTCAATGGTGCGCACGCTCACACCGATTTCGCATGCGACGGCAGCCTTGCTGAGTCCCGAAAGCGACAGCGAGTCAGACATAAAACCCTCAGGAAAATAGCTTCTCGACCGCTCCGAGAACCGGACGGCGACAACACAAGAAGCGGGCGAAAGGTAGTCGAGCGCGGAAACGAAGACGCCCAGAAACCGAATGGTCTGGGCGTCGTTCATCGACACCAAGCGCGATGATGGCATGAATGATAGCAACTCAATGCCATCAGTCTTCGGAAATTTGCGAAGGTAGTTCACAATCCAGAAGACCCGAGCATGCGGACCAGGTCGGCGTGTTTGGTCTGAAGGAACAGCTCGCGCAGCTGCTCAAGAACGAAGCCCCAGTGTCGATAGAGCGTTCTGACACTGATACCACGCTGGCTTGCCATGACTTTGGGGGGCAGGTTCGCGCGATACCACTGGCAAACGAGTTTTCGGGCGTTCTCGTGGAGCACGCGGCTGACAATCCGGTCGACCTCGATCGCGGTAGCATCGTCGAGCGGAGGCACCCGGGCCGGAAGTGAACCCGGATCTTCGACGGGAAGGCCAGTGCCGTGCGACGCGGCCCACCGCTGCATTATCCAGTCGACTGCCTGCGCCTTGGGGTCGGCCAGCATGCTTGAGTTGCGTTTCTCGTGGAGCGACAACGCGACGGCCGCCTGGATCTGTCGCGTAGCGCGCTCGATGCGTCTTGCTTCAACTGCTGTGAGCGCTGCGCGAGCCTCGTCGGATTGATCTCGCGACAGGGCTGTACACGGAACGCCAGAAATGATCTTGGGCAACACGATGGTCAGGACGCGGGTCCACGTTCGGCGGCCTCGAGCGTTTCAGGGCGCCACCCGACGGCCTGGCCACCGACGAAAACGTCCCGAGCCGGCAGGCGCTCACTCCGCTCCCACCTCCACCGCGTGGCCGTGCTGATCCCGAAGCGCTCCTCGATTCCGCGAGGGTAAATCACGCGAGTGCCTCCGGTGTGCGGCCGCTTCGGCGAACGCTTTCGGGGGAGTTTGTCGGTGGGCTGTATCGAGTTGTCCATGCTATGACCTGTTGGTAACGATGAGCAGGAATTAACAACTCTGAGATTACACGGAACACTATGCGGCGCAAGCACACCTAAAAAGTTAGCGCCACTAAAAACTTATGACATTCAGTTAGTTGCGGACGTTAGCGCACGACAGATCGAAAAAAAATGATACAGAATCGCGTTTACAGGAATTTTGAGCCGCAACGCGTCTGCGGCCGGAAGTTGAAAGCAGCGGGAGAGGTCGGATCAGGGGCGCGAATGCGCGAGCGTCTTCAGATGCGCAGCCCACTTCTCGAGCGCCGTTCGTTTCTCTTCCAGATACGCGTGGCGGTCGTAGACTCCGGCGATGCCGGGCTGCACGTGGTTCAGTACGCGCTCGGCAACGTGCGGCTCAACCTTCAGCCGTGAGAGGCCAGTGCGGCAGGTCCGCCGCAGGTCGTGCAGCGTAAATTCCCCGATCCCTTGCGCCTTGAACCGGCGCAGACATTTCGCGAGGCTGCGGGAGAGCAGCTTCGGGTCGACGTTGTCGACGCCCTCGGGATCGGGTAGCACCCATGCAGCGCGCTCTCCTTCGCGCTTGAGTGCGGCGAACTCCTCGGTGGCCCAGGCCGACAGCGGAACGATGTGACCGCGGCCGCCCTTCGCGTTTTCATCGGGAATCATCCAGGTCCGGGCATCCAGGTCGATGTCGGACCAGCGTGCGAGGGCGAGTTCACCGCGGCGCTGGCCGGTGAGTAGCAGCAGCGTAACGACACGGGCGAGCCGCTCAAATCGCGTGCATGCCTTCGGATCGGCGAGGAAGGCCCGCAGCTCATCATCGGACAAAACGCGTTCCCTGGGCTTTTCCTTGCCGCCAGGACGGTAGAGGAGCTGCACCGGGCTCGTCGTGACGATGTGCCGATGGATGCCGAACCGGAAGAGCTGCGAGAGGAGGGCGGCGGTTCGGTTGGCGAGTACGGGTGCGCCGCGGTCAACGATTCCGTCGAGCAGTTCTATGACCTCGCCCGGGGTGATAGTGCGACTGTCCCGGCCCTTCCATTTCGGGAGCACGTCACGGTCGAGGATCGCTTCGGCCCATTCTGGCCGCTTGCGATGCGGCCGTAGGTAGCGCTCGACGAACTCGGCCACCAAGAACTCGACGCTATGCTTGTCGGTGGTGCTAGCCGAGGGGAGGAGCGGCGCCGCTTGCTGGCGTCGACGGGGGCGCGCTCGACGAGGGTCTATACCGTCGTCGATCGCCTTTCGTAGCTCGAGGGCGCGGTTGCGGGCGTCCGCCAGAGGCATTCCCGGGTAGTGGCCGATGACGATGCGCACCCACTCACTGCGCCACGTGTACCGGAAGAGCCAGGTCCTGGACGCGCCGGTCGCCGTGGGGCGCACGCGAAGCTGAAGCCCTGCGGTCGCCGGGTCAGTGTGGTCGCCCGCCGGCAGTGTGGCCAAGCGGCTCGCAGTGAGTCTTGCGGCTCCCTGCCGCGCGCGCGATTTAGAGATTGTGGCCAAAGTGTGGCCAGTTTACCCGAAATAGTGTGAAATGCTACGGAAGGACATGATGGCGTCGAAGTGCCGTGAATCACAGGACTTGCGCTATTAAATCCTTTCAAGTAATTTCACCCCGTGAGCTACCTGGGGTGCATGGGGTGCAAGGGGTCCCGAGTTCAAATCTCGGCGCTCCGACCAATAAAATCAAGAAGTCGACGGCGCGCCGGACTTCAACAAGTGATCCAGGGTACCACTGGGGGTACCAGCAGCAACTTTCCGGGCGCCTCCGATATTGCGGTCGCTGCACGTTACGTCGTCGCTCGCACGGTGCGCCGAGTCTGCCCCGCGCGCGGCAAGCCCTCGCTGCGTCAGACGGGTCGCCGCCGCGGGGCACGCGGCCGGCACTCGTCCTCGATCAAGAAGAAGATCTGGATCTGCTTCTCGAGCTCCGGGCCGGCGCTCGGATGATCGCGCAGGGCCTCGAGGCCCTTTCGGTACTCGGCGAACTGCCGATACGTCCACCGCAGCAGCCTGCGGGTCTCCCGTCGGCGCTCGGGATCGAGCTCATGGGCGAGGGACTGGCTGATTCGTCTCACGCGCGCAAGCACCCTCTCCGCCTGCCTCAGCAGCGCCTTATCCGTGACGATCTTCTTGCGCCGAGCCCGTGCCACTTCCGTTCGCCGGCGATTAGCGCGTGGGGCGCCGCCGCAGTGCCTGCACCTCGGCGATCAGTAGCGCGTGGACACGACACGCCTGCGCGGCGCCGCTGCCGAACTCGGCCTCGTAGTTGAACGCGGCGAGCATGCTCTCGAGGAGCTTCCGCAGACCGCACTCCACGTTATCGAATGATGGCGGTGGGGCGGGTGGCCGATTCTCGACGGCCTCGGCAATGAGCTGGTCGGCGGTCATAGTCCTGCCTACGCAACGACTTGCACGTACTCGGCCCGAGCGTGACGGATAGAGCTACAATCCGACCCACGCGAAGACAGGGGGCCGGATTGGCTATCAAGAAGAACAGTTTCGCACGGTTGCCGGAGCGCTTCCAATCGCCAGGGCGGCCAAGGCTAATGGGCTAGACCTGTGCCCGTCCCAGGCTTTCAGACGTTCCTGCGACCAGTGCTGGATCAATACACGGACGACAGTGAAAGGCGTGTCCGCGATCTGCAAGACACCGTAGCCGCGCTGTTGCATCTCTCATCGGCCGATCGCGCACGAGAGGCTTCCAAGCTGGGAGCCACGGTTCCCGAATCGGCTCTGGTGGGCGCACTCTTAATCTAAAACAGGCGGGACTGCTCGGGTGGCTCTGACCGTTCGACGGTTTTCATAGATTTCGAGCTCGGACCAGCGATCAGACTGAAACTTGATGGAAGACGGCCGTAGAAACCCTCATAGAATTGAGCACCTCTTGAAGGAACACCAATGACAGAATTCACGCTGACACCTAGTGTGGATCAGACTCAGGAATTCATCGAGATTGCGAACGATTTCGCTAACCCGCTGGACTTGGTGCGCGAGGCGATCAGCAACGCGTTCGACGCTCACGCAGAGGTGGCCTCAGAATTTCGGACAGGGGTGTAAGTGGATTTCTGCCGGTGCAATATAGTGACCGGAGGACAGAGATCCATGCGAAGACCCAGACGCAATCACTCGCCGGCGTTCAAAGCGCGAGTG
>JAJZFQ010000182.1 GCA_021805275.1 Pseudomonadota bacterium
AGAGACACTGCCGTGGTACTGCATGGTCGTTCTCCTCATTGAAGGTTGATGGTTGATTCTGTCATTCCCGGACCGGCGCCGAATTCCGCGATGACGCGATCAAGGAATGAGTGCCAGGGCGATTTGTCAAGGCAGGTGCCTGCGGTCTGGGTGTGCGCTGCGGCAAACGAGCGGTCGGCGCAGCGCGCTGATCGGGCGCCCTTCGGTACGGCAGCTACCGGGTATGCAGTAGGTTGGGAATTGGAGTTGTTCGCGATCAATGAGTTATGACGTGACGGGATGCGAGTCGGTTGGTAGGTTGGGAATCGGAACGTTGCCGGCGGGATGTGCGGGATGCGCCGCGCGAATGTGAGTGCGGCGGTCCGGTCGCAGGGTCAGGTTGGGGAGTTAGCGCCTCAGGCGTGAGGATTCTCGGGACAGGTTGGGGATGTCGGCGGGCGTTGTCGCACACGGTGAGTACGGTGATGAAGAAAGCGAGTTTTTGCAGGTTGCATCGCTCTTATACCGAGAGTACCGTGATTTGTGCAGACAGGGCTTGCCGTGCGCTGCCGGTGTTGGGGACGGTGTGCTGGCGAGAGAGATTCGAGCGCAGATCGCGCGTCGTCGGCGCCGAGAATCGGGACGGGACGCGCGCAAGGGGAGCAACATGCAGTCCAAGGGCGATCGGACGCCAGCGGGCGAGAGGCCTGCGACGTTGTACCACGCAGTGCTGCGCGGCTGTCGGTCGGAGTCCCTGGTCCGGGGCGAAGCGGACTGGCATAAAATGGTCGCCGGTATCGAGTCGATGCTGTTCTGGTGTGGCGGGCGCGTGCTCGGCTGTCGATGCGAGAGTGATCGGCTCGAGCTCGCTGTGGAGCCGGCGCACGTGCCGTTGGGAGGCATGTGTCGTTACGTTTCGGTGCCGTACGCGCTGCACTTCAACCGGGTGCGCGGCGGTCGTGGCCAGGTCTTCAGGCCGCTGAAACTCTATCGCCTGCAGCAGGCGTTCCGCACCGAGTTCGTCCTGTGGCTGCATCGCCCGCTGGTGGCCGCCGGATGGAGCGCGGATGCGGCGTATCTTGATCCGCGGCGTGCACCCTGGGTGGACGTCGCCCCAGTGCTGGATGAGCTCGGTCGAGGGCCCGGGGCGCTGCGGCAGTATCGAACACTGCGCGCGCGTGGGATCGATCCTGATCTTGCGGCAGCGTTCGCGGCCCCCCGGGATGGGCTTTCGCACGTTCATACCGCAATTCGTCCGGCGCTCGCGATCCGTAAGCCTCGCCAGCGGACCGTGTTGCGTTCGGTGGTACGGTGCGTTGCCCGACACGAGTCGGTGGAGCCGCAGGAACTCGCCGGCCGCTCGCGTCTCCGGCAGGTCTGTCGGGCTCGATGTCTGGTCACGCTCGTGGGAGTGCGATGCGGCGTACCGGCGACGACTATCGGGACGTTGCTGGGCCGTGATGCGAGCACGTTGGAGGAGTCCGTGCTGCGGCTGCGTGCCCGGGATTCGCAGGGTCTGTCGAGCGCCGCGGCGACGATTCTGGCGGCCGTCGGCACTGACGAAGGGGAGAGCGACTCGGAGCTGCGATCGACGGCACCGCGCGCGGGGGAGGAGGAGGTGTGATCGCCGGCTCCCGCTGGCACTGCTGGCGGGGTGTGCTGCGCCTGATTGCCGGGGAACTTTCCCCGTACGTACGGCGGCGCCTCGGCGTGGTGCTGGGACTGGTGGGGCTCGGCGCAGCGCTGAACGCCCTGGCGCCGCTTGCATTAAAGGGGATCGTCGACGGGCTCGCCGGGCATCAGCGGGTCACGGCACCGCTCGGGGTGCTGATCGGGTTGTATGCCGCGAGCCAGTGGCTGGGGCGCTCGAGTGCCGAGGTGCGGGCACTGCGCTACGCCCAGGCTGAGCGGCGGATCGTGCGCACGCTGAGCGAGCGGATATTCGCCCACGTGCTGCGTCTGCCGCTGCGCTTTCACTTGGAAAGCCAAACCGGCGCGGTGAGCCAAGCCATCGACAACGGACTGGAAGGGCTCCGGCTGATTCTGCATCACCTGGTCTTTACGGTGCTGCCGGTGGGCGCGGAACTCGCGATCGTGGCGGCAGTGCTGGGGCGGCTCGGGCAGCCGGTGTTTCTCGGCCTGTTTTGCGGGGCGGCAGTCTGTTATGCAGCGCTGTTCGGGCGGTCCGCGGGACGCATTGCCGAGTCGGCGCGGGCGGCCTCGGCGGCGCGTGTCGCGGCCGGCGCGCTGATCACCGATGGGCTGCTCAATTGCGAGACGGTGAAGTCCTTCGGCGCCGAGGCGCTGATCGCCGGCAGGGCCGGCGGGGCGCTCGAGCGCAGCGAGCAGGCGTGGCTCGCGTTCCATCGCCGCTACTGCGCCAACGGACTGGCCGTCGCCGGCGTCTTTGCGGCGTTTCTCACCGCGACGCTCGCCTGTGCGCTGCACTCGGTACGCGCCGGAGGGCTCACGGTCGGCGGATTCGTGCTGGTGAACACGTACATGCTGCAGCTGGTGCGGCCGGCGGAGATGCTCGGGTTCGCGGTGCAGGGCTTTGCGCAGGGCGTGGCGATGCTCGGCCGAACGCTCGAGCTGCTGGGTGAGCGTCCGGAGGCGAGCGCGGGACTCGCGCTCGGCGGTGCCCCCGGCGGTGCGCTGCGCTTCGAGCGCGTGACACTGGCCTACGAGCCTGGACGCGCCGCGCTCGAGGAGGTGACGTTCGAAGTGCCCGCCGGCGCGACGCTTGGCATCGTCGGGCGGAGTGGCTCGGGGAAATCCTCCATCGTTCGGCTGCTGTTGCGCCTGGTGGAACCGGACGCGGGGCTGATCCGTCTCGATGGCCAACCGCTCCCGGGGATTGCGCCGGCGGCGCTGCGCGCGGCGATCGCGGTGGTGCCGCAGGATACGGCACTGCTCGACGATACGATCGAGAACAACATCGCGCTCGCCTGGCCGCAGGCCGAGCATCGCGACGTCGTGCGCGCGGTCCGCGTGGCGCAACTCGAGGAGTTCATCGAGTCGCTGCCCCGGGGCTATGCGACTGTGGTGGGAGAGCGTGGCGTGCGCCTCTCCGGAGGTGAGCGGCAGCGGATCGCGATCGCGCGCGCGGCGCTGCGCCGTCCGCTTCTCTACGTGTTCGACGAGGCGACCGCAGCGCTCGACGGCCGCACGGAGCAGGCGGTCCTCGCGGGCCTGCGGATCCTCACGGGAACGGCCACGACGGTGATCATTGCGCATCGGCTGATGAGCGTTGCGCGGGCCGATCACATCGTCGTCCTGCAGGCCGGGCGCCTCGTGGAGTCGGGAGGACACACGGAGCTGATTCAGGCCGCGGGACACTATGCGACGCTCTGGCGCGCGCAGCATCCGGATGCCGCCGCAGCGTGATCAGCCGCCGCTCGGGGAGCGGTCAGCGATCCGGATCCGCATTTGTATACGAATGCGCGGCAATGACGGCAGCGTGCGACCGACCGCGCGTGCCAGAGATGAGTCGTGTGACCGGCTCGCCGTGCGCCATCCACGACTGTGCCCCTTCGTACGCGCGGATCCGTCGGCCTGCGGGCACCGAGACCACGCCGTTGGGTTGGCGCCGTGCGGGCTCGTCAGGGTTGCGCGACCTGTGGCACACTCGCGCGCGGGCGACAGGGACTATGGATCAATCGAAGCAAGCGGC
>JAJZFQ010000176.1 GCA_021805275.1 Pseudomonadota bacterium
CGCCTTGGCGGCGAACGCCGCGATCATCACCTGGTCCGGCACCCACCGGGAGACGATCACCGATCCGCGCTACGGGATGACCGCGTACTCGGTGCCGGTGCCAAATGGTTGGAAATTCGGCGGCGTCATCACCAATCCGCCCAACCAATGCCATGCGATGGACGGCGAGCCAAAATTCACGATGTTGAGTCCGGACGGCATAACCGCGATCCTGATGATGCCGGGCGTCCGGTGGTCTTGGTCCAGCAGCAATCTGCAGAACCCACGTTGTCGGGGCATCGATATCGATACCGCGGCGCAATTCCTCACCGAGATCGTCGTTCCCCACCTCGCTCCGGGCGCGCGGATCGAATCCGTCCTGCCGCTGCGGGCCGCCGGCCGAGCGGGGATCGCGCGTCAGCAGCAATTGATGCGCCAGCATGAGGTCGAGATATCGGCTCGCTATGGTATCCCGACGCCGAGGATCACTCTGGATGGCGCGCGCGTGCAGGTTGAATACTGGCGTGACCGCCATCTGGTGCAGGAAATGATGTCCACCGTCATTTCCTGCACCGAAACGCTACACCCGGCGATGTTTGGTGTGCCGCCGGTGCGGCGCCGCGACTGCACCGCTCCGAACATTGAGATCGTTCGCGCGCCCAAAGGGCACCTGTCCGCGCTGCTCGCAGAGCCGCAACTTTTTGGCCTCTTCCAGGCGCGGGTCAATCCGCAGTGGCAGCGCCGCATGATTCGCGATGAGAAAGCGGGCTTTCGCGCTTGGCAGCAGGGAAATTCCCGGCATTTCCGGTCCATTCAGCAGCACTACGCGGATGTCAATCGCGCGATGATCCAACGAGGAAAGGTCTTCCGGAGAAATCTCGAGGCGCAAACCGCTAGATCCATGCAGGCCGCCAGTGCGACCCAGGGCGCCATCGACAAGAGCGCTCAGAGACAGGAAATGATATCGCTCGACCAGCAGCAATACACGGATCCAAGTACCGGACGCACCATCAAACTGAGCGATCAGTACGACCACACCTGGATTTCATCGGATGGCCAGACCACCATTCAGAACAACGGCACCTTCAACCCGAACGGCGTGGTCGATCCGGTGCGCTCGAGTTGGCAGGAGATCTACCCGAAGCAATGAATGCCTGTAGGCAAATTCACACGCGCCGCAATCTCGGTATCCCGAGGCACGCTTGGCCCGATAGGTGCAACCCCGGCAGCCGCTCACTGAGGAGAAGTGGTCGCGATGCCTTCCCTTGAATACCGGCCTGCGCTCGTGCGCTGGCTCGCACTATTGGTGCGTTATTGGTCCCGCAACATGGACCTCGTGGATCGCCGCGGCGGGTATGCGCCCGGCTTCGGCTACACGGAGCAAGAGAAGGCGCATATGCATGAGCTTGCCGCGCGCATCTCACTGGGAGAATTCTCCGTCTGGCTCGTATTGTGCGCCGTCCTTTTCATCTTGATACTCGTGCTGCTGGTGATGCTCGCGGCGTTTTCCGTCACCATGGGTTTCGGGCCGGTTCACGATTTGCCAAACCTGGCTGCCGCGCCGTTCTTCCTCGGCCTCGGTTTGGTGGCATTGGCGAGTCTCGCGATCGGCTTGCCGTTGGCGATGCTGCCGGCGGCCGCACTGACCGGACGGCTCTTTCGCGTGGCGGACTCGGATCTGCCGGACAATGCGCTCACCGCGCATTTCTTTCACAAACTCTGGTTCCAAATCACGCGAATCGCGCTGATCGTGGTCATCGCGCTGGTGCCATTGTGGCTGCTGCTCCCCGGGGATTCCGATATCATGCTCATCGTGCGCCTCGTGGCATCATTGCTTGGCCCCGCGGTGGCTTCGCTCACGATGGCCTATACGCTTGCAGCGCGTTTGCGCTGATCGATCACCCGGGGCGCCCAAGATGCGCCTCGGCGCAATCGCCCGCTGGATCTGATGGCGCGCCTCGCGGCGCTGGTGCCGACGCCGCGGATGCAATTGACGCGGTATCACGGCGTGTTTGCCCCGCACAGCAATTATCGGGCGGCGGTGACGCCGGCGCAGCGGGGCCGTGGTGCAGCGCCGCCGCCGGTGTATGGCGCGGATCCGACCAAGCCATCGACCCCGCGGCATGTGACGATGAGCTGGGCGCGACGGCTGAAGTGAGTGTTCGGTGTCGAGATCGAGCGCTGTACTCGCTGTGGTGGGCAGCTGAAGATCATCGCCAGCATCGAGGAGCCGCAGCTCATTGCGAAGATCCTGTCGCACCTGGAGCGCGCGGCACCGGAGCGGTCCCAGAGCGAGCTGCCGCTTGGGGCGCGGGGGCCGCCGGCGCAGTCCAGCCTGCTGTGAACGGGAGGATAAGTCCCGATTTCATTGACCGGTGAGCGAGCCGGAAGGGGTCCGCGTGTCCCGACTCCAGAGAACGGCAGAGTCGGTGGCATGCGTATAGCGCGGCACGCTGATTTGGCACCCTGTCAACGTCCGGGGGCCCTCAGCAGAAGCCTACTGGCGCCCCGATTTGCCACGCTGACCACGCGGCCCCCAAGCTTGGGCTCAACATAAGGCCGGTTACGCGTAACAAGGTGGTGGGCAGCCTTGGACCGCATGGGTCGTTTGAAATTACTATCCGCCGCCGCCGCGACGCGAATGTATCCGTACTTCGCGAAGTCGCACTCGCTCACCTCGATCGCGACCGGTGCCAGCGGCCCCGTCCCGGAACAGGGCACGAAATGGCCACGCCAGTTGATCACCGAGCGCACGAACATCAGCGGCTCCGGCGACGCCGGCGCATCCAGCACCGTGCGCGCGCCGGTCACGAGCGTGATGGAGCGGGTCGCACCCTGTCCAAGTACCTGCAGTCGCAGCGTGGTCCCGCGAGCCACGAACAGGCGCTGCCGCGCGCGGCCGATCGTGGCGCCGCCGCGATTCAGCGAAAGGCGTCGAGGACGCGTCGCAGCGCGTCGCCGCCGGGACTCAGCGACTCGTACGGAATCGCGTTCAACGGCGTATCCGGGGTCGCACCGAGTGCGTGGATGTCCGCGGCATCGCGGGCGATGTGCAACAAACCGGTCAGGTACTCGCCGCGGCGCATGCGCTGTTGGATCGCGTCGAGCGCGACCCCGGGATCGGACGGGTCGTAGTCGGCGGCCACCTTGCGCAACACGATCCGGCTGCCGTCATGCAGGGTCACCGTCTGCGCCGCGCCATCCGCATAATCGACCGCGATTTCGGCGGCGAACGGCACGAAATCCGCGTGCACGGCTTCTTCGTAATGCTCCCGGGCATAGGCGTAACTGCGCGTCGAGCCCTCGTGATCGTTGAACGTCACGCACGGCGAGATCACGTCGATCAGGGAGAACCCGTCGTGGCGCATCGCCGCCCGCAGCAACGGCACGAGCTGCGCCTTGTCGCCCGAGAAGCTGCGCGCGACGAACGAGGCGCCGAGCGTGATCGCGAGCTGCAGCGGATCGATCGGCGGCTGGCGGTTCACCTCGCCGCGTTTCGCCTTGGAACCGAGGTCGGCGGTGGCCGAGAACTGGCCCTTGGTCAGGCCGTACACGCCGTTGTTCTCGATGATGTGGACCATGTTCAGATTGCGGCGGATCGCGTGGCAGAACTGGCCGAGTCCGATCGACAGGGTATCGCCGTCGCCGGAGACGCCGATGTAGTGAAGTTTGCGATTCGCCGCATTGGCCCCCGTCGCGATCGACGGCATCCGGCCATGCACCGAATTGAAGCCATGCGCGCCGTTCACGAAGTAGGCGGTCGTCTTCGAGGAGCAGCCGATTCCCGAGAGCTTCACGACCGTGTGCGGCTCGACCGCATTGGCCCAACAAGCCTCGACCACGGCCGCGGTGATCGAATCGTGACCGCAGCCGGCGCAGAGCGTGGAATTCGCGCCCTCGTAGTCGCGGCGCGTGAGGCCGAGCGCGTTCCGCGGCAAGTCCGGATGGGCGACTTTGGGTTTGCTCATGAAGGTCATTGCAGATTTCCGCGTGTTCAGCCGACCAGCCGGGCGGCCAGCCGGTCCGGTGCGATCACGGCGAGGACCCCGTCGGTCACGTAGCTCGCCGGCATCGGCATGCCGTTGTAGTGCAAGATGGACCGCAGTCGCGTCCGCTCGACCGCCGTCTCCATCATCAGGAGGGTGCGCAGCTGGGCGTCCCGATTCTGTTCCACCACGAAATTCAAACGGTGCCCGGCGAGGAAGCGCTGCACCTCCTCGCCGAACGGAAAGGCGCGCACGCGCAGGTAATCGAGGTGGACGCCGCTCGCGCGCAGCCGGGCGAGCGCCTCGCGCACCGCGGCGTCGCCGCTGCCCACGCTGACGATCGCGATGTCCGTCGTCTGCTCGGCCGGCTCGACCACCGCCTGGGGCACCAGGTGTGCGGCCGTCATCCACTTCTTGCGCAGACGGTCGACGACGATCTGGTATTCGGTGGAGTCTTCCGTGTAGCCGCCGTATTGGTTGTGGCCCGAGCCGCGCGTGAAGTAGGCGCCCTTGGTCGCGACGTCCGGCAGCGTGCGATACGGAATGCCGTCCGCGTCGTGGTCGTAATATCGCCAGAAGCGGTCGATCTTCGCCAGTGCTCGGCATCCAGCACCTTGCCGCGATCAGGGCGGTACCCGTCGTCCCAGCGGAACTGCGGGCACATCCAGTCGTTCATGCCGATGTCCAGATCCGACAGCACGAGTACTGGGGTCTGCAGCCGCTCGGCCAGATCGAACGCGGTCACGGCGAATTCGAAGCATTCTTCGGGGCTCGACGGATACAGGCATACCTGCCGCGTGTCGCCGTGCGACGCGTAGGCCGCGGAATGGATGTCGCACTGCTGCGTGCGCGTCGGCATGCCGGTGGACGGTCCGACGCGCTGCACGTCGAACACCACCGCCGGCACCTCGGCGTAATAGGCGCGGCCGAGGAACTCCCGCATCAGCGAGATGCCGGGCCCCGAGGTCGCCGTGAACGCGCGGGCGCCGTTCCATGAGGCGCCGATGACCAAGCCGATCGAGGCGAGCTCGTCCTCGGCCTGGATCATCAGGTAGTTCTTGCGACCCGTGGCCGGATCGACCCGCAGCTGCTCGCAGAATCCCTTGTACGCGTCCATCAGCGAGGTCGATGGCGTGATCGGATACCAAGCCCCGACGGTCGCGCCGGCGTACACGCAGCCGAGCGCGGCGGCCGTGTTGCCGTCGATCATCACGTGGCCGCGGGTCGCGTCCATCTTCTCGACGCGCAAGCCGAGCGGGCATTCGAAATTCGCGCGCGCGTAGTCGTAGCCCAATTGGATCGCTTTCATGTTGGAGTCGACGAGCTTCGGCTTCTTCGCGTAGATCTCGCCGAGCAAACTGCGCATGACACCCAGGTCGATTGAGCACAGCGCGGCGAGCACGCCGGCGTAGCAAATGTTCTTCATCAATATCCGGGTGTGTACGCCCTCGAAATTCTCGTTGCAGAGCCGCGCCAACGGCACGCCCAGCACCGTGACGTCGTCGCGCTTCTCGAGCGCCGGCCGCGGCCAGGTCGAGTCGTACACGAAGAAGCCGCCGGATACGACGTCCTTCAGGTCGCGCGCGTAGGTCTCGGGGTTCAACGCCACCATCAGATCGACGCGGCCGGAGCGCGCGCGGTGCGCGTCGCGTGTGACGCGGATCTCGTACCAGGTCGGCAGACCCTGGATGTTCGACGGGAAGTAATTCTTGCCGACGACCGGCACGCCGCTGCGAAAGATCGACTTCAACAGCAGCCCGTTGGCGCTCGCCGAACCGGTGCCGTTGACCGTGGCGATCTTGATCACGAAATCGTTTACGCGGTCTTTCGCTCGGGTGAGTGACATGTCGAACTTCCGTTATCGGCGTGAGGCCAGTGAAGGGTGGATTTCTGCATGTCCCAGGCGGCGGTCGGACAGCGCTCCGCACACAGGCCGCAATGCAGGCAAAGGTTCTCGTCCTTGACCATGATGCGGCCCGTCGGCTTCAACGGCGCGGACACGAACAGCGGCTGCGACGGGTCGAGCGCGGGGGCCCGCAGCCGGGCGCGCACCTCGACTTCGGAGCCGTTCGCGGCGATCGTCAGGCAGTCCACCGGGCAGATATCGACGCAGGCGTCGCATTCGATGCACTGCGGCGCCTCGAACACGGTCTGCACGTCGCAGTTCAGGCAGCGTTGCGCTTCCTGCGCGGCCTGTTCCGGGGTGAAGCCGAGTTCCACCTCGATGCTGATCTTCTTGAACCGTTCCTTGAGCGAGACGTGCGGCATCAGCCGTCGCTCGAGCGGTGCGTAGTCGTTCTTGTAGGCCCATTCGTGCAGGCCCATCTTTCGGCTGGAGAGCCGGACGGCCTCCCGCGGGCGGTCCGCGGGCGCCCGACCGCTCAAATAGGCGTGGATCTAGAGCGCGGCCTGGTGACCGTGCTCGACCGCCCAGATGATGTTCTTCGGTCCCTGCGCGGCGTCGCCGCCGAAGAACACCTCCGGGCGGGTCGACTGGAAGGTGAGCGGATCGACCACCGGCCGGTCCCAGCGGTCGAACTCGACGCCCGCGTCGCGCTCGATCCACGGGAACGCGTTCTCCTGGCCGATCGCGAGGATCACCTCGTCGCAGGGAATCGTCACTTCGTCGACGACGCGCTCCGCGACGATCCGGGTGCCGTCGAGGTCGTACTCCATTCGATCGAAGCGCATGCCGACCACCCGGCCGGCGTCGAGAACGAAGGCCGTCGGCGCGTGGTTCACGACGATCTCGACGCGTTCTTCCTCGGCATCCTCCAGTTCCCAGTCGGACGCCTTGAAGAAGCTGCGCGGCTTGCGCGCCATGACCTTCACGCTCTTCGCGCCGAGACGCATCGACGTGCGGCAGCAATCCATCGCGGTGTTGCCGACGCCGATGATCAGCACCCGCTCGCCGATCGAACCGGTGTGACCGAACGCGACCGATTCGAGCCAATCGATGCCGATGTGAACGTTGGCGGCTTGACGGCCCGGCAGCGGCAGATCCTTGCCCTTCGGCGCGCCCGAGCCGACGAAAATCGCATCGAACCGCCCCTCCGCGAGCAACCGGCTCAGACTGTCGATCGGCGAGCCGAGTTTCAGCGACACACTGAGATCGAGTATCACGCCGATCTCTTCGTCGAGCACGGACTGCGGCAGCCGGAACGAGGGGATGTTGGTCCGCATCAGTCCGCCCGGCGCGCCGTGCCGCTCGAAGATCGTCACGGCGTAGCCCAGCGGCGCCAGATCGTTCGCGACCGTCAAGGACGCGGGACCGGCGCCGATGCACGCGATCCGCTGGCCGTTCCGGCTGGCCGGCGCCTTCGGCAGCCGGGCCGCGATTCCCGTTCCCTTCAGATCGGCCGCGACCCGCTTGAGGCGGCAGATCGCCACCGGCTTGTCCTCGACGCGCCCGCGCCGGCAGGCCGGCTCGCAAGGACGATCACAGACCCGCCCGAGTATCCCGGGGAACACGTTCGACTCGCGGTTCAACAGATAGGCGTCGGCGAACCGACCCTGCGCGATCAGCCGGATGTACTCCGGCACATCGGTGTGGGCGGGGCAGGCCTACTGGCAGTCGACCACCCGGTGGAAGTACGTTGGATCGGTCGTATCGGTCGCCTGCATCGCCGCCGGCGGGGCAGCGCGCAAGCCGGCCTTCGTCTCTGGCATTTCGAAACCCCGCAAAACAGCGCCCGACGCCGGCGATTCGGGAATGTTACTCCCATCGCTTCGATCCGCCAGGGAACCACTACGCAACTGGTGAGTTTACCGTGCCCCGAGCCGGCCCGACGGATAGACTATACGGTAGTCCTTCGAGACTCTGCGAGGTCATCATGCGCCTCATCGTACGACATGCCCTGTTCGCGGCCGCCCTGAGCGCAACCGGTCTCTCGGCGGCTCATGCCGGCGGCAATCCCTTCCAGGATTTGTTGAAAGCGGTCAATGGGCCGCGCAATACCGCTCAGCTGGGCAGGGGCCTGCCCACCACCGAGATCGCGGCCGGTCTCAAGGAAGCCCTGGCGAAGGGCACCACGAACGCGATCCGCAGCCTCGGCCGCAGGAACGGTTTCTGGAACAACGCCAAGGTCCGCATTCCGCTGCCGGGCAGGCTCGAGCAGGCGGCAAACCTCGCGCGCAAACTGGGCCAGGGCGCCAAGGTCGATGCGTTCGAGCTCAGCATGAACCGCGCCGCCGAGAAGGCGGTTCCCCAGGTCGCGCAGATATTCGGCGACGCGATTCGCAAAATGACCCTGAGCGACGCCCGCCGGATTCTCACCGGCGGCAATCACGCCGCGACCGACTACTTCCGGCGCGTCGCGGGCCAGGCGCTGGCCGCCCGAATTCACCCGATCGTCGCCGCGGCCACCGACAGCGTGGGCGTGACCCGCAAGTACAAGGCGTTCACGTCGAGCGGCTTCGGCGGCGAGATCGGCGGCGCACTCGGCGCGCTGCAATCGTTCGGCGGCAAGCCCGCGAACCACCACGACACCCCGCTCAACCTCGACGATTACGTGACCCGCAAGACACTGGACGGCCTGTTCACGGTGATCGGCGAGGAGGAGCAGTCGATCCGGGACAACCCCGCCGCGCGCGGCACTGAGCTGCTGAAGAAAGTCTTCGGCGGCTGAGCCGACGCGGAGGAAATCTTCGTGTAGGCACCACCTTTCGACGATGGCCTGCATCGAGGATCCCGTGGCGATCGAGGCGCAACGTCGGTGCTCGCGGGCCCCATCGAAGCTGACCGTCCGGCCTGGGCCCGACCCACGCAACGACCGATCAGGGAGCGCACACGGCATGTCGCGCAGAACATCCATCGTTGCCCTGCTGATGACGGTGCTCGCATCCGTCTTCCCGGCGCACGGCGAGGCGCGGCGCGACGCCTATCGGGTGACGTCGATACCCATGCGCGACGGGGTCCAGCTTCGCGCCTATATCGGCATTCCCGCCGGCAAGGGCCCGTTCCCGGTCCTCGTGTACCGAACGCCTTATGGAGCCCAGAACGCGTTGCACGACTACACGACGTTCCGCCATGCGCTCGAGCGCGGGTATGCGGTCGTCGTCGAGGATGTCCGCGGACGCTACGGTTCGGGCGGCGTGTTCGTTCCCTACCAGAACGAAGGCAAGGACGGCTACGACACGATCGAATGGGCCGCGAAGCAATCGTGGTCGAACGGCAAGGTGGGCACCTTCGGCTTGTCCTATCCGGGCGCGGTGCAATGGCTTGCTGCGGTCGAGAATCCGCCGCACTTGCTCGCAATGGTCCCGGCCATGACTTTCTCGTCACACCGCCACTTTTTCTAAGCGGGAGGCACCTACGACTTGTCGTAGATCCAATGGATCTGGGACTACATCGCGCCCGATGTCCGGGTGAAGAAAGATATCCCGGGTCCGACGACCGACGACGCAGCCGTGGCCGCCTGGAGTCGACGCGGCCTGCGCATGGAGAACGTGCTTCCCTTGGACGCCATGGGCGCACTGCGCGGACTCGCCCCCTACTACTACGAATGGCTCCGCCATCCGGTCGACGACCCCTGGTGGCACTGGGCGGACTTGGGTGGAAAGTACGCTCGCACACACGCCGCCGTGTTGAATGTGTCCGGTTGGTACGACGATTACTACGGTCCGGTCGGTGCGACCGTCAACTTCAATGGTCTGCTGGCGACGCGAGCGGCATGGTCCGACAAGAAGGTGGCGTTGGTGATCGGACCCTGGGTGCACGGCGTCACGTCCACCGGCGTCGCCAGAGCGGGCGACCGACCATTTCCGGACAACGCCAAGGTCAACCACGACGACACGGTGCTCGATTGGATGGACCATTACCTGCGAGGCATCGACAACGGCGTCGACCGAAGGCCTCCGGTGCGCTACTACGTGATGGGCGCGGACACCTGGCGCGATAGTCAATCATGGCCCCCGCCATCGACGCCGACCCCGTTTTACCTGGGTGCCGCGGCGCCGGGTAAGCCTGGCTCGCTCGGCCGGACGAAGCCGAAGGCGCAAGGGTACAGCGCCTTCGTTTCCGATCCGGCCCATCCGGTCACCGACCGATATACCGGGGTCTCCGGAGGACATGATTACCGGTACCTCGCCGTCCGCCGTGATTTGCTCACGTTCGACAGCCAACCGCTCGCGGTAGACACCGAAGTGACCGGACCCATCGACGCTCGCCTCTTCATCCGTTGCAATTGCCGGGACGCGGATCTTTGGGTGCGCTTGTACGATGTCGCGCCGAACGGCGCCGCCTGGAACGAAATGAATCCCGGCGACGACGTGCAACGGGCGAGCTATCGCGACCTCGCCAAGGGACGCCAGCTCCTCCGGCCGGGGCGGATCTATGAGATCGACGTCAATGGCCCGGTGACCAGCAACGTCTTCAAGAAGGGACATCGAATCCGCATCCAAGTGTCGGGCGCCTTCTTTCCGATGTTCTCGCGAAATCTGCAGACCGAGGTATCGGAGAGCGTCTCCGCGAAAAGAAGGCGGGCGACGATTCGCATCTACCACGACCGCATGCACCCTTCGCAGGTCGTGCTGCCGATCGTGACGCGCTGACCGGAACGATCTGAGCGTGAGCCCCGGAGCGTTGCGGCGACACACCTCGCGGACAACTCACGCGCCGCCGACGGCGGTTCGCCCAGGGACGGTCACTCGAGGAGTAACGCGTCGGGTCGGCGGATCGACTCGAGATCCGTCAACGAGGCCGCCACGGGCTACGTCAACAGTGGGTGGCCGTCGGGCAACTGATGCGCATACCAGGTCGCGAGCCGATGTCGTATCGACTTCTCACTGATCTGGTCTTCCGGCATGGGTGCGATGCGCTGGTCATGGACGAGCAAGCGGTACACATAGAGGGCCTTGTCGCTCGCCGAGTCGGTTGCCTCGAATTCGACCGCCTTGCGCGCCTCCGCATACTGAATTCCAGCCAGCAAGGCCGCCTTGAACAGTTCCGCTTCGTGCTTGAGTTTCTTCATGTGCCGATCTCCAACTCGAAGCCCACCGCCATCGAAAGAGGCGTCAGTGTCCGATGAGTCGAACCGCGATCGACTTCCACCCGGGTAGCGTGTAGATCCACACCATCAGCACCTGGCTCAGGATACCGAGCGGCGCGGCGATCGCGTACGCGCGCTGCAAACGTCTACGCGTCAGCCAATCGTGAACCCCGATCGCGAGCAGCAGGATGTCGCTGCACACGAAGAGTTGTAGATACAGGGACCCGGCCCCCGTGCCGAGCAACGGACCGAGCGGTGGGGCGAGCCAGCGGCTGAACCCCGCGGAACTCAGAAATATCGTCGCGAGGATCATCAGCCGCCGATGCGCCGCGCTATTGCGGCGCAGCGCGAACGCGGCCAATGCCGTCACCGCAAAATTCGCGACGATCATGAACTGAATGATCAGGAACGACGGGTCGCTACCCGGCGTCCCGAACTTTCGCTGCGCCATGATCACCGCGGCCGCTGGTCCGAGCACCACCATCGCGACGATCAGCCCGAGCCCGATCCACCCGGCCCGCCGGTGAACGTCTCGACGGTCCGAGCGAATCAGCGCCATCTGCGTGGTCAGCAGCGCGAGCCAACCGAGATAAGCGATCGCATGCACGTGCACGATCCATGCGTAGGCAACGTGGTGCCCCTCGAGGTGCAGGAACATGTCGGGAACGAAACCGGCGACGATTCCCGCCCAGATCAAGGTCAATAGGATCAGGAAGAATCCCCGGTCGGTACCCCGCTGCATCGGGAACGATTCGATTCTCACGGTCGCACTCATCGACTTCTCCCCCGTCGGTCAGTGATCCGGCCATCGGCAGGATACCCTGCTCGTTATCCTCGCGACACGGATTTTCGCCGCGAACGGGGACGTCTGAGGGGCGCCGACTGCTTGAGCGCGGTCACCTCGATCTCGATGCGCATTCGGGGATCCGCGAGGCCGGCGGCGAGCATGGTCGCCGCCGGACGCACCTCGCCGAAGTGCTTTCGTAGGATGGGCCAGCACTGGTGAAAGTCCGCCGCATTCGGCAGGATGTACCTGACCCGCACCACGTCGCGCAGCGACGATCCCGCCATGGCCAACGCGGCGGCGATGTTTTTGAGACATTGCTCGGTCTGTGCGGGCAGATCGTCGGCGATCGTCATCGCGGCGTAGTCGAAGCCGGTGGTGCCGGCCACGAACACCCAGTCCCCTTGAACGACGGCGCGGGAATAGCCGATCTCGGCCTCGAAGCTCGAACCGGAACCGATCAGTCGTCGCTGTGGCATCGCTTGGCTTCCCCGGATTGGCGGTTT
Organism: Pseudomonadota bacterium; assembly: GCA_021805275.1. The sequence goes on from JAJZFQ010000176.1 coordinate 12,245, forward strand.
GGGCGCTGGCCGAGCGGTCGGGCGGCGCCCGCGTGGCACCGAAATACCGCGACAGCCGCCGGCTTCCGTGACAGAGACCCAGCACCATCGGGGAGTTCCATGAACAAGAACGAGCATCGCCCGAGGGGCCACGCGGGGCCCGTTCATTTCAGCCGCGGCATCGTCGTGTTGATGGCGCTCGCGATTTTCATCAACTACGTCGACCGCGGCAATCTTGCGACCGCGGCCCCGCTGATCAAAACCGATCTGCGTCTGTCGAACATCCAGTACGGCACACTGGTGTCCGCGTTCTTCTGGGTCTACGTGCCGGGACAGATCCTCGCCGCCTGGTCCGTTCAGCGGTTCAACGCGTATCGCACGCTCACCCTTGGCCTCGCGCTGTGGTCGGCGGCGACGATTGCGACGGGATTCGCGAGCGGATTCGCGATGCTGCTGATGCTCAGGGTTCTGCTCGGTCTCGGCGAGAGTGCGGGCTTTCCGGCAAGCTCGAAATTGCTGGCGCAGCATTTGCCGCCCGAACGGCTGGGCGTCGCCAACGCGCTGGTGGTCTCCGGCGTTTTCTCCGGGCCGGCGGTCGGCACCTTCGTCGGCGGACTGTTCATCGCGGCGGCCGGCTGGCGTCCGCTGTTCATCGTGTTCGGCGCCATCTCGTTGGCGTGGCTCGCTCCCTGGGTGATGCGCACGCGGGCCCTTGCGACGAAGGCGCAGAGCGACGCCCACGTACCGGAGCCGCCGTTTCGCGAGCTCCTCGCGAAGCGAGCGCGATCAGCGCGATTCCGCGTCGAGAACGCAGTCAGTCCCCAGTCAGCAGCGTGAGTTCAGAACTGGTATGCGGTAAGGACCTCCGCACCGGCTATGCGCCATGCGCTGCGGAATCGCTTGCTCTACCCACAGCGATCCTCGCCCGCTGATCCAGCCGCCGGTCCTCGCCGGTCTCGCCGCCGATGCCCTCCATTCTTGTTGAAGTGTCCGTGTATCCACAAAGGGCTCGGGGCACGATCCGCACAAATCCGGGAATCACGGAACTCGAGTATATGGCCGTAGAACCCTGCCAGTACCGCCCGAGAGGGTGGGCTATGATTCGTCGCAGCGCCCATGTTCAAGATTCGCGATATCGATCACCTCGTGCTTCGCGTCGTGGACGTCGAACGCATGATGCGCTTCTATTGCGACGCGCTCGGCTGCACGGTCGAACGTCGCCAGGAGGAGATCGGTCTCGTGCAGTTGCGTGCCGGACGGTCGCTCCTCGATCTCGTCCCGATCGACGGCAAGCTCGGTCGCGCGGGCGGCGGTGCGCCGGCCGCCGCCGGACGGAACCTCGATCATTTCTGCCTCAGGATCGAGCCGTTCGACGAGAGGTCGCTCCGCCGGCAGCTCGGCCGTCACGGGATTACGGTGGGTCCGGTCGAGACGCGCTACGGCGCCGAAGGAGAGGGACCGTCCGTATACCTCGCGGACCCCGAGGGCAACGTCGTCGAGCTGAAGGGCCCGCCCGCGTAGCGATGAAATGGAGAACGCCGTGATGCCGAAGCCGCATCGGATCGAGCCGTCCGAATTTTCCGTCGTGGGCAAGTGGCCGCCGCGGCCTCCTGATCGGCTGCAGCTCTACTCCCTGCCGACCCCGAATGGCGTCAAAGTGTCGATCATGCTCGAGGAGATCGGCCTACCGTACGAACCGCAGCTCGTCGGTTTCGCGAAGAACGACCAAGGATCCCCGGAGTTCCGCTCGCTGAACCCCAACGCGAAGATTCCGGGGATTCTCGATCCGGGCGGTCCGCGCGGCGCGCCGTTCGGGTTGTTCGAGTCGGGCGCGATTCTCGTATACCTCGCCGACAAGACCGGCAAGCTCCTGGCCCAGGCCGGTGCTGCCTGCTACGAGACCCTACAATGGCTGATGTTCCAGATGAGCGGCATTGGGCCGATGTTCGGCCAGGTCGGCTTCTTCCACAAGTTCGCCGGCAAGGAGTTCGAGGACAAACGCCCGCGCGACCGCTACGTCACCGAGGCGCGGCGCCTGCTCGGCGTGCTCGACGCGCGACTCGCCCGAGATCCATGGGTATCCGGGCGGGAGTACACGATCGCCGACGTTGCGACATTTCCGTGGGTGCGCAATCTGATCGGCTACTACGAGGCCGGCGAGCTCGTCGGCATCGACGACTTTCCCCAGGTTCGACGATCCTTGCGCGCGTTCGAGGCGAGACCCGCGGTGGCCCGTGGCCTCGCGATCCCGGCATAGACATCCTGGATTCCCCGGACGGCGTCGACTTTGGCCACGCTGTCCCGGCGGGGTCTGGTACACCTGCGGATCCCAAAACAGACGTTTCTGCACTTTCTATTCGCGAAACGGCACGCTAGCGCTGCAGAACATCGAATGACGTCGCAGCGCGTTCCCATGTGAAGCGCGACCCGGGCGTTTGGCGCGTACCAAGTGAAAGACAGCCAGTCAGGGGAATTTCGCATGGCCGTTTCGATCGACT
>JAJZFQ010000058.1 GCA_021805275.1 Pseudomonadota bacterium
AGCCCGCCGGCGCCGCCCCTGCTCAGACGCTGGCGGCGCCTTGCAGTGTGCTCAATCGGTGATGCTGTGCGGCCAGACTGAGGAACGCGCCACCGCGTGAGCGCAGGCTCAGCCGCGGCCCGGTGCGCAGCGCCTGCTCAACGCGCTTGGGCGTCCCCAGATCACTCCAGCCACACTTCGGGACGGCCAGCACGCGGAACGCATCCTCCTGTCCCGCAACGATGTCTCGCGAGAAATCAACATTCGGCAGCGCCTCGTACATCGCGGCGAGCGCCCGGCAACCCGGGTAGTCGCGCTCGCAGTTGAGGGCGACCTGCAGCGCCGAGACAACCGGGCCGATGCGTGCCTGGAAGCGCTCGAGCAGTGCAGCCCCGCTCGAAACGACGATGAAGGCGTTCCACAGCGCGCCGCCTCGGATCAACTCGCGCGTCTCGGCGAGATCGGGTTTCTCGACGAAGCGCGCCACGGTTGACGCTTCGCGTCCGTCGCTTTCGCCCGGCACGATGTAGCCGAGCTCCGGATCGGCCTCCTCCGGCTCGATCCCCATCAGCAGCGTCTCGTGCGGACGACGTGAGAGTTGCCTCAGCGCCGCGCCGAGGGAATCGGCGAGCACGGACTCCTGCAGAACGAGATGGTCCGAGGGCAACAGCACGAGTTCGGCTCCCGGGTCGCGCGCCAGGATACGCAGCAGCGGCAACAGGATGCCCACGCCTGTACCGCGATTGCGGGGTTGCACGATGATGTTGTCCGCCGGCAACGTCGCCAATGCATCCGCCCACCATCGGCGGTGCTGCTCGGCCACCACGGCGCAGGTCTGCCTCGCAGCGGTCAATGCGTGGGCGCGGCGCAGCGCCTCGTGCAGCAGCGGTGGACCGTCGAAGAGCGAACAGAACTGCTTGGGCACCGCAGTGCCTGAAGGGCTCGTGGTCAGCAACTTCAGGCGGCTGCCGTCCCCCGCAGCCAGTACCAGCGCCCACACGTTGTTCGCGTCTACCATGGCACCCGCTCCCGATTCCGTTGATCAGAGGTCATGGACGCCGCCGCCCAACCCCAGATTGTGACGAGGATGCCTATGTTGAGTCGCTGCGACATCGTGGGTTCCCGCAGCTCAAAAAAAAAGGGTGGACTCACCCGCCCGCGGGGCCCTCGCGCGCCCCAAATCACTCCCCGAGCGTCGCCGAGCGCGGCGCACCGGGAGATCTGGGCGCGCCGCCGCTGGCGGCAGCGCTGTCACGTCGGTGCGATGCGACATCCACCGGCTCGAGGTGCGGCTGCTCCATCCGGACCGTCACCTGGATTGCGGCCAGCCGCAGATACAGGCGCCGCTCGCGGTACAGCGGGACCCAGCCGTAGACGAGCGTCTCGATCGGACGCCACAGGGCGAGCCAAGCCAGGATGATCAGCCCCTCGTCGAGCAGCGGAGACAGACCGTGGGTGGCAACGCGCCTCAGAACGGTTCGGGCGCTCATCGCGATGAGAAAGATTCCGACTCCCCCGAGCAGCGCCAGGCGCGCGAGGCGCAGCTGCTCGCGCAGCCGGATTTGGGTCGAGTTCGCCATGCGCGTGTAATAGTGTTCGAGCGCCGGCTGGAGGTCGGCGGCCAGGTCGCCCCCGTCGCTCGCGTGTACGTGCAGATGCCACACGGCTGCCGCGGCGTTCTCCCGGAATTCGTCCTCGATGAACGTCGCCGCATGCACATCGAGGTCGCGGTCCCAGAACGGGGACGCATCGAGGGAATTGAACAGCTGTGCCAGATTGCGCACACGAATGCTCACCGTGGCGGCGCTTACCGGATGCGCCGCCGGACGATGTCTGCCCACCACGGGCCTGATCCGCATGCCAGTAGTGTGCGCCACGCAGCGTTTCGCTGCCACGCGCTCTGCCGCCGGTGCATGCGCACCAATACCTATGGCTTCGCCGTCCCGGGAGGTCTATGTTTATTGGGTGAGCGCACCCGCCGGCACGGAGCCCCCATGCAGCGCAACCGCGTGAGTTTCCTGTTCGACCTCGACGGTACGCTGGTCGACAGCGTGTACCAGCATGTGCTCGCCTGGCAACAGGCGCTGCACGCCGCGGGGATCGAGTTGTCGGTCTGGCGCATTCACCGCCGTATCGGCATGAGCGGCGGCCTGTTCACGGAGATGCTGCTGCGCGAGGTCGCAGCGCAGATCAGCCCCGAGCTGCTCGAGGCGCTGCGCCGGCACCACGCCGAGGCCTACGCGCGGCTCGTCCAGTGGGTCCGTCCCCTGCCGGGCGCCAAGGCGCTGCTCGCCTATCTCACCGAGGCGCGCCTACCCTGGGCGATTGCCACCAGCGGCTGGATCAGCTCGGCCCAATACAATCTCGAGGCCCTGGGCGTCGATCCATCGCAGGTCGTCGTCGTGACCCGTGACGACGTCGCGCACGCCAAGCCGGATCCCGACCTGTTTCTCACCGCCGCCGAGCGGCTCGGCGTCGACGTCCACTCCGCGATGATCGTGGGCGACAGCATCTGGGACATGCTCGCCGCGCGCCGTGCGCACGGACTCGGCGTGGGACTGCTCTCCGGCGGCTACGGCCAGGATGAGCTCGAGCGCTCCGGGGCGATCCGCGTCTACGAGGACCCGGCCGACCTGCTGCGGCACATCGACGAGGTCGGAGGTCGGCCCTGAGCGGCGAGTGCCGCCACCCTACGCTCGCTCGATGTGCGCGGCGAAACAGCCCGGCTTGGCGAAGTGGGCGTGCACATAGCGGATCTGTGCATCGGCGAGGAGCCGCCGGATCAACCCCTCGAGATCGGCGCCGCTGAGCACATCGGCGTCCTGCAGCATGTCCTCGGCATCGAAGGCGCGCAGTGACATCAGGCGTGAGCGGAACGCTGTCGGAACGGTGTTGATTCGATCATAACGCTCCCGCGCACCCTCCAATACGTAGATCGCATAGGCACTGCGATACGGCGTCGCCACGGGCAGGTGTGCATGGTTGACGAGCAGCAGCGCCTCTCCCGGCGCGGCGTCGCGCAGCTCGACCCGGTCCGGAAACCCCGGCTGCCGGTCGGCGATCACGCGGCGCGCACCGTGGCGTGCGAGCGCTGCCTCATCCAACCCAAAGAGCGGCGCGAACAGTTCGGGCCGCAGCCCGGTGATACGAAAATCCATCGGCGTCTCCTGCTGCACCAGCCGCCGCGAGACTATCTCCCGGACACGCGGGGCGCTCGCCGGAATCGGACGCCGCGGTCCGGTTCAGCCCCCCGGCTCGTAATCCACCTCGCTCACCATGCCCGCCATCATGTGCACGACGTTGTGGCAATGCAGCAGCCAGCGCCCCGGGGGCGAGTCGGCGCGAAACCGCCACGTGGCGGTGCCACCGGCCGGCACCAGCGCCGTGTCCTTCGCCAGCGGGTGGCGCAGGTGCTCGCCGGACGCCTCCACGAGCTCGAACACGTGCCCGTGCAGATGCATCGGGTGATCCATGTCGGTGGGGTTGGTGAAGCGGATCTGCACCGTGTCACCGCGGCGCACGTCGATTTTCGGAGTGTGCGGCCAGACCTTCCCGTCGATCGTCCAACGCGGATCACCGGGGGCTCCACCACCGAGGCGCAGCACCCGGCGCACCTCAGCGGCGCCGAACGGCTCGTGCTCATGTGACGGCAGCGCGACGCCCGCCCCCGCCCGCGCATAGGTCAGCAGGTCGACGCCGGCCAGCGAGGGCGGCGGGGCCTCGGGAGGATGTCGCAGCGCATCGGCGGTGGCGATCAGCATGGCCTGACGATGGTCGCGCACATCGCCCATCAGGCTCTCGAGCAGCCACGCGCCGGGACGGGTCACCTCGAACCAGGCGTCGTAGCGTTCGGCCACTCCGAGGCGCAACGCCTCGACCGTCACCGCGCGCGGCATGGGGTTACCATCGCTGTGCGTCACCCGCAGCCGGTGGCCCGCCAGGCGCACGTAGTGCGTCAGGGTTGGACTCGCGTTCAAGATCCGCAGCCGCACCGTCTGTCCCACTTTCACGATCAGCGCCCGTGTATGCGGATAGGCCGCGCCGCCGAGGCAGTGAGACAGATACCGCACGGCATCGCCCATCGGCATCTCGCCTACGAAGCGACCCATGCCGCTCATCCCCGACATGCCTGACATGCCTGACATGTCGGTCGGCTGGGCGCGCATCGCGGTGCCATTCAACCCCGGCGGCACGTCCATCGATGCGCGACTGTGCCCGGCGAGCGCGATCCGCAGGCTGCGCAGATCGGGCACGTCGTGCAGCACCAGCACCGCCTCGATATCGGCGCGTGGATCGCGCGGATCCTCGACCACGAACGCGCCGAACAGACCCAACGCGTCCTGATCACCAACATGAGAGTGATACCAGCGCAGACCCGGCGGATCGGGCTTGTAGGTGTAGAGGAACTCTGCGCCGTCGGGCACCGGTGGTTGCGTCACATACGGCACGCCGTCCATGTCGTTCGGCAGGATCATGCCGTGCCAGTGGATGGAACTCGGCCTGCCGGTCCGATTGATGTAACGGGCGCGAAAGGTCTGTCCATGGCGCACCCGCAGCAGCGGGCCGGGGACACGGCCATTGTAGGCGAGCCCGGTGAATTCGGCGCCACTCGCGCCCGGATAGCGGTACGGCCCCGCTTCGAGCGTGACCTCGATGAGGTCGCGGTCCGCGGCCCGCGCGCACATTGGCGGCAGCAGCATCCAGCTCACCGCACCGGTACCGGCCGTCAGCGATTGGTGCAGGAAATCACGACGTCTCATCCCAACCCCTCTGACAGCGCGCTTGCGCAGGCGCCTTGGTGGGCCTCGCGGCACCGGATCACGCAAAGGCACTCGCCCGCCGGCCCAGCCACGCATTTCGACCGGTCGCACCGGTTCCACCAGCCGCAAGGTCCCCGGCGACAAGGTTACCCGACTCCACGGTCCGCGCACCGCCGCGCGATGGCTTGTGCGGGTATGGCGAGTTCCTCTAGGCTCTGACGGCGCGGATATCGCCCCCGCGCGGGAGTCCTCTGGTGAGCTCATCGCCCCCCGTCACCCATGCCCTGTCCTCTGGCCGCCGGGTCCAGCGGGTGGGGCTACCCCGGCGCCGCTGGCAGGACCTGTACCACCGGTATATGACCCTCACCTGGCCGCGCCTGTTTGCCACCTTCGCCGGCTTCTTCGTCGCGTTCAACCTGCTGTTCGCCTCGATCTACGCCCTGCAACCGGGCGATATCGCGCACTTGAATCCCCCGGGCTTCTGGGGCCGGTTCTTCTTCAGCGTCGAGACCCTGGCGACGGTCGGCTACGGCGACATGCATCCGCAGACGGTGTTCGCGCACATCATCGCCTCGATCGAGATCTTCACCGGCATGATGAGCCTCGCGCTCATTGCCGGAATGATGTTCGCGCGCTTCTCGCGCCCGACGGCGCGGGTATTGTTCGCCCGCCATGGGGTGATCCGGCCGCTCGACGGCGTGTCGACCCTAATGCTGCGCGCGGCGAACGAGCGCCACAACGTCATCGTCGAGGCGCAGGCGCGACTGCGCCTGGCGCGCAACGAGCAGAGCGTGGAGGGTTACCGGCTGCGGCGCATCCACGATCTGCGCCTGCGCCGCGCTGAGCAGCCGGCATTCCTGTTCGGCTGGACACTGCTGCACCCGCTCGAGCCCGACAGTCCGCTCGCCGGCGAGACGCTCGAGTCCCTGCAGGCCGCCGATGCCTTCCTCATCCTCACCCTCAGCGGCATCGACGAGACGACCGGCCAGACCCTCACGGCGCACCACGAGTACCCGCCCGAAGCGCTGCGCTGGCGACACAGCTTCGTCGACATCCTCTCCAGCGGCGCCGACGGCGTGGATCGGGTCGACTACGGGAAATTTCACGACATCGTGCCGCTCGATTGAGCCGCGCACAACCACGAGCACCGGCCGCCGGGAACGATTCGGGCGCCGAATCGAGGCTGCTTGTCCTCAGGCCAGGCGCGGCCGGCCGCGCGGCGTCACCACATCGAGCGACGGGCCCGCGGGCGCCTGGCGGCGGACCAGCGTGCTCTTGCCGAACAGCGACTCGAGCAGATCGACCGCGAGCTGCGCCGTGCGGTTGCGTACGTCCAGCGCGGGATTCAACTCGACCACATCGAGCGAGCCGACCTGACGGGTGTCGGCGATCATCTCCATGCACAGCTGCGCCTCCCGATAGGTCGGGCCGCCAGGCACCGTTGTGCCGACCCCCGGGGCGATGTCCGGATCGAGAAAATCGACATCGAAGCTCACGTGCAGGTGCGTGTCCGCGTCGATCCCGGCGAGCGCCTGCTCCACCGCGACACGCATGCCCATCTCGTCGATGTAGCGCATGTCGAACACCTCGACGGACAGCTCGTGCACGAAGCGCCGCTCGCCCGCATCGACGCTGCGCACGCCGATCTGGCGGATCCACTGCGGATGGATCGCCGGGGCCTGGCCGCCGAGACTGCTCAGCGCGGCCGGCCCGAAGCCGCACAGCACGGCGAGCGGCATGCCGTGCAGGTTGCCGCTCGGGGAGAGCTGTCCGGTGTTGAAATCCGCGTGCGCATCGAGCCACAGCACCCGCAGCCTGCGCCCGTTCTCGCGGCAATGACGGGCGACGGCGCTGATCGAGCCGATGCCGAGCGAATGATCACCGCCGAGCAGGATCGGCAGCTGGCCTGCCCCGAGGGACTCGTACACCGCCGTGTGCACCAGCCGGTTCCACTCGGTGACCGCCTCGAGGTTGCGGTAGCCGTCGCGCGGCGCCTCGTGTGGATTGGGCGGCCCGGCGAGGTTGCCGCGATCGAGCACCTCCAGACCGCGCGCCTCGAGCGCGGCCTTGAGACCGGCGACGCGCATCGCCTCCGGACCCATGGATGCGCCGATTTCGGCGGCGCCGACATCGGTCGGCGCGCCGATCAGCGCGACACTCGGACCCGTTGCGGCCATCGGCTCAGGCCTCGAGCAGCTCGGGCACGCGCGCAGGCGCCGTGCGCGGCGCTGCGAGCAGCGCGAACAGGTTCTTCGGATCCTCGATGTCCGGGATGAGATCGATACTCTGACGCGTGCCCCGGCGCTCCCGATGCAGCTTGTAGACGTAGCGCAGCGCCGCGAAATCCTCCAGAGCGAAGCCCACCGAGTCGAAGATCGTCACCTCGGCTGCGCTGGCACGCCCGGGTGCCGCACCGCGCAGCACGGCCGCGAGCTCGACAACCGGGAAGTCCGGCGGCATCTGCTGGATCTCCCCCTCGATGCGCGACTGCGGCTCGAATTCGACCACCACGCGCGCATCGGGCCGACGCAAAATATCCGCATGCAGCTCCGTCTTGCCGGGGCAGTCCCCGCCCACGGCATTGAGATGCATGCCGGCGGCGATCATCTGCGGCGCGAGGATGGTCGCGTTGCGCTTGTCCGCCGTGACGGTGGTAACGATATCCGCGCCGACGCACGCTTCGGCCGCCGAGCGGCAGCGGACCACGCGCAGGCCCGCGAGCTCCAGGCCCGCGAGATTCGCCACCAGTTTGTCGGTGGCGTGCGGATCGAGGTCATACAGGCGCAGCTCGCGCACCCCGAGCTGATCGTAGAAGGCGATGCTCTGGAACTCCGCCTGCGAGCCGTTGCCGATCAGCGCCATGACGCGGCTGTCCGCTCGCGCCAGAGCGCGGGCGGCCACCACCGAAGTCGCTGCCGTGCGCAGGGCGGTGAGCAGCGTCATCTCCGCAAGCGCGAGCGGGTACCCGCTCGCCACATCGGCGAGCACGCCGAAGGCCATCACCGTGAGCAGCCCCTGGGCCGTGTTCTTCGGGTGACCGTTGACGTACTTGAACCCATACTGCCGTCCGTCGGAGGTCGGCATCAGCTCGATGACACCGAGCGAGGAATGCGTGGCGTGACGCGGAGACTTTTCGAATTCGTCCCAGCGCCGGTAGTCTGCTGCAATCTCGCCCGCCAGAGCGGCGATGAAGGGCGCCGGACCGAGATCCCGCACCAGTTCCTGAACCCGGCGCACGCCGATGAAATCGACCATGATCGTTCTCCTGTCAGGGGCGCGCCCCCCCGGGACGCTGCCGCGAGAACCATCATCGCCGCCGCCGGAGCCAATGAAAAGTCAGGGAAATAACAAAATGAGCTGTGATTTGATCAAAATGACAAAGTAAACTATCATTTTGATACATTCTGGCCGCCTCCCAGGGCACCCCCAGAGGATCCGATGGACGATCTCGATCACCGCCTCATTTCGCTGCTGCGCGCCAATGCCCGCGCCTCGATCGCCTCGCTCGCCAAGCAGCTCGGCGTCGCGCGCGGCACGGTGCAGAACCGAATGGCCAAGCTGGAAGCCGACGGCACCGTCGTCGGCTACACCGTGCGCCTCAAGCCTGACGTGCAGGAGCAGCAGATCCGCGCCCTGATGACCATCGCCGCGGACGGCAACCAGGTTGATGCGGTCATCCGCACGCTGCGCGGCGACCCGGCCGTAGCCAGTCTTTACAGCACCAACGGCCGCTGGGACCTGGTGGCGGAACTGCGCGCCGATTCACTCGCCTCTTTTGATCGCGTGCTGGCGCGCGTGAGCCGAACGCCGGGCGTCACGAGCACCGAGACGAGCCTGATGCTGTCGACCTTCAAGCTGTGAACCGGTCCGCTCACGCGGTCCGTATCCGCATGCGCTATGCTTATCCCATCCCCGCGCATCGCGGGGACACATCCAACACGGTAGTTCCGCACGGTCCAGCCCATGACTGACACCGCAAAGCTTCGCGTCGCCCTGCTCTTCGGCGGCCAGTCGGCCGAGCACGAGATCTCGATACTCTCGGCACGTAACGTTCTGGCGGCCCTCGATCGTTCGCGTTTCGAGCCGGTGCCGATCGGGATCGACCGGGCCGGTCGCTGGCTGCTGCAGGATGCGGCACGGCTGCTGCAGAGCGCCCGCGACCCCCGCCAGGTACGCATCCAGGACGGACCGCCCGTGTCGCGGGACCTGCGCGCCGCCGCGGCGGGCGGTGCGGCGGGGCACATCGATGTCATCTTCCCGGTGCTGCACGGCACCATGGGCGAGGATGGAACCGTACAGGGACTGTTCGAACTCGCCGGCATCCCCTACGTCGGCGCCGGCGTGCTCGGCTCGGCGCTCGGGATGGACAAAGACGTGAGCAAGCGGCTGCTGCGCGAGGCGGGCATCCCGGTGGCGGACTTCCGCACGCTGCGCCGGGAGGGTTTCGAGACCGATCCGGCCGGCGCACTCGCGCCACTGGCGGCCCTCGGCCTGCCGCTGTTCACCAAGCCGGCCAACGCCGGCTCCTCGGTCGGCGTGCGCAAGGTCAGCAGGCTCGCGGACCTCGACGCAGCGATCCGCCATGCCTTCCAATTCGACGAGAAGGTGCTCGTCGAAACCGGCGTGACGGCACGCGAGATCGAGCTCGCGGTGCTCGGCGGCCATCCGCCGAGTGTGTCGGTGGCCGGTGAGATCGTGGTGCAACACCCGGACGGCTTCTATTCCTACGATGCGAAGTACATCGATGAGAGCGGTGCGCGCCTGGAGCTGCCGGCGAGCCTGAGCGCCCCGACGCTCGCGCGGGCGCAGGCCCTCGCCGCGCGCACCTTCGAGGTTCTCGAGTGCGACGGGATGGCGCGGGTCGACCTGTTCCTCACGCCCGAGGAGAAGCTGCTCGTGAACGAGATCAACACCATCCCCGGGTTCACGGCCATCTCCATGTACCCGAAGCTCTGGGAGCTCTCCGGCCTCGCCCCGAGCGCGCTCGTCAGCCGGCTGATCGACCTGGCGCTCGAGCGTGCCCGGCGCCGCGCCGCGCTGCGGCGCAGCGCGGCGTCGTGAGCGCTCGCGCGCCTGGGGCCCACGCAAAACGGAGGATCCGATGAAACTGTATTTCACTCCCGCCTCGCCATACGCGCGCAAAGTGCGTGTCAGCGCGCTCGAGCTCGCTCTCAACGAGCGCATCGAGTTGCTGCCGGTCACCCTCTCGCCGGTCAGCCCGCATGCGCAGCTGCGCGAACACAACCCGCTCGGCAAGATTCCCACGCTGCTCACCGACTCCGGCGAGGCGCTCTATGACTCGCCGGTGATCTGCGAGTATCTCGATGCGCTCGCGGGCGGCGGGCGGCTGTGGCCGGCGGCGGGGCCCGTGCGCTGGCGCGCGCTGCGCCGCCAGGCGCTCGCCGACGGAATCACCGACGCGGCCGTGCTGGTGCGCTACGAGCAGACAGTGCGGCCCGAAGCGCTGCGCTGGAACGAATGGATCGAGGGGCAGCGGCTGAAGATCCGCACCGCCCTCGCGGTACTCGAGACGGAGTCGCTCGAGGGTCCATTCGACATCGGCGCAATCTCGATCGCCTGCGCGCTGGGGTATCTGGACCTGCGCTTTCCGGAGGAGCGCTGGCGGGACCACCGGCCTCGCCTGGCGAACTGGTTCGCCGCGCTCGCGCAGCGGCCGTCCCTCGTCTCGACCGCCCCGGCCTAAGCGGCGGCCCGCTCGCTCTGCCCGCCCAATTCGCGGTGCAGATCGGCGAGCAGCCGGCCGAGCTCGCCGGCCATCACCGTGAAGTCTAGATCGAACTGCTCGAGCGGATCGATCTCCCCGCCATCCTCGCGCTCGCGCGCCATCTCCAGGAACTGCACGCGCTTGAGCTGCAGCCGCTCGGTCAACACGAAGGCGATGCGCCCGTTCCAGCTCAGGCCGAGCTGGGTTGGACGTTTGCCGCCGGCCAGGTGCGCACGGATGTCCTGCCCATCGAGGGGATGGCGCCGGTAGCGCACCGTCGCCTTCTCGGCGCTGGCCGATTGCAGCTCCAGATCCTGCTCGAGGGCGAAGGCGCCGGGCGTGCCGCGCTGCAGCCAGGCCGCCAGGGTGGCGCTCACCGAGCGCTCGGTATCGAACATCTGCACGGCGAGACTGCCGAGCGTGTCACGCAGCATCTGCACCAGTTCCTCGGCACGCGTGGCGCTCGCGGAGTCGACCGTGAGCCAGCCCGATGCCGCATCAACCCAGGCACGCGTGAGGCTCCGGCGGGTGAGCGCGCGGGCGCGCAGCTCATCGGCGACCTGCAGCTTCAGGGCACGCATCTGCCGCCGGCCAACCGCAAAGCCCTGCGACTCGGCCTGCTCGGCCGCGCGCCGCTCGGCCTCCTGGCGGATGACCGAGGCCGGCAGGATCTTCTGGTCGATGCCGAGCGCGAGCAGGTGCTGCTCGCCCACGCTGTGCAGCAGCCGCCCGGACGGCGACGGGGCGCTCCAGCCGCCGCTGCGCATCTGCAGGGCGCTGCACGGTTGCAGCGGCATCCGGCCGAGGGCCGCCTCGAGATCGGCGGCGGACCAGCTCCAATCGGCCGGAAGACGATACACGGTGAGATTCTTGAACCACATGATGACGAGGCCGGCGCAAAAGCGGGCGAGTATACCGGCCCGCTGCGCGTGATGTCCGCCGCCCACGCCACTCGCGCGCAGTTCGAGCGTGCCGTAGCCTAAGGGCACAGGGGGGCCGGATCCGGTCCCGGAGAAGGGGACGGCGTCCGAATGAATACACGCACCTGGCTGGTGTTCGTGGGGCTCGGCGTGGTGTGGGGACTGCCCTATCTCTTCATCAAGCTCGCGGTGCGCGAACTCTCCCCGTTCGACGTCGCCTGGGGACGGATCACGCTCGCGGCCCTGCTGCTCGCACCGCTCGCCTGGCGCCGTGGAACCCTGGGCGTGCTGCGCACGCATTGCCCGGCGGTGTGCGCCTTCGCGCTGCTGGAGTTCGCGGTGCCCTATACGCTCATCGCCCTCAGCGAGCAGTGGATCCCCTCCTCGCTCGCCGGCATCCTGATCGCCGCCGTGCCGCTGATGATGGTTCCGGCGGTGCGACTGTTCGGTGTGCACGAGCACTTCGATCGGCGGCGCCTCACCGGGCTGCTGCTCGGCGTGATTGGCGTGATCGCACTGCTCGGATTCGGCGCCGTGGCGGGTGTGCGCGGCTGGACCGGCGTTGCGTGCATGCTCGTGGTCACGCTGTGCTACGCGAGCGGACCGTTGGTCGTGCAGCGCCATCTGCACGACGTCGACTCCCTCGGCGCGCTCGCTGCGAGCCTCATCGTCGCGAGCGCGGCGCTCGCGATTCCGGCCGCTCTCACCCTGCCGCGGCGCGTTCCCGATGCACTGACGCTCGGCTCGGTCGCGATCCTCGGCCTGCTGTGCACGGCGATTTCGATGCTCGGAATGTTCTATCTGATCAAGCGCGCCGGGGCCGCGCGCACCGCGGTCATCACCTATATGAACCCGGTCGTCGCCACCGCGCTCGGCATGCTCGTGCTGCATGAGCGGCTCGGCTGGTCGGGGCCCGCCGGGCTCGCGCTGATCCTGGTGAGTGTGCGCCTCGCGACCGCGGAAGCCCCCGCAGGAGCCCTGCCGGCGGTCGAGCCCGGCTGATCGGCGGCGCGACGCTCCCCTGCCCCGCAACAGCGAACGCCCGGGTCACCCTCGCGGGTGATGCGGGCGTCGTATCCACGGCCGCGATAGGGACTCAGTGCACCCGGCCGTGCGCCATGCCCGGCATCATGTTCAGATCCAAGTGGTGCATGATCCACAACGAACCGCCGATGATGATGCACACGACCACCGCGGTGTACAGCAGCGCCGTCAGGTTCCAGCGCTGCTCCGGGCTCCCGTTGACGTGCAGGAAGTACACCACGTGCACCACGATCTGGGCCACGGCAAAGCCGGCGATCACCAGCGGCGTGCCCGCGACCGCGTGGCTCATTACGAGCGCGAACGGTACCGCCGTCATCGCGATGGCGAGCAGGAAGCCGATGACGTATTGCTTGTGGGTCGCGCCGTGAGCGGCGCCGTGCGCCCCGTGCCCGCCATGCGGACCGTGCGCGGCGACTGCTTCGTTCGCGACGTTCATCAGTGCATCACTCCAAACAGGTAGACCAGTGAGAAAACGCCCACCCAGATGATGTCGAGGAAGTGCCAGAACAGGCTCAGGCAGTTCAGGCGGGCGCGGTTCTGCTCCGTCAGCCCCTTGCGCAGCACCGCAACCATCATCACGGCCATGAAGATCAAACCGCAGGTCACATGCAGTCCGTGGGTCGCCACCAGCGTGAAGAACCCGGAGAGGAACGAGCTGCGCGCCGGTCCGGCTCCGATCGCCACCATGTGGGCAAATTCGCGCACTTCCATCGAGACGAAGCCCAGGCCGAGCAGGAACGTCACCGCCAACCAGCCGACCGTGGCACGCGCCCGGTTCGCGTTCATCGCGAGTGTCGCAAGCCCACAGGTGAAGCTGCTGAACAGCAGGAACATGGTCTCGATCAGCACCGACGGCAGATCGAACAGCTGGCTGCCGGCCGGGCCGCCCGCCGTGTGGCCCTGCACCACCGCGTAGGTGGCGAACAGACCCGCGAACAGCAGGCAGTCGCTCATCAGGTAGATCCAGAATCCCAGCTGGATCGTGGAGGCGACGTCGTGGTGATGCTCGACGACGAAGTCGACCGCATCCCCGCGTTGACGAATGTCGCGCAGCGCATCGGCCGCGTGATCGACATACCCGGGCTTCAGCGCGAGGCTGCCGCCCTGCACCAGTACTGGACCGTTCGACATGGGTTACATGCTCCTCGCTTGGACACGTCCATGCAGGCCCTCGATCCGCCTGACCTCATCGGCGCCGAGGTGATAGTCCCGGTCGTCGTTGAAGGCATGGCGGATCAGGGTCACCAGCACACCGGCCAGCCCCGCGATCGCGAGCCACCAGATGTGCCAAACCATCGAAAAAGCCACCACGAACGCGAAGCCGGCCATGATGATGCCGGTACCCGAATTGCGCGGCATGTGGATCGGAACGAACGTCGCGCTCTTCAGATCGACGCCGCGCTGCTTCATGTCCCAGAACGCATCGAGGCTGCGCACGACCGGGATGCGCGCGAAGTTGTAGGCCGGGACTGGAGACGGCAGCGCCCACTCCAGCGTGCGTCCGTTCCACACATCGCCGGTCACATCGCGCGTCAGCTCACGGTCGCGGATGCTCACCACCAGCTGCACCAGCTGCAGGATGATGCCGCAGAAGATGATGACCGAACCGATTGCCGCAACGATGAACAACGGGTGCCAGGCGGCCACGTCGTAGTGATCCATGCGGCGCGTCGCACCCATCAGGCCGAGCGCGTACAGCGGCATGAACGCCACGTAGAAGCCGATGAACCAGCACCAGAAGGCCCAGCGGCCGATGCGCTCATTGAGGCGGAAGCCGAAGATCTTCGGGAACCAGTACGCGAGAGCCGCGAACACCCCGAACACGACGCCACCGATGATGACGTTGTGAAAGTGCGCCACCAGGAACAGGCTGTTGTGCAGCACGAAGTCCGCAGGCGGCTCGGCCAGCAGCACACCGCTCATGCCGCCGATGGTGAAGGTGATCAGGAAGCCGATCGTCCAGAGCATCGGCGTCTCGAAGCGGACCCGGCCGCGGTACATGGTGAAGATCCAATTGAAGATCTTCACGCCGGTCGGTACCGCGATGATCATGGTGGTGATGCCGAAGAAGGCGTTCACGCTCGCCCCGCTGCCCATCGTGAAGAAGTGGTGCAGCCAGACCACCATCGACAGCAGCGCAATCGCCATGGTCGCGTACACCATGGAGGCGTAGCCGAACAGCGGCTTGCCGGAGAACGTCGGCACGATCTCGGAATACACCCCGAACAGCGGCAGCATCAGGATATAGACCTCGGGATGGCCCCAGATCCAGATGAGGTTCAGGTACATCATCGGATCGCCGCCGAGGGAGTTCGTGAAGAAGTGCATCCCCAGGTAGCGGTCCATGGTCAGCAGCCCAAGCGTCACGGTGAGCACCGGGAAGGCCGCGACGATCAGGATGTTGGCGCAGAGCGAGGCCCAGGTGAACACCGGCATGCGCATCAGCGTCATGCCCGGGGCGCGCATCTTCAGGATGGTGGTGATGAAGTTCACCCCCGAGAGCGTCGTGCCGATGCCCGAGATCTGTAGCGCCCAGATGTAGTAATCGACTCCGACGCCCGGGCTGTAGTGCAGTTCCGAGAGCGGCGGATAGGCCAGCCAGCCGGTGCGCGAGAAGTTGCCGATCGCGAGCGACACGTTGAGCAGCACGGCGCCGGCGGCCGTGAGCCAGAAGCTCAGGTTGTTCAGCAGCGGGAAAGCGACATCGCGCGCACCGATCTGCAGCGGCAGGATGCAGTTCATCAGACCGATGATGAACGGCATGGCCATGAAGAAGATCATGATCGTGCCGTGCGCGCTGAATACCTGGTCGAAGTGCTCCGGCGGCAGGTAGCCTAGGTTGCTGCCGTAGGCGAGCGCCTGCTGGGCCCGCATCATGATCGCGTCGGCGAAGCCGCGCAGCAGCATGATCGTCGCCAGGATCAGGTACATGACGCCGATCTTCTTGTGATCGACCGAGGTGAGCCACTCGGTCCACAGCCACTTCCACTTGCCGAGGTAGGTGATCAGCGCCAGCACCGCGATCGCGCCGAGCGCCATGAAGGCGACCGCGCCCATCACGATGGGAATGTTGAAGGGAATGGCGCTGAGGGTCAGCTTACCGAACATCAATCTCTCCTGGCGCGGTTCATGGCCATGTCCGCCCGCATGCCCCCCGGGGCAAATTTGCCCTGGACGATCTGCTCGAACAGTCCTGGCGTCACATGGGAATAGAAGGCAACCGGGACGTTTTCGCTCGGCTTGTCGAGCGCCAGGTAGCCCGCCCCGTCGAGCGTCTGCTTCGAGGCGGCGGCATTCGTCAGCCACTGCTTGTAGTCGGCCGCGGACATCGCCACGGCCTTGAACGTCATGCCCGAGAAGCCCTCACCGCTGAAGTTCGCCGAGATGCCCCGATATGTTCCGGGCACGCTCGCCACCAAGTTGTCGGCGGTCTGCATGTTCGCCATGGCGTAGATCTGGCTGCCAAGGCGCGGGATGAAGAACGAATTCATCACCGTCGCGGAAGTGATGTGGAACACCACCGGCACGCCAACCGGCAGGGCCACCTCGTTGACGCTGGCGACGTGCTGGTCGGGATAGATGAACAGCCACTTCCAATCGAGCGCCACGGCATCGATGTGCACGGGCTTGACGGTCGAGGCAATGGGGCGGAACGGATCGAGCTCGTGCGAGGTGCGCCAGGCGATCACCCCGAGGATACCGACGATGATGATCGGCACGGACCACATCACCGCCTCGATCTTGTTCGAGTGCGACCACTCCGGCTCGTACTTGGCCTGGGTGTTCGAGGCGCGGTACCGCCAGGCCACGACCAGCACCAGCACGATCACCGGGATGACGATCAGCAGCATCAGGCCCGTGGAGGTGAGGATGATCGAGCGCTCGGCAGCGCCGATCGGCCCCTTTGGATCAAGCAGCGCGGCGTGACAGCCGGACAGCAGCGCCGTTGCCGGCAGCGGCAGCAGGCGACAGAATCTGGACCAGAGGTTGCGCGTCATTTTGGGGCGGACACCAGCCGTATTTTCAACGGCGGGAGCATGGTCTCTCGCCGGCGCTAAATCCTTAGCCCCTGCTCAATTGCGCTTAATCTTTATTAATTCTTGCGCGCAGGACTTGCTGTCGCCGACGCCGCCCCAGTAACGCGCCGCCGTAGCACCGACAACCGTGACAAATATCAATTTTCCAGGGCTGCGGAGATGGCTTCGCCCTGGCTCCAGCGCGCACCGGATTGCATCAACGCGGTCAGCCGATCACCCGGCAGCACCGCGCGCAGCTGCTCGAGGATGCCTGCCTCGATCATCAGCTTTGCCGGGCTGCGGCCGGCGAATTCCGCCGAAAAGAACGCGTGCGCGTAGCCGATGAACTGCGCGGCGCGCTCGAAGCGCTTCTGTCGCGCCGCGATAGTCGCCAGGTGCTGCATGCCACCGGCGATGAGAACCGTGTCGAGCTCGCTTTCCTCCGCCAGCGGCAGCCCCTCGCGCAGCGCCGCGCCGGCCGGCTCGATCTCGTCATGTGCGATCAGGTATCCGGCCAGATTGCACAGTGCGTGCCCGAGCAGTCCCGTGCGCCGGGACGCGCGGGCGAGCGTGATCACCTCGCGTGCCCCGGCGATGGCCGCCTCGATGCGCCCCTCGGCGAACTGCACCTCGGCCTTGTAGATGAGCGCACGCCAAGCGCAGAAATCCGCGTGCGACGCCGCGCCGACCGTGAGTGCCTCATCCAGGCAGCGGCGCGCCGCCTCGTACTCCCCGGCCACCGTACGCGCAATTGCGAGGTTGGTCAGGCACAGCGCATAGCTCTTCGGCTGAGCGCTCGCCGACAGCAGCGCGCGGCCTTCCTCGAGGGCTGCGAGGCCCTCGGGGAGCGCTCCGGTACGCGCGAGGTTCAGGCCGTAGAAGGCGAGCGCGCGGCCGAGATCGAGCGGCTCACCCGCCTCGCGCAGCAGCGCCACCGCGCGGCGCAGCGCCGGCACCGCGCGTGCGCGCGGCTCGCCGGCGGAGAGAAAGCCGTAGCCGTACCACAGGCGCGCCTCGAGCGCCTTCGGCGTTTCGCGGCCGAGCACCGCGGTGGCCCGCTCGAGGCGGACCCGGCCCTCGGGCATCAGCGACAGCAGCGACCACAGCAGGTGCGATGCGGCCGCGAGTTCCACCCCGATCGCCTGATCGCCGTCGGCGCCGAATGCCCAGTCGAGCGCGACGCGCACGTTGTCGATCTCGGGACCGAATTTCTCCAACCACGTATCCGACGGGGCGTGCTCCCACTCGGCGAGTGCGGTGTCGAGCGCGTCATGGAAGTAGCGTGCGTGCAGCCGCGCCAGCGGTCCAAACTCGCCGCTGTCGGCGAGCTTCTCCATGGCATAGGCATGCGTGGTCTCGAGCAGGCGGTAGCGTCGCTGCGGCCCGGCTGCATCGGCCGCCACCAGCGACTTGTCGACCAGTTCAGCGATGCGCCCGACCACTTCCCACTCGGGCAGCGCCGCATCGGCGACGACCTGTCCGGCGGCCTCGAGGGTAAAGCTCCCGGCGAACACCGCCAGCCGGCGCAGCACGATCCGGTCCGGCTCGGCCAGCAGCCGGTGACTCCAATCGAGCGTGGCGCGCAGCGTCTGGTGGCGCGGCAGCGCGGTGCGGCGCCCGCCGGTCAGAACGTGGAAGCGCAAATCCAGCCGCTGCGCCAGGCCCTCGATGCCGAGGGCCGCGGAGCGGGCGGCGGCGAGCTCGATGGCGAGCGGAATGCCGTCGAGACGCCGGCAGATCATGGAGACCGTGCCAGCATTGTGCTCGCTCAACGCGAACTGCGGATCGGCGGCGCGGGCGCGCGCCACGAACAGTCGCACCGCGTCATGGCGCTCCGCGCTCGCCAGACCGGTCACGTTCTCCGCCGGGAATTCCAGCGGGCGCAGCCGCAGCGTGCACTCCCCCTCGATGCCGAGCGGCTCCTGGCTGGTCGCGAGGATGCGCAGCTGTGGTGCGGCGGCGAGCAGCGTTTCGGCCTCGCGGGCTACCGCGCCGATCAGATGCTCGCAGTTGTCGAGCACCAGCAGCAGCTTGCGTTCGCGCAGGGCCGCGGCCAGGCGCTCGCCGGTCCAGCGGCCCGCGCCGCTCTGCAGGCCAAGCGCCGCGTGCATGGCGCTCGCGACGAGTTCCGGATCGCTGAGCGGTGCGAGCTCGGCCAGCCACACCCCGTCGGTGAACTCCGCGAGCAGCGCGCGCGCCGCTTCGAGCGCGAGCCGGGTCTTACCGATACCGCCGGTACCGACCAGGGCCACCAGGCGATTGTGGCGCAGCAACTCGCGCACCGTAGCGAGTTCGGCCTCGCGACCAATGAAATCCGACATCGCCGCCGGCAGGTTGGTCGGCGGCAAGCTCGCCTCGCCGCCCAGCGCTTGGCCGGGCTCGCGCACCACGCGCACCTCTGCGGTAAAGCGGTAACCGCGCAGCGGGACGGTGAGGATGAGGTTGCGGTCCTTGCCGAGGACCTTGCGCAGCGCCGAGATCTGCACCTGGATGTTGCTTTCCTCGACGACGATGCCTGGCCAGGCGCGCGCGAGCAGCTCCTCCTTGGTCACGAGGTCGCCGCCGGCCTCGATCAGCACCAGCAGCACGTCGAACGCACGCGAACCCAGCGCAACGGGTTTCTCGCCGATGCGCAGCTCGCGCTGGCGGGTCAGCAGCCGAAAACGGCCAAACTCGAGGCAGGTCGCGCCTCGCGCAATACCGTGCATGAAGGTGGCGGGTCCAAAGGTATCGGGACGGCGTACCGACGAGCCGATCCCAGGGAAAAATTGTAACGCAATTGCGCCGGGCGCTAGTCCAATCCCCGACCGCCCGCCTGCGTCAATCGTGCGGCCGCAACGCCATAAACACTATGATAGCGCTCCCATACCGAGTGGTCCATCGTCACTCCTGCGCCGCATCGGCCGTCCGACCCGCCGCCGCGGGCGACTCCGCCCGGCCGCGCCGGTCTGCTCGAACGGGCGCCGGGCAATCGGCGCCCGCTCCAACACCAGGCCGGTGCGTCCGCAATCCGGTGCTAAAGTACTCCGATGCCCATATCGGCGGTGATTTTCGATCTCGACGGCACGCTGATCGACAGCGCGGCGGATCTGGGGCACGCGGTCAACGGCGTGCTCGGCGCTTACGGCCGGGCGCCGCTCGCGCTCGGGGAGATCCGCGCCATGATCGGCGAGGGCATGGGCCGGCTGGTCGAGCGCGCCCTCGCAGCGCGCGGGCTGAGCGAGATCGATCCCCTCGAGGCGCTGCGTGCCATGCGCGGCCACTACGCGGCCGATCCGGTGCGCGCCACCGTGCCCTATCCGGGGGCGCGCACGACACTCGAACGACTGCAGGCCGCCAAGCTGCGCCTAGCCATCTGCACCAACAAGCCGGCAGACCTCGCTGCCGCCATCCTCGAGCGCCTCGGCCTCGCGCCGTTCTTCAGCCGCCTCGTCGGCGGGGATTCGCTGCCGTTTCGCAAGCCCGATCCGCGCGTGCTGCACTCGCTGCTCGAGGATTTCTCGCTCGAGCCGCGTGAGGCCTTGATGGTGGGTGACAGCGAGGTCGATGCGGCCACGGCCGAGGCGGCCGGGATGCCGCTGGTCTTGATGCGTTACGGGTACCACCGCGGCCCGCTCGAGCGCATCGCTTATCTCGCCGCCCTCGATCGCCTCGAGGATCTGCCCGCCTTCGTGGCCGCGCACAACGCCTGAATCCGCCGCCGTATCCGGTCCGCGGCGAGCCGGATCACTCCAGCGAACCGAAGAACAGCAGCGTCTGGTACGCGAATTCGACCGTACCGTCGCGCTGATGCCGCTCGAACAGCTCGCGCAGCCCCGCCATGAGCGGCGCGTGGTCCGGATGGCCGGGCTCGGGCACGTAGGAGGAGGACATCGCCCGGCCCTTCAGGCCCTCGAAATCGAACACCTGGCGGTTGGCGAACACCGCGCGCGCTGGCTCGCGGCCAAAGAACGTGTGCATCGTCGGCCCGTAGGCACGCCGGCTGCGCACCTGGTCGTATTCCGGCGCGTAGCGGCGCAGTAGCGCCTCGTAATCGGCCAGGAACGGCAGCGGCTCCTCGGGACGCTCATTCCACAGCAGCGCGACCCGGCCGCCGCGCACCAGGATGCGCAGCCCCTCCTCGCGCGCCCGTTGCGGATCGAACCAGTGGAACGCCTGGCCGGCCGTGATCCACTCGACGCTGTGCGTCTCGAGGGTGCTCGCCTCGGCGGTGCCGCTCACACTGGTGAAGCCGTCCCGGCCGGCAAGCAGCTGCTCGGCGGCCTCGCGCATCTCGCGGTTCGGCTCGACCGCCCAGACACGGGCGCCGGCCTCGAGCAGCTGCGCGGCGAGGATGCCCGTGCCGGAGCCCAGATCCGCCACGCGCGAACCGGGTGCAAAACCATGCTGCTCGCGCAGGTAGCGCAGTGCCTCGAGTGGATAGGACGGCCGCGACTTCACGTAGTCAGCGACGCGGCTGGAGAAGCGCCGGGTTGAATCATCGATCATGTGAGCATTATATGCATGCGCCCGTGTGACCCCGTTCCCCAGCGGCGCAGGAAATTCCCCACATGGTTCACGCTCGGTTCAGCGCCACCATGCCAGACTCCCTCTCGCACCGGTGCTGAGAGCGGCTCCCGGACGGCGCAGAATCCCCCCCGTGCGCCACCTTTTAGGACTCGTCCAGGATTTGAGTCGCCTCGCCCGGTGCGTTCTCCCCCCCGCAAAATGCGAACGGGGCTCGCCTGCGGCGAACCCCGTTCGATTCGTTCGGCCTCAGCGGCCGGGCTACTCGCCCGCCGGCTGCGGCATGAAGGTCACCGCCGTCGTCCAGCTCGGAGCAACCGTCGAATCGGTGGTGATCACCAGATTCGCATGCGCAGTGCGGTCGCGCGAGGCGAGCACGACGCCGGTCGGCGTATCGCACGATGCGGCGATCGGGAACGTGCTCACGATGTGAATCGCCTTGGCGGCGAGCTCATCGGCCTTGGTGGTACCGGACGGCTCGATCTTCGCCCCGGTGATGCTCGTGTTCTGCGCGGTCGCGAACACGTAGTTCACCGAGCCTTGCCACTCGCCCTTCTTCGGCGCCCCCGCGCTGCTGATGATCGCATCCTTGATGAGCGGCGGCTGGGTCAGCTGCACGTCGATCGGCTGGGCCGGGAAGAGCTTCTGACGAGTGGCCATGCCCTGCACGCGCCAGACCGCCAGGTACTGCACCGGGAAGCTGCTCTTGCAACGCACCGGATACATGGTGCGGAAAACGGTGCCCGTAGCGTCCGCATGCAGCGGGACCTTCTGGCCACCGCCGACCTGGAAGACATAAACCGGCTGACTCACCAGGGCGCCCGTCTTGATGGTCGCCGACAACGGATACATGCCGATGTCCGGATTGGCCTGAAACTGCGTGGGCGTCTGGTTTTGCACACGCACGCCGCATCCAGCCAACGCCAGTGCCGCAACTCCTATCGAAAACCGTAATGCCTGCCGCATGGGGCCCCCTTACGAGACGCAGTTCACGAGAAAGGAATCAGTCCTGATCAACCGTCGAAGTTTGGCAATTAATTCCGTCCCTGACAAGCCCCGAGCCTGACAGCGGACGACAGCTCGGCCGGAATCGAGGCCAGAAAACAAGAGGCCGGGCGCC
The DNA here is from genome assembly GCA_021805275.1 of Pseudomonadota bacterium. Next base: position 22,071 of record JAJZFQ010000058.1, read on the forward strand.
CGCTCTGCGCGGCCGCCCGGCCTGCGTGTGACGCCTGGCGCTTACTTCTTCTTGCGCGCGCCGGCCCGCTTGGCGGCCCGGAAGGAAATTCCGGCGCGCATGGCCTTCTGCTGCACCGCCGCCGGGGTACGCCCCAGCTTCTTCGCGACCTCGGTGGTCGGAGTGCCCGCCTTCGCGAGCGCCTTCAAGGTCTTCAGCTCACTGGCGCTCCAGGACGCGCCGTCATTCGAGGGACGTTTCGCCATCTATAAGACTCCCAAAAAACACCCAACTACAGGGTTGCCGGCGCATCATACACGCATTTTAACGCGCGTCCAACTTCTTTCAGTTGGTATGTTGTAGGAAGTCTGTCGTGTGTTACGTGGTCAGATTCGACACGCAACCACGCTGACGGCCGTCCCCGGACGGGGACGGCCGTGGCGATGCTCAGTAGCGGTAATGATCCGACTTGTACGGACCGGCGCGATCAACGCCGATATAGCCGGCCTGCTGCTCCGTGAGTATCGTCAATTGCGCGTTGAATCGGGTCAGCTGCAACCGCGCAACCTTCTCGTCGAGTTGCTTCGGCAGCACGTACACGCCCGTCGGATACTTCACCGTATTGCAGAACAGCTCGATCTGTGCCAGGGTCTGATTGGCAAAACTCGAGCTCATCACATAGCTCGGATGACCCGTGGCACAGCCGAGGTTCACCAGACGACCTTCGGCGAGGAGGATCAGCCGTCGGCCGTCGGGGAATATGACATGGTCGACCTGGGGCTTGATGTTCTCCCAGCGGTATCGCCGCAGACTGGCCACGTCAATCTCGTTGTCGAAATGCCCTATATTGCAGACGATCGCGTTGTGCCTCATGCGCGCCATGTGATCATGCGCGATGACATGCAGGTTTCCGGTGGCCGTGACGAACAGATCCGCCTTGTCGGCCGCATAGTCCATGGTCACCACCCGGAAGCCCTCCATCGCCGCCTGCAGCGCGCAGATCGGATCGACCTCGGTGACCCAAACCTGGGCCGCGAGCGCCCGCAGCGCCTGCGCGCATCCCTTGCCGACGTCGCCGTAGCCGCAGACCACGGCAATTTTTCCGGCCACCATCACGTCCGTGGCGCGCTTGATGCCGTCGACCAGTGATTCGCGGCAGCCGTACAGGTTGTCGAACTTGCTCTTGGTGACCGAGTCGTTGACGTTGATGGCCGGGAAGGCGAGGCGCCCCTCTTTGGCCATCTGATACAGACGGTGCACGCCGGTCGTGGTCTCCTCCGTCACGCCACGGATGTGGCCGATGCGGCTCGAGTACCACTTCGGATGCTGGGCCAGCTTGGCGCGGATCGAGGCGAACAGCGCCGTTTCCTCCTCGCTCGCCGGCTTGGCGATCACCGCCGGGTCGGTCTCGGCGCGCGCACCGAGGTGCATCAGCAGTGTCGCATCGCCGCCGTCATCGAGAATCATATTGGTGTACTGCTCACCGGACCACTCGAAGATCCGGTGCGTGTAATCCCAGTAATCGGCGAGCGACTCGCCCTTCCAGGCGAACACCGGCGTGCCGCGCGCGGCGATCGCGGCAGCGGCGTGATCCTGCGTCGAGAAGATGTTGCACGAGGCCCAACGCACCTGTGCGCCAAGAGCCTGCAGGGTCTCGATCAGCACGGCGGTCTGGATGGTCATGTGCAGCGAGCCGCTGACGCGCGCCCCGGCAAGCGGCTGCGCGGCGGCATATTCCTCGCGGATGGCCATCAGGCCCGGCATTTCCGTCTCGGCAATGAGAATTTCCTTGCGTCCCCAGTCGGCGAGCGACAGGTCGGCGACCTTGCAGTCCGCGGGCGCAGCGGCCGGCTTCAACGTGGCGTTCATGGTTGATTGCTCCAATGGTTTCATTGAGCGCCGTATCGGGAAGTACTGCGCCGCTCGAGCCTGGCAGGCGGGGGGCCGAGAGCCCACCGGACTGTCGCAACGCTCCTCGAGCGACGCTGCGCCACCGCACCGTGCGGCGGCGAATCGATGCCGTGGCGGACCGCGGCGCGGTCCGCCACGCTGCGGATCAGGCCACCTTGGAGGCCTTTGCCTCGGCGGCCAGCGCCGCGGCGCGGTCGGTCCGCTCCCAGGTGAACTCCGGCTCGGTGCGGCCGAAGTGGCCGTAGGCGGCGGTCTTCTGGTAGATCGGCCGGGTCAGATCGAGCATCTGCCGCAGACCGTAAGGCGTCAGATCGAAGTGCTTGCGCACCAAGCGCGTGAGCTGCTCGCGCGAGAGGCGGCTGGTGCCAAACGCCTCGACCATGATCGAGGTCGGCTCGGCGACGCCGATGGCGTACGAGACCTGCACCTCGCAGCGCGCGGCGAGCCCCGCCGCGACGATGTTCTTGGCCACGTAGCGCGCCGCATAGGCCGCCGAGCGATCGACCTTGGAGGGATCCTTGCCGGAAAATGCGCCGCCGCCGTGACGGGCGAAGCCGCCGTAGGTATCGACGATGATCTTGCGGCCGGTGAGTCCGCAGTCCCCTACCGGACCGCCGATGACGAACCGGCCGGTCGGATTGATGTGGAACTGGGTGCTCTTGTCGACCCACTCCGTCGGCAGAGTCGGCTTCAGGATCTCCTCCATCACCGCCTCGCGCAGCTGCTCGGTCGGCACATCGGGACTGTGCTGGGTCGAGAGCACGACCGCCTCGATTCCGACGGGCCGATCGTCCTCGTAGCGCAGCGTGACCTGGCTCTTGGCGTCCGGACGCAGCCACGGCAGCCGGCCGGACTTGCGCACCTCGGCCTGGCGCTTCACGAGGCGATGGGCGAGCGTGATGGCCGCCGGCATCAGCACGTCGGTCTCATTCGTGGCGTAGCCGAACATCAGGCCCTGATCGCCGGCCCCCTGCGAGCGCTCATCTGGGCGGTCGACCCCCTGGGCGATATCCGGCGACTGCTTGCCGATGATGTTGAGCACTCCGCAGCTCGCGCCGTCGAAGCCCATCTCGGAGGTGTTGTAGCCGATGTCGAGCACCGTCTTGCGCACCAGCGCCTCGACATCCACCCAGGCGGTGGTCGTGACCTCGCCCGCCACGATCACCACGCCGGTCTTGACCAATGTCTCGCACGCCACGCGGCCTCGCGGATCCTCCGCCAGAATCGCATCGAGAACCGCGTCCGAAATCTGGTCAGACACCTTGTCCGGATGGCCTTCGGAGACCGACTCGGAGGTAAACAGATAGCGGTTAGTCATCAGTGCGTTCCTGTAGACACGTGGGTGTGGGACGGCGGGGTGGTGATCGCCCCGCCAAAGGCGGCCGCCGTAGCTGCCGCGCCGAAGCTCTCGCGCATGCGGTCGGCGATCGCCGCGCGCGCGAGTCGATGGTTCTGCGTGCCGCGCGACTCGATCTTGATCGCCCCCATGACGGAGGCGACCCGGCCGGTCGTCTCCCAGTCGAGTCCATGCAGCAGCCCGTGCAGCAGGCCCGCCCGATAGGCGTCGCCGCATCCGGTCGGATCGACTACTGCGCGCGCCTTGGCCGACGGAATGTCGATACGGCCCTCGCGGCTGAAGATGCTCGAGCCCTGGGCGCCACGGGTGACAATCAGCGCCGAGATGCGCTCGAGGACCGCCCCTTCGCTCCAGCCGGTCTTCTGCTGCAGCAGGCGCCACTCGTAGTCGTTGACCGCAACCCAGGTCGCCTGCTCGATGAAGCGCACAAGCTCCTCGCCGCTGAACATCGGCAGACCCTGGCCGGGATCGAACAGGAACGGGACGCCGGCGGCGGCGAACTGGGCGGCGTGCTCGATCATCCCCGTCCGCCCGTCGGGCGCCACGACACCGATGGCGACCTCGCGCGCGGCGCTCACCGGGTTCAGATGCGCATGTTGCATCGCCCCGGGGTGGAAGGCCGTGATCTGGTTGTCGTCGAGGTCCGTGGTGATGAACGCCTGCGCGGTCAGCTCGTCCTCGACCATGCGCAGGTAATCGAGCGGGATTCCGGCGTCCCCCAGCCACTGCCGATACGGGCCGAAGTCGCGTCCGACGGTCGCCATGGGCGCGCCAATATCGCCGAGCAGGCGCATGTTGTAGGCGATATTGCCCGCGCAGCCGCCGAACTCGCGGCGCAGCTGCGGCACCAGGAAAGAGACGTTCAGGATGTGGATCTGTTCGGGCAGGATGTGATCGCGGAAGCGGCCTTCAAACCGCATGATGGAGTCGAACGCCATCGAGCCGCATATCAACGCCGTGCGGGTGCCGTCACCCTGGCGTGACACCCCGCCCGTCGGGAAAACCTGTGTCATGCCGTGTCGTTTCGTTGGACGAGACGTTGGATTCTAGCCGAAATGGGCGGCCGAGACCAGCGCGCATCAGCGCTCACGCGCCGGGCGGATCGGCAGCGGCGAGCCTCTCAACGCCGTGGCGCGCCAGCTCCGACAGCCCGGCGCCGCCCTCGGTGCGCAGGTAATCGATGATCTGACGGCGCATGCGCGGGTCCCAGAACCTGCGCAGGTGCCTGGCGACATCCTCTGCCGCCTGCTCGCGCGCCGACTCGCCAGCGAAGAACTCGCTGATCTCGTTGGCCATCTTAACCAGCCGATCTATGTTCATGACAGTCGGTTATCTCCGGAATCGCCGAGCAGCCGATGCGGATGCGCGTAGACGACATGTTGGCGCTCGCGCGCGAACGCCACCAGGGTCACTCCCGCCTGGCGCGCCAGGCGCACCGCGAGCGCCGTGGGAGCAGACATCGCGGCGATGAAGGCAATGCCGACTGCGGCGCTCTTCTGCACCATCTCGAAACTCGCCCGGCTGGTCAGCAGCACGAAGCCCTCGCTGAGCGCCGCTCCGGCCCGCACCCGCGCCCCGATCAGCTTATCGAGTGCGTTGTGCCGGCCCACGTCCTCGCGCACCGTCTCGATGCCACCGCCGGGGCGCACCCAGGCGGCGGCGTGCACGCTGCCGGTCTGCGCATTCAGCGGCTGCAGCGCCGCCAGTGCCACGATGGCCGCATGCAACTCGTGGGTGCTCACGGTGGGGCCGGCGCCGACCGCCGTGACCGGGCCCACGGCCTGCTCGAGTGATTCCACCCCGCACAGCCCGCAGCCGGTCCGCCCGGTCAAGTGGCGGCGCCGCTCGAGCAGCGCGGTGAAGCGCTCCCAGGCGACGCTCACGCGCACCTCGGCCGCCTCGGCGGCATAGCGCACTTCCACACCGCGGATCTGCGCAGACTGCTCGACCAGGCGCTCACTCAAGGTGAAGCCCACGGCAAAGTCCTCAAGGTCCGCCGGCGTGGCCAGCATGACCCCGTGGGGCACGTCCTCGTACACGAGCGCGACCGGGACCTCCTCGGCGACCCGCTCGAGCGCCGGTCCGGACGCACCCGGCCGCCAGCGCTCGACCTCGAACTGCGCTATGAGGGGCGCCGGCGCGGAGCGCGTCTCAGGCATGCGCCGGATCGCGCGTGCGCCCGGCGTAGCGGGCCTGAGCTGCGCGCGTGCGCCAGGCCTCGGCCTGGGAGATGCGCACGACCTGGACGGCGGTCACTTTGTACTCCGGACAGTTCGTGGCCCAGTCGGAATTCTCCGTGGTGACGACATTGGCCTGCGTCTGCGGGAAGTGAAATGTGGTGTAGACCACCCCGGGGGCGATCCGATCGCTCACCCGGGCGCGCAGCACTGTCTCGCCGGAGCGGCTGGCAAGTCCCACCCAGTCCCCATCAAGGATGCCCCGTGTCTCGGCATCGTGCGGATGGATCTCGAGCAGATCCTCGGTATGCCACACCACGTTGTCGGTGCGCCGGGTCTGCGCCCCGACGTTGTACTGCGAGAGGATCCGCCCCGTGGTCAGGATCAGCGGGAAGCGGCTGTTAACCCGCTCCGGCGTCGCCACGTACTCGGTGACGAAGAAACGCCCCTTGCCGCGCACGAAGTGTCCGACGTGCATGGTCGGGGTTCCCTCGGGGGCCGCCTCATTGCACGGCCATTGGATGCTGCCTAGGCGATCGAGCTTCTCGTAGGACACGCCGGTGAAGGTCGGAGTCAGGCGCGCGATCTCGTCCATGATCTCGGACGGATGGCGGTAGCTCATCGGGTAGCCGAGCGCGTTCGACAGCAACATCGTGACTTCCCAGTCGGCGTAGCCGGCGCGCGGCGGCATCACGCGGCGCACGCGCGAGATGCGCCGCTCGGCGTTCGTGAACGTGCCGTCCTTCTCCAGGAAGGACGAGCCCGGCAAGAACACGTGCGCGAACTGCGCCGTCTCGTTGAGGAACAGGTCCTGCACGATCACGCATTCCATCGCCTCCATGGCACGGGTAACGTGGTTCGTGTCGGGGTCGGACTGCACGATGTCCTCACCCTGCACGTACAGCGCGCGGAACGTGCCGTCGAGGGCCGCCTCGAACATGTTCGGGATACGCAGTCCCGGCTCGGCATCGAGCCGCACGCCCCAGGACTGCTCGAACAGCGCGCGCGCGACCGGATCGGACACGTGTCGGTAGCCGCTGAATTCGTGCGGGAATGAGCCCATATCGCATGAGCCCTGCACGTTGTTCTGGCCGCGCAGCGGATTGACGCCGACGCCCTCGCGACCGATGTTGCCCGTCGCCATGGCGAGGTTCGCCAGCGCCATCACCGCCGTGGAACCCTGGCTGTGCTCGGTCACTCCGAGCCCGTAGTAGATCGCCCCGTTCCCGCCGGTGGCGTACAGGCGCGCCGCGGCGCGCACCAGCTCGGCCGGCACCCCGGTGACCTCGGCGAGCGCCTCGGGCGAGTTGCGCGGCTCACAGACGAATGCCTTCCAGCGCTGGTAGGAAGGCGCCTCGCAGCGCTCGGCGACGTAGTCCTCGCGCGTCAGGCCCTCGGTCACCACCACGTGCGCGAGCGCGTTGAGCATCGCGACGTTGGTGCCGGGCTGCAACTGCAAATGGAACGCCGCGGTCACGTGCGGGGTACGGACCAGGCTGATGGCGCGCGGGTCGATGACGATCAGCTTGGCGCCCTCGCGCAGCCGCTGCTTCATCTGCGATGCGAACACCGGGTGGCCGTCGGTCGGGTTGGCGCCGATCAGCAGCATCACGTCCGCCTCGCGCACCGAAGTGAACGCCTGCGTCCCGGCCGACTCCCCGAGCGTGCTCTTCAGGCCGTAGCCGGTCGGCGAGTGACACACGCGCGCGCAGGTGTCGACGTTGTTGTTGCCGAAGGCGGCGCGCACCAGTTTCTGCACGAGGAAGGTCTCCTCGTTGGTGCAGCGCGAGGAGGTGATTCCGCCGACCGAATCGCGGCCGTGTTTCGCCTGGATGCGGCGGATCTCGCTTACCGCATAACCGATCGCCTCGTCCCAGGACACTTCGCGCCACGGTTCGCGGATGCTCTTGCGGACCATCGGCTTGAGCTGCCGGTCCGAGTGCGTCGCGTAGCCGTACGCGAAGCGGCCCTTGACGCACGCGTGGCCGTGATTGGCGTCGCCGTCCCGGTTCGGCACCATGCGCAGCACCTCGGGCGCCTCGGCCGTGCCGCCGACCTCCGCGGTGAAGCTGCAGCCGACCCCGCAGTAGGCGCAGGTGGTCGTGACCGCCTGCGTGCGCGGAATGCTGCGCGTGAGGGCCTTCTCACTGAGCGCCGCCGTCGGACAGGCCTCGACGCACGCGCCGCACGAGACGCACTCGGAATCCAGAAACGGCTGATCCTCGCTGGCGGCGATCTTGGAGGCGAAGCCACGTCCCTGCACGGTGAGGGCGAAGGTCCCCTGAACCTCGTCGCAGGCGCGCACGCAGCGCGAGCAGACGATGCACAGCTGCGGATCGAACTGAAAATACGGGTTGCTGCCGTCCACCTCGAGCGGCCGGTGCACCGCCCCGGGGGCGTAGGAGCTGTGCGTCACGCCGACCGCGGCGGCCATGGACTGCAGCTCGCAATGCCCGTCGGCGGGGCAGCCCTCGCACTCGAGCGGATGGTCCGACACGTACAGGTCGATGACGCCGCGGCGCAGCTTGTGCAACTGCGCCGATTGGGTGGTGACCTTCATGCCGGCCTCCACCAGGGTGGTGCAGGAGGCCGGATAGCCCCGGCGACCCTCGATCTGCACCAGGCACAGCCGGCACGATCCGAACGCCTTCAGCGTGTCGGTGGCGCACAGCTTCGGCACGTCGACGCCGACGAGTGCCGCGGCACGCATGACCGAGGTGCCCGTCGGCACCGTGACCTCATGGCCGTCGATCTGCAAAGTGACCGGCGCGCCCGCGACGGGGACCGCCGTACCATGATCGTGGTGATCGAGTGCAAACATCGTCAACGCCTCCGACGCCGTCGGCGGCCGCAACCGGCCGCGCCCGCGCGTCCTTCAATGCTGCGCGTGCCCAAGGAAATCTTCCCGGAAATGCTGCACAGCGCTGCGCACCGGGAAGGGAGTCATGCCGCCGAGCCCGCACAACGAGCCCTGCAGCATCAGCTCGCACAAGTCCTCGAGCCGCTCCAGATTGCCGCGCGGATCGCGGCCCTGGATGATCTGATCGAGCAGTTCCATGCCGCGGGTTGAGCCGATCCGGCAGGGAGTGCACTTGCCGCAGGACTCGATCGCGCAGAACTCCATCGCGTAGCGGGCCATGCGCACCATGTCGACCGTGTCGTCGAAGGCGACGATGCCACCGTGGCCGAGCATGGCCCCGCTGGCGGCGAGCGCCTCGTAATCGACCGGAGTATCGAACTGCGCGGCCGGCACGTACGCCCCGAGCGGTCCGCCGATCTGCACCGCGCGGATCGGGCGTCCGCTCGCCGAGCCGCCGCCGTAATCATAGAGGAGTTCGCGCAGCGTCAGCCCGAAAGCGCGTTCGACCAGCCCGCCGCGCTTGATGTTGCCGGCGAGCTGCAGCGGCAGCGTGCCGCGCGACTTGCCCATGCCGAACCCGGCGTAGAACTCCGCGCCCTCGCGCAGGATCAACGGCACCGTGGCGAGCGTGATCACGTTGTTGACGATCGTCGGGCGACCGAACAGACCCCGGATGGCCGGCAGCGGCGGACGCACGCGCACCTCGCCGCGGCGTCCCTCGAGGCTCTCGAGCATCGAGGTTTCCTCGCCGCACACGTACGCCCCGGCGCCAAGGCGGACCTCGAGGTCGAAGCGCCGACCGCTGCCCAAGACGTCCGCGCCGAGGTAATCGGCTGCGTACGCCGCGGCGATCGCCCGGGTCAGCGCGCGCCCGGCATGAGGATACTCGGCGCGCAGGTAGATATAGCCCTGGGTCGCCCCGACGGCGGTGCCGGCGATGGTCATGCCCTCGATCAGGCTGAGCGGATCGCCCTCCATGAGCATCCGATCGGAGAACGTCCCGGAGTCCCCCTCGTCGGCATTGCAGGTCACGTACTTCTGGCCGGTCGCCTGCTCGAGCACCGTCTTCCACTTGATGCCGGTGGGAAAGGCCGCCCCGCCCCGGCCGCGCAGCCCGGAGCGCAGCACCTGCTCGACGACGGCCGCCGGCGCCATCGAGAGCGCGCGGCGCAGGCCCTGGTAACCGCCATGGGCGAGGTAGTCCGCTACGCAGCACGGATCGGTGAGACCGACGCGCTCGAAAGTCAGGCGCTGCTGATTGGCGAACCAGGCGAGCCGACCCGCCTCCCCGAGCTGCAGCCGGTGGGCACCGCCCTCGAGCCAGTGCGCATCGAACAGGCTCGGCACCTCTGCCGGGCTCACCGGTCCGTAGGCGATGCGCTTGCCGGCGCAGGCCACTTCCACCAGCGGCTCAAGCCAGTAGGCGCCACGCGAGCCGTTGCGCACCAGCTCAACCTCGAGTCCGCGCGCGACCGCCTCGCGGCTGATCGCGGCGCAGACCTCGTCGGCGCCGAGCGACAGGGCACCGGAGTCGCCGGGAACGTAAATCGTGCTCATGCTTCAGTGCCTGCCGGGGCGTTCAGCGCCCCCAGCAGTCCATCGAGACGCGCCGGCGTCATGCGCCCATAGGGGCGGCCGTCGAGCATCACCGCCGGCGAGCAGGCACAGTTACCCAGACAGTAGACCGGCTCGAGCGAGAGGCGTCCGTCGGGGGTGCTCTCGTGGAAGTCCACCCCGAGGCGCGTGCGCGCATGCTCGGCGAGCGCTTCCCCGCCGACCGCCTGGCAGGACTCCGCCCGGCACACCTGCAGGACGTGCCGTCCGGGCGGCGCGGAGCGGAAATGGTGGTAGAAGGTCACGACGCCGTGCACGTCGGCCCGCGAGAGATTGAGCCCCTCGGCGATCAGGCCGATCGAGTGCGGGGGGATGAAGCCGATGGCCGCCTGCACCGCGTGCAGGACCTCGAGCAACGGTCCGGGCCGGTCCTTGAACTGAGCCAAGATCCGGCTGACCTCTTGGCTCTGATCCACTGCGGGTGTTTGCATGGCCGACCAGTATACCGGCCTCATGCGAGCACAGTCAGCACCGCGCCGCGGGCGGCCCGCCGCCAGCGTCCCCTGTTCAATAATCGAGACGACCGTTGCGCGCGCGGCGGCCGGGGACTAGGCGTCCAGCAGCCGCGCGTGGTGCCGCAGGTGATCCTCGATCAGGCTCGAGATGAAGTAATAGCCGTGATCGTAGCCCTCGTGACGACGCAGCGTCAGGCGCAGCCCGCTCTTCTGGCACGCCTGCTGGAGCAGGTGCGGATGCAGTTGCTCGGCCAGGAACTGATCGGCAAGACCCTGATCGACCAGCAGCGGCGGACGGCCGCTCGCGTCCTTCACTTCCGCGGCGAGCTCGGTGGCATCGTACTGCGCCCACGGGCCGGGATCGGCGCCGAGATAGCCGCCGAAGGCCTTGCGGCCCCACGGGCACTGGCGCGGCGCGCTGATCGGTGCGAACGCCGAGATCGAGCGGTACAGCTGCGGGTTGCGCAGCCCGAGCACGAGTGCCCCGTGCCCGCCCATGGAGTGACCGAAGATGCCGGTGCGCGCCGCATCGGCCGGAAAGTTCGCCGTGATCAGCGCGCGCAGCTCCTGCGTGACGTAGGTGTACATGCGGAAATGCTTCGACCAGGGCGCCTCGGTGGCATCCAAGTAAAAGCCCGCGCCGAGACCGAAGTCCCACGAATCGCTCTCCCCGGGCAGGTTCACGCCCCGCGGACTGGTGTCCGGCGCGACCAGCATCAGGCCGAGCTCGGCGGCCACGCGCTGCGCCCCGGCCTTGATCATGAAGGTCTCCTCGGTGCAGGTCAGCCCCGCCAGGTAGTACAGCACCGGCACGCGCCCGGCGGCGGCCTGCGGCGGGGTGAAGACCGAGAAGCGCATCGCGCAGGCGGTGCTCGCGGCAGCGTGCCGGTAGAAACCCACCGTGCCGCCGAAGCAGCGATGCTGGCTCAATGTCTCGAAGGGCTGGCTCATCGGATCACCTGTGCGTGTCGTGGGCCGCTCGGCGCGACCCCGATTGACTGCGGGGCATCCATTTAATCATTCACCGCGGGGTGCGCAAGCGCGCCCGGGGCGTGTGCGCTCGCCAGTGCCGGGCCCTGCCAACCACCGCCGAGCGCCTTGTACAGGCGCACCAGGTCGAGCGAGACCGTGGTGGTGGAGCTCGCCAGCGCCAGCTCGTTCTGCAGCTCGCTGCGCTCGGCATCGAGCACCACGATGAAATTGTCGACGCCGCTCGCGTAGCGCTGGCGCGCGAGCGCCAGGGCGTTGCGGCTGTGCTTGACCGCCGTCCCGAGCGCCACGCGCTGGCGCTGATCGGCGCCGTAGTCCGCGAGCGCATCCTCCACCTGGTTGAGCGCATTGAGCACCGTGCGCGCGTACTCGACGCCGGCCTGTCTGGCCTGCAGGCGGCGCAGCCGAACCGTGGCGCTGATCCGTCCGCCCTCGAAGATCGGCAGATCGATCGCGGGACCGAAGGTCGCGAAGTGGCTGGCCGTCTGCACCAGCTGGCTCAGCCCCTCGGACTGATAGCCACCGGCGGCGTTCAAGGTGATCTTCGGGAAGAACTCCGAGATCGCCACGCCGATCTCGGCGGTGGCCGCGTGCAGATTGGCCTCCGCGGCGCGGATATCCGGGCGGCGTCGCAGCAGATCCGCCGGCAGCCCGATCGGCACCTCGGGCGGCACCGGCGGCACGGGACGCACGTGCACAAGCTCGGCGCGCAGCGCCTCGGGCGGGCGGGCCATCAGGTTGCCCAGCTGATTGATGTCCACGGTGATCTGTGCGGCCGCAAGCGGCAGCTGCGCGCGCGTGGCGTTCACTTCCGTGGCCGCGTTCTGCACATCCAGGTCGGAGGTCAGCCCCGCCTCGTAGCGGTCACGCGTCAGCTTCAGCAGGGCGCGCTGCGTGGCGAGAGTGCGCTGCAGTATCGCCTGGCGCATCTGCGCGCCGCGCAGCTCGATGTAGGTCTGCGCCACGTCGCTGACCATGCTGAGCGCAACGCCGCGGGCCTCGTACACCGCCGCGTGGGTGCTGGCGTTGGCCGCCTCGACCGCCCGGCGCGTGCCACCGAACAGATCGAGCCCCCAGGACACCCCGAGCCCCAGCTGATACTGGTTGTACGGGTTGGTGATGCTCGCCGGCACGCCGGGGAACTTGCCGCTGAAGAGAAAGCCGTTCGGTGTGTTGGTGCTGATGCGCTGGCGGCTCCAGGCGGCGTTGGCATCGATGCTCGGCCAGAGCGCCCCGGAGAGTGCCTGGGTCTGTGCCTCGGCCTCCTCGACCCGCAGTGCCGCCTCGCGCAGATCGAGGTTCTCGGCGACCGACTGGCGCACCAGGGAGGACAGCAGCGGGTCGTGGAACTGCTCCCACCAGAGGACGCTCGCCGGCTCGCGGGTGTTGATCCGCGAGGCCCCCGAGGTTCCCTCGCGCAGCGCGGTGGCGGACCACTGCGCCGGCGCGTGGGACTTGGGCTTGATGAAATTCGGGCCGACGGCGCACCCGCCGAGCAGCAGCACGGTGCCGACGAGGCAGCCGCGCAGCGATTGATGGACGATCAGGCGGGACATGGGCGATTCCCTATTCAACATCACGACGGTCATTGCAGACGGTGACGAAACAGCCAGGACGCGCCGCTCAGCGTGATCGCGGCGATCAGCGCCAGGGGCCACAGATCGGGCAGCAACAGCTTCAGGCCCGCGCCCTCCAGATACACCCGCTGGGCTATCTGGATAGCGTAGCGCAGGGGGTTGATGCGAGTGAAGTACTGCAGCGCACGCGGCATGTTCGCGATCGGCGTGGTCAGACCCGACAGCAGCGTGAACGGCATCAGCAGCACGAACGAGTAGAGCATCGCCTGCTGCATCGTATAGGACAGTGCGGAGACTACCAGTCCGATGCCCACCGCGGCGAGCACGAACACGATGATTCCGCCGTAAAGGACAGCGAAGGATCCCTCGAACGGGATACGAAACCACAGCTGCGCCACCAGCAGCACCCCGCTCGCCTGAGCCAGCCCGATCAGCATCGCCGGCAGCGCCTTGCCGGCCATGATCTCGGCCGGCCGGATCGGCGTCACCAGGAGCTGATCGAACGTGCCCTGCTCGCGCTCGCGCGCCACCGACATCGCCGTGAGCAGCAGCGTCTGCAGCAGAGTCAGCGTGCCGATCAGGCCCGGGATCATGTCCCAGCGGGTCAGGAGATTGGGGTTATACCAGGCGCGTGCGCTCAATCGCACCGGCGGGGCGCCCTGCCCGTGCGCGGCCTGCCAGCTCGCATTGAACGAACCGATCACCGCCTGAGCGTAGCCGAGCGCGGTGCTCGCGGTGTTGGAGTTGCGCCCGTCGGCAATCAGTTGCACTGTGGCGGGACGCCCGGCAGCGAGCCGGCGGGAGAAATCCGGCGGCAGCTCGAGCGCGAGCAGCGCGCGCCGCGAGTCGATCGCGGCGCGCAGCGCCGGCTCGCTCGAAACCGTGGCAACGCGGCGGAAGATGCCGGTCCCGTCGAACCGCGCCACCAGCGCCGTGGCCGCCTCGCCGGAGCCACGCGACCACAGCGCGTAGGGCACTTGGTTGAGGTCATAGCTGGCCGCGTAACCGAACACCAGCGTCTGCACCAGCACCGGCACCAGCAGGCTGAGGCGCGTGCGCCGGTCCTTGAGCACGGCGAGCAGTTCCTTGCGGGTGAGCGCAGCGATGCGCAGCAGCGCGGTCAGCATGACTCAGGCCAACCGCTTGCGGGTGATGGCGCCGAGGGCGAGCGCGATCACGGCCACCATGCCGAGCAGTGCCAGCGCATTCGGCACGATGACCGACCAGATGTCCCCGGCGAGGAAGGTCGTCTGCAGCAGCGCCACGAAATAACGCGCCGGCAGAACGTAGGTGAGCGCACGGATCGGAGCGGGCATGCTGCGCAGGTCGAACAGCAGCCCGGAGAGCATGAACGCCGGCATGAACGTCGCGAGCAGCGTCACCTGACTGGCCACCAGCTGGTTCTTCACCGCCGAGGAGATCAGCAGGCCGATACCGAGCGCCACCAGCATGTAGAGCATCGAGCCGAGCAGCAGCACCGCGAGCGAGCCGCGCACCGGCACGTGAAACAGGAACCGCCCGGCGAGCACGCACAGCACGAGCCCGACCATCCCGAGGGCGAAGTACGGCAGCGTCTTGCCGAGCAGGATCTCCGCCGCGCGCACCGGCGTGACGAACAATGCCTCGAACGTGCCGCGCTCCCACTCGCGAGCCACCACCATCGCGGTCAGAAACGCCCCGATCAGGGTCATGACCAGCACGATCAGCCCGGGCACTAGGAAGTAACGGCTGTCGTTCGCCTCGTTGAACCACAGGCGGCTCTGCACCCGCACCGGGCCGGCCAGCGCCGGGGCCTCGCGCGCCGCCCACGCCTCGAGCACCCCGTTGGCGTACGCCTCGATGATGCGCGCCGTGTTGGCATCGGTGCCCGAGACGACCAGCTGCACCACCGCCCCGCCGGTGCGCGCGCGGCGCGCGAACTGCTGTGGCACGGTGAGGATTCCCTCGACCCGGCCGGCGGCGAGCAGCGCCTCGGCGGCGTGCAACGAGGCAACCGGGCGCGGCTGGAAATACGGCGAGAGCTGCAGCCCGCCGATCAGTCCACGCGCGAGCGCCGAGCCGTCCTGATCGAGCACGGCGAGCGGCACGTTCTTCACATCGAGCGACAGGCCGTAGCCGAACAGCAAGATCAGGATCACCGGCAACACCACGCCCATGGCGATGCTCGCCGGGTCACGGATCATCTGCCGCCACTCCTTGCGCACCAAGGCGCCCACCCGGGCGAGGCTTGCGTGCGTCGCGTCCGGCAGCTCGGCGCGCATGCCTCAGGCCGCTCCGGCGACGGCTGGCGCTTCGGCGGCACGCGCCTGCTCGACCACGGTGATGAAGGCATCCTCCATGGTCGGGTCGCGCTCGCTCTCGCGCGGCGCGCGCGCGCGCACCTCCGCGGGCGTGCCCTGGGCCAACACGCGGCCGGCGTCCATGATGACGATGTGATCGCAGTACTCGGCCTCCTGCATGAAATGCGTCGTGACCACCACGGTGACGCCCTGATCGGCCAGCGCCGCGATGCGCCGCCAGAAGGCACGCCGCGCGAGCGGGTCGGCCCCGCTGGTCGGCTCATCGAGGAACAGGATGCGCGGCTCGTGCAGCAGCGCCGCCGCCATGGCGAGGCGCTGCTTGAAGCCGCCAGGCAGATCGGCGGCCGCGCCCGTGGCCTGCGCGAGCTCGAACTGGCGCAATGCCCAGTCGATACGCGCGCGCCGTGCCGCCCCGCGCAGGCCGTAGGCGCTGGCGAAGAACTCCAGGTTCTCCCGCGCGCTGAGCGGGCCGTACAGCGAGAACTTCTGCGCCACATAACCGAGCTGCGCGCGCGCGGCATCGCCGGCGGCTCTGAGGTCCACCCCGCCGATGCGCAGCACCCCCGCGCTCGGGGTGAGCAGTCCGCAGAGCATGCGAAACGTGGTGGTCTTGCCCGCCCCGTTCGGCCCGAGCAGCCCGAAGATCTCGCCCCGCGCGACGTTGAAGCTCACCCGATCGACGGCCGTGAAGCCCCCGAAGCGCTTGACCAGATTGGCCACCTCGATGACCGGACCGCTCGAGGCCGCCGGCGGGTGCGCAAGCACGATCTCCCCGCGCCTCTCGGGCGCGAGCGTGCGCCGCAGCAGCACCATGAACCCATCCTCGAAGCGCGGCGCGACCGCGGTGCCGCCGGCGGCCACGGCGCTTTCGGCCTGCGTCCACACGCTGCGGACCGTACCGGCGTCCGGGACGGCATCGATCAGCGCGTCCGAGGCAAGCAGGCGCGCCTGCAGCCGGCGGGCATTGTCCGGCGCGACCGGCCGCAGCGCAAAGGCGCGGCCCGCGGCGAGTCGGGTGATCGCCTCGGGGGCGTCCTCGGCCAGCACCCGCCCGCCCTGCAGAACGATCACCCGGTCTGCGCGCTCGGCTTCGTCTAGGTATGCGGTGCTCATCAACACCGTCAGCGCCTGCTCGCGGACCAGGTGGCGCACGATCTGCCACAGCTCGCGCCGCGAGAGCGGGTCGACACCGACGGTGGGCTCATCGAGCACCAGCAGCTGCGGCGGGCGCACCAGCGTGCAGGCGAGACCGAGCTTCTGCTTCATGCCGCCCGAGAGCCGCCCGGCGAGCCGCGCCTCGAAGCGCGCGAGGTCCGTCATGTGCAGCAGTTGCGGATAGCGCTGCGCGCGTTCGGCGCTCGTGACGCCGTGCAGATCGGCGTACAGGTCGAGGTTCTCGCGCACCGTCAGATCCTCGTACAGGCCGAACTTCTGCGGCATGTAGCTCACTTGCTCCTGGATCCGCTGCGCCTCGCGCGCCGGATCGAACCCGAGCACGCGCAGCGTGCCGCGCTCGGCGCCGAGCAGTCCGCAGATGAGGCGGATCAGTGTGGTCTTGCCGGCCCCGTCCGGGCCGATCAGCGCGGTGAGCTTCCCGGCGGGCACGGTGAGCGACACCCCCGAGAGCGCCGGGGCGCGCGGGCCGAAGGATTTGTACACCTCCCGGCACTCGAGCAGCGCGGCCGCCGGGGCGTTCACGGGTGCGTCCCGCCGCCGGGGGTCAGGTACACCGTTGCGGGCATGCCGAGACGCAGATCATCGTGCGGGTCCTTGACGTACACGCGGATCTCATACACCAAGCTGGTGCGCAGGTCCGGTGTCTCGATGGTCTTCGGCGTGAATTCGGCCTCGGAGGAAATGAACCCGACCCAGCCGGGGAAGCGCCGGTGTGCGAAGGCATCGACCGCGACGCGAGCGCGCATTCCGGGATGGACGCGGCCCAGGTCGGACTCCGGGATGTAGGCGCGCACCCACTTCGGGTTGGTAATCGCCAGCGTCAGGACCGTCTGCTGCGAGGAGGTCATGTCGCCCGGCTGCGCGACCCGTGTGCGGACCACGGCCGAAAGCGGCGAGCGAAGCACGGCATCGGCGAGTTCCTGGCGCAGCAGAGCCACTTGCGCGTGGTCGGCCGCCAGCAGCGCGGCGGCCTGCGCAATGTCCTCGCGGCGCGGCCCGAGCACGGCGAGGCGCAGCGCCTCGCGCGCCACGCGGGTGCGCGCGGCGGCCACCGCGGCGGCCGCGTGCGTGTCGGTGAGATCCTGCCGACTCACCGCCCGTCCGCCGGAGCGGCGAAAGACGTTGGCCACGCGAACGTACTGCGCGAGCGCCTGCTGTTGCTGGGCGCGTGCGAGCAGCAGGTTGGCGCGCGCCTGGGCGATCTCCTGCGGCCGGCTGCCGTGCTGCAGCCGCTCGAGCACGGCGCGTTCGGCGGCCGCCTGCGCCACCGCCTGCGCGAGCATCGGGCGCAGCCGGCTGGTGTCGAGCCGTGCCACCGCCTCGCCGGCCCGCACGCGATCCCCCTCGTCGACCGCGATGCTCGCGATCCGCCCGCTGTCGTTGAACGCCAGATCGACCTCGCGCAGATCGACGTTGCCGTACAGCACGATGTCCGCACTCGCACCGGTGCGATGTCCGTACCACCAGCCAAGGACAACCGCCGCACCGACCACACCGGCCAGCAGCGCCAGTGCGCGCCCGGGGCGCCGGGGCGTGCCCGGCTGCATCGCGGCGGGCTCGGGGGAAGACTCGGTCACTGCCGCACTCCTTGGTTTGGCTGCGCAAATTTTCTATCGCTTGATACTTTTCTGTCAACTGATATTATTTCTACCCCGAACCGGGAGCCGACCGCAGACCGACCAATCCGACATGGCGAACCCTTCCCGCAGCCCGCGCGCCCTCGGCACACCGCCCCGCACGGCGGCGCGACGACGCGCCAGCCCGGGCCGCTATGCCTGCGGCCACGACACGCGACGACGCATCCTCGAGACCGCGATCACGCTGTTCGCCCAACGCGGCTTCCAGGGCGCCTCGACCCGCGCCATCGCGCAGCGCGCGCGCGTCAGCCTGCCGGCCCTGCAGTACTACTTCGGCGGCAAGCAGGGGCTGCACCAGGCGTGCATCGAGTACATCACCGCCGACGTGCGCGGCAGACTCGGTCCGCCGGCCGAACGCGCCCGCGAAGCGCTCGGCGCCGGGGCGCTTGGCCGCGAGCAGCTGCTGCAGCTGCTGCGCAGCGTGATCGAGCCGCTGATCGAGGCACTTGCCACCGATCGACCGGAGAGCTGGGCACTGTTCTTCGCGCGCGCGCAGAACGAGCAGAGCGAGGCGTTCGAGGCCATCCAACAGCTGATCTCCGGCCGGCTGCTGCAGCTGCTCACCGAGCTCATCGCCCGGCTGCTCGGGCAGACCCACCCCGGACCGGAGGCGCAGATCCGCGCGGTGGCCATCATCGGGCAGGCGACGCTGGTGCGCCGCTCGCGCCTGCTGATGCTCTCGGCGCTCGGCTGGCCGGACTTCGACGCCGAGCGCCTGACGCTGCTGAAGTCGGTGCTCTGGCGCAGCATCGAGGCCAGTCTCGGCGGACCGTGAAGCGAGCGCCGCGGCGCTCGCGCGAGGCAGCCGCGCGCGGTACGATCGAGACCCCACCGGGCGTGTCCCCACCGTGCCTCAGCCCCCCTCTCCAACCCGAGCGTCCCGCGCGGCCCGCGCGCTGAGCGAGGCGCGCGACCCGCTGTTTCGCGCCGGCGACCCGGACTTCATGACCTCCCTCGCGCGCGGCCTGCACGTGATCCGTGCCTTCGCCGGCGTGAACCAGCGCCTGACCATCGCCGAGGCAAGCCGCGCCACGGGACTGACCCGCGCGGTCGTGCGCCGCTGCCTGTACACGCTGTGCGAACTCGGCTACGCGGCCACCGACGGGCGCGCGTTCTTCTTGCAGCCGCGGGTCCTCAGCCTCGGCTACGCCTACCTGTCCACCGCACCACTGGCCGGCGCCGCACAGCCGGTGTTGCAGGCGCTCAGCGAGCAGACCGGCGAGGCGACGACAGTTGCCGTGCTCGATGAGGGGGTCGTGGTCTACGTGGCCCGCGCCGCGACGCCGCGCATCATGTCCGTCACGCTCGGGGTCGGCAGCCGGCTCGAGGCCTACTGCACCGCGCTCGGTCGGGTGCTGCTCGCCGGTCTGCCGCCGTCGCAGGCGGCCGCCACGCTCGAGCGCAGCGCGCTGCATGCCCATACGCGCTTTACCGTCACCTCGCACGAGGCGCTGCTCGAGATCCTCGAGCAGGTGCGCGCGCAGGATTTCGCCCTGAACGATCAGGAACTGGAGATCGGACTGCGCTCGATCGCCGTCCCGGTGCGCAACGTGGTCGGCGTCACGGTCGCGGCCATGAACGTGAGCGCGCAGGCCTCGCGCCTGTCGCGCCGGGAGCTGCTCGAGACGACACTGCCGGCGCTGCGCGCGGCGGCCGAGCGGCTCGGCGCCCAACTCGCGCCGTAGCGCGCTTTCGCACCATACCAACGCGCCGGCGCGTACACTGCGCGGATGTTTCGCTCACTGACTCCGGCCGTCTTCGGCCTCATCCTCGCCAACGTCGTGATCTTCCTGCTCGAGCAGATCACGCCCCCCGCGCTCGTCCTGCGCTTCGCGCTCTGGCCACTCGGGGCTCATTTCCATCTCTGGCAGCTCATCACCTACGCTTTCCTGCACGGCGGTTGGTGGCACATCTTCGGCAACATGTTCGGGCTGTTCGTGTTCGCCCCGGCGCTCGAGCGCACCTGGGGTCCGCGGCGCTTCCTCGCCTATTACCTCGTCTGCGTGATCACCGCGGCGCTGACGGAGATCGCCGTCCTGCATGCCACTGGCAAGAACGAGCCGACTATCGGTGCCTCCGGCGGCGTGTTCGGCGTGTTGCTCGCCTTCGCCATGCTCTTCCCGCGCGCGCAGCTGCTGCTGCTGCTGCCTCCGATCCCGATGCCGGCGTGGCTGTTCGTCTCGCTCTACGGCGTGCTGGAGCTGTTCTTCGGCGTCACCGGCACCGAGCCCGGGATCGGGCACTTCGCGCACCTCGGCGGCATGCTCGGCGGGGCGGTGATGCTGCTCTACTGGCGCTCGCGCGCCAGCCGGGGCCGACGGCCCGTCGGCTGAGGCGGGAACTTTCCCGCAGCGGGGCAACTCTATGGCAGCCGGAGAAGGAGACACCATGATCCGGACTGATCGTCTGTGCAAGCGCTACCCGGCGGTGACGGCCGTCGAGGACGTCACGTTCGAAGTCCGTCCCGGCGAGGTGCTCGGATTTCTCGGGCCGAACGGCGCGGGCAAGACGACGACCATGCGGATGCTGGCCGGCTTCCTCGCCCCCACCTCGGGACGGGCGAGCATCTGCGGCCACGACGTGCAGAGCGAGCCGCTCGCGGCCCGGCAGAGCCTCGGTTACCTGCCCGAGGGCGCCCCGAGCTACGGCGAGATGCGCGTCGGCGCCTTCCTCGAATTCATCGCCGAGCTGCGCCGCCTGCCGGCAGGGCGCAAGCGCGCCAGGCTCGAGTACGTCACCGAGCGGCTGCAGCTCGAGGGCGTGCTCGACCAGCCCATCGAGACACTCTCCAAGGGTTTTCGCCGGCGTGTGGGCCTCGCGCAGGCGCTGCTGCACGATCCGCCGGTGCTCGTGCTCGATGAGCCGACCGACGGGCTCGATCCGAACCAGAAGCACGAGGTGCGCACCCTCATCGAGGAGATGGCGCGGGAGAAGATCATCGTGATCTCCACGCACATCCTCGAGGAAGTCGCAGCCGTCTGCACTCGCGCCATCATCATCGCCCGCGGCCGCATCGTCGCGGATGACACGCCCCTGCAGCTGACCAGCCGCTCGCGCTATCACAACGCGGTGTCGCTGCAGCTCGCGCGCCCAGAGCAGCTCGAGGCCGCACGCGCCGCGGTCGCGGCGCTGCCGGCGGTAGCGGCGGTCGAGGTGAATGAGCGCGAGGCCCGCGTGACGGCCCTGCCGCGCGCCGGCGCGATGATCCTGCAGGACGTCGCGGCGCTCGCGGCCGGCCAGGGACTGCAGCTGAAGGAGCTGCACCTGGAGTCCGGCCGTCTCGACGAAGTGTTTCGCACCATCACCGCTTGACGGGATTGCCTGGGGGACCCATGCGCAACGTGGCACTGATCCTGCGCCGCGAGCTCGCGAGTTATTTCGCGACGCCGCTCGCGTACGTATTCATTCTCATTTTCCTGGTACTGGCCAACGCCTTCACCTTCTACGTCGGCGGTTTCTACCAGCGTGGCCAGGCCGACCTGCGGCCGTTCTTCATGTTCCATCCGTGGCTGTACCTGTTCCTGATCCCGGCCCTGACCATGAAGCTGTGGGCCGAGGAGCGCAAATCCGGCAGCATCGAGCTGCTGATGACGCTGCCGGTGCGGGCCTACGAGGCGGTGCTCGGCAAGTTCCTGGCCGCCTGGCTGTTCACCGCCCTCGCCCTGGCGCTCACCTTTCCGATCTGGATCACTGTCAACTACCTCGGCCACCCGGACAACGGCGTCATCTTCGCCTCCTACCTCGGCAGCCTGCTGCTCGCCGGCGGCTTCCTTGCCATCGGCTCGTGCATGTCGGCGCTGACGCGCAACCAAGTGGTGGCATTCATCCTCGGGGTCGTCGCCTGCTTCGTGCTGCTGCTCGCCGGCTACCCGATGGTGCTCGACGCCTTCCGCGGCTGGGCCCCGGAGACGCTGATCGAGGCGATCGCCTCACTGTCGCTGCTGACGCACTTCCAGTCGATCACCCGCGGCGTGCTCGAAGTGCGCGACGTACTGTACTTCGCCATGCTGATCGCCTTGTTCCTGTTCACGACGACCGTGGCGGTCGATCTGCGCAAGGCGGACTAGGAGCGCGCCATGATGAAACGCTCGACTCTCGGCTGGGGCTCGGTGGGCGCGCTCGCGCTGCTGCTCATCGGACTGACCATCATCTTCAACTACACGCTGGCGGGCTGGCAAGTCGACCTGACGCAGCACCATCTGTACACGCTCTCGCGCGGCACGCGACGCATCCTCAAAGGCATTCCCGAGCCGATCGACCTGTACTTCTTCTACTCGCGCAAGACCGCCGAGCGGGTCCCGCAGCTGCGCGCCTACGGCGATCACGTCGAGAACTTCCTGCGCGAGGTCTCCTCGAAGGCCGACGGCAAGATCCGCCTGCACATCATCGACCCGCGGCCATTCTCCGTCGAGGAGGACCGGGCCGCCGCGCTCGGGGTGAGCGGTACGCCGATGAATGATGCCGGCAGCAAGTTCTACTTCGGACTCGCCGGAACCAACTCCACCAACGGCCACCAGACCATTGCGTTCTTCAATCCGCAGAAACAGCGCTTCCTCGAATACGACATCGCGAAGCTCATCTACCGCCTGGCGCACCCGAGCAAGCCGCGCGTCGAGTGGTACTCGGGCCTGCCGATGAGCGGCGGATTCAACCCGCAGAGCGGCCAGATGCGCCAGCCCTGGCTGGCCTACCGCCAGGCCGCGCAGCTCTATGATCTGCACGCGCTGGCGCCGAACGCGGCGGTCATTCCAAGCGGCACCCGCGTACTCGTGCTGGTCGATCCGCGCAACCTCTCGGCCGCCACCCGCTTCGCCATCGACCAGTACGCGCTCGCCGGCGGACACATCATCGCCTTCGTCGATCCACTCGCCGAGACGGCCGCCACGCCCGGGGCGAGCCCGCCGCCGGGCGGCACCGGCATGGCGCAACTGCTTGCCTCCTGGGGCGTGCGCTACGACCCCGGTCAGGTCATCGCCGACCGCTCCCTCGCGCTGAACGTGGCCGGACCCGGCGGAGCGGCGAGCCTCGACCCGCTCATCGTCGGCCTCGGGCAGGCGCAGATGTCGCAGCACGACGTGATCACGGCCGGCCTCTCGAGCATCAACCTCGACACCGCCGGTTCGCTCAGCGCCATCGCCGGCGCCGGCACGAGCTTCAGGCCGCTGCTCTGGAGCAGCCCCGAGGCCGAGCCGGTCGCAGCCCCGCTCGCGGCAAGCCTGCCGGACGCCTCGAGTCTGCTCAACAGCTTCAAGCCGACCGGTCAGCGCTATGTGTTCGGCGCACGCGTCGCGGGCAAGGTCAGGAGCGCCTTCCCGGACGGACCGCCCGCTGGCGTGAAGCTGCCGGCCGGCGCGACGGTGTTGAACAGCGCCACCGAACCGCTCAACTTGCTGGTGTTCGCCGACTCGGACATGCTCGCCGACTTCCTCTGGGTGCGTCGCCTCGACCTGTTCGGCCAGCCGATCGAGCAGGCCTGGGCCGGCAACGGCAATCTGCTGCTGAACGCGCTCGACAATCTCGCCGGCAGCAACGATCTGATCAGCGTGCGCGCCAAGGCCGGCTTCACCCGCCCGTTCACGCGGGTCGAGGCGCTGCGCCACGCCGCCGAGACGCGCTACCGCGCCGAGCAGCAGCGGCTGCAGAAGGAACTGCACCAGACCGAGCAGCAGCTGACGCTGCTGCAGACCCGCCGCAACAACACCTCGACGCTGATCCTCACCCCGGCGCAGGAGCAGGAGCTGCAGCACTTCGAGGCTGAGCGCCTCACGATCAGGAAGCGCCTGCGCGCCGTGCAGGCCGGTCTGGCGCGCAGCATCGATGCGCTCGGCACCGAGCTGAAGATCATCAACATCATCGTCATGCCGGCGGTGTTCGCGCTGGCCGCGCTCGCCGGCGCCGCACTGCGCCGCCGCCGGCGCGGCGCGCCCTGGCGCCGCGGGGAGCAGCCATGAGCCAACGTCAATTGACCATCCTGTTCGCCGTGAGCCTCGCGGTGCTCGGACTCGCGCTGTGGCTCGCGCACCGCGAACAGCACGGCAGTAGCTCGATCGCCGGGGCGACCGTGCTGCCGGGACTCGCCGCCAACCTCAACGCGATCACCGAGGTACGCATCACCGGCGGTGGCGGCAAGCAGGTCACGCTGGTCAAGGGCCAGCGGCGCTGGCAGGTGCGCGAGCGCGGTTACCCGGCCGATTCGGGCAAACTGCGCAAGCTGCTCATCGATCTCGGCAATCTCAAGGCCGTGGCGCGCAAGACGCGGCTCGCGAGCAACTATCCGGTGCTCGGCGTGCAGCCGGTGAGCGCCCCCGGGGCAAGCGGCGAGCGGATCGAGCTGCGCAGCCCGAAGCACACCTGGTCGTTGATCGTCGGGCACTCGGCCGAGGGCAGCGGCTCGTACGTGCGGCGCAGCGGCCACCGGCAGACCCTGCTCGCCTCCCCGCTGGTGATGGCCGAGGCCGAACCGGCCCAGTGGCTCGAGCCGATCATCGTCGACCTGCACCGCGCCCAGGTGCGCCGCATCGAGGAGCGCCCGTGGGGCGGGCCGTCGTACCTCATCGAACGGGCCAAGCCGGGCGATGCAGATTTCCGGGTCATCGGCATCCCGCCGGGCCGCAAGCTCTCGAGCCCCGGGGCGGCCGACCCGGTGGCGAGCGCCTTGTCGAACCTCACGCTGAACGACGTGCAGCGCACGACGACGACCCCGAAGGAGGCGCATCTGGCGCGCGCGGTGTTCACCACCTTCGATGGCCTCACCGTCATGGTGAGCGGCTATCAGCTCGCCAAGGGCGATCCGCACTACATCGAGCTCACCGCGAGCTCGAGCAACCCGAAGTCCGCCGCCACGGCCGGGCGCATCAACGCACGCACGCAGGGCTGGCTGTACCGCATCCCGGGGTACAGCTACCAGCAGATCTTCCAGAGCCTCGCCGGGCTGCTGCAGCCGCTGAGCGCCGCGCACCCGCACCCGGTACGGCACAAGCCGGCCGCCTGAGCGGGACTCACCGAGCGCTTGCGAGCAGCAGCAGCGTCACGGTGGCGAGCAGCGCCGTCGGCAGCCACGCCAGGATCACCGGGTCGAGGTGAAAGACGATGGTGCCGCTCTCGATGAGCCGCTGCAGCAGGAAAAAGCCGATGCCGATGGCCAGGCCCAGCATGGCGCGCGCGCCAGCCCCGGCCGAGCGCATCGAGCCGAGCACGAAGGGCACGGCAAGCAGCACCGCAAAGACGATGGCCACCGTGCGGGCGATGCGCGACCAGAATGCGAACACGTACTGGCTGGCGTCGATGGAGTTGGCGCGCAGATAGCCGATCAGCTGCCACAGCGAACGCAGGGTCATCTGCTCCGGGTCCTGCACGGCGAAGCCGAGGAAGCTCGCCGAGATGTTGGTCTGCAGCTGCTTGCGGCCGCTCGGCCGGACCGTGACGCGATCGCCGTCGAAGTGCGAGGCGGTGTAGTCATCGAGTAGCCAGCGATCGTGGCCGGCCACGGTGGCCCGGGTCGCCCGGCCGACGGCGATCAGCTGATGCGTTGGGGACAGCTCGAACACCTGCATCCCGCCGAATTGCCTGGAGCCCGACTGGCGCGAGACGTTCAGGATGAGATTCCCGTCTCGCACCCACGCGCCGGTGCCGCCGCCGAAGCTGATGGTGTTGTACTGGCTGAAGGCGCGCGACTGGCTGGCCGCCTGCTGCAGCTGCGGGGCGACGAACTCCCCGACCACCGCCTCGGTGCCCGTGAGGATGAGCGCGGCGATCAGTGCCGTTCCCGCGAGCCGAGCGACCGAGACGCCCGTGGCGCGCAGCACGGTGATCTCGCTGCCGCGCGCCAGCGTGCCCAGCCCGAGCAGCGAGCCGATCAGCGTGGTCACCGGCAGCAGCTGGTAGGCCTGCTGCGGGATGTTAAGCACGGTGAACCACAGCGCATCGACCAGGGTGTAATGCCCGATGCCGATGTCGCGCTGCTGGCTGATGAATGCGAACAGCCCACCCAGCACCAGGAACACGGCCAGCACCAGCAGCACCGAGCCGAGGATGGCACGCACGATGTAGCGGTCCAGAATGCTCATGCCCGCACCAGCCGGTAACGCGCACGCTGCGCCATCGCCGGACCGCGCAGCAGCGCGACTGCCAGTGCGATCATCGCCACGTGCACCCACCAGAGCCCGACGTACACCGGCAGCGTGCCGCGGCCGACCCACTGCTCGGCGGCCGTCAGCAGGTTCACATAAACCACGTACACCACCAGGGCGAGCCAGACGCGTGCATAGCGGCCCTGGCGCGGGTTCAGCCGGGCGAGCGGCAGCGCGATGATGGCAAACACCAGGCACATCAGCGGCAACGCGATGCGCCACTGCAGCTTCGCCTGCGAGCGCGGGTCGGCAGAGGCGAGCAGCGCACTGCTCGGCGCCGCATCGAGGTCCGTGACGACCTCGTTTGCCGGCGGCATCGGGATCGGCACGGTGTGCTCGGCGAAGCGCATGATGCGAAAGCGCGGGCTGCCCGGCACTCCCTCGAAGCGTTCCCCGTCATACAGCTCGATCGTCTGCATGTTGCCGTCCGGCGAGACGGTGTGGCGCGCGCGGTTGGCAAGGGCAACCTCCACCACCGGTCCGTGGGTGCGCTCGATGAACACGTTGCCGAGCGTGCCGTCCGGCTCCACCCGCTGGGCGTAAACGACCGCGCTGCCGCCGCCGAAGGCGCGAAACTGGCCCGGCTCGAGGGGCGCAAACTGGCCGGCGCGGATCGCCTGATCGCGCAGCGTCAGGGCCTGGTGGGTGGCCTGGGGTGCGAGCACCAGCGTCACCGCCGCGAGGCCCGCGGCGACCAGGAGCCCCAGACCGATGACCGGGCGGTAAAGGGTCATCGGGCGCACCCCGCAGGCGAGCGCCGCGGCCATCTCGCTGTCGTGATAGAGCCGCCCGAACGCCCAGATGATGCCGAGCAGCAGCGCCATGGGCGCCACGAGGCTCACGTACTGCAGCAGGCCGAGGTAGATCAGCCGCAGAATGACCCCCTGGGGAAATTGACTGGCCGCAGCCCGCTCGAGCACCGCCCCCACCTCGTAGGCGGTCAGGATGATCAGCAGCACCGCCATCATCAGCAGCCACGCGGTGAGCACCTCGCGCAATACGTAGCGTCCGATTATTTTTCCCACCCGAGGAGCCCGCCCGCCGGCATGCCGGCTTGAGTTAAACTGCCTGCTCGCCAGCGCGGCGCACCGCCGGCTGTCCGGGCGGAACGCCGGCCCGGCGCAATCCACGGCGCGCGGCAGGCAGCGGGAGTGAAGATAAAGCAGCGGGTTGCGCAGCTCAATGGCGCCTCGCTCAATCAGCAGGGTTCTGCGGCGGCAGCCGGGACACGGGAGAAGCGGAATGCGATTTGAGACCTGGAGCAGCGGCATCGCCGCACTCGACGTGGATTGCCTGGTCGTCGGCGTTTTCGACGAAAGCGAACTCACCGCCGAGGCGCGGCGGGTCGATCAGGCCGCCGGCGGTCGGCTCGGCCAGCTGCTGGGGCGCGGGGACTTCCCGGGGCGCGCCGGGGAGACACTGCTCGTGGCGGACCTGCCGGGTCTCGCCGCCGGTCGCGTACTGCTCAGCGGACTCGGCCCGCGCAAAAGCTTCGGACGCCGACCGTGGCGCAAGGCCGTCTCGGCGGCGGTGGCGGCTCTGGGGCGCACCGGCGTCAAGAGCGCCGCGTTCGCGCTCGAGCGGCCGGACGCCGAGGCGCTCGATGATTACTATTACGGGCGCGCGCTGGCCGAGCTGACCCACGCGGCGCTGTACCGGGTCAACGACCTCAAGAGCGGCAAGAAGCCCAAGCCCGCCGCCCTCTCCCGCGTACTGGCCGAAGCGGCCTCGCGCGGCGCCGCACGCGAGATCGCCCGAGGTCTCGCGCACGGCGCAGCGGTCGCGGTCGCGGCAAACATGCAGCGCGACCTCGGCAATCTCCCGGGCAACCTCTGCACGCCGCGCTACCTCGCCGAGCATGCCCGCGGACTGGCGCGGCGGCACCGCTCCCTCAGCGTGAAGGTGCTCGAAGAGACGGCGCTGCGCCGCGAGAAGATGGGCTGCCTGCTCGCCGTGGCGCAGGGCAGCGCCGAGCCGCCGCAGCTGATCGTGCTCGAGCACAAGGGCGGCAAACGCGGCGAGGCACCGGTGGTGCTGGTCGGCAAGGGCGTGACCTTCGACAGCGGCGGCATCTCGCTGAAGCCCGGCGCGGAAATGGACGAGATGAAGTACGACATGAGCGGCGCGGCCGCCGTGCTCGCCACCCTCTCCTTCGCCGCCGAGGTCAAACTGCCGCTGAACGTCGTCGGGATCGTCGGGGCGGTGGAGAACATGCCGGATGGCAAGGCCGTCAAGCCCGGCGACATCGTCACCAGCGCCGCCGGGCTGACCGTGGAGATCCTCAACACGGACGCCGAGGGACGGCTGGTGCTGTGCGATGCGCTGCACTATGCGCGCCGCTTCAAGCCGGCCGCGATCATCGATCTTGCCACCCTCACGGGCGCCTGCGTCATCGCCCTCGGGCACCATCACTCCGGCGCCTTCGGCAACGACGAGGCGCTGGTGCGCGAGCTCGTCGAGGCCGGCGTGCGCGCCGACGACCGCGCCTGGCCGCTGCCGCTCACCGAGGAGTACACCGAGCAGCTGAAGAGCAATTTCGCCGATTTCGCCAACATTGGCGGTCGCGACGGCGGGGCGATCACGGCGGCTGCCTTCCTCGGCAAGTTCACCCAGGGCCTGCACTGGGCGCACCTGGACATCGCCGGCACCGCCTGGCAGAGCGGCGCGCACAAGGGCGGTACCGGTCGTCCCACCCCGCTGCTCGCGGATTTCCTGCTGCGCCGCGCCAAGGCATAGAGGGACGCGTTGCGGGCGGACTTCTACGTTCTTGCCGAGGCGGGGCCCGCGGCCCGGCTGAAGGTCGCCTGCCGGCTGGCCGAGAAGGCCTACCTCGCCGGCCAGCGCGTGCTGGTCTGGCACACCGACCGCGAGGAGCTCGAGCGCCTCGACGAGCTGCTATGGACCTTTGCCGACACCAGCTTTGTGCCACACGAGTGGCTCGCCGGTGACGGCGGGAAGGCCCCGGTGCTGCTCGGCGCCGGGCAGCCGCCCGCCGAGCCGCCGCAGGTGCTGATCAACCTCGCGCCATCGGACGGTCCACCGCCGCTCGCCGCGGCGGCCGAGCGGGTGATCGAGATCATCGACGCCGAGCCGGCCCACCGCGAGGCCGGCCGGGCACGCTTCCGGGCCTACCGGCAGCTCGGCTGCGAACCGACGACCCACACGCTGCGCTCCCCATAGCCCTCTATAATTCGGCCCCGCCCGCTGTGCAACGAGCCCTCGAGGATCATGGATAAAGTCTACGCGCCGCACGAGATCGAGCGGCGGATCTACGCCCGCTGGGAATCCCATGGCTGGTTCGCCCCGGCCGGCCGCGGCACGCCGTTCTGCATCATGATTCCGCCGCCGAACGTGACCGGCACGCTGCACATGGGGCACGCGTTCAACCACACGTTGATGGATACGCTGACGCGCTACCACCGCATGCGCGGCGATGACACGTTGTGGCAACCCGGCACAGATCACGCCGGCATCGCCACGCAGATGGTGGTCGAGCGGCAGCTCGAGGCCGAGGGACTGCACCGCGCCGATCTCGGCCGGGAGGCCTTCCTCGAGCGCGTCTGGCAGTGGAAGGGGCGTTCCGGCGGCACCATGGCCGCGCAGATGCGCCGGCTCGGGGACTCGGTCGACTGGTCGCGCGAGCGCTTCACCATGGACGAGGGGCTGTCCCAGGCGGTGCTCGAGGTGTTCGTCCGGCTGCACGAGGAAGGCCTGATCTACCGCGGCAAGCGCCTCGTCAACTGGGACCCGGTACTGCTCACGGCGCTGTCGGACCTCGAAGTCCAGAGCGCGGAGGAGGACGGCCACCTGTGGCACCTCCGCTATCCGCTCGCGGACGGCAGCGGCCACATCATTGTGGCCACGACGCGTCCCGAGACGCTCCTCGGCGATACCGCCGTCGCCGTCAATCCCGACGACGAGCGCTTCCGGCACCTGATCGGCAGGCAGGTACGGCTGCCGCTCACCGAGCGGCTTATCCCGATCATCGCCGACGCGTATGTCGATGCGTCGTTCGGTTCCGGGTGCGTGAAGATCACCCCGGCGCACGATTTCAACGACTACGAGATCGGGCAGCGCCACAACCTGCCGCAGATCAACATCTTCACCGCGCGCGCCGAGCTCAACGAGAACGTGCCGCCGCGCCTGCAGGGCCTGGAGCGCGGCGCGGCGCGGCGGCGGGTGCTCGAGGAGCTCGAAGCCGCAGGGCTCCTCGAGCGCACCGAGCCGCACAAGATGATGGTGCCGCGCGGGGATCGCAGCGGCGCGGCGCTCGAGCCGTATCTGACCGACCAGTGGTACGTGAAGATCGCCCCGCTCGCCGCGCCGGCAATCGCCGCGGTGGAGAGCGGCCGCACCCGCTTCATCCCGGAGACCTGGGCGAAGACCTACTTCGAGTGGATGCGCAACATCAAGGACTGGTGCATCAGCCGCCAGCTGTGGTGGGGACATCGCATTCCGGCGTGGTACGACGAACAGGGCAACGTGTACGTCGGGCGCAGCGAGCAGGACGCGCGCGCGCGGCACGGCGTGGCGCCCGATGTCGCGCTGCGCCAGGACCCCGACGTGCTCGACACGTGGTTCTCCTCGGCGCTCTGGCCGTTCTCGACGCTGGGCTGGCCGCAGGCCACCGCGGAGCTCCAGCGCTACTACCCCACCACGGTGCTGATCACCGGCTTCGACATCATCTTCTTCTGGGTGGCCCGGATGATGATGATGGGGCTGAAGTTCATGGGCGACGTGCCGTTCCGGGACGTCTACGTCCATGGACTGATCCGCGACGAGTCCGGCGAGAAGATGTCCAAGTCCAAGGGCAACGTCATCGACCCGCTCGACATCGTCGACGGCATCGATCTGCCGGTGCTCATCGAGAAGCGTACCAGCGGGCTGATGCAGCCGCAGAAGCGCCCAGCCATCGAGAAGGCCACGCGCAAGCAGTTTCCGGACGGTATCGCCGCGCACGGTACCGATGCGCTGCGCTTCACGTTCGCCGCGCTCGCCTCGCCGAGCCGTGACATTCGCTTCGACCTGGCGCGCGTGGCCGGCTACCGCAACTTCTGCAACAAGCTGTGGAACGCCGCGCGCTTCGTCACCATGGTCTGCGAGCAGGAGCCCATTGCCACCGGCCCGGCTGAGCTGTCGGTCGCGGACCGCTGGATCCGCTCGCGCTTCGGACGCGCGCTCGCGACCGTCGAGAAGGCGCTTGGCGAATACCGCTTCGATTACGCCGCCAACGCGCTCTACGAGTTCACCTGGTACGAGTACTGCGACTGGTACCTGGAACTGACCAAGCCGGTGCTGCAATCCGAGACGGCCGACCCGGGCGCCCGGCGCGCGGCCCGGCGCACGCTGACCGAGATCCTCGAGGCTCTGCAGCGCGCGCTGCATCCGATCATGCCCTTCATCACCGAGGAGATCTGGCAGCGCGCAGCGCCGCTCGCCGGCTGCCCGGGGCCGACCGTGATGCAGGCCGCGTACCCGCGCAGCGAGACCTTCCCGCCCGATGCCAGCAGCGAGCGCGAGATCGGCTGGCTCCAGGCATTGGTACTCGCGGTGCGCCAGATCCGCGGCGAGATGAACATCAACCCCTCGCGGCGCATCCCGGTGCTGCTGCAGGGTGCGCTCGGGCAGGACCGGACCGACCTCAAGGTCCACCGCGCCTCCCTCGAGCGCCTCGCGGGTATCGAGTCGATCACGCTGCTCGAGAGCGGCGCGAGCGCGCCGCAGGCCGCCACGGCGCTGCTCGGATCACTCACCGTGCTCGTGCCGATGGCCGGACTGATCGACGCGGCGGCCGAAGCCGAGCGCCTCGGCAAGTTGCTGACGCGCGCGCAGGCCGATCTCACCAAAGTGCGCGCGCGGCTCGCCAACGAGAGTTTCGCAGCGAACGCGCCAGCGGCGGTGGTCGCGGCCGAGCGCGAGCGTGTCGCGGAGCTCGAGCGCACCGCTGAGGGCCTCACCGCGCAGCTCGAACGCGTGCGCTCGATGCTCGACGCTGCGCCTAGAACGGGGTAATTGATGCTCGTGAACACCGCCGCGCCATCGCTGCCGTAGCCAACGTCGACGTAGCCGACAATGAACGGCGCAGCGATGCGCTCACCGATGAACCCCTGCCGTGCCCGATGTACTGACAGCGCCGCCTGCTGCTCGATGTTCTTGATCGGGACAAATCGCCTCCGCACCGTCCTTATTGCTCGTCACGTACGGCTTGACGAACCGTGGCGCCATCAGCCGCGCCGTGTGGCCCTGAACCTGCGGCCGCCGGGCCCAGACATGCGCTGCGCCGCACCCTTCCATGCCGATCAGGCGCGGCGGCATGGTGCTGGAAAACACCAGCCCTTAGTGGTGCTTGGGGTGCCTCTTCAGCACCGCCTTCCCAATCGCTCCTCCACGCCGTGAACCTGAAGGACGTTCTTCGCCAAATCAATGCCGACTGTCGCAATCTCCATAATGAACGCTCCCGCGCCGTTGCGGTGGTTGCCATGCGCTCCCACCTTGGCACATCAGATGCCCGGTGGAGACCTCTATCCCATTGCTTACAGCGCGTGCTCGCGGGTTTCGCGGAAACTCACCTGCGGCCAGCGCTCGAGCGTCAGTTCCAAGTTGACGCGGGACGGCGCGAGATAGACCAGTGTTCCGCTGTGATCGAGCGCGAGCTGCTCGTAGGCACGGGAGCGGAATTCCTCGAGCTTGCGTGCATCGTCGCAGGCAATCCAGCGCGCCGTCGCCACGTTGACCGGCTCGAACACGCAGCTCACGCCGTACTCGTCCTGCAGACGGAACGCGACGACCTCGAACTGCAGCTGCCCGACGGCGCCGAGGATCAGCTCATTGTTGCGCAGCGGCTTGAACAGCTGTGTCGCACCCTCCTCGCAGAGCTGCTCGAGACCCTTGCTGAGCGCCTTCATCTTGAGCGGGTCCTTGAGTACCGCGCGGCGGAAGATCTCCGGGGCAAAGTTCGGAATGCCGGTAAACACCAGCCGCTCGCCCTCGCTGAAGGTATCGCCGATGTTGATGGTGCCGTGGTTGTGCAGGCCGATGATGTCGCCGGCAAAGGCCTCCTCGGCGTGCTCGCGCTCGGCGGCCATGAAGGTGAGCGCATCGGCGATGCGCACCTCCTTGCCGAGCCGCACGTGGTGCAGGCGCATCCCGCGGCTGTAGCGCCCCGAGCACAGGCGCAGAAACGCGATACGGTCGCGATGGGCTGGATCCATGTTGGCCTGAATCTTGAAGACGAAACCGGTCAGTGCCGGCTCGAGCGGATCAACCTGGCGCTCGCGCGCCGCGCGCGGCAGCGGTCCCGGGGCGTAGCGGGTGAAGGCGGCGAGCAGTTCCTCGACCCCGAAATTGTTGATGGCCGAGCCGAAGAACACCGGCGTCTGCGCGCCGGCACGGTAGGCCTGGAGATCGAACGCCGGGCTCGCGCCGCGCACCAACTCGATCTCCTCGCGTGCCGCGGCCGTCTCCGCGCCGAGAAACGCCTCGGCCGCCTCGCTCGCGAGCCCCTCGATCACCCGGTTCTCCCCGATCCGGCCGCGCTCCGCGGCGTTGTACACGTATAGCCGGTCCTCGAGCAGGTGATAGATACCGCGCAGCGCGCGCCCCATGCCGATCGGCCAGGTCACCGGCGCGGTGCGGATGCCGAGCACCCGCTCGATCTCATCGAGCAACTCGATCGGCGCACGGCCCTCGCGGTCGAGCTTGTTGATGAACGTCACGATCGGCGTGGCGCGCAGGCGGCACACCTCCATCAGCTTGATCGTACGCTCCTCGACCCCCTTGGCGCAGTCGATGACCATCAGCGCCGAGTCGACCGCCGTCAGCGTACGGTAGGTATCCTCGGAGAAGTCCTCGTGGCCCGGGGTGTCGAGCAGGTTCACGATGCACTCCCCGTAGGGAAACTGCATCACCGAGGAGGTCACTGAGATGCCGCGCTGCTGCTCGAGGCGCATCCAGTCGGAGGTGGCATGGCGGGCGGCCTTGCGGCCCTTGACGGTGCCGGCCATCTGGATGGCGCCGCCGAACAGCAGCAGCTTCTCGGTGAGCGTGGTCTTGCCAGCGTCGGGGTGCGAAATGATTGCAAACGTCCTTCGACGCTTGATTTCATTGAATATTTCGTCTTCTGTCACCAACCAGTTCCTCAAGTATGTACACGTTTATGTACACAGATTGCAAAGCACGCGCTGCCGATAGCGGCTGCAAGCAGCCCCGGGCGCGTGAAGCGGTGGGCGACAGCGTAAGTCTCTGAGCGCGCTCGATTATAGTTCAGAGAGGGATGTTTGAGGGTGAATTGCCGCGGGAAGCGCCCCGTGGGTCAGGCCGTTGGAAGGGAACTCGCGCTTTTCCTGCAAAGGGTGTTCCAACTCGTTCAGTCTCCCAGGGAACACTCTTGACGGGCCGTCCGACGCAGGGGAAGAACCTACCCGCCCAGAATTGGGTCCTCATATGGCTCCCAGCGCGGGCATCGCTAGACCGGCCACGCGGCGCCAGGCGTCGATCACATTCTGAAGAACGCTCGACAGCGCCCGCGTGCCAGAGTTTGCCAGCACGAGCACTTGCTGCGTGCCGCCGTATTTTCCTTCGCCATAGTTGAGCTCGCCGTACCCGGTGCCGAGCGCCAACACCGCATCGTTGTCCCGAATCTGCCTTGCGTCCAAATTGCGGGTCAGGATCGCGTGCTTCAGGGCATCGGCCACATCCCCACAGAGCTCCACATCCGCCACGGAGCGATCGGTCCGCAGCATTGTGCAGTGGCCGCCGACCCAAGGCCATAACTCGCGCGCCGAGCAGATGTTGACCGGAATCCAACCCGGACGCGCGCGCATGGCCACTTCAGCGAAATGATGCACGTAGATCGTCGCCGCCCCACCCTCCCGCAGCGCATCGTAGCCGGCGCGCCGACTCACCTCCTCGTTCCCGGAGTGAACGGCATCCGTCAGGCGCTGCTCCGCTGTGAGGTAGGCTTGCCAGGCGGGAATCACGATCTCGTAGAAGTGCTCGTCCCAGGGTAGCTGCACAGAAGTTGCTCCTCTCGTAAGGATCAGCCCTTTCAAGTCCTTTCCGCGGGCAAAGCCAATTGCCGCCTGGAAGGTTTCATAGCATCGGCGCCACGGGTGACAATACCGCATGCTGTCATTTGGCTTTCCGCCGGTTGCAACTCCCACGGCGCACGTCTTGGTTCTCGGGACCCTTCCCGGGCGCCTGTCGCTGGAGCGCGGGGAGTACTACGCGAACCCCCGGAACATGTTCTGGAAGATCATCGCCGCCCGGATTACGGATCTGCCGCCCGACTACGCCGGTCGAGTCGCGGTGTTGAGCCAACACGGCATCGCGCTCTGGGACGTACTTGCGGCAGCGACACGCTCGGGGAGTCTTGATGCCGATATCGGCGAGGACGCGATCCCGAACCAGTTTTCCGCGTTCCTCCACATTCATCCGGATATCCGGCTCATCGCCTTCAATGGCGCCACCGCCGCCAAGCTCTACGAGAGGTTTGTCCTGCCCACCCTCGCCGAGCCGCAGCGCGCGATTGCCCGCGCCACCCTGCCCTCTACCAGCCCCGCGCACGCGGGTATGCCGTTCAAAGACAAAGTCGCGCGTTGGTCGGTGCTGAGCACGAGTGATCCCGCATGAACATCTCGGACCGGCTCATCATATTCAGCGTGCCGCCTGCAGCGACGCTGCGAGATCAGGACGTGGCGGACCTGGAGTTGTTCAAAGCGGGGCTCGAATGGCGCGAGGGCGCCGGTCTCACGGGCCCGGATGAATTCGGCCCGCTCTCCGGTGATCGTTGGCACCTCGTGCTTGAACGTTTCCTAAGCCAATCGTCTAACTCGGATAGGACAAGTCAAGCCGCCGATCTCGAATTCCTGGTCAAGATCCTCGAGCGCACGGCAACCCGCAGGCCCGAGACCGATCGGCTTTGGGCCGACATCCTGCGGCGGTTCATCCGTGACGACTATGGCGTGCCGAGCGGAAGGCCGAAGCAGGCCGTGCGCGATCAACTATTGTCGCGGCACTATTGGCTCGTTCGCAGAATCTTCCCAAACCTCAGTGAGGATGACTGTGCCGATGCCGTCGCGACAGTCTATGCGGAGACCGGTAGCAGCTTGTCCGCAGCGCGCATCAAACGCATCGCGAAGACGGCGCAGAACAAGACCGCGGCGCTCCTTTGGATTGAGGAGCAATTGAGGTTCTTCGCCAAGCACGCACCCGAGGTTGTCGAACGGGCCCTTCTGGCTACGTTCGAACCGCTTGCCTCGGACAGGAAGCTTCTGGCCGACTTCTCCCGACAAAAAGTCAAGTAGTGATCAGTGCGGAAAGTCCTCTGACTTTCCGCACTGCCAGCGGCTGGACGCCAAGTCCGGCGCCTCACTATCGTGGCGCCATGGCTCACAGGAAATTCGACATGCGTCAAACGATCGGGACCCTGCTTCGTACGGTGGCGGCCGCAGGGCCGATCGGCTGGATGGCCCTGGTGACTTGCGCGGCGCTGGCACTGGCCGCCTACGCCATTTCGGCCATCCTCACGATTGTTCACACTTTCAAGGGCTAGCCGACTTCGGTAGTTCGGCTTCGTGCAATTATTGAGAAATGCGTAAGTGAGTGACACTTTTTCCGCTTCTTGCGGTCCAAGCACCCGGAATGGTTACATTCGGGGTACTGATGAAGCATTCAGAGAAGCGCAAGGAACTGGAGCGACGCCGACGAC
>JAJZFQ010000118.1 GCA_021805275.1 Pseudomonadota bacterium
GACGAAAGTCGAAGCGGGATGAAAATCCGCCGCCCTTAAAAGCGTGTCGGTTCGACTCCGACCTCGGGCAGACCCCCTCTTCAGGCGCCGCCGTGCGCCGGCAACGCCGTCAAGTTTACGGACCGGCCTGCATTTCAAAGCGGGCCCTTGGATATCCCACCTCAGGCGACCGGTATCGGCATCAACGTGCCGCACCTCCACCAACGCGGCTTCATCGCATCAGGCCAATTCGTTCCGATGGTCGCCGCCCCCGTCATGATATAACTCGACTATCGAGCCTTTGGCCAGCGGAGAAGAACAATGCATGCGGCGCAGCGATTTCTCATTGTCTACTCCGGAATACTAACTCTAGCTTTTATGGTGACAGTCCTGTGTGGCTTCACCTTAATCGATCGAACCTTCGACCAGATCACGGTACACCGCATCAACGTCGTCGAGCCTAATGGAACGCTACGCATGGTGATTTCCGACCACGCCGAATTACCAGGCGTCATTGTGAAAGGCAAGCAAGAAGCTCCTCCGACAAGACCACAAGCGGGCATGCTCTTCTACAACGACGAAGGCTCCGAGGTCGGCGGCTTGATCTTCGCCGGCCACAAGAATTCAAGGGGACAAGTCGTTGATTCTGGCGGGAGCCTGTCATTTGACAAATACGGGGCGAGCCAAATTGTGCAACTCGCGGGCGTTGACGACAAAACCAACAGATTTGCAGGGCTCAGCGTTTCAGGTTATGTGGGAAAGACTCGCGCCCAGCGAGTCTGGGTCGGGCGAGGCCGCGATGGAGACGCAACGGTGGCGCTAATGGACGCGAAGGGGCGGAAACGCCTCGTCTTAGACGTGACGCCAGAGGGAGCGGCCAGCATCTCATTTCTCGATGCCAGCGGGAAAGTCATTGATCGATTCCCCGCAACGAGCAGACACAAGGAAAATCGCTGATCGACTTTATGCCAGCGAACGACCCTTCGAATTCTGGGACTGTGAAACTGGACTCGTGAACTTGGCTGTATGAATCGGCTTTGAAGCATACAGCTTGCAGTGTCATGCAATGCGAATACAGGGAAAGTACGCTGACACAGGACTCACGAATCTATACAGCCTGCGGAAATCTCTCAAACTAGTGAGCAGAACGCGGGGTACTGAATCAGCTCAGGATTGCGCTGTCGCGAATTGTCAGAAACGACCGCTTTGCCGTCGATCCGC
This sequence comes from Pseudomonadota bacterium, assembly GCA_021805275.1. The sequence goes on from JAJZFQ010000118.1 coordinate 1,201, forward strand.
ATGACTCAACAGTCCGATTTTTAGTTGGCACCAAGAGGGTAAGCACTGGCATCGACAGATGGAGTACAGCACATACGTATGTGCGGAGGAATCAAGGCATGCCGGCGCAAGCGCAAGCAGCAGTGAAGAATGAGGAGTGACGTTCTCCTGGGACCTGATCCGTCGCGATTACGACCGCATGCGGCATCGCCACCTCAACCACGCAGATCCGGGAACAGACCCGGCATCCAGCGTGACGCCAGCGCTGCCGGGAAGGCAAGCCGCAATGGCGCGCGGGTGCTCGCGGAAGTCACCACACCTTTCTCGATCAGCGCAGATACAACGCGCCGCGCCTGCCGCTCGCCGGTGCCGACAATGCCGGCGACGTCACCGCGCGCCAGCTCGCCGCGGTAGAGCACGGCTTCGAGTACGGCACCGGACTTCGGCGGCAGACGATGGAGACGGATTTCCTCTTCGGTCCACAGCAGGATACGAGTGCGCAAAGAGTCCGGCTGCATCAGCCCTTCCATAAACGTGACCTGATCGAGGCACGTGGCCAGAAAGAACTGCGTGAATTCCGCCAGGGCTTCCTCGCTCAGGTTACCGCGACCATCGAGATCATTTCGACGGGGCATGTCGCAGGCGGCCAGATGGCCCTTGTATTCAGCAACGTTGCGTGCCAAGCCGCGCGAGACAGACCAGACCGCGCCAGTGTCGAGGGCCTCCAGCAGCGTTGCATGTGACATCAGTCGCGCGACGCGGCCGTTGCCGTCGAGGAACGGGTGAATCCACATCAGGCGGTGGTGCGCCGCCGCCGCAGCGAGAATGGTTTCGGTTTTGCCAAGGCGGCCATAGACTTCTTCAAAGCGTCCGAGGAAGCGCGGCACCGCCGGGGCGCTGATGGCAATGTGATCGCCTACCGCGACGCCGCGGGTGCGTAGCTCGCCCGGGATGACCCGTGTGCGTTCTTGTGTCGCTGGATCCTCGACCCACAGCAGCTCATCGGGTAGCGCTTCGCAGAAACGCCGGTGAAATTCGCGGACGGAGTCCGCCGCAACTGCCCGCCCCCTGAGACCGCCTTCGTCAATCAATTGCTGGACCGCGATATGCGCCATGGCTTCGAGCTGCAGATCGCGCTTCTTTGCATCCTTGCTGTAGTCGCCCTGCAGGGCGCGCTCGATATCGACGGGATGGGTGTCATGCCCTTCAATCAAATTGCTGTAGTAACAGTTCATCCCGCGCACGAGTGTCGCCAGCGACGACAGCAGGCTTCCCGGCAGTGAGCGGCGGAACCCCACACTTCGCTGTGCGAGCTCCAACGCAAGATCGGTCAATTCCGGTCGGTGGCGAGAGCCTTCCCCAAGGACAAGCGGCTCCATCAGGGCGGTCCCCTCACCCCGGTCTTTCGCCGTTTTCATGTCCGTTCCAATGTCCGCTTTATATTAGTCGTAACCAATTGTATTTTGGCTAGTTATTAAATAGCAATAGGATGGATGACCGCCATTAAGTCCTATTTGAGGTCCACTGCGCAGGGTCCACTTAATGCCCAGCTCATATGCAAAGACATACGGTTTTTCTGTAGATTTGAATATGATCTGGGAGCCCTAAGGCGGGGCACCCCTCTGCGGGTACGGTCGCGGGTACAGAAGCCGTGCCTGATGCGATATCTCCATCACAATCAGTGTGATGGCAGGCCTCATTCGACTCCGACCTCGGGCAGACCTGGCACCCGGCACCGCGGCCGACTGGGTGCTCGGCGTCTCATGCTCCGTCGCGCGACGCGGTGGGGAGCGCCACCGCGACTCCGTGCCCCCGGCGAGCACCGCCGCCTGTCGCGCGAGATGCCAATGTGCTGCAAATGGTGCACCAGTTCTGGCGCTCTCCATTTAGCTCCTTTGCGGGAATGCCCAGGACTCCAGACTCGCGGTGATGCATCCACGGGCCCGCTCAAAGTCAACTTCCGGTTCCGACCCGAAGCGGCCGCTGGGCGTATCACGCATTCAACGACCGGTGACGGATAAAATGCGGGCATTCAGGTCATAGGCCCGTCTCCCGTACAGCACACAGACAGCATGACGCGGAGAAGATGTGGCTGTTAGTCTTGCCCCAAATTGGCGGTGAAGCCGATCGGGCGGTGCTTTGGAGCCGGCACGGCCATCAATTCACGTATAGCCGAGAGGATGGCATTGATGGCCTCGTCGTGATGCTGATACTTTCGCTCGAGCTGATCGAGCTTGCGGGACAGAGTGGTGTTGGAGGCTAGCAGTTCGCGCATGCGTACGAAGGCACGCATGATCTGCACATTGACGGCAATCGCACGGCGGTTTCTCAGTACCGACGAGAGCATGGCTACGCCCTGTTCGGTGAAGGCGTACGGCGGATAACGACGGCCGCCGTGCCGGGAACTTGAGGTCACAGCTTGTGACCTCAAGATGGCCCACTCCGCGCTTGT
>JAJZFQ010000222.1 GCA_021805275.1 Pseudomonadota bacterium
CGACGCATCCCCGGCGACGGTCGGTCAAGCCATTGAATCCGCGAATCAGCTCCATCGGCCGCCCGAGCCGTCATTTCCACACAAAAGAGTTCAAGAATACAGCAATCGCGACTCCCGAGGCAGCCGCCGGCACGCGCCGGCGGGCTTGGCCACCGGAACGGGCCGTTGACAAGCCGCCGGCAGCTGAGCAGACTATCGGGCCCCGCGACGGGGTGTTGAGGTGATACGGAGCAGTTGTGGCCAACACGAAGTCCGCTGAGAAGGCGGCCCGCCAAGCCGAGAAGCATCGCGCCCGCAATGTGGCGCTGCGCTCGCGCATGCGTACCGCAGTACGCAATGTAAACACCGCCATTGCCGGCGGTGACAAGAATGCCGCTCAGACCACGTATCAGGCTGCCATGCCGGTGATCGATACCCTGGTCAACAAGCGCATCGTGCACCGCAACAAGGCGGCCCGGCACAAGAGCCATCTGGCGGCGCGCATCCGCGCAATGTCCTGAGCCACGGCGCGGTGTGGACGTCGGCGCCGAGCGGCGTGCGACTCCCCGCCCCCGACTTCTCCAGGTCCCGCTGAAGCTTACGCTGGCTGCCCCGCGTCGTCCTCGAGCGCCGATTCCGACTGGCGCGCGGCCGCGGCCTGTTCTTGCAGAAAGCCCATGACCGCCTCACCGAGCTCGCGCGTTCCGTGGCCACTCGCCCCGGAGATCAGGAACCGCGGGCCGCGGTAACGCAGGCGGCGCACAATGGCGCGCGCCCGCCGCTCACCGTCTTCGGGCGTGAGCAGATCACTCTTGTTGAGCACCAGCCAGCGCGGCTTGAGCGCCAGCTCCGGACTGAATTTCTTCAGCTCCGCGACGATGGCGCGCGCATCGAGGACGGGGTCGGCCTCAGGATCGAGCGGCGCGATGTCCAGCACGTGCAGCAGCAGGCGCGTGCGCTGCAGGTGCTTCAGGAAGCGGATCCCGAGACCCGCCCCCTCGGCGGCACCCTCGATGAGGCCGGGGATATCGGCCATGACGAAGCTGCGGTGCTCGCCCACGGAGACCACCCCGAGGTGCGGGTGCAGCGTGGTGAAGGGATAATCGGCGACCTTTGGACGCGCGGCTGACATGGCGCGGATGAGCGTGGATTTGCCGGCGTTCGGCTGGCCGAGCAGGCCGACGTCGGCCAGCACTTTGAGCTCGAGCTCGAGCGTGCGCTTCTCGCCCGGCAGGCCGGGCCCGAACTGGCGCGGCGTTCGGTTGGTGCTCGACTTGAAGCGCTGGTTGCCCCAGCCGCCCTTGCCACCGCGCGCCACGGCGAGCAGATCACCCTCGCGCGCCAGATCGCCCAGCACCTCGCCGGTCTCGGCGTCGCGCACCACGGTGCCGGCCGGCACTGGGATGTACAGGTCCTCGCCGCTGCGGCCCGTGCAGTCGTTGCTCGAGCCCGGCTCGCCGTGTTGGGCGCGCCAGAGCCGCTCGATGCGATAGTCCACCAGGGTGTTGATGCCGGCGGCGGCCCGCAGGTACACGCTGCCGCCATGCCCGCCGTCACCCCCGTCCGGGCCGCCGAAGGGCACGAATTTCTCGCGGCGGAAGCTCGTGCTGCCCCGCCCTCCGTTGCCGGCTTGCACCCGGACCCGCGCCTCGTCAACGAATTTCATGGCTGTGGCCCAGACGAAAACCCCGGCGCGAAGGCCGGGGTGTTCAGAGGCTCGAGGCGGCGCGGCGCGCCGATCCTCAGGCCCCCGCCTGCGCCGCCGCGGGCATCACGCTCACGTACGTGCGCTGTGCGACGCCCTTGCGCTGGAAGAGCACCGTGCCGGTCACCTTGGCGAACAAGGTGTGGTCTGTGCCGACGCCAACGTTGGCGCCCGCATGCATGTGCGTGCCGCGCTGACGGACGATGATGTTGCCCGCGAGCACGTGCTCGCCGCCGAAGCGCTTCACGCCCAGCCGTTTGGAATGGGAATCGCGGCCGTTCTTGGTACTGCCGCCTGCCTTTTTATGTGCCATATCTGCGGTCTTCCGATCGAATGGAGGCGCGTCAACCCGCGCTGATGCCCGTGACCTTCACCTCGGTGAAGGCCTGACGGTGCGTTTTCTGGCGCAGGTAGTGCGCGCGCCGCTTGAACTTCACCACCGAGACCTTGCGGCCCTTGCCGTGGCGCACCACGGTGGCGGTCACCTTGCCGCCCGCGAGCAGCGGCTTGCCGAGCCTGACCTCGGCACCCTCACCGACCAGCAGCACCTGGTCGAACTCGACCGTGGCGCCGGGCTCGGCATCCAGCTTCTCAATGCGCAGCACCCCGTCCTGGGACACGCGATACTGTTTTCCACCGGTGGCGATGACTGCGTACATAAGCTATTGAACCGGAACGAGGGTCTGACGAAAGGGCGGGCATTCTACTGGGCGGCCCAGCGCCGGTCAAACCCTGCATGCGTGTCGCAGCCTGCGGGGTGAGACGACCGCAGAGGGCGCCCGTGGGTTCGCATCATACCCGCACCTCGCGGCGTGCGCTTATGCGTGCGACGCACGTCACGGTCGGATACGATGAGCGGCTGAATTGAAAGCCCTTACTCAATGATCATTGAAGAAATTCGAGCGCTGGTCGAGGCCGATTTGGCCGCGGTCGACGAAGTCATCCGCCAGCGCCTCAAGAGCGCCGTGCCGCTGGTCGATCAGGTTGCCGAGCACATCATCGCCGGCGGCGGCAAGCGGCTGCGGCCGCTGCTGGTGGTACTGGCCGGACGTGCCTGCGGGCACCAGCCGACGCACATCGAGGCGGCCGCATTCATTGAGTTCATCCACACCGCCACGCTGCTGCACGATGACGTCGTGGACGGCTCCTCGCTGCGCCGCGGGCGCTACACGGCGAACGAGGTCTTTGGCAACCAGGCGAGCGTGCTGGTCGGGGATTTCGTGTATTCGCGCGCATTCCAGATGATGGCCTCGCTCACCTCGCAGACCGTGATGGAAATCATGGCCGAGGCGACCAACGTGATCGCCGAGGGCGAGGTGATGCAGCTGATGAACGCGCACGACCCCCATACGAGCGAGCAGCGCTACCTGGAGGTCATCTACCGCAAGACCGCCAAGCTCTTCGAGGCCGGGGGCGAGGTTGCCGCGGTACTCGCCGGCGGACCGCGACCGCTGCGCCAGGCGCTCGCCGCCTACGGCCGTCACCTGGGCACGGCGTACCAGCTGGTCGACGATGTGCTCGATTACCGCTCCAATCCGGCCGAGCGGGGCAAGAACCTGGGCGACGATCTTGCCGAGGGCAAGCCGACGCTGCCGCTGATCCATGCGCTGCGCCGCGGCACGGAGTCCCAGCGCGCCATCATCCGCCAAGCGATCGAGGAAGGCGGCGCCGACCTCGATCCGATCATCAGCGCGATCGAGTCGACCGGCGGCCTCGACTACGCCGTGCGACTGGCGCAGGACGCGGCCGACCAGGCGCTCGACTCGCTCAAGGCCCTGCCCGACACGCCCTACAAGCGGGGCCTCGCCGCGCTGGCGCACTTTGCGGTCGAGCACACCACCTGAAAAGCCGTCGGGTGGTCACTGCCGCCATTGAAGCGTGCGCGCCGCTTCAGTACACTGCGCCGCCCTGCTGCCGTGCGCCGCCCGAGGCCCGGACT
>JAJZFQ010000077.1 GCA_021805275.1 Pseudomonadota bacterium
ACTTCTTCCAGCACGAGTGCGAGCTCGAGGTGCGCCTTCCGCGGCTGAAGCGGCCCGACGGCAAGGTCATGCCGATCACCCCGCCCTGGAGTGGCAAGCTCTCCGGCTTCACGCCGCGGTTCGAGGCGTTCGTGCTGCTGCCCGCACGGGAGACGACCTTCACGGGCGCCTCGCGCATCAGTGGACTGTCGGTCCACCGGGTCATGGCGCTGTGCGAGCGGTACGTGAACGAGGATGCCGATGCGGATCCTGAGCGTCGGCGAGTGATTTTCGTGGCCGAAGGGAAGGTCGCTGCCACCGTCGAGGCGTTCGAGGCGAACCTGCGCTGCCATCACGGCAGGCCATCCGAGATCGAGGCGGCCAGTATCGACAGGTCCCCGGCCCTCATCAGCGGAGTCCGCGAGCCTCTGCCCAATGCCCAGATCACCTTCGACACGTTCCACGTCATCGCCCATGCCTCGGAAGCCATCGACCAGACGCGCCGCATCGAGCAGAAGCTCGACCCGAGCCTCAGGGGCAAGCGCTGGGGGCTGCTGAAGGATCGCGCCGCGCTCACCGCCGCACAGCTCTCTGAGCGCGATCGGCTGCTCGCCAAGATGACCACGACCCGCACCGCACGCGCCTGGCAGTACCGCGAGGACCTGCGCGAGATCCTCACCCGCCAGCAGCCACACGTTGCACGCCTCCTGCTCAACCGCGGGTGCAGCAACGTGCTGCGCTCGAAGGTCGAGCCGATGAAAGAAGTCGCCGCCATGATCCGCGCTCATCTCGACGGCATCCTCGCCTGGGTCACTTCGCGCCAGACCCACGGGTTCCTGGAGGCCATCCATGGGCTCTTCCAGGCCGCCGCGGCTACCGCCGCTTCCGTACCCTCCGCAGGGTCATCTTCATGATCGCCGGCAAGCTCGACTTCTCCCGCATCAACCCTTACGTCACCGCGTAACTCACTCGTTTTTCAACAGAGCCTGAAGAACTTACCCGCGACCTGGGCATATCGGTTTCCGTTCCCGGTGCAGACGACACTGGCAATAGGCGATGACGGCTTTGAGTCCATAGACTGCCCGCAATTTGGGTGACAGAACTTGAAACCGACCAAACGATGCCCGTTCTGCGCCGAAGAAATTCTTGCCGACGCTATCAAGTGCAAACATTGTGGCTCGATGCTTGACCGGAAGGTGCCCCCGTCCTCGAAGAACGCACCAAGAACCCGCAACCTCCTAGCCACGATCCTTAAGGTCGCTGCGCTTGGCCTGCTTATCGCAATAGCGGTGTCTGTGGTTTACGCGGTATACGTTGGACACCTGGAAGGCGCGCGCGCAAATGCGGCAGTCCAAGAGCGACTGGGAAAGAACATCGACGTAGCAATATTTTCCTACAGGAAGGGCGTCGGCTAGAGATACATTTTCGGCGTAGCCTTTCCTAAAGGAAAACCAGCCTCGGACGGCACGTTGTTTTATGTCGTAGAGCGCGGCATGTTCCCGCAGCTAACTTCTGCGGGGATCGACGGCGACAACAACTTCTCCGACCTCTACCTGTTTACATGCGGAAGCGGAAAATCCGGTCACAACCGACATTGCCGGTTCGATATGGCACACATTACCGGAAATGCTGACATTCTCGAGTCGAACGACTCAGCAATGACCCCGGGACCCCACAGAGATGCCGACCGCTTCCGTTCGCGTGCGTCATCAGATGAATGGGTCGGCCGCGGCGGCCCTCATGCCACCTGCCGCTTCGAGACCGGTTTTACCGACTCGAGCTCTTCCAGTTTGGCGTTGCGAACCTCCCAGAGGTCCACCGCGTCCTGCATCGCGAGCCAACTTTCCGGGCTGGTATCGAGCAGCCTCCCGAGCCGCAGCGCCATCTCGGTCGAGAGCGCGCGCTTCTCATTCAGTAGTTCCGATACCGTGAGCCGACTGACGCCGAGCCGCTCGGCGAGTTCCACCTGAGTCATCGCGAGCGCCGGCAGCACGTCCTCGCGCAGAATAGCGCCGGGGTGGGTCGGGCGACGATTCGGACTTCGCAAGCTGTTCATCAGTGATAGTCCTCGAGGTTGACGTCGAAGGCGTCCACGCCCTCGAAGCGGAAGGTGATGCGCCAATTCCCTGACACCGACACGGCATACTCGCCCTTGCGCCTGCCCTTCAGCTCGTGAAAGCCCCATCCGGGCAAATTCATGTCCTGGGGCACCTTCGCCCCCTCCAGGCGGTCGAGCAGCCGCGTGATGCGATCGACTCGGTCAGCCAGGATCTTGCGCGGGTCATCCTTGGTGAAGAATGCCTCGAGTCCCTTGTGGCGGAAAGTGCGAATCACCCGGCGGACCACGGACTGCTATGCATAGGATTACAGTGTAATGCATCGCATGGCACAGTCAAGGAGCAGGGCTATTTCCGGGTGTTTCAGCCGGACATCGCCGCCCCGGGTACCGCCCGAGACTATGCCGGAGCCACCCCGCAGGACCGCCCGTAGTGCCCATGGCGCGCCGCGATCCGCCCCAATGCCCTCACCAGTCCCCGCACGGTCCGGCGCCGCCCCATAGCCCCGGAGCCACCTCTTCCGCCACACCTCTTTTGGGGCGACAGGGAGGACAAGAACGAAGGCAAAAAGTCGGTCACGCGGCCTAGGATCCACATGTGGGTCGTCTCTTGAGTTATATCCTCCAGAGTTAATCGCGCGCATGTTACGGTCCCTCGTATTTCCTCACGTAATTTTATTACCGAATGTCTCATCGCCGATGTTACCGATCCACGGTGGCAGTGGTGACACCGCGGCGCGTCACCTCGGGGTACTGCGGATTTGTGCCTGCTTGATTTCGCCCCGCAATCTCGTCTCCAATCGAGGGAAACTCCCGGCGCGAAGCGCCGGAGGAGCTCCCATGCGTGCCGATGCGTGCCGTTTCCAGCCGCTCGATCATGCGGCGCAGTTGCGCTTGCGTTGCCCGTTTGCCCAGGTGCGGCATCGTCCGCGCCAGTGTCGGAAACGGGTAATGCGGGCCGTAGAGTTCAGAGCCGTAGGGTGCGCCAGGTTCGGGCGTCTCGGTGCGCGTGACGTTCGGCCAGCCGGCAGGCGGGTCGCCTCTCAGCTGAGCCAATCCGCGCCGTAGTAACAGCGGGATTCGGATCGATTTCGGCATGGCGCGCTCCTGTAGAGGCCTCCTCATAGAGCCGCCGCGCCAGAGCCGTCAGGATGCGGCCTTTCCCCCGTGGGCAATTACTCCACGGGTAGGCGCGTCGGGGTTCGGTTGTCGGATTAGGCTGCCGTTTGGCGCAGCGGTGCAATTCGCGGGATCGGCCCGGTATGCGCCAAGTCGTAATTGGTCTGCATGTTGAGCCAGTAATGCGCCGTAGTGCCGAGCGCAGCGGCAAGGCGCGTCGCCATCTCAGCGGTCACGGAAGCCCGTCCGTTCGTGATCGCAGACACGTGCTTGCGAGTGACCTTGAGCCGGTCGGCCAGCTCGGTCACGGTTATATTCATCGGCTTAAGGTACATCTCCCGCAGCACCTCGCCAGGGTGCGCCGGGTCGGCCATCGGGCCGAGCGCCTTAGTGTGTATCGCGATAATCCACCTCGGTTACTGTGTCGCCTTGCATCTTGAAGATCAGACGGTAATTGCCGTCCAC
>JAJZFQ010000264.1 GCA_021805275.1 Pseudomonadota bacterium
ACCGCAAGCCGCTGCGTGACGCCGGATTCGTCACCCGCGATGCGCGCGAAGTGGAGCGCAAGAAGGTTGGCCGTCGCAAGGCCCGCCGCGGGACGCAGTACTCCAAGCGCTAACCTGGGCTTGCAGGTCACGCCGGGGCACGCTTCAATAGCGGCCTCGGCGCGATCCGCCTGGCAGGTTTGCCGAACGAGTCTTGGGGGATCGTCTAGTGGTAGGACAACGGACTCTGACTCCGTTTACCTAGGTTCGAATCCTAGTCCCCCAGCCAACACACACGAGGCCCGCCGCACGGCGGGCCTTCGTCGTCTGGGCCACCGGATGGCGCCTCCCTCACGTGCCGCTCCGCTGCACCGATCCGCCGCCACGGGAGGTCCCTCCAGGGCGCCCGCGACGCTGAGCCTCTCACGCGTCTGCACGGACCGATGCGGCCTCGCAAGCGACCCGGGCGCCGGCGTCATCGCACCGATCCAACCTCGCACCACCTGACTGTAAATATCCACAGGTCGCGCGCCCCATGTCTCCGTCCGCGCGCAGACGCGCGCGCCACGCAGCGACCTCGGCCGTGGCACGCCGCGCGTGTCAGTGATGGTCATGAGTCGCACTTGCACGACTTTTTTTGATTTTTTAGGGTCGCAATCTCGTGGCAGCAGTAGACTGTCGCCGCCGCAGCGCCAGCCGCCGTAAGGCGAACCGTTGCGACTGAGTTTTCCCCCTCAACGGTATCGAGTAGAAAAAAATTCAGACACCTTCCGGCACCCGGACGCCCACTGTCACCGTCAACGACCGGACGGATCGGCCGGATGACGGCCTCATTCGCAAGACTGAACTCATCATCAGCGGAGTGCTGCGCGGCGGCGTACTCCTGAGCGTTGCAGTAATACTCGGCGGAGTCATCGAATACTACCTGCTGCGGCTGCTCGGCCGGCTCCCGCTCTCGACGTTTCCGGACACCCTGGCGGAAGTCGCCTCGGGCCTGAGGGGCTTCGAGCCCATGGCGGTCGTCACCGCCGGTCTGCTGATTCTGCTCGCCACGCCCGTGCTGCGCGTCATCGTTTCGATTGCCGCCTTTGCGATCGAAAAGGATCGCACCTACGTCATCATCACGGCGATCGTCCTGGCGATCCTGCTGTTTAGCATCTTCGGGATTGGCGCCTATCTGGGCCGGCCGGGTCTCACGGACGTGCCGAACAGCACGTTCATCTCGCTGGTGTTCATCGCGCTGAGCAGCGTGTTGGCCGGCTTCATCGGCGCTCTGGCCGGACTCGGTGGCGGTGTCTTCATCGTGCCGATCCTGACACTCATCTTCCACGTCTCATTCGCGACGGCAATCGGTGCTTCCATCGTCTCCGTCATCGCCACCTCCTCCGGCGCTGCTGCGGCCTACGTGCGCGATCGCATGACCAATCTGAGAGTCGGGATGTTCCTGGAGATCGCGACGACGGCGGGCGCCGTCTGCGGTGCTCTGGTCTCCTCGATGTTGAACGATACGGTGCTGTTCTTCGTGTTCGGCATCGTGTTGCTGATCTCGGCGATTCCGCTCGTCGCGCGGCTCGGGGAAGAGTTGCCCCGGGGCGTGCAGAACCACAAATGGGCCGCGTGGCTGAAGCTTCCGGGCACCTACTCGGACCGGCGCACTCACCAGGACATCCCCTATCACGTCGCGCACGTTCGCATCGGCTTCGGGATGATGTACGTCGCGGGGCTGATTTCCGGGTTGCTCGGCATCGGCAGCGGTACCTTCAAGGTGCTGGCCATGGACACCGCGATGCGCCTGCCGATGAAGGTCTCGACCACCACCAGTAATTTCATGATCGGCGTGACGGCAGCCGCCTCCGCCGGGATCTTCTTTCAGCGCGGGGACATTGACCCGATGATCGCCGCGCCGGTGGCGCTCGGAGTGCTCAGCGGCTCGATGCTCGGGGCACAGACGATCAACCGGATGTCAAACGTGCACCTGAAGAAGGTGTTTGTGCCGATGATTCTGCTGGTGGCGATCAGCATGCTGGCCCGCGGCTTCGGCTGGCTGTAACGGCGCAGCGGGAAGCCCGGGCCCGCTCCCGTGCGCCTCAGGGATGCATCAGCAGGGGCACTGGGCTTGAATGGATCAGCCGACTCGAGGTGCCCGCCACCAGCCAATTGAGGATCTCGCCCCGCCGGAAGGCGCCCATGACGAGCCCATCCGCCTGGTATGCCGTGGCCGCATCGAGCAGCACGGTCGCGGTCCGCCGTCCCTCGGACGCCACCGACCGATAGCAGGCCCGGGTCGCGATCGGCTCGAGGGCCGCGCGCGCATCGGTGAGCGCACTCTGCTCCTGATCGACCGCCACGGCCTCGACCTGCTCAGCGGCGGCGAGAAACGGGCGGAACGCCTGCAGCGCGCGGTGCAGCGGCGGAACATCCCGCCACCCCACCAGCAGCCGCCGGCCAAAGCCGCCTTCCCACGCCGGCGGTACCATCACCACGGGATGGCGGATGCGCACCAGCGCCGCCCGCAGCCCCTCGCGATGCCCGACGGGCTGGGTATCCGGTGAGGCCAACACGACCATGCTGGCCGTCCGGCGGTAGTGGCGCATCACGCGCCACTGGTCGCCCTTATACAGATCGAACTCGGCGGAAATACCATGCTCGGCCGTCCAATCCGCGGCAATACGGCTCAGTTTCTCCGTCTCGGCCCGTTCGCGCTCGACCAGATGCTCCACCTCGTACTCCGAGAGCTGCTCCTGCGAGGGCAGCAGAATCGCGCGCGGCCCAATCTCGACATGCGCAAACCGCAGCTTCTGGCCGAGCCGTTCGCTCATCGCCGAGGCGACACGCAGGCACTGCGTCGCGCCGGTCGTGGACGCCAGCAGCACCAGAATAAATTTCGATTCCATGATCTGCACCTCGGGAACTGAGCGGAGCCTCAGCGGGACCTCTGAGGCAGATATTATCGCGAGGAACGCTCCGATGCGCGTCCGCAACGGTCACCGGTGCACCCCGGGGCCTGCTCGGGGCGCGAGCCGAACCCGATGACGAGCACCTGGCGGTCATGCCCTCGGCCACGCCTAGCCAGGCCGGGAGCGCCGCCCGGGGGCCCGCGGCTCCCCCCTTCCTTGCACACCCATCGCCTAATGGCGCGCCCGCAGGCGCCTGATGCGCCGCCACAACAGACTCAGTCCCAACCAGCCGGCGAACGCCGCCAACGGCCAGGCCAGCAGCTGCGGCAGCCAGAACCCGAGCACGGCGAGCACGATCAGCGCACCGCCCGCAACGGTCAGCACCCCGCGTTCGGAGTCCCCCAGCACCCGCCGGTTGGCGATCGCCGCACCCACGGTGTTCGCGATGCGCAGCGCGCTCGCGGCCGCCCGCGAGGAGCTGCCACTGCGCTGATTGCGCCCGAAACGGGCGGGCACCTGCGGCCGCCGGCCGCGCAGCGTCAGCTCGGTGGCGTTGTCGAGGTCGCGCAGAAACTGCTCCTGCATCCGTTGGGCGAACCCGGTGTCCTCCATGGCCGCATCGATCTCGCAGTTGGCGAGCCAGCTGGAGAGATTCAGGTTCGAGGAGCCCACCCGTGCCCAGCGGCCATCGGCGACGGCGGTCTTGGCGTGCATCATGCTGCCGTTCCACTCGAACACG
>JAJZFQ010000107.1 GCA_021805275.1 Pseudomonadota bacterium
GCATATCATGCCGTGCCGCCAGGGGTTTCTCCCCCCGCGTCGGCACGGTTCGGGGCATGGCGCAGTCTGGTAGCGCATCTGCTTTGGGAGCAGAGGGTCGGGAGTTCGAATCTCCCTGCCCCGACCACTACTTACGAAGGGACGTGGAATGGTCTGTGTCCGCGTTTGTGTCCACATTTGATTTTGCGGCGTGCCGCGGGGTCAAATTCTTGGGGGCGTGGGCGCCTGCGACGGCTGTGGTGCCAGGTCGGGCCGAGACTGAGATTGCTCCCTTCAATGAACTAAGTCAGGACCCTTGGTATGAACGTCGCAACGCGCGCAGGTCGGCGTTTGGGAGCGCGACGGTGGTTTTAGGACGCCACGTTCGTTGGGCGACGAGACCGATGCGCGTCAGCACGATTCACTTGACCGTCGATGCAGGCGTGGAGCGAATCGAGGCATCGAGCGACGCGTTGAACTCTCTGGGCACGGTGCGCATTGTTTCTGCCGCCGGCGTCGACCACGAATCGGGCGATGAGGATCATTGCCCGGAGCACGCTCAAGCAATTCGTGCAGTCGCAGTCGAGGCGCCGCGGTCATGAAGTGCTCAAGGCGGCTCTGGACGCCTGGTTTGACGAGGTCCGCAAGGCCAAATGGGCAAACATGGCGGCCGTCAAGCGGCTGTATCGGACAGCAAGCGTGGTGTCTGCTGATCGCATCGTATTCAACATCAAAGGGAATGATTATCGCCTGGTGACGGCGGTTGATTTCGAAAAGCAGATCGTATGGATCAAGTGGGTCGGCTCGCATGCGGAGTACGACCATATTGACGTGAAGACGATAGCCTATGAAAGATCTAAAGCCGATTCGAAATGAGAAGGATTACGAGCGGGCCCTCGCCGAAGTCGAGGTGCTCTGGGGCGCCAAGGCCGGTACGCCCAAGGGGGATCGCCTGGATATCCTGGCGACTCTCATCGAGGCGTACGAGGCCGAGCACTATCCCATGGATCCGCCCGACCCGATCGAGGCCATCAAGTTCCGTATGGAGCAGCAGGGGCTTTCGCGAAAGGATCTGGAAAAGATCCTCGGAACCCGTACCCGGGTCTCCGAGGTGCTCAGCCGCAAGCGTGGTCTTTCGATCAACATGATCCGGGCCTTGCACGAGAAGCTCGGGATCTCCGCGGAGATCCTGATCGGGGCGATTCGGGGGCCGAAGACAGCATGAGTGTCTCGGCTGACTGATGCGTTAACCGTCAGTTTGTAGGTTGAAAAGCCACCGCGACTAAACACTGTTGTTACGCGCGGCGACGCGCGAGAGCACCTCTTTACGGATCGCGGTCCAGTCTTCCCGGGTCAGGGGTGATTCCTCGCCCTCCAGCCCTTCCAGCAGCAGTACCTGGAGGCGCTCATCTGTTTTGCGCTTCTCGTCGCCCCGGATAAGGTCCCGCACGTATTCGCTGGCGCTGCTGAAGCGGCCGGCGGCGATCTGTTCATCGACAAACCGCTTGAGCGGCGTCGGCAGGGAAATGTTCATGCTCTCCATGGAGGCGCCGGCTTCCGACGGTCTCATGCGCAGCTACGCCGCAAGGCGAGGCACCTTGCTGACGTCGACCGTGCGTAAGGCGTGCCACGCATCGTAGGCGGCCTGCATGCGCAGCCACACGTCGGGACCGTCCCCGAAGGCTGCGTCCAGGCGAACCGCAACCTCGGCCGATACCGGCTTGCGTTCGCGCAGGATGTCGTACAGGTGCTGGCGGGAAATTCCGAGCGCCTCTGCGATTGCTGTCTTGCGCAACTTCAGCGCCGGCAGGATGTCCTCGCGCAGCACCGCGCCCGGATGGGTAGGGCAGCACTCCGGATTTCGCTTTGCGACGAATTCGGCCATGGTGGTTCTCCACCTAATGATATTGCTCCAGGTCCACGCGCAGTGCATCCCCGCCGTTAAACTCGAACGTGATGCACCAGGGTCCATTGACGTGCACAGAGTAGCGCTGGGGCTTGCCGTGCAGGGAATGGAAATCAAACCCGGGCACATCCATCTCCTTCGCCGTGGCGGCGGCATCCAATCTGTCCAGCCTGCGCAAGATGCGCTCGCATGTAAGCTGCCTTCCGACCGTGATCGAGTGCCCACTCCACGGCGCGTTGAGCAGAAAGCGGATGAGCAAACATGATGTCGCCTTTTTTGACGGCGACATTGGGTGCAACGATCCTCCGATCGCGTCCAGCCCACGGGTAAAATTCCGAGAAGAGAATTTTGTGAACGGCCAGCACTTCCGTGTACTGGATCTGGCGCCGGTCCGAGAGGTATTCCGGTGCCTCTGGAAGATGAATCACAAACAGCGAATGTTCGACTTCCTTGACGATCCGTAGATCGTGCTCTCCTTGCTTGTTGCGCAAATATCCCGTCTCTGCGTAATCCTCAAATGGATCGAACACCCAGCTTTTCCCTGAGATACCTGACCTGCAGGGGCACGAAATTGTCTGCGGTCAGAACCCCCCCCCCCGTGCGCCGCAGAGCGATCATCAAGCCCTCAATTTCGTCGAGCCTCACATCGTCATCCGCAACGCATGTGATGGCATCGGCCGGTGCATCAGCCTTCGTTTTTCGGTAAGTCACGCCGTGCCGTCGGGCGAGGTCACGCACAAATCCCGCTGTCCCGCTCGCCGGCAGTGCCAATGGCTGAGGCTTCATAAGTATCAATTTTTTTGATCACTCCGGATGATTCAGCCGGATATTGACCCCGCCAGACTGCTCTTGATGGAGCAGCGCGTCCTGCGCGTGGCCGAGGCCGCGCGAGGCGTGCGTCGCGACGTTCATCGCGTGCTCGGCCGCGGTGCGGTTGAAGAATCCCTTTCCGGCCTTCTCCGCCCCGACACCCTCTGCGGCGGTGCCCGGCGCAGTCCCCTGTGGGTCCGCGATGCCGTCTTGGCCGCGGCCGGCGGTGGCCCCTGGAGGGCACACTGCCGGCCGCAGGCCCGCCGCCCGCAGGGTCGCCTGTATTCGCGTCTACGCCGTGATGCTGGCCGGGGTGAGCTTTGGCTTTGCTGAATCCGCGCCGCCAGCCCCTGTGGCGTCACGGGCGCTTGCGGCGCCTGAGCCTGCTGCCCCGCCCTGGGCCGGTCCCGGACCTGCGCCAGTGCCGCTCCGCAGAGGCTCCGGAGCCTCCAACGAGGCTGCCGACAGGTCCGCGTGAATTCGATCCCGTCGTCCGCGCATCCCCAGGCTCCACAGACCGGAAGCGGTTTCCCAATGCTCGTTTCTCAGGCCGGTGACGGTTGTGTCAGAGTCCATGACCATTGTCAGCTCTCATCTGGGCCATCCAGGGTAGATCCTGATGCGCGGATGACTCATCGATTTGTGGCGGGGGGATCAGCCTGTGGCGGCACCGTTTCGACCACCGGGCAGCCTGTCTAGGCAATCACCAGTTTGCTCAGAGATATCGCCAGATCCAGGGTGTTCTTCAGATCTTCCTGGTATGGCGAATCAGAATGGCGGCCGCCAACTGAGTCCTTTGAATCTCGCGTAGTCACGATCCGCGGTAATCCATTCGCAACCGGACTCGATGGCCAGCGCCGCAAACCAGGCGTCTTGCACAATGTTACCTGTGGCCTTGGAATTTTGGCACAGGGTCTCGAATATCGACCAGTGGCGTTCGCCGGGCACAATCGCCGTCGCGATGGGTTGTTCGCGAACAACGCGACAAAACTCGAAGACGTCATCCAAGGAGGTGGGACGCGCGAAAATTCGTCGATGCGTACAGATACGGACGACGCTGGCGAGCACCTGAGGCGCGACGCCGTAAGCCGCTGGCCCGTTGATCACCGATTCCAGCCACGCCTTGTATCGCGGATGATCCTCGGCGTCTGAACGAAAGGCGTAGATCAGTACGGTGACGTCGCAGAGAATCAATCGCGCCCTTCCATCCGCTCGAGTAGGCCGGCGCTGTCATTCAAATCCACGCCCGGCAGGACGCCACCCCCGGCGTGACACTCAGGAAGCGATACGACCGCGTGCTGCGGGCGATTCAAGGGGCGGTGCAGCGCAAGCCGCAGTCCTTGCTCGATGAGCGAGGTGAGTGTGATGCCGCGGCGGGCTGCTTCCTGTCGGGCACGTTCCATGAGCGCTTCGTCCAGACGTACCGTGGTTCTCATATGTCAAAGCATATCGAGCATATGTCAGTATGTCAAAACACTTTTTGGGAGCAGAGAGTCGGGAGTTCGAATCTCTCTGCCCCAATCATTTCTTTACCTGTTCATTGCGGACAGATAGGTGACGAATCATTCCGAGAACATGGGTCACACCGTGACTTTGACCGGATGATCTGCGCATTCTCCTCATTCTGTTTCGTGGTCGAAGAACCCCAACTCGTAGTGCATGCAAGACACCGGCCCGATCAGGTCGGCGACTTCGCGGATGCGCACCTTGGCGCTGGCGGCAACTTGGCTGAGATTGACCTTGCGTTTGCCGATGCAAAAATGCGCCCGCGGGCGGTGATGATGTCGGTGCGATCATGGAAGGCATACTCGGGCTCGGGCAGACTCTGGTAGGGGCGTGGGGAGGCGCTGGAGAGCGCGGCGGGGAACGTCATGCCGATCGCCGGGTGAGGTCGCTCGAAGTGGTACTCCTGGACGAAGCGGTCGAACGTGGCCTGCTGCAGGAAATGGCGTCTGGCAGGGCAGGGGGCCACATTCTTCAGCGTCAGCTGCACGCGCTCGTGGCGACACCGTTCTGGTGAGGTCTTTCGGGCTTGGTACACTCGATGCTGATCCCGAGGCACAGCCACCACACCGAGAGCGTGCTCAAGCCGAAGAACGCGCCGCGCCCGGCCAAGGGTGCGTCGTTATCCGAGCGGCACGGGAGCCATCTTCTCCTCCGCAAGCAGCCGAGCCACAAACCGGAGTCGTTCGTCCACAGTGCGACCGTCCCGCCACGGCATGTGCACGGCACGTGCGTACCGTCCGCAGATACCGGAACGTGTCACCTATCAGCCCGAAAGGGCAATCAGCCGCAGCGCCCCGGTTGACTGCCGAGCCGTACGGCGACACTGCTCATCCGCCGAGCGCGATGACCACCCCGACGACCACGAGAAATACCGCGAACACCCGCTTCAGCGCGGTACTCGGAATGGTGTGCGCCACATGCGCGCCGACCGGCGCGAGGGTCATCGAGCCCAGCGCCGCGATGGCGGCCGCCGGAAGATACAGATAGCCCACGGAACCCCACGGCAGGGCGTGTCGCGGGGCGTGCACCGACAGGGCGTACGCCCCTGCGCTCGAGATTGCGATCGCGAGGCCGCACACCGCGCTGGTGCTGACCGCCTTGACGGGCTTGACGCCGAGCGCCATCAGCAGAGGAACGGTCATCGATCCGCCGCCGATGCCGATGACGGCCGAGATCGCACCGATTCCCACACCGGCGGGCAGCAGCCAGGGCGAACGTGCCACGCGACCGGAGTCGGCGCCCTCTGGCGTGCCCTTGCGGCCGAACACCATGCGTCCCGCGGTCAGTGCGCAGAACGCGGTGATTCCCCAGCGCAGGGTTTGAGCCGAGAGCCATTGGGCGACGTGCGCCCCGGCAATGCCGCCGATCACCATGCCGGGCGCGAGCCATGCCCAGCTCGGCCAGACCACCGTGCCGCGGCGGATGTGCGCCGTTGCCGAGGATGCGAGGGTCAGAACGATCGTGGCCATGGAGGTGGCCACCGCGACGTGCATCACGTCTGCTTTGGGCACCCCGAGCGCCGGCAATGCCAGGCTGAGTGCGGCGACCACCAGCAGTCCGCCACCGATGCCGAGCAGACCGCCGAGAAAGCCGGCCGAGGCGCCGGCGAGCAGGAGCACTGTGATGGAGAAGAACATGGAACTCGTGATGGCGTCAGAGGCCGGAGCACCAAGCGTAGCGGAATCGCGCGCGCTCTGCCCCCCTGGCATCGTGAGCCGCTGCGTGGGCGGTCACTTCAAATCACGTGTGTAGACGATGAAACCGTGATGGGCTGCAATCTGGTCATAGAGCGCACGCCCCGCCTGATTCGTCGTTTGGGTGTGCCAGTAGACGCGGCTGGAGCCCTGGTGTTGGGCAGCAGCATAGACGGCTTGGATCAACCGACGTCCGACGCCGAGCCCGCGAGCATCCTCGGCCGTATACAGGTCCTGGAGATAACAGACGTCATGCAGACGGGTCGTGCTGCGATGGTATAGGGAGTGAGCCAGTCCCACGATCGTGGCGTCGGCTTCGGCGATCAGCGCGCAGATCGGCTCGGCGGGATCGTGGAAGCGCTCCCAGGTCGTGGCGGTGATTTGCTCCGGCAGTGCGGTGGGGCCGCAGCGCCCGTAAAAATGGTTGTAGCCATCCCACAGCGGACGCCACCGACCATAGTCGGTGCGACGCACGGGTCTGACGATCAAGCGATGGATGATGTCGGCACGATGTCGGGGGTCGTCGCTCATGAGGATTTCGTGTGTTGCGGTCGGTAGGGCATTGAGCGCAGCGGCTCGGGGCCGGCACCGGCGACCGGCGCCGTGTCGGCCATCCTAGCGTATTGAACAGGATGAACTGCGCGGCACCTTGGGGAACGACCCGCGGACGCTCAAACACGAACGTCCGAGGCAGGCGGCGTCCCTGCCGCCCGGATCGCGGCCGCAGTGGGGTGACCCAGGGGGCCTCGATGATCTGAGACCGGTTGACGGGTCCGGCCGGAGCCCCTCGGAGCCGCCCGTGAAAAGACCCTGCCGGGCGACCGAAGGTCGCCCGGCAGGGTCCGGTGGCAGTGGCCTACTGGCAGGTTCCGGTGCTGGAGGGGCAGGCCGGGTAGGCCGGCTGCGTCGGGAACGCCGGTAGCCAGTGCGGACGCGGCGGCACGATCACCGGTGCGCGCTGGATCTCCTTCAACAGCACGTGCACGGCGGTCTGCAGCTGCGTGTCCTCGCCGTGGCGCGCCAGCAGTCCCGGGTTCACGTGCACGGGGATGGAGGGCACCACGCCGATGTTCTCCACCGTCCACTGCGAGTCGGTGCTGTACATGGCGATCTCCGAGACCACCTGCTGACCGCCATCCAGAAGCGTGAACTGGTTGTCGTAGCCGCGCACGCCGCCCCAGGTACGCGATCCGATCGTCGGTCCCAGGTGATACTTCTGGAAGCGATAGGCGAAGATGTCTCCGTCGGAGGCCGAGCCATGATTGATGAGCGCAGCCAGGTGACCGATATAGGCGTTCTCCGGGCTCTGGTAATGCGCTCCGTGACGGTTCGTCCAGGCAGCGACCATCTTCTGCGTCAGCTGATTGAACAAGATGGTGTCGATGAAGCCGCCGAGGTTCCAGCGGTCATCGATGATCATCCCGGGCTTATTGATCTGGCTGTAGTACTGGCGGACGAACTCGTGCAGTCCGGTCGCCTCCATGTCATTGAGGTACACATAGCCGATCTTGCCATCGGAGAGCTTGCTGACTTCCCGGCGGTTGTGATTGATCCAGTGCAGCAGGTGCAGCTTGCCGCTGTTGATCACCGGCTTGACCAGAATGGTCCAGGGCTTTCCGTCTGGCTTGGAAGCCAGCGTCAGGCTTACCGTCTGGCCGAGCGTGCCCTGCAGCAGAGAGTAGGGATTGGTGGGCTCACGAAGGGGCATGCCGTTGATCGCGAGCACGTAATCCCCGCGCTGGACCCGCAGACCGGGCTGCGCCAGGGGCGCGTAATAGCCCGGAACGGTGTTGTCGCCACGGAAGATGCGCTTGAGGTAATAGCGTCCGGACGAACCATTCAGGGCGAACTCGGCGCCGAGACCGGCGGTCGGCTGCGGCGGGCTCTTCCAGCCCATGTCCCCGCCGAAGATGTACATGTGGCTCTCACCGAGTGAGCCGATCATGTTCGCCATCACGTAGTTCAGGTCTTGGCGGTCCTGGACCAGCGGCAGCAGCGCTCGGTAGTGCTGTCCAATGGCGGCCCACTGGGTTGCGATGAGCCTCGGGTCGGCGAAGTAGTCTCGAACGTTGCGCCACGCTTCGCCGAAAATCTCGGTCCACTCCGCGCGCGGATCGACCTGCATCTGCATGTTCGCGGTATCGAGCGTCTTGGTCGGCGCCTGCTTGCTGAAGGTCGCCGGGCGCAGATCCCATTGGGTACCGATCTGGTAGAGCAGGGTGGATCCGTCGGCCGAGAGCGCAAAGCCGCCGCCGATGCCCTGTGCGAGAGTGAGGCCCTTGCGCTTGGCGAGGTTGTAGGCACGTAGCTGCGGCGCCTCGCCCGGGATGGCGCCGCCGAGCACCGGTACCGGCTCGGTGGCGTAGAAGACCGTGCCATGAAATTCAGCGACCTGAATGATGTTGGCGGCCGGCACCGGCACCTGAACGGCACGCTCGATCAGACCGGGGAAATCGATCTTGACGCGGTGTGCGGCCTTCTTGGCCTTGACGCCGCCCTTCTTCTTACCCTTGTGCTTGCCGGCTCCCTTCTTGTGCGGGCCGTGTGCCGAGTGATGGCCAGCCGTCGGCTGCTGCGTGCGCGGCGCAAACGGCGAGGGCGTCTTGGCCTGCAGGGTCGCGACGTAGAGGCCGTCCGGCACGACACCGGAAGCGCTGAAGTTGTAGCTCGACAGGACCGGGTTCACCAGGCGCGCGGACACGAAGTACAGGTACTTGCCGTCATGCGAGAACGCCGGATGGCTGTCGCTGAAGTTGCCGCGGCTGACTTGATGCAGCTTGCCGCTCTTGACGTTGTAGATGAACAGCGCGCGCAGATGATTGGGCAGGTGCTTGGAGAAGGCCACCCAGCGGCTGTCGGGCGAGAAGGCCACGTCCGCAAACGCACCGATAATCATCTGTCGATCGGTGCTCACCGCCTTGCGTGCGCCGGTCTTGACGTTCACCAGCCACAGCTGCTGGCGGGAAGTGCTGTAGGCGATCCAGTGGCTGTTCGGACTCCACTGCAGGGGCCCCGAATAGCTCAGCGCGCCGTTGGGCGCGAGCACGCGCGGGGCGCCGTGCCCGTCGGCCGCGCGCACCATCAGCGCGCTGTCCTGGCCGTCATCGCTCAGATAGGCGATCCATTTGCCGTTGGGTGACCAGGCGGGATCCTTGTCATTGCTCGCCACGCGGGTGCTGAGGTCCGTGGTGTGACCGTACTTCACCGGTACGGTAAACAGCGCGCCACGTGCGCTGAATACCGCAATCTTGCCGTCCGGCGCCACGTCGGCGGCGCGGATCATCTTGGCCGCCGCGAATTCATACGGAAGCGTATGCGTGCCGCCGAGCGGAACGGTGACCGGCACCTGTGTCAGCTGGTGCGTCGCGAACGAGTACACGTACAGCCGGCCGCCATCGGACACGGCGATACCGCTGTTGCCCGCACTCGGCCAGTCGACATCATAGGTCGAGAAATGGGTAATTTGGCGCAGTGCGTCCGTCTTTAGGTTCTTCGCCCACAGGTTCAGCACACCACCGGGGCCGCGATCCGAGGCGAAGTACAGAGTATGGCCCACCCACATCGGGTAGGCGTCCTCGCCCTTCCAATGCGTCAGGCGGGTGCTGGCGCCGGTCTGCAGGTCGTAGGTGTAGATGTCATCGGCCTGGCCGCCGAAATAGTGCTTGCGGTGGAAGGGGCGCAGGACGCGCGCGAGCTTGTTGTATACCACCGAGGTGCCGGCGGCATTGAAGGAGAGCTGCCCGGTCCAGGGCATCGGTAGCGCCGTCGGCAGGCCGCCCGTGAGCGGCACTTCGAAGGCGCGCTCGATCTGCGGATTGAAGCTCTCGCGCCGCGACAGGAATACCACATCGCGGCTGTCCGGAGTCCAGCCGATCACCACGTTGTCGGGCAACGTGGTGATCCGGCCATTCATCGGCTGATTGACCGAGCGCCAGGTGAGCTGTCGGACGGGTCCGCCGTCGATCGAGATCACGTAGACATCGGTATTGCCACGGTACCACCCGGTAAACGCCACCCATTGGCCATTCGGCGAGATCCGCGGATGGGAGTCATAGCCGGAGTCGGCGGTGAGTCGTATGGCCTCGCCGCCCTGGACGGGCACCTTCCACACCGCTCCGCCGGCTTCGAAGACCACGGTGTGGCCGTGCAGGCTGGGGTAGCGGATCAGCGCCTGTATCGGGCCGCTGGTGGCCTGGGCCTGGGCGGCCTGGGCAAGCGCAATCAAGGACAACGCGGCGCCGAGCGCGCCGGCGAATCTCTTCAACGTCATGAAGCAATCCTCAATGTCAGATCGGGAGGACGATTGGCCGTCCCCTCGGTGGATCCCGTCGATTAGAGTTGATCTAATATGGCGGATTCTGCGCGCCTCTTGGGTGGGTGGCAAGTGTGCGCAGACGCTGCCGTGGACGTCTGTTCGGACGTCGTCCAGACGTGCCGGAAACCGGCTCGTGTTGGAGATCGCCGCGACGTGTGCCAGGAAAAATTCCCGTGACGCCTGCACTCCCGGGGCATGCCCCGGGAGTGCAGCGTGGTCAGCGGCCCGTCGGTCGACGGAGGGGCTTGCCGGCCTGGCGGTTGATGATCCAGCGGTCGATCACGTGATTCAGCTCGGTGAGCGGCATGGCGCCGTGCTCGAGGATTGCGGCGTGGAAATCCTTGATGTTGAATTTCGCGCCGAGCGTCTGTTCGGCCTTCTTGCGCAAGTGGAGGATGTCCATTTGGCCGATCATGTAGGAGAGTGCCTGGCCCGGCCAGGCGATGTAGCGATTGACTTCGGTGTTGATGTTCTGGGTGCTCAGCGCCGTGTTCTGTTCGAAGTAGTGCACCGCCCGCGCGCGCGACCAACCCTCGGAGTGAATGCCGGTGTCGACCACCAGGCGTACCGCGCGCCACATCTGCCAGTCGAGATAGCCGAACTTGGAGTACGGATTGTTGTACAGCCCCATTTGATCGCACAGCGACTCGGTGTACAGCGCCCACCCCTCGCCATAGGAGCTGTAGTAGTCGAAGCGGCGGAAATCGGGCAGTCCCTTCAGTTCCATGGCGATCGGAATCTGCAGCTGGTGCCCCGGTCGGCCCTCGTGGCAGACCAGCACCTGGATGTCGTATTTCGGTCGGCTCTGCGGCTTGTACAGGTTCACGGCGATGTAGCCCGCAACACTGCCGTCACCGCTCGGCGGCACTGAGTATGCCGGGTAGGTGTCCGGCGCGAGCGACGCCGGGATGGCGCGCACGCCATACGGCACGCGCGGCAGGATCCAGACCGGGAAGTACTTCACGAGCAGCGGATTGACGCGCATGGCCGCGGCGCGATACGCCTCGAGCAGGTGGGCCGGATGCTTGTAATAGAAGCGCGGGTTAGTGCGCAGGTAGTGTACGAACTGCCGATAGGTGCCCTTGAAGCCAATCTGGTCGAACACGTGCTGCATCTGCCCACGGATCTCGGCGACCCGCTTCAGGCCGATCTGATGGATCGCGCGCGGCGTCAAATCGGTCGTGGTGTACTTGCGCACCATGTAGGCGTAGTACGCCTTGCCGTTGGGGAGCGCCTCGGCGGCGATGCTCGTGCGGCAATGCGGCAGGTAGTCCTGGTCGAAGTATTTCTGCAGCTTGCGGTATGCCGGCGTGACGACCTGGGCAATCGCGGTGCGCGCCTCGGCGCGCAACCGGGTCTGCTCGGCGGCCGGAATGATCGAGGGCATCTTGCGAAACGGCGCGTAGAACGGACTTGCCGTCGGCTCGGTGACGATGTTGGCGGCGATCTGAGCCGGTACGCCCTGCATCACCACCCGCGGTTCGGTCATGCCCGCGACGACGCCTTGCTTCAGCAGCGCGATGGTCTGATCCATGTACGGCATGAATGTGCGCAGGCGCTCGAGGTAATGGCGGTAGTCGGCGCCGGTCCGAAAGCGCAAGGTGTGCGTCAGGGTGCGCAGCGTCTGGATGCCCCACAGCTCGTTCATGGGCATCAGGTAGGTCTTCAGGTCATAGCCCTGGACCCGCATCTCGTAGCGGTGCTTGAACAGGTCGTAGCTGATGCGCTGTTCGGGATCCAGTGCGCTGCGGCGGATGGCCGCCAGGTCCTGGAGTGTCTGGAGGTCCTCCTGGTGTTCCCGCGCCAGCGTTGCGAGGCTCATGTCCGCCCATTGGCCGTCGTACTCGTGGAAGCCGTCGCCCGAGGCTTCGAGCGGATGCTCGCGCATCTCTCGTTGCCACTCGGTGCGAAACAGCTGGTGCAGCGCGGTCGCGGCGGGATGGGGGGTGTCGGTGCCGGCCGCGGTGGCCGCGAACCCAGGCGCGGCACACGCCAGCAGAGCGCAGAATCCGATGACTTTGAACGTGCGGAGCATGAATCCCCCTGGCTCGGATTGATTTTTCTCCAGTGTACCGGCTTCCCCGCGCGCTGACACCCGCTCTTGGCTCGACCCGGCCGCGGGGCGCATTGTCCGGTGGGGGGAAATTCCGGTAGCGTGACCAAGCGTCATCTTTTTTTGCGCCGGGCGGGGGGCTACGCGCCGCCCTCAGCGCTCTATAGACTCTGGAGGCCCGCGATTGTGCGGAGGTCGTGAGCGAACATGACGAATGCGACCGTAGTGGTCGGATGGCGACAGCGCTGGAATCGCAGTCTTCTGCAGTTTCTGGGGCGCCGCGTCCGCTCGTCGGTCGAGGTCGAGGATCTCGCCCAGGAGATCTACCTGCGCCTGTTGCGCGCCCCAGACCTGCTGCAGGTGCGCAATCCCCAGGCCTACCTGATGCGCGTCGCCGGCCACGTGGTGGCCGAGTGGCGGCGCGAATACCCGCCGACGGAGACGCTCGGAACCGATGAGGACGATGCCGTTGTCGATGAGTGCCTGCCTGAGCTGACCGTCGATGCGAGGTTGTCCGAGCAGCGGTTGAACCAGCAGCTGGAGCGGATGTCCCCGATGATGCGGGCCGTGGTGCTGCTGCGCCTGCGCGATGAACACTCGTACAAGCAGATCGCGCAGGAGCTGGAACTGACGCTGCGCCAAGTTCGGCGCTACCTGGCGCGCGGCTACGAGCAGCTGCGTGCCGTAATCGATGAGTGATCCGATGCGTTCAACGCACGACAGTCGGCGGTGGAGCGAGGAGGCGGCGCACTGGTGGGTGCTGCTGCACGGGGAAGGTGCGACGAGCGCGCAGCGCCGCGAGTTCCTCGCCTGGGTGGCGCGCTCCCCGGAGCGGATCGAGGCGTACCTGGAGGTCGAGCGGCTGGTGGGCACGCTGCGCGCCGGTACCGTCCACTGGCCGGATACCCCGGTGGAGTCGCTGATCGAAGCGGCCCGGGCCTCGAGCCATCCCGTGGCCCTCACGCCGACCGCGGCCTCGCCGGTGCAGATCCGCGGGGGGGCGGACGGCGCGCCGCGGCGGATCCGAGTGCGGTGGGTGGCGGTGGCCACCGCTGCGGCGGCCCTGGCCGCCGCACTCGGTGCATGGCTGTGGATGCCGGGCGGGGCGCAGATTTACCGCACGCGTGCGGGTGAGCAACGATCCGTCCTGCTGGCCGACGGTTCGCGGGTCACGCTGAATTCCGCCTCGATCGTCGAGGTGGAATTGCACCGGCATCGCCGCGTGCTGCATCTGTTGCGCGGCGAGGCGCTCTTCCAGGTCAGCCACGATCCGGCACGCCCGTTCGATGTGCACGCCGACGGCGGCGTGGTGCGCGCCATCGGCACCGAGTTCAACGTCGATCTGCGTCCGCACTATGCGGCGGTCACCGTACTGCAGGGCCGGGTGGCGGTCATGAGCGACCAGCAAGCCCGCCTGCCGGTGCTCTCGGCCCCATTTGCGCCTCCGCCGGACGGTGCCGCGCGGGTACGCCCGCAGCTCGAGCGCTTTCCAGCGCCGGCGGGAGCGTTGATCCTCGGCGTGGCGCAGCAGGTGCTCATCACGCCGCACGGCATGAGCGCACCGCGCCCGGTGAGTGACTTGACGGCGACGACGGCCTGGACGCGCCGGCAGCTCGTCTTTGAGCACCGTCCGCTCGGCGAAGTGGTCGATGAACTCGACCGCAACGGCCGCCAGCACATCGTGATCGCCAGTGCGCGGCTGCGCGCCCGTCAGGTGACCGGCGTGATCCAGCTCGATGACCCCGGGTCGCTGCTCGAATTTCTCTCCGACGTGCCGGGCGTGCAGATTCGCCGCAGTTCTGACGGCGCACGCATCGTGACGCTGCGACGGATACGAGCCAGTCACGTGAGCAACGCTCACCCGCACGTGAATTCGCCTCGCGACTGAAGACTCCGTCGGTTGCTATTTTTTCCAAGGGGAGGGGGCCAACCGTGGCGGGAAGCGCTCTACTTAACAAAACGAGCATCAAATGCCGCCACGTCGTCATCGGGGAGGTTCTATGCACCGTCGAGGTTTTCCGCTTTGTGCGCTCGCCACGCTGCTGTGCCTGATCGGCACCGCACCGCTCGCCAGCGCCGCTCCGGCCCGCACCTTTCAGCTCGCCATCAGCAGTCAGCCGCTCGCCGCGGCGCTGCAGGAGTTGGCCCGCCAGAGCGGCATTCAGATCATCTTCTTCTCGAAGTTCGCTGACGGCCATGAGGCGCCGGCCGTGCGTGGCACGGTCACCATTGACGATGCGCTGCATCGCATGCTCGGCGGCACACACCTGACGTACCGGCGGTTGAACACCAATGTGATCGAAATCCGCCCCCCGAGTGTGCCGGTCGCCGGG
>JAJZFQ010000162.1 GCA_021805275.1 Pseudomonadota bacterium
CCCACAGCGGGTAGAACGTCGTGATGAAAGGATAGTACGAGCGCCGGCCGGTGACGAAGTCGTAGTCGGTGTACTGCCCGAGTCGCCGGTTCCACAGATAGCGGTTGATCGCCTGCTTGCGCGCCGCGGCCGCCGCCCTCCAGCGGCTCGCGGCCACGCCGTCCCCGAGGCGGTGCGCAAATGCGGCCAGATCGAGCGCGTAGCGGTACAGCAGACTGTTCAGATCCACCGGCGCATAGTCGATCGTCGAGCCACTGTAGGGGCCGAAGCGAAATGTGGTGTCGAAACCCGATTCGCGCATGGCTCGATCGCCGCGGTAGAACTTGCCCGTGAGCCGGTAGCCGCCGAACCACGCCGCGGCGCAGACGCGCGAGGTGCGTACGTCGCAGCTGACCTCGGCGAGCTCCGCGGCCTCTGCTGCCGTGGGCCGGCGCGCGCCGCGCACCAGATAACCGCGATTCTCGCTGCGGTGGTGCAGCAGGAAGCGAATCACTCCGCGATAGTACGCCGCAGAGCGCAGCTCGATGGCCGGCTGATCACCGCCGTAGTCGAAATAGCGTGCCAGACCGGTGTTGCCGGCCAGGTGCTCGCGCCGCTCCCAGAGCGAGTAGTCCTGCACGGCCAGCGGATAGGCGCGCCGCAACCAGACGGTGGCCGCGAGCCGATTCGGGAACGCCGCCGGGTCTCTCAGGAGGGTGCGGATCATCTCCCCGAGCAAGGGCGGCTGCGAGCGCGACAGCGAGAAAGTGGCATTGGCGTTGAGCACCGCGCCGTAGTGCCGGACCTCGAAGAGGAAGTTATCGACGATGCCGCGCGCCAGAGCATCACGGTGATCACTCACCAGTCCGAGCACGATGAAGTAGCTGTCCCAGCCGAACATCTCGTTGAAAAATCCGCCCGGCACGACGTACGGGTGCGGCAGATACAGCAGTCCCGGCTGTCCCAGCGAGGCCGGCTGCAGGCTGCCGAGGCGCACGATGCTCACCGGCAATCGGCGCACGCTCACCCGACAGTGGGCCGCCAGTGCGCGCACCGCTTGCGGCATCGGCAGACGCTTCGGCAAGTACAGCACTCGCTGCGGCCGGTGCGGTCCGCTCGGATACGACGCGCAGGTGCTCGCCGATCGCGTGAGCGTGCCCCAGGCACGCCCGATGTAGGCCAGTGTGCGGGCCGTGAGCGGCGCTTGCAGCGGCGCAGGCGCGGCCCCGACCGTGCCGGTCACGAGCCACAGCGCCAGGACGCACGGTGCGATACGGAACGATCGTCTCATAAGAGCCCTCCCGTGCGCTCATGACGCTCATCGCCCGCCATCATGGACCGGCGGCCCGATCCGGGCAAGCGCGCCCCCGCGCTTGCCGCTCGCAGCCCGCGCGCTCATCCTTGAGCACCCCGCCGCGTACGACGCTGCGCGGTGAACACGGAGCCTCCCATGTTTGATCCCAGCGATTTTCCCATCACCCGCAAATGGCCCGCGCGTCATCCCGCGCGGCTGCAGTTGTACTCGCTGCCGACACCCAACGGGGTGAAAGTCTCGATCATGCTCGAGGAAGCCGGCCTGCCGTATGAGGCGCACCGCGTGGACTTCGCGCAGCACGAACAGCTCTCCGCGGCGTTCCGCTCACTCAACCCCAACGGCAAGATCCCGGCGATCCTCGATCCACAGGGCCCCGACGGTGCCCCGCTTGCGCTGTTCGAGTCCGGTGCGATCCTGCTGTATCTGGCCGAGAAATGCGGCCGGTTCCTGCCGAGCCAGGCCGCGGGGCGCTATCGGGTCATCCAGTGGCTGATGTTCCAGATGGGCGGCATCGGCCCGATGTTCGGCCAGCTGGGCTACTTTCACCGCTTCGCCGGCCGGGAGCTCGAGGACAAACGGCCTCAGGAGCGCTACGCAACCGAGTCACGCCGGCTGCTCGGAGTGCTCGAGGGCGAGCTCGCCCGGCACGAGTGGATCGCCGGGACCGAGTACAGCATCGCGGACATCGCGATCTTTCCCTGGGTGCGCACTCTGATTGGCTTTTACGACGCGGGCGACCTGGTCGGCTACGGTGAATTTCCGCACGTGAACGCGGCGCTCGAGCGCTTCGTGGCACGCCCGGCCGTGGCGCGCGGACTGGAGATTCCGAGTGCCCCCTGACGCCGCAGCGCGGCGTCAGGGGCGAAGTGCTCAGTGGCGTTGCACGGCGTTCGCGATGAACGTGTCGATGTTGTGCTGCAATTGGGGCAGCACGGCCGGGTTGAGATAGAGCATGTGCCCGACCGGGTAGTAGTACTCGTGGATGTTGCCGTGCAGATTCTGCGGCAGACCCATGTGCGCGAGGGTGAAATTGGTCGCGAAGAACGGCGTCGCCATGTCGAACCATCCGTTGTTGAGCATCAGCTGCATGCCCGGATCGTTGCTCATGGCCCGCGCCAGCGCCGGCGCGACGTTGCGCACCCGCGCCAAACTGATGCTGCTGCCGACGCCCTCGTCGAGAGCACTGAGCGGCGGCTGGTAATGGCTCCAGTCCCAGGCGCTGAACGCGCTGGCGCTGCTCTGCACGTACAGGCGGTGGCTGCGGTAATTCAGTCCCTGGCGCAGATACGCATCGAAGCTCTCGGTGAGCGCGCCCCAGATCGCGGTGGTAGCCGCGCCCGCGGCGGTATCGCCCTGCTGCGGATCGAGCCGCTCGAGTTCAGGGGTGCTGAAGCGCGCATCGAAGCGTCCCGTGCTCGCGCCGGTGCCGAGCAGGCGGCGCTGGAAGACCGACAGCGGGATGCGCAGATCGGCCCGCTCCCACAATTCGGCCGGCAATCCGGTGTAGCGGGAGAGCTGCGCGGCGATCTGCGTCTTGTGCGCCACACTCAACGCCGAGCCCTCAAACAGCGCATGGGCGTAGGGGCCCCCGGCGAATCGCTCGACCTTGTCGATGAACGCCGCAAGATCCGTCGGCCGTGGCGTGATGCGGTGGTGGTACCAGGCCACTGCCGCATAGGACGGCAGGTACAGCTCGTAGGGCAGATCGTTGCCCGGGGTGTTGTTCAGGGTCGCAAAGTCGAGCACCGTCGAACACAGGATCACGCCATTGAGGTAGACCCCCTGACCGACG
This sequence comes from Pseudomonadota bacterium, assembly GCA_021805275.1. Next base: position 3,087 of record JAJZFQ010000162.1, read on the forward strand.
AGGTCCTCGGCGAGGACCGCCGAGCGCGTGGTGCCGTAGCTCTCGCCCAGCAGGAATTTCGGGGATTCGAACCGATCGTTGCGCTGCACGTAGCGCTCGATGAACTGCGTGAACGCACGCGCATCGCCATTGATCCCATAGAACATCTTCGGCTTGCCGACGCCGACGATGCGGCTGTAGCCGGTGCCCACCGCATCGATGAACACCAGGTCGGTCGCACCCAGAATGCTGTAGGCGTTCGGCACCAGCCGGTACGGCGGCTGTTCACGCCCGATCTGGCCGGGTGCGGGCCACTCGATCCGTCGCGGACCGAAGCCGCCGATGTCGACCAGCGCGGAGGCGAACCCCGGTCCGCCGTTGTACGCGAAGGTCACCGGACGCTGGCCCGGATCGCGCACGCCGTCCTTCGTATAGGCGACGTAGAACATGCTGGCGGTGGGCTTGCCCTGCGCGTTCTTCAGCAGGATCGTACCGGCGGTCGCCGTGTAGCGGATGCGCTGACCGCCGATCACCACGCTGCCGTG
>JAJZFQ010000213.1 GCA_021805275.1 Pseudomonadota bacterium
GCCAGTGACACGGCCTGCGCCTTGTAATCGGCCGTATATTGAGCACGAACCTGACGTTCCATAGTGACCTCCAAAGGGTGGGTTTAATCCATCCATTAGATGTCCGTCAACGGGGGACCACTTCATATGTCTGCACGCTCATCCTCTGAGTCCGCCAAAGGCCTTGAGAGCGTCCTGCACCGCGCCCATTTCTGCTCGCGTCACGAGGCCGCGTGCAAGCGCCTGCTTGGCGCCTTGTCGAAGCAGATCAGGAGAAAGACCAGCGGCTGCGCAGTCGTTGAGCGTTCTGCGCACGGAGGTCACCGGTATCGCGCCCGCCCATGCACGCTCACTCGGCGGCACATCAGCGTGGTGCAGGACAAGGCCTCGCGGCACGCGAAATCGTCGGCGACGCCAGCTCAGGGGCAGCGTGAGGTGGATCTGGGCGGGCAGAGCATCCGAAAGGTCATGCAGTGCAAGTGCCGTCTGATGGGAGAGTACGCCCTGGGAGTCAGTCCACAGCCATGCTGTGACCAGCTCATCCTGTTCGCCGGATGGGAAGTGGACGAGGCGGTAGATCCCGCGACGTATTCGTGCGATGCGTCCGGTCTTCTGGTGATGCGCGAGCAGCGGGGGTGAATAGCCGGCAGCCGCGGCCTGCTTGGTGGTGAAGAGGCCTTCTTGGGCGGCGGCGATGTCGTAGAGTGCCTTCCAAGTCGGCTGCGTCGCGTGGTCTGAGTGCATGCACAAAAATTAAATAAAATTGAAGTTTTGTGCAAGTGCTCCAAGCCCCAAGAAGCGCATGCCGGCCGCTAGGATGAAATGATGTGCTAGGAATGTGTCGAGCTGAGATTGGGTGTGCCAGGAATGTTCCAGGGATAGGCTGGTTTGGGGCTGGGCAAGCGCTGCAAATAATTGATTCATAAACCCCTGCACAGCCGATATGCGGCTGAGATTCCTCAGAGTGATTAGATTGACTGTCGACGGGAAGAGGATGCGCGCGGGAGGGACAACGGCCAGCAGGGTTGTGCCGCTCGGGCAGAGACCGAAGGCCACCCCGCCGTCGTGCATGTCGAAATGCGCAGCGCTGGATGGCATCGAACTGCCTGCGGAGATCGCATCCGATCAGACGCTCACAAGTAATCAGATGCCTGGGCGAAGGCCGTGTCCAAGTCTTTACCACGGCTCTTGTGTTCAACAATCAGCTTGCCAGGAATGAAACTGTCTATGAAGCCAGTAGCGCCATTCAGCTTCGCGACCGACATTTCGTAGATGGTGGCCGATTCGGGGCGGATGCCGAAGCACTCATAGAGCCTGGCCCAGAAGCGCTTCGCATCGGCGTTTTCGCGCGAGGCGTCCTTCCACTGCACAGCGAACTCGGAAAGTCGGCGCCGAACTTCATTGATGGACATCACGGACACGTTGACTCCTTAACCGGATGAGCTGGCCTAAGTTGCTCAGGGTGGCCACGATTTCCCAGGTGTCTCTCCCGCCTGATTCGCTCGCAAATGTCGTCGAGGTGGATGGATACAGATTTCTCCAATAAGATTGGCATCAATAAGACACTGACGTGCGGCAGGAATGCAGTGAACAATACGACCGAACTCTCAACTGCTCGGCCCACTATCCGGCGACTCGCGCCAGTCCGCTTGATCGCACTGTTTGCCGTCCTCCTGGCCGCTGACGTAGGTGCGCAACTGGCGCGCATTTGGGCGTCCGAGCACGCCACCGCTGCCAACCGAGACTGGATTGTCCTCGGCGTCTCACTGATGTCGGGTGCGGTGCTGGTGGGGTTGTACTGCGCGCTGGTGTGGGGATTCGAGCGCCGCAAGGCCCGCGAGCTCTCGCCCTCTGCGCTACAGGCCATCGGGGGCATCGCCGTCGGTGTTGGACTCTTCGGGATCGTCTTCGCCGTGTTGGGCGCCGTGGGCGTTGCGCACTGGCACGGCATGTCGACCCATTTCGACGTCGTTCCCGTGCTTGCCGCATCGATCGTCGCCGCGATCGGCGAGGAGCTCGCGTTCCGCGGCGCCGTATTCCGCGTCCTGGAGGACAGTCTGGGAACTCTGTGGGCGCTGCTCCTGTCGGCCGCCGTCTTCGGCCTCCTGCACGCGCTGAACCCCGGTGCGACGGTGCTGTCCACCGTGGCGATCGCGCTTGAGGCCGGGATACTGCTCGGCGCCGCCTATGCCGTCACGCGCAAACTGTGGTTCGCCATCGGGCTGCATCTGGGGTGGAATTTCACCGAGGGCGGCATCTTTGGGGTTTCCGTGTCCGGTTTCTCCGCCGGCAAGGGCGTGTTTGCCGTTGCGCTGAGTGGGCCGACGCTGCTGACCGGGGGAAAGTTCGGACCGGAAGCCTCGATCGTTGCGATCCTCGTTTGCCTCACCATGGCACTGGTGCTGATCACGCTCACCGTACGACGGAAGCTCTGGAAGCCGCTCCGTGCTCGACTCGTGCTCGAGTGAGGCCGACACCCGGCCGCGGAGTTCATGAACCGGTGTCCCGGCAGGCACTCGCACCTCTTGAGGTGATCCGGAAAAATTGAGCTGGGCCCTGACGATTTCCTCCTGCCGCGAACGTGTAATGGAAAAGTGGCACTATCGGCAGCGCCACTGATCGAGCCCCCCGGCCGCGGAGAAGCCCTTCTATGACCCCCACAATCACCGCTTTTGAACACTCGCCCGATGGTGGCAGGGGGCTGGCGCCGATATGCTCCTTTGAGATAGGGCCACCTCCGCAGAAAATACAGACGCGTGGTGGATTAGCTTTTTTCTTTAAGCGTATGGCAAATGACGACTGAAACCCAAGAAATTACGGCCGCGATGCTAGACGCTGGCTACGACGCACTCGGAAGGGAAGACTCAACGAGAGCGCGCTGTGGTTCTACGTGCTCGTGAAAACTGCGCGCGGCTGGAAGATCGCAGCGGCCACTTGGACGACCACTAATCAAACATGGAAATAGGTTATCGTGCGCAGCGCACGACGACGGCCTATATGCTGATCTCGAGACAGATCACGCCGGGATTCCGGCCAGTGGCGCTTCCCTTGATTTGCTCCCGGGGCGGTTCAGAGAGGCTTTCGTCAAGCTTCCCGACATTTCGAAGAGAACTTACCAGCTGAATTGAAGTTCTGCGCCGACGCAGCCCTTTTATGCCTCGCGATAGAGCTTGTTTGTAGTGCGGGATTGCCTTCTCGGGTTGCCCGGTGGAATCAAATGCACACCCCATCTCAAATGGAATCAAAGGGTTGCCTTTCGGAAGATCCGCAACTAGCTTTTCAATACGCTCGAGAAATTCTGAGGCTGAACAATCCGGTAACTGTTTCCAGATCTCGGCCTTTTTGCGTTCCCAGTCGTCATTCAGTTCTTCCATCTTCACCGTCTTTGATGACTAACTGCAAATTATCACGACTGTGGGAATGTTATACGTCGATGCGCGTTGAGGCGACATGGTCCGCAATCACCTGATGTGCTGAAGTGAATTGTGGTCCAAATATACGTTTCACTCCGTCCGCCTGACCGCCGGGGCTTTTTCTTGCGTGATACGCTCGAGAAACTGATCGCGGACATAAGCGAAGAACTTGGGCGGCAGAGCTCCGTGTACGATCGTCGAGTCATCGC
>JAJZFQ010000133.1 GCA_021805275.1 Pseudomonadota bacterium
TGTTCCCATCGATCGTCATCCGCGACACCAGCAGGTCCTTCGCCGGCGCGCCGCTCGCGAACAGCTCGTAGTGCCAGAAGCTGTGGTCCTCGCTATTGTACGTATCCACGACCAGGGACTCGACCGGCTTGCCGCCCCAGACGTTGCTGAACGTACATTCCAGATACAGTCGATTCGGCGACCATCGGCAATCTTCGTTCCAGGTAAACGACACGCGCTTGCCGTGCTCGCGCGATGTCCCGTGAAACACCCATCGGCCGACCGAAGGCTCGAGTTTGGCGAGCGCCGGTGGATTGAACTTCGCATTCGCGGCCCATGCGCTCGAGAGAAGCCCCAGTGCGGCAGCCACTGACACCAACGCCCTTCTCATCGTTCGCCACCTCGCTGTTGCGCCAGCTCCTCCCGTCGGTCGTAGAATACTCGCGCCGTCGATGCCCGGGTACCGGCGACTGCGGTGTTGAGACACCCGTGTGTCCTGCACCGACTGAGGTGAATCCGACAGCATTCGAGCTCGTCTCAGAGCACCCAATTGACCGTACAGCTTGTGCGGAAGCCGGTCGCTCTGCAGCCCCTGCGCCTCGCGGCCTCGATCGGTGGGTCCAGGGCCACCACGGTGCCATCTCATAGGCTGAGCGCCTTCTGCAACTTTCCGAGACCTTCTTCAAGCATATGATCCGAGATGGTGAGCGGCACCAGGATGCGGATGGTCTCACCCTGCAGTCCGCACGACAGCAGGATCAGCCCCTCAGTCAGCGCCCGCTGGGTCGCACGCTTGGCACCGGGGCCGTCGGGTTCCCCCCCCGGGGCGCTGTCTAGGACATCAAACCCGATCATTGCCCCGAGGCCGCGGATGTTGCCGATCGCAACGCCATTGCCGCGCGTGGCCAGAGTTTCGAGCCGCCGCCGGATGTGCACGCCGATGGCTTGCGCACGCACCAGCAGATTTTCCTCCTCCATGATGTCCAGTACGGCAAGCGCAGCTGCACAGCCGATCGGGGAACCGCCGTACGTGCCGCCGAGTCCACCGGGCTCGACCGCGTCCATGACCGCGGCGCGCCCCAGCACGGCGGAAAGCGGAAATCCCCCTGCGAGCGACTTGGCGAGCGTGACCAGATCCGGTTCGACGTCGGCATGCTCGATGGCGAACATCCGCCCAGTACGCCCGAAGCCCGATTGGATCTCATCGGCGATCAGGAGGATGCCGTGAGTGTCGCAGAGCTTTCTCAGAGCGATGAGCAGCTCCGGCGGTGCGACGTTGAATCCCCCCTCGCCCTGAACCGGCTCGATGATGAAGGCCGCGACACGAGACGGCTCGACGTCACTACGCAGAAGCAGCTCCAGAGCGCGTAGACTATCCTGCACGCTCACCCCCCGATGCGCGGACGGGAAAGGAATGCGGAATATTCCCGGCAGCGCCACATCGAGTCCATGTTTGTATGGCACCGCACGCCCGGTCAGCGCCACACCGAGACTCGTGCGGCCATGGAATGCACCGCTGAAGGCGATGATCGCCGTGCGTCCGGTCGCGACGCGCGCGATCTTCACCGCCGCCTCCACCGCTTCGACACCAGTGGTCAGCAGCAGGCTCTTGGCCGGGCCCGAGAAGGGTGCAATGTCGCCCAGGCGTTCGGCCAGCCGGATATAGGACTCATAGGCCATAACCTGGAAGGACGTGTGCGTGAAGCGTTGCAGCTGCTCCGTCACGGCGGCGATGACTTTGGGATGGCGATGTCCGGTGGCCAATACGCCGATGCCGCCTGCGAAGTCGATGTACCGACGCCCCAGCGAATCCCAGACCTCGGCGTTCTCGGCACGCACGGCGAACTCCGGGGTGGCGCTAGCCACACCGCGCGCCACGGCAGCAGACCGACGGGCGTTGATGTCATTAGTGTCTTGCGTTCCCATGTTGAATCTCTCTAATTGGACTAATCGCCTTGGGCACCTGCCGCTCGGCGATGTGGCGGAAGCCACGCAGTGTGTTCGAACGGCTGAAGCACCGGAGGACCTGCTCCAGCCGCGCGCGTACGTCGTGAGCGGCAGGAATGTCCCCGCGACGGCGCTGCGCGTGCCCGCACACATATGAGACATTCCAATTCTCGGCAAGCGTGACGAGCCGCGCAGCCGTCTCCGCGCGCGACTCGACGAAGCGCCGCTCCTGAAGCAATCGGCACAACCGCATGAGCTTGGCTTCTACAGGCGATGAACCAGCCATGCTCTCGGTACGCAAGCCAACCCTGCCGTTCAATAGACCAGAGCCGCATCAGAAGCTGTACGTGTATCGCACCCCGAGCACCCTGGGTCTGATGGGCGTCTGTGCCACGATGAAATTATCTGTGCTGGTAAACACTACCGCGTTTGAATTGCTCAGATTTTCGCCGTAGGCGGACAGCGACCAATGATCCTTCGACACCCCGATCGAAGCCGCATAGGTCGTGTACGCGGGGTCCTCGAACCTAATCCTCGCGGTCCCCACGGTAACGCCCGGAACGAAAGGCGGATTCGAGCCGGCTTGAGTGAAGGAGTGCCCCGTGTGCACCATACCCACTTGCAGATGCCCCACGGCCCCGTTCAGGTAGTCAAAGTAGGACGGGGCGGAAATCGGGAAATCGTAGCGCAGCAGCAACGTAAGTCGCATCGGCGGCGAATTGGCAGTCGGTGCGCCGCGCGGGCCGAAGGGGTTGCCGGTCGGGCTGCAACTGGTGGGTCCCGCAGCACATACTTCGGTAATCGGCTTGCCGTAATTTACGCTCGTGGGATTATTGTCGATGAGCGCCGGCGAATTGGTCTGCTCGCTGCTGTTCCAGGCGCCCGATCCCTCGAGCTTCAGACCACGCCAGATCTGGGCGATGAATGACGTTTCCACGCCATTGATGAGAAAGTTCTGTCCATTGGTGTTGAAGAAGATCGTGCCGGTGAGACCAGGGTCGAAAAACTCGACCTGCACATTATTCCAGTCCTCCCGATAGACGGAGCCATCCCACTGAAAATAGCGGTGGAATAGCCGCCAGTTTGTTTTCCAACCCACCTCGTAATTATTGAGCTGATCGGGTCGATACGATTCGGGAACTATCAACTGCGGCACGCCGTCCGGGCCCGGAGCGTGCAAGGTCCCTGCGTTGTTGAACCCACCCGGACGAAATCCCTGGGAGAACGTGGCGTAAGTCAAGATGTGCTGTTCGTTGCCGAAGAGCGTGGGCGCAACGTGCCAGGAAAGATTCGCCTGATAACGCCAGCCCTCCTCGGTGTCCTTGAGATTCTGCGCGTTCATGTCGATCGAGAAGGCCGGATTGTGGCAGCCGCCGGGCGGCATTCCGGCCTCGAAGCACCCGAAGCCGACCAGAGCGCTGCCGGCGGCACTATTGAGGAATAGAAAGTGACGCGCCCCCCCTGTCAGAGTCAGGTGCGGCGTCAGGTCGAAGCTGACCGACGCGAATTCGGCAACCTGACGCTCCTCGCGAACGGCGTCCAGACCGAACGCGGTGCTGCTGGTCTGCAGGCCGGGGTTTTTGGCGTAGCCGGGGAAAGTGCCCTCCACGGCGAAGCAACCGGTATTGCCCGGGGTTCCCGGCGCGCCATTCGATGTGCAAGCGGGTACCGTGCGGTACAAGTCCTGGGTCTGATCGTAAATGGTATTGTCTTCCTCAAAGGCACCGACGATCGCACGCAGACGCCAATTTGACGGAGTCTGCACTCGCACCTCGTGCTGCCAGTGCCGGTCCTGCTGGTGCGACTGTACCGGTGCTACTGGCGAGAAGCAGGTTGACCTCAGGCTGGTGTCGCCACCCGTACCCGGCCCGTAACACTCGTAATAGGCGCCATAGACTCCACGGGCATAGCTCGTGTAGTCGGCCTGAGTGTCCAGATTGCGCGTGAGTAAACCACCGGTGTAGATCAGACTCAGGGGACCGGCTTTACCTTTGAGTGTCCACGCAGTGTTCGAGTCCCGTTCCTGATGGTACGTCGGGGTGAACAGAACGACTTCGAGCGGGCTCAGCGGCTGGCCGTCCGGAGCATTCGGGTACTGGAAGAACACTCCTTCGGCATCGAGGCTTTGCCACATCTGGGTAACGAGGAAGCTCCAATCATCATTGACTTGATACAGCGCTTCGATTCGGCCACCTTGGTACGTCACTGGATTAATATGGTTCCTGACTAAATCGACGTTGTTGGCGACAGGACTTCCTGGAGGCACGCAATAACCATTGTTCACACCGCCGTCTGGGCATTGTCCATTGACGGCCGGGTAGTTTGCATAATGGATGCCGAGATCAGTGTTATGTCGCGTGAATGTTCCCTGCACATTATTGATGTAGCCGCCACGTCGATCACTGTACGCCACGAAGCGCACAGCCATGTGATGCGGGACCACCGGCAGGTTGAGCACTCCGGTGACCGCTGTATTCGGGTCACCGTGCGCAGTGGTGCCGTAATCTGCGCTGAAGTTTCCCTCTACCACATCGAGTTTCGGCTTGTTGGTGATGTAGCGGATTGCGCCGGCTTCCGCGCCGGAACCGAATAGTGTTCCCTGCGGCCCCTCAAGCACCTCGATGCGGTTCATATCCACCGCGTAAATGTCCATGTTCTGATTCGGCATCTGAACGGACTGGTTATCGAGGTAAACGGCCACGTTCGGCCACGGCGCGGTATAGCCGCTGAATTGGGTCGCCTGCGAACCGGCGCCGATGCCGCGGATGAATATCTCGTTCTGGCCGGGACCGTTGTCCGCGGAACTGACGTTGGGCAGCATTCTGACGTAGTCCTCGAATGAGGAAATATGCAGTTGCTGCATCATCCGCCCGGTGAGGGCCTGCATCGTGACCGGTACGTTCTGAATGTTCTCGCTGCGGCGGGTGGCGGTTACGATGATTTCTTTCAGACCCACGGAGTGGGCGCGTGGTTTATCGACCTTCCCGAAACGTCCGGCGGGAGTGTCGGGTGTTTGCGGAACCGTAGAGGCTGCGCGCGCGACGTTCGGGTCGGGTACGGGCTGCGCGGCAAGCGTTCCGATGGACACTCCGCTCAGGATGGCTGCAACAGCGTATGAGACCTTCGACTTCATGGCAAATCCTCCCGAATAGTTCTTCTAGGCCAAGTCGATTCGTTGACCGCATGCGAATTGGAACTGAACGTGCTGCCGAGGATTGATTGAACCTGTGAATTGATTGCTACGCGAATTCAAACGACGGCTTTCAGCCCGTCGATCGTCTGCCTCCGTGCCGGTGTGATTGACGCCGGAGAGCCAAATCACCCCTCAATAGCTGGGCGGAGTGATGGCCCACACGACCTCAGCTTCGTCTGGACCCGGATTTCGATAGCGATGCGGGCGGGTACTCTCGAAACCGAAGCTGTCGCCGGTCTCGAGTAGCACACTCTGGCCATCCACCCACAACTCGAGGCGGCCGCGCACGATCACTCCGGCCTCCTCGCTCGAGTGCGAATACGGCTCCTCCCCTGAAGTAGCACCGGGCGCCAGACGGCACAGCACCAACTCGAGACTCCCTTTGAGGGAGGGACTGAGTAATTCATCCACGATTCCTGTGGAGTAGTCGATGCGCCGCCGCCGCGAACGACGAACCACCAGGCCTCGCTCCTGGGGACGCACCGTGTCCGCCTCGAAGAACCAGCCGATGGTGACGCCCAGTGCCTGCGCAATCGACATCAACGCCTTGATGGAGGGCATCGCCTTTTGCCGCTCCACCATACTCAGATATCCGACCGACAGACCACTGGTGGCAGCGAGGTCGCTCAACGTCAGGTTGCGCGCCTTGCGCAGCCCGCGGATTTCAGTGCCCAGATCGCTCGTCATGACCTCGGACGCATCCGTGGCTTCGGGCTGTGCCGAAGGCATCAGGGCGCGACTCTGTCGGCTATTCATGTTCTTCGGTCGTCGTGGACCATTGCCGTCTGGCCAAATTCCAACCTCCCGCCGGACCGTGTCCTGGCGCGCCGGGCAAGGCGTGGCGCCTACACGATGCGCCCCCCAGTTTCATAAGGCGCGCCTCTCCGGGTCCCACCGCAGTCTGCCGCAACATCAGACCGCACTCCGCAAAGTCCGCTCAGACTCGCCAAACCCACAACTCTCACAAAATGGGCGTAACCCGATGTCAGCACTCGAATTTCGCCCGTACGCGGTTCTCTCGCACCGTTGGAAATTGATGCGTGATTGAAATTCGACGCCAAAAATTTCACTAGAGTTATGGTAAAGTGGCAAAAAAGTTTTATCAAGCACAAATCAAGACGGGGTCAACGTGCCACAACAGTACGATGCGATCGTCATTGGTGCAGGTCATAACGGCCTGACCTGCGGGGCTTATCTCGCCCGGGCCGGACTCAAGGTCTTAATCCTGGAGCGCAGGCACGTTATCGGCGGTGCTGCCGTCACCGAGGAGGTCGTACCCGGATTCAAGTTCTCGGTGTTCAGCTATCTGATGAGCCTGTTGCACCCGAAGGTCATCCAGGAGCTCGAACTCGCGCGCTACGGCTACCAAGTGCTGCCAGCCACCGACATGTTCGGTCCGTTGCCCGACAACGACTACATCACCTTTTCAGATGACATCGCGCGAACGCAGCGCAGCTTCGCCCGCTTCTCCCGCAAAGACGCCGAGATCTATCCCGAATTCGACCGTTACCTCATGGACTCGGTGAAGATCATGCGCCGGCTCCTGCTCGAGACCCCACCCGACCCCACGTGCCGGGACTGGCGCTCGTTCAAGGAGACCGCGAAATTCCTGTGGCGCTACCGCCGGGTCTGCGGCCGGCTGTTCCGGTTCGTGGATCTGCTAACCATGAGTGCGGACGATTATCTGTCCGAGTGGTTCGAGCGAACGGAAATCAGAGCACTGCTTGCGTACTATGCGAGCATCGGCACATTCGCTGGCCCAAAGAGCCCAGGTTCGGCCTATGTCATCATGCATCACGTCATGGGTGAGCACGCCGGCGCCGGGGGATGGGGATTCGTGCGCGGCGGCATGGGCGCGATCAGCACCGCCATTGCCCGATCCGGCATGGAAAAAGGCGTGACCATTCAGACACAGGCCGAGGTGTCGGGCATCGACACTGCCAACGGCCGCGTGACCGGCGTCACGCTCGCCGACGGTTCGCGACACTATGCAAAGACCGTCGTCAGCAACGTATCCGCGAAGATCACGTTTCTTAAGCTTCTCGATCGGAACGAGTTACCGCCGGAATTCGTCCGGGACATCGAGACCTACCGCACGCTCTCGAGCGCGTTCAAGATCAATATCGCCTGCGAACGACTGCCCCAATACAGATCGTTCGACGCACAGAAGTGCGGAATTCCCTACCCCACTTATGTGCACCTCGGCCCAACCATCGAGTACCTGGAGCGCGCCTATGACGACGCGAAATTCGGCGACATCTCCCACAAACCGTTCGTGACGCCGGTCACACCGACGTTTGTCGACGATACGCTCGCCCCGCCGGGCAAGCACGTCGTCAACCTGTTTGGCGGCCACGCCCCGTATCACCTTCGCGATGGGGATTGGACCACGCGCAAGAACGAACTCGTGCGCAACGTGCTCGGCGTCCTCGATGAGGCCGCGCCCGGATTCTCTGACGGCATCATCGGCATGCAGGTCTTGACGCCCCCGGACATCGAGGCAGCCATCGGTACTCCCCACGGTCATATCTTTCACGGCGAACTGCAGCTCGATCAACTCTTCTGGGCGCGTCCCGCGCCTCATTGGGCCGACTATCGGACACCCATCCTTGGGCTCTATCAGTGCGGAGCCTCGGCGCATCCCGGCGGCGGCGTGGGAGCGGTCGTCGGGCGCAACGCCGCCCGCGAGATCCTGCGCGACCGACGCAGATGATTTCTGCGCATCGCTTGCAATGGCCGACGTGCAACCCGAGGCGCTCACGCTCAGAGGAACTCGTATGACTCCCGTCGGAATCAGGCTGCCTTCGTTCATCGCGCTCGGGCCGCCTCGTCTGGAAGCCCTCGCTCGAACGGACCACCACCGGCGTGCTCCACGAAGTCACCGCGGAATCTGTCGTCAAGAGATTGCCATTGCGTGTGCGCCGCTGGCCGGTGGCGCTCGTAAAGCATGCCGCATTGGCAACGCTGCGCTAGGCGGCCGTGCCATTCGGACTGATAGCTGCCGGCTCCAGCTTCCTCATCTACGAGGTCTCCACGCAGAATAAGGCGACAGATCGACAGCCTTTGAGACCTCCGCAGCGGCCGTGGTGCGCAGCCAGTAAATATGAGATCAGCCTTCGGAGACGCACATGAACTCGAATCCACCTGCCGCGGGCCAGACGGGCCTGAACCGAACACTCTCCCATCGTCATATCACGATGATCACCATTGGCGGGATCATTGGCGCCGGACTATTCGTCGGCAGCAGCGTCGCTATCGCCGGAGCGGGCCCCGCGTCAGTATTGAGCTACATCGGCTCTGGCTTGATATTTGTACTCCTGATGCAGATGCTCGCCGAGATGGCCATGGCGTTGCCCGACGTCCGCTCCTTCAGTGAGTACACCCGAGCTGCGCTGGGTAACGGCGCTGGTTTTGTCACCGGATGGCTATACTGGTATTTCTGGGTGGTCGTCATTCCGGTTGAGGCCATCGCCGGCGCGGTGTTGCTACATAGTTGGCTGCCCTTGCCTGCCTGGATCCTGGGACTGATGCTCATGACCACCATGACCGCGGTCAACCTCATGTCGGCGCGCTCTTACGGCGAGTTCGAGTTCTGGTTCGCTTCGATCAAGGTCGCGGCCATCATCGTGTTCATCGCACTGGCGGCCGCATATGCACTCGGCTTCGCACCACCGAATCGCGTGCTCACGGATCTGACCGGCCACGGAGGCTTCGCGCCTCACGGCAGTATTCCGGTCCTGGCGGCCCTGGCCACGGTTTTCTTCGCGATGACCGGCGCCGAGATCACCACCGTCGCGGCAGCCGAATCTGCCGAGCCGTCGCGAGCAGTCGCCGCCATGACGCGCTCGGTCATGTTTCGCATCCTGATCTTTTACGTCGTCTCAATTTTCCTCATTGTAACCGTAATTCCCTGGTCGCTCGTCAGACCTGGATATTCCCCTTTCACGCTAGCGCTGTCGACAACCGGACACCCCTGGATCGCGCGCTCCATGAACGTGGTTATACTGACCGCGGTGCTCTCATGCCTCAATTCCGCCTTTTACGTCTGCTCCCGGGTTCTATTTGTCCTGGCCAATAACGGCGATGCACCGCAGTGGCTGGTTAAAGTCAATGCGCGACGCGTGCCCGCACGCTCGGTGGCTGTGGGAGCCGTCGCCGGTGTCATCGGTATCGTGATGAATTCCGCTGCGCCCAAGAGTGTGTTCGCGTTCCTGGTGAATGCAGGGGGAGCGCTGATCGTCTTCATCTATCTGCTGACGGCAGCCTCGCAGATCCGGTTGCGCTTCAAGCGCCAGCGCGAACGGCAGCCCGAACCGGCCATCCGCATGTGGGCCTTCCCTTGGCTGAGTTATGCGACGTGTGCCGGGCTGCTGGCGGTTCTGGCCGCCATGGCATTGACGCCGGATATGGCCAGCCAACTTTATACCAGCTTGGTTGCGTTGGCGATTGCCGTCGGGGCCTACCTGCTGCTGCGTAGGCAGCAGCTAACCAGCACGCAACGGAGCACCTCGGAAGACGGGGCGTAGTGCGGAAATCAATTATTTTCGATCACACTGAATTAGCTGGCCGTGGCGTGAACTATGTATGTACCATCGCATTTTTCGGTAACAGACACCGAATCCCTGTTTCGCCTCATTCGCGAGAATCCTCTCGGCATGCTCGTCACCCATAGCGACAGCGGCCTCGATGCGAACCACTTACCATTCGAGCTGAATTCGAAAGACGGGAGTTTCGGCGTGTTGCGCGCTCACGTAGCACGCACCAATCCGGTCTGGAAGGAGGCGGCAGACGGATCCGATGTGCTAGTCGTCTTCCGTGCCGAGCACGCCTATATCAGCCCGAACTGGTACCCAAGCAAGCACGAATTCCACAAGCAGGTGCCCACCTGGAATTATCGAGTCGTGCACGCTCACGGAACACTCAGCATCCGAGACGACGAGACGTTCCTGCGCGATCTAGTTGGGCGCCTGACTCAGGTCCACGAGGCCTCACAGCCCAACCCGTGGCGTATGAGTGATGCGCCAAGGGATTATCTCGAGTCCATGCTGCGGGCAATTGTCGGCCTGGAAATCACGATCACTCGGCTGGTGGGCAAATTCAAGCTAAGCCAGAACCGGGAGCTCCGTGATCGGCTCAGCCTGGGTGAGGCGCTCAAGGCGCAGGGTGACACCGCGTTGGGGCAGGCAACCTTGGATTCAATCAACGAGTCGCGATGATCGACCCGATCGTTGGTCCGCGCTCAACTCGCTCGGCAGAACTTCCCCGCCGGCGGACGGCGATTCACGTCGGTCGTGCCATGTACATGGCTCTTTGCGGTTGCGGGGCCGCTGACACGCACACGCGCTGACCCAAAGCATCCAGTCATTGCCCGAAGGAGTGCATCGTGAACCAGACGAAGTTACAAGCGCTGCGCGCGCGCTACAGCGAGCGGGAAGCGTTCGAGGCGTGCGATCCGGCGCTGCGCGCAGCGATTGGGCAGGTGCGCCAGCCGGACGGGCGGCGCACGCTGCCGTACTCAGGAATTCCGACGTTTCTCGGACTCCCGGCCGCATCGAGCGTCACAGGACTGGATCTTGCCATCGTGGGTATACCGATGGATCTAGGCGTGTCAAACCGGCCCGGTGCGCGCTTCGGTCCGCGTGCCGTGCGCACCGTCGAACGCATAGGCCCATATCACCCGACATTGCGCGACGTTCCACAGGCGCACGTGCGGGCGGCGGACGTGGGGGACGTTCCGTTCCGCAGCCGCTACAGCCTCGAGCAGTCGTTGGAAGACATCGAGGGCTACTTCGCACAGCTCCTCGCTCACGGCGTCCGGCCATTGTCAGTGGGTGGCGATCACTCCGTCACCTATCCGATTCTCAAGGCCCTCGGCAAAGAGCACCCGGTCGGCCTCGTGCACATCGATGCTCACTGCGACACAATGGGAGCCTACGACGGCTCTAAGTTTCACCACGGCGGTCCGTTCCGGCTGGCGGTGCTCGACGGGGTGCTCGACCCCGAGCGTACCATCCAGATCGGGATACGAGGGTCGTCGAACATGTTCTGGGAGTTCTCGCATGCCGCGGGAATGCGGGTCGTGTACATGGAGGAATGGCTTGACAGTGGCTGGGCCGCGGTTGCGGCCCTTGCGCGTGATGTCGTCGGCGCGGGACCCGTCTACCTCAGTGTGGATGTGGATGGCTTCGACCCGGCGTTTGCCCCTGGCACCGGCACACCGGAGGTGGGTGGCCTCACGGCGCGGGAAGGTCTGGCCCTGCTGCGGGCACTCGCAGGGCTCGACATCGTGGGCGGGGATGTGGTCGAGGTGGCGCCCCAATATGATCCCACGACGAACACCGCGCAGCTCGCCGCGCAAATCCTGTTCGAGGAATTCGCGTTACTGGCACTGAGCCCACCCGCGGACCGCACCGCTTGAGAGCTCGTATGAACGCAAACTCCCCCAATGATGGCTCTGCGGCGGTTTCAGCAAGCCAGGCTGCCCGCGGCATCGTCGAGAGCCGTTCGATAGATTACATCCCGCGCAAAGAGCGTCACGGCAAAGTGTGGCATCAGGGACCCTTCTGGTTCACGAGCAATTTCGTGTTACTGACGCTTGCGGTCGGCTTTACTGGCCCTTTGGCGGGTCTCGGTCTCGGGTGGAGCGCGGTGGCAATCGTGTCCGGAGCCGGCATTGCCACGTTTTTCATGGCGTTTCACGCCAATCAGGGTCCCGGGATGGGCATTCCACAGATGATCCAGTCGCGGGCTCAGTTTGGCACACGAGGTGTGATTGTTGCGCTCGTGCCCGCTTTGATGATCTACATTGGCTTTAACGTGTTCGATATCGCTATGGCGACGCAGGGGTTCAAGGCGGTGGGTGGCGCCGGTCCGGATGCTGCATGGTACGGTGGAATCATCGCGGTGCAGGCGCTGATCGCTGTAGTCGGCTATGACATGATTCATCTCGTGCAGCGATGGCTCATGCTGGTGCTGATGGTCGCCTTCACCGTATTGGGCGTGGGCTCGGTCATCGTGATGGGTGGCACACGCATCCTGACCATGGGTCATTTCAGCGCCGTGGGCTTCTTCGCGCAGTTTGTTGCCGTCGCCGGATACCAGCTCTCATACGCCGTGTACGTCTCGGACTATACACGCTATCTGCGCGCCGATGTCCGGCTGGGTCCGACGGTGCTCTGGACGTACGCAGGCGCGGCGCTCTCGGCTATCTGGCTGATGATCCTCGGCGCACTGTTCGCGCTGCACCTGCCGCACGGAGCGACCGTTACGAGCGTTCTTTCGGCCGGCAACATGGTGGCGCCGGGCTTTGGCGTCATTGTCATGGCTCTGTCATCTCTCGCTCTGGTCACCGTGGTCGCAGTCAATACCTACGGCGCAACGCTGGTATCCCTGACCGCCGTGGACGGCTTCCGGCCCCTAAAGCTGTCGCGAAGAACCCGGATTAAAGCCACATTGCTGGTCAGCGTGCCCATGCTGCTACTGGTGCTGATGATGCCCGAGCGGTATCAAGGGATCTTCAATGTCCTTCTGGCGTTGATTCTGTACTTCCTCATCCCCTGGTCGGCAATTAATCTGGTTGACTATTATCTCGTGCGCCACGGGCGCTACTCTGTGATCGAGATTTTCAATCCAGACAGCATCTACGGGCGGTGGAGCTGGCGGGGACTGGTCGCCTATCTGATCGGCTTCCTTTCCATGATGCCGTTCTTTGCATTGCCGTTCTATACCGGTCCGGGCGCGCGCGCATTGGGAGGAATTGATATTTCCATTGTGTTCGGAATCACCGTCTCCGGTCTGGTCTATTACCTGTTGACGCACTCGATGAGCCGGGACCTCGAGGAGGACGCCTATCGCCGAAGTCTCTCAATACTCGAGCCGCAATCGCCACGCTCCGCATCCGCGTCCTCCGCCGCATCGGATGGTCCCGCCGCATCCTGATTGCCACACACCCGCCGCGACTTCACCAGCGCGCTGAATGCCGATCTCGCCAACGCGTCGGTAATGCGCCATGGCGGGCGAGGGACTCTACGGCGCCAACGGCACGAGCACCGTGCAACGCATGTTCGTCGTGCTAAAGGACGGATCGGAATTGGCCGCGGGGGGCCGCCCGACCCGGCGCTTGCCGCGACCCGGAGCGCACCTGCGTCGCAGATCACGGCCTCGCTGGGCAGGTAGGCCCCGCCGCGGCCCGAACCGCTGGGTCCCTCAACGGGATTCACTCTCCCGGCAGCCGCACAGCAAAGCAGGGTGGTTGCCACAACCGGCGTGCATCCTGACGTTAAAGTCTGCCCGATCAGAGGTCCTGCCGCTTCAAGAGTCCACCGGTATCACGTCCCCGCCCCGCCGCGATCGACTCGGTCAAGCAGGCGTGGTCAGTTCGATGTCGGCCCGGGCGATCGTGAGAGCTTGCGCTGCGCGGTGCCAATGCCGTGTCGCATTCATTACTTCAGCAAGGTGATACATATTTCGCCGTCAAGCGACCCTAAGTCTTCGACCGGCAAGGCATCTTGCCGCTATTCGGGTTGGGCTCCCGGCTGAGTTTCCCCCGGGGGGACCGAAAGCGCCGCCTGCGTGCGGCGCATTCATTAGCGCAGGGGCGACAGGGGCACGGAGGCCCGAAGCCCGACAGGAGCGATGATCTGTAGACGCTGCGGCTCCGGAAGTCACTCACAGGACTCGGACAGCGCACATTCCCTGCATCCGCCGCCTGCGCAGCACAGTGGAGCGTGCGCGCCGATATCGAAGTGAACCCCGAGGGTGCATCGCCCGGGTCTGCGAACTCATCCCTACCGGGCCAGTGCGCGCGCCGCGCGCGCATCGTCGTGCTCGAAAGCCGGTTCGAGAGCCGCGAGCTCCTTTGCCGTCAATCCCACCTCTCGTGAGCTCGCGAGCGATCGCCACGTGCCGAGCGCGACCGCCACGGCCGCGGCGATCGCCTCTGCGTCTGTGCGCGAGAGACCGAAGTAGCGCGATCCGGCCAACAGTTGTTCGAACGATGTGATCGGCCCAGTATCCTCGCTCAGCCACGTCTTGGATTCGTGTGTCTTGTCGGGAAACGGATTGACGTCAAACGCAGGGGCAAGCTCCCACTTGCCATCGCCCGCATAGAGAAATCCAACGTTCCACAGGTGATCATCCACGTTGTTGAGCAGAAGGTTGGCCACCAGGCGTCGCCACAATTCCCGTGTATCGGCCGTTGGATCCGGACTGATCGCGCGAATGGCATCGGCGAGCTCGAAGTAGGTCCGGTCCTCATCACGGCGCGCCCGCAG
>JAJZFQ010000114.1 GCA_021805275.1 Pseudomonadota bacterium
GCGAAACCGCGCGCGAGCTGGTCGATGCGGCCGAGCAGCGCGTCTTTGCGATCGCCGAGGCCGGCACGCGCGGCCAGGGCGCGATCGCGGTGAAGACGCTGCTGCCGCGGGTGATCGATCAGATCGACGAGTGGCACAGCAATCCCGGCTCGCTGCGCGGACTGCCGACCGGGTTCACCGCGTTCGACAAGATGACCGGCGGGCTGCGCCCGGGCGATCTGGTGGTCGTCGCCGGCCGGCCGGCGATGGGCAAGTCCACGCTCGCGGTGAACATGGCCGAGTACGCGGCCGTACACCCCAATACCCGCGCCTCGGTGGCGATTTTCAGCCTCGAGATGCCCGCCGAACAGGTCATCACCCGCATGCTCGCCTCGGTGGGCGGGGTGCCGCTGTCCAACCTGCGCAGCGGCCAGATCTCCGATGACGACTGGGTGCGCATCACCAGTGCCACCAATCAGCTCTCGGAGGCGAAGATCTTCATCGACGAGACGCCGGCGCTGACGCCGATGGAGCTGCGCGCGCGCGCCCGGCGCATCAAGCGCGAGCACGGGCTGAGTCTGATTCTGGTCGACTACCTGCAGCTGATGCAGGTGCCGGGCACGAAGGAGAACCGGGCCACGGAGATCGGTGAGATTTCCCGCGGCTTGAAAGTGCTGGCCAAGGAACTCGGCGTGCCGGTGATCGCGCTCTCGCAGTTGAATCGCGCGGTCGAGCAGCGCGAGAACAAGAAGCCCGTCATGTCGGATTTGCGCGAATCGGGTGCGATTGAGCAGGATGCGGACATGATCCTGCTGATCTACCGTGAAGAAGTCTACGACCGGAACACGACCAAGAAGGGCATCGCGGAGATCGATCTGGTCAAACACCGCAACGGCGACATCGGCACCTTCCTGCTCACGTTCCAGGGGCAGTACACCCGTTTCGCCAACTACGCTCCCGACGCCTACGCCGAGGGCGTGCTCAGGTGAGCCGGCTGATCCGCGCCGTCATCGACGCCGGC
The DNA here is from genome assembly GCA_021805275.1 of Pseudomonadota bacterium. The sequence continues at coordinate 1,001 of JAJZFQ010000114.1, forward strand.
GCGCTCCGTCACAACCTCGAGGCGATCCGCGCGCGCGCCCCCGGAGCGCGCGTCATGGCGGTGGTCAAGGCGAATGCCTACGGTCACGGCCTGGTGCAGACCGCCCTCGCCCTCAAGAGCGCCGATGCGTTCGCCGTGGCGCGCCTGGAGGAGGGCGTGCGCCTGCGCGAGCGGGGCGTGCAGGCGCCCATCGTGCTGCTCGAGGGCGTGTTCGGCCCGGAGCAGCTGCGCGAGGCGCGTCAGCACCGGCTCGAGCTCGTGGTGCACGATGCGCTGCAGGTCGAGCTGCTCGAGGCGGCGGGCGAGCCGCACTGCGCAGCGCTCTGGATCAAGATCGACACCGGCATGAACCGCCTCGGCTTTCGCCCCGAGGCCTTCCGGGCCGCCTATGAGCGCCTGTGCGTCCGGCAGCCGGCCGCGGGCGCGATCCGGCTCATGACCCACCTGGCGGCGGCGGATGATCCGGACGGATCCCTGACCGCCGAGCAGCTCAAGCGGTTCGCGGCGGCGACCGAGGGGATTGCCGCTGAGCGCAGCATCGCCAACTCCGCCGGCGTCTTCGGCGCCGTCTCCGTCGGTGGGCAGTGGGTGCGGCCGGGGCTCGCACTCTACGGCGCCTCGCCGCTGCCGAACCGTACCGCGCAGGCGCTCGGGCTGCGCCCGGTGATGCGGCTGGAGACTTCGGTGATCGCGGTGCGGCGGGTGCCGCGCGGGGAGACGGTCGGCTATGGCGCGACCTGGCGTGCCGAGCGCGATACGCTCGTGGCGATCGTGGCCGCCGGCTACGGCGACGGTCTGCCGCGCAGCCTGCCGAGCGGCACGCCGGTCTGCGTGGCCGGGCAGCGTGTGCCGCTCGTCGGCCGGGTGTCGATGGACATGATCGCCGTCGACGTGAGCACGCTCGAGACGGTGGGCGTCGGGACGCCGGTCACGCTCTGGGGCGAGGGGATCGCGGTCGAGGAAATGGCCGGCTGGGCCGGCACCATTGCCTACGAGTTGCTCTGCGGCGTCAGCGAGCGGGTCCCGCTCGAGATCGCCGCCTCAGCCGCCGCTTAAGAAAAACCCCATCTTCACGCCCGCGAGCTGAATCACGTCGTTATCGCGCAGCAGCGTCGGCTGCAGGCCGATCGGCGCGCCGTTGATGACCGGGAAGCGGTCCGGCTGGTCGCTGTCGACGTGCACGATGTAGTACCCGTCGGCGCGGCGGGTGATCGCCGCGACCTGCACGCCCGGGCGGCCGAGGGTGGTCAGCGTCTTGGTCAGCTCGAGCTCACGGCCCGCGAAGGCGCCCGAGAGCACCTGTAGCTTGGCGGGCTTGGGCGTTGCGGCCGCAGCGGCCGGCTTGCTGCCATTGGCCGCGGCGACCGCCTCGGCGGCCGCGCGCAGCGCCTGCATGGGCCGGGCCGAGGGCTGGATCACCATCGTCTTCTCGAACTCGTCCTGCTGCTCGTCGTCTTCCATGAAGCGCAGCTGGTGGTGTCCGACGGTGATCACATCGCCGTGCTGCAGGGCATGCTTCTTGATCAGCTTGCCGTTGACGTAGGTGCCGTTGGTGCTGTTCAAATCCTCGAGAAACGAGTCGTTGAGGATATTGATGACCAGCGAATGGTGGCCGCTGACGGCCGCATTGTCGATGCGGACGTCATTGTCCGGGAGGCGCCCGACCGTATAACGCTCCTTGTTCATGTTGTATTCGGCCATTACCTGGCCGTCGAGGCTTAAGATCAACCTTGCCATGCGTACTCTCCCGCCCCCCGTCAGCTGAACCACTTACGGATCTTGTCGAGCACGTTCTGGCGGGCCGGAAACGCGTCCACCACGTGCGCCATCAGTACCGAGATGTTGTCCCGGCCCCCGTTATCGTTGGCCAGCTGAATCAGTTGCTTGGCGACTGTATCCAGATTATCACTAAACGTGTTTATCGTTAAATGGATGTCGTCATCCTCGATCATGTCCGAGAGTCCGTCGGAGCAGAGCATGAAGATCTCGTCCTTCTCGACCGGGATCTCGCGGATTTCGACCTCGACGCTCGGCTCGACGCCCAGGGCGCGGGTGACGTAGTTCTTGTTCGCCGCGCGCTGGGCCTCCTCGGCCGAGTACAGGCCACGGTCGACCAGCTCCTGCAGCAGCGAGTGATCCATGGTGATGCGCTCGAACTTCTCCCCGCGTGCCCGGTACAGGCGTGAGTCCCCGACGTGGGCGATCGTCACCCGGTTGTCGAAGAACAGCGCGGCGACCACCGTGGTCCCCATGCCTTCGCACTGCGCCTGGGTGTGGGCGGTCTGGTAGATGATCTTGTTGGCCCGGTGGATCGCATCGCGCAGGATGATGCTGGTGCGCGCGAGACCGGAGTCGGCATCGACGCTCTGCAGGTTCTCCCGCTCGAGGTGCTCGCGCACCATGGTGACGATGGTCTTGACCGCCAGGCCGCTGGCGACCTCGCCGGCCTTGTACCCGCCCATGCCGTCGGCCAGCACCAGCAGGCCGAGATCGGCATCCCCGGCAATGGTGTCCTCGTTGTGCTCGCGCACCTTGCCGGTATCGGTCAGCCCGACGACGC
>JAJZFQ010000055.1 GCA_021805275.1 Pseudomonadota bacterium
GCCCAGGGCTGCTCGCGCATCGCCGTCGTCAGAATCAGAAACTCGCTGGTGAACACCCCGAACGGGGGCACCCCGAGGATGGCGAGCGAGCCGAGCATCAGTCCCCAACCGACCGTAGGGGAGAGCGTGATCAGGCCGCGGATCTGCTCAATCGCCTGACTGCCGGCTTTCTGCGCGGCGTGACCGGCGGTGAAGAAGATCGAAGACTTGGTCAGCGAATGCACCGTCATGTGCAGCAGCGCCGCGAAGGTTGCAATCGCACCGCCCATGCCGAAGGCAAACGTCGCGATGCCCATGTGCTCGATCGAGGAGTAGGCGAACAGCCGCTTGATATCACGCTGGCGCCACAGCAGGAGCGAGGCCAGCACCACCGAGAGCAGCCCGAAACCCATGAGCATCTGCGATGGCAGGCGCGAGTGCAGCGCACCCTGCACCAGCACCTTGCTGCGCACCACGGCGTAGAGCGCCACGTTGAGCAGCAAACCGGAGAGCACCGCGGAGATGGGCGTCGGACCCTCGGCATGTGCATCCGGCAGCCAGCTGTGCAACGGCACAAGACCCACTTTCGTCCCGTAGCCGATCAACAGGAACACGAACGCAAGGGCGAGCACGGTCGGCTCGAGCTGCGATTTGACGGCATCCAGATGCGTCCACAGCAGCGCGCTCATGCCCTGAGCGCCGAGGACCTTGCCGGCCGCGACGTACAGCAGAATCGTACCGAACAGCGCCTGGGCGATGCCGACCCCGCACAGAATGAAGTACTTCCAGCCCGCCTCGAGACTCCCCGGCGTGCGATACAGCGTGACCAACAGGACCGTCGAGAGCGTCGCCCCCTCCATCGCCACCCACATCAGCCCCATGTTGTTGGTCGTCAGCGCCAGCAGCATGGTGAACATGAACAGCTGATACATGCTGTGGTAGAGCCGCAGCCGCCCGGCACTGAGCCGGCCGTGGTCGAGCTCGACGCGCATGTACGGACGCGAAAAGAGCGCCGTGGTCATGCCGACGAACGCCGTCAACGCGACCAGAAAGACGTTGAACGGATCGATGAAGAACTGCTCATCGCCGAGCAGCACGGTGCCGTGGTGGATCACCCGTGCGGTGAGGGCGCAGGCGGCGAGGAACGTGCCGACGCTGATCAGCGCATTGACCTCCGGCGCCCGCCGGTGCGCCCCAATCACCCCGAGCACGGCGGCGCCCGCCACCGGCAGCAGCAACAGCAGCAGCAGTGCCATGTCAGTCGTGCTCCTTGAGCGATTCGAGATGATGCAGGTCGAGACTCTCGAAGCGCTCGCGAATCTGGAAGAAGAACACCCCGAGCACCAGCACCGCCACCAGCACATCGAGCGCGACGCCGAGCTCGACCACCATCGGCATGCCGTAGCTGGCGCTCATGGCGCCGAAGAACACGCCGTTTTCCATCGAGAGAAACCCAATCACCTGTGACATGGCCTTGCGTCGGGTGATCATCATCAGGAATGCCAGCAGCACGACGCTGACGGCGATGCCGACCGCGCTGCGCGTGGCGGTGCTCGCCAGGCGCGTAATCGGCTGTGCCAGCGCGAACGCGAACACCACGATCACCAGGCCCGCCAGCATGGTCCCGGTGACGTTCAGCAGCGGCTCGGTGTCCCAGTAGACGTCGAGCCGGCGGATCAGCCGGTGCAGAAGCCAGGGCAGGAGCGCCACCTTCAACGCCAAGGTGAGCGCGGCGGACAGATACAGGTGGTCCTCGCCGGTGCGCCAGGCGAGCAGCAGCGTCGCGGCGGCGAGCACCGCGCCCTGCAGCGCATAGAGATTGACGAGCGTCACGATGCGCCGCTGCGAGAGCATCGCAAAGGACAGCAGCAGCAGCAGCGCCGCACAGGTATCGAGCAGCTGTTGATCCAGGGGCAGATGGGTCATCTCAGTCACGCTCCGAGCAACACGTGCACCAGCAGTCCGAGCACCGCGAACAGGAAGGCGGTGGCGAGGAACTCCGGGATGCGCATCACGCGCATCTTCGCCGAGAGCGTCTCGATCAGGGCCAGACCGGCGCCGGCGGCGGTGAGTTTCAGGGCCAGTGCCGGTGCGGCCACGAGCAACCCGACCGGACCGATGCGCCCGACCGCCACGCCCCAGGGCAGAAACAGCGCGAAGCCGATGCACACGTAGTTGAACAGCTTCAGCTGCGCGGCCCATTCCATCAACGCGAGGTGACGGCCGGAGTACTCCAGCAGCGTCGCCTCGTGAATCATGGTGAGCTCGAGATGCGTGGCCGGATTGTCCACCGGGATGCGCGCATTCTCCGCGAGCAGCACCAGGATGAAGGCCACCGCACTGAACGCAAGCGACGGGGAGAGTCCGAGATGTCCCGAGACCAGTGCCTCGGTGATGGCCGGCAGCGCGGTGCTCGAGGAGGTGAGCGAGGCGACCAGGATCACCATCAGGAGGGCCGGTTCGGCGAGGAACCCGACCATCATTTCGCGGCGCGCCCCGAGGGTCCCGAAGGCGGTCCCGACATCCATCGCCGCCAGCGCCATGAACATGCGCGCCGCGGCGAACAATCCGACCAGGGCGATGGCGTCGGCCGAGGCCACCAGTGGCAGCCGCGTGCCCATCGAGGGGATGATGCCCGCGGCGAGCACCATGGCGCCGAAGGTCACGTAGGGCGCAAGGCGAAACAGCGGCGAGGCGTTCTCGGCGATCAGCACCTCCTTGTGCAGCAGCTTGCGCAGAGTGCCGTAGGGCTGCCAGAGGCTCGGCGCGCGGCGGTTCTGCAGCCACGCGCGGCATTGATTCACCCAACCGAGCAGCGCCGGGGCCGCCGCGAGCGCCACCACCGCCTCGAGCCCCTGGGTGAGCCACGCGATGGCATTCATGACAGCAACGCCACGGCGAGCAGCACCAGCAGCGTCACGAAGCTGTACAGCAGATACACTGAGATCCGTCCCTGCTGCACGCGCGCGGCGATGTTGGCCAACCCGTCGATCGCAGCGCACAAGGGCTCATACGCAAGCGTCCAGATGCGCTCGCGGATGGCGATACGGTAACGCGGCGCGCTGTCCCCGGGCGCGGGCAGCTCGCGCTGCATCTCGAAGAACGGCTGGAACAGATGCCGGATCGGTTGCCCGAAGCCTTCGGCCGTATCCTGCATGCGCGGCGTGAGGGCACCGAAGCCGCAATCCCAGGCGCTCACGCGCCGCACGCGCTGCGGGAAGAAAAACCGCACCACGAGCACCGTCAGCAGCACCACCGCCACGGTCGCCGTCAGCAACACCGCCGGTCCATACGAGACCGGTCGGCCGGGCACGGGGGCGAGCAGCCACCCGTGCGCCGAGGCCTGCGGGACCACCGCCCCGACCAACTGCGCGCTCACCCGGCCGAGCGCACCGATCACCTGCACCGGCAGCAGACCGAGCGCCAGACAGCCGAGCGCGAGCCAGGCGAGTCCGATCCGCTCGAGCCAGCCGCAGTCGTGGGCGTGCTCGAGCGCCGCTTCGCGCGGCCGGCCGAGGAAGATGACCCCGTAGAACTTGACCATGACGTAGCCGG
>JAJZFQ010000012.1 GCA_021805275.1 Pseudomonadota bacterium
CCGCATCCGGGAGGATTCCGATACGATACAGGGAGCGCGCGCGCCTAGCAATTTACGCAGGTGACGTGCCGGGCATTTTGAGGACCAGCTGCACGCGAACGATCCACGTGGAGGACATGCGCACGTTAGCGATCTGGCTGGCAAGAGATTTGGCTCTGATGGAAATCCTGTACCGACAAATTCACCGGAGGTGCATCTGCCAATTAACCCGAAGGTGCCGTCGGACGAATGTAGTGAGCATGGCTGCTGCGAGTGAGACGCCAATAGGCACGCGTTAAGTCGAGGTTCCGAGATCCCAAGAATGGGCAGCACGTGCAAGCGTAATGACTATCGTAGCGCGTCAAGAGGTAAATGTTTTCGCAGCGCACGTTGACCTTAATCCGCCAGCCGCCCGAGACGCGTACGTACCGTACAGGGACGCACCCACTCTGCTAGGCGGCCAGCTTATTCTGGCGGACCGGCAAAGATTGCACTCGCACATCCGGACTTTTGCTGTGAGCGTCGCTCACTGTCCCTGATGAGTTTCGCCAGCCGGCACCTCGATCGCTTACGCGCACTTACAGTGCCTCGTCCCACGTGGGCTTTGCCATCACTCGCTTGATCGCCTGAACAATCTGAGGTTCAGTCTGCCATTTCCGCTTGGGTCTGTTTGCTGATGCCCAGCAGCACGGCCTTGCCGCCGCTGGACTTTAGATGCCGTCAAGGGGTGGAGGCGTCCATCCCAGTACTTACAGTTCGGCGGTTACCCAAATCAGCAGTGCATTCCCAAAATTTCGTGGTGGTGACAGGTATTGCTGCAGCTGGCCACGGTCCGCTCTAGATTTAACATAATATATATTATGCGAACCAATGCTGATTTCTGATTTGTCGATCGGCGCGCGATCGTCGTCTCCGGATTGCTTGAGAACTCTTGGACGCCAATCCCTGGCAGCCTCATTCCTTTTGGACAAGTAAGTGCTGCCGCTTTGGCGAGAAGCGCGCCCGGAATTCCGTGCGTGACGGCATATTGAGCCACTCCTCAGTGCTTGCCTCCGCCCGGAAAAAGCCGAACTACAGTTCGATCAGGCCGTCGGAGAGCTCACCAGATGTGCCGGCATCGGGCGGAAAATGCTCGGCCATCGCCTTGCCGCACGCGCCAATGGCAGCGACGAAGCCATCGACCACGCGTCCGTGGCTCACCTCGTCCACAAACAGATCGATAATCGCCTTCCAATGGGCCTCGCCGAGCTTCTCATGGATTCCCTTGTCCGCCACAATCTCAACGTAGCGCTCGGCAAGTGAAACGAAAAACAGCACCCCGGAGTGATGCTGAGTGACGTGCACGCCCTGCACATAGAACTGCGCCTTCGCAAGACGGCTTGCACGCGCGCGCTTTACACGCGCTGGAACCAGCCAGACGTGCAACCCCGGCACGAACAGCAGCAGCGCAGCCAACACGATGAACGTGAGCAGCTGTATCTGGTAAAGATGGATCCATCGGACTGACACATCAAGGACCAGACAGACCCCTGGTAGCAGCAGCGCAGCCATGGCCGACCACAATAGCGGTACGAACACGTAGTGATCGCTGGCGTGGGCCACCACCGCGACAAACTCGCCGCTCGTGCTCCTTTCCGCGCCGTGAATCGCCGCGGTGATACGCGCCTTGTCTTGCTCCGAGAAGCGGACCATGTCTCACCAGCTCCCGGAGGCGCCACCGCCCCCAAAAGATCCACCACCGCCGGAGAATCCGCCGAAGCCGCCTCCGCCGAAACCACCTCCGCCGAAGCCGCCTCCGCTCAACATGCCGAGAGCGAGCCAGCCGAGCCAACCACCGCCGCCACCGGGGCTACCCGGCCCGCCGCGTCCGCCGCGTCCAAATAGCGCCCGCAGCAGCGGCGAAAGCGCAAAGAAAAGGATCAGCAGCATCAACGCGCCCGTTCCATTACGCTCCTGGACACGCTGCTTCCTGATGGCAGTGTGCCGATTACCGAGCACCGCCAGAATGGCGTCCGCCCCCGCTTCAACGCCGCTCGCGTATTGACCTTTCTTGAAGCGCGGCGCAATCACATTGTGGATGATAAGGAAGCTCTGCGCGTCGGTAAGAGTTCCCTCGAGGCCATAGCCGACGTCGATGCGCACCTGCTTTTCGCCGACATCCACGAGCAGCAGAACGCCATTGTTCTTGCCCTTCTGGCCAATGCCCCAATGCCGCCCGAGCTGATACCCGTAGAGATCGATGGGAAAGCCGTTCAGAGTTGGGAGCGTGACTACCACGAGCTGAGTTCCGGTCGTGTGCGCATAGGCGGCGAGCTTTTGCGAGAGTTGCTCGAACGCCCCCTGAGGAAGCAAGTGCGCATCATCGACTACCGGCCCAGTCAGCGTCGGGAACGGCGGCCTGCCGGCATTGAGAGGGTTTTGCGCCGCGTACGCGGGTGCGGCGATAATGAGCATCACCGCGAGCAGCCAGCAAGCTCGAGCGCTCTGCAGAACGGTCTTTGCGGCAATCAGGCCTGAGGTGCGCCGATTCCCCGTGGGTTCTTGACCTGTCGGGTGCCTCAAGGTCAGGTCGTAAAAACGCCTCATATCAGAACTTGACCGTAGGAACCTGCTGAGCCTGCTGCGAGATCGTGAAGTTCTGCACCGGCTTGTAGTTGCTGTAGAAGAGTGAGTGGTACCAGCGGCCCGGGATCGTGGTGAGTTCGGTGTCGTACTGCTGCACCGCCAGAATGTAATCGCGGCGCGCGACCGCAATGCGGTTCTCGGTGCCTTCCAGCTGCGCCTGCAGCACCAGGAAGTTCTGGTCCGCTTTGAGGTTGGGGTAGTTCTCGGTGACGACCATGAGACGCGAGAGCGCGCCGCCCAGCGTCGCCTGGTTGCGCTCGAAAGCATGAAATTCCTTCGGGTTCGTCAAAATGTCCGAAGGAATTCGGGTCTGAGTGACCTTGGCGCGGGCATCGGTGACCGCCTCAAGCACTGACGCCTCGTGCGCGGCGTAGCCCTTGACCGTCGCCACCAGATTCGGGATCAGATCCGTCCGCCGCTGGTACTCATTGAGCACCTGGCTCCAGGTCGCGTTCACCTGTTGCTTGTCGGCCGGTATGTTGTTGATTCCGCAGCCGCTTAGGAGCAGCAGGGCCCCTACGACGGCCAGCCATCTGACGTTGACCAGATAACGACGGGGCTCTTGCATCGGAGGCCTCTCAATGATCCCGACGGGAACTAAGGCGCATGGTACCACGATCGCAACACTTTCGGATGCAAGACGATGTCGATCGGCCGATCCGCTTCACCGTCCTTCGGAAGACAAACATCGAACGGCCCGACATAGGTACGGGGACCTCTTACGTCCCGGGCGACGCCAACCTGACGATACAGCTGCCGGACTGTCTTCCGATGGAATCTCAACGGAGCCCACGGCTCACGAATATCATTGTCACGTGTCGAGAAGGCGGCGATGACGACATTCCCCTGTCGAGTGCTGAGAGCAATATCAGGCACCTGCACGCACGGCAGATTGAACTTCAGCGGCTGACAGTTTGTCCCGCCATTGACGCTGACAAAAACCCTATTCGGGGTGCTCTTGATTTTGCTGCCAATATCAAGAGCACCCCTACCGTCAGTGCTTTGTTTCCTTCCCCGATTTCCACAGTCACTCCCATGCACCTCGAAGTTCCACGTCGCTGTCCAGAATTGCCGCCATAAATCTGCTACCGAGGAAAGACAGTGGACGACAATTCAATACGTTACGACCACGATCTGGTTCCACATTTACGCCCGCGAGCGGCCTCACGAGCGATCGAGTTGTATCCCGCGCAGCCGCCGCCCCTCAATCCACTGCCACGACAGCAGCGAAGGAATACCGCACAGCACCTCGCGCAATCGCTTCGCCATTGAGACCGCCAGGGCCAGCTCTGCCCCAATGCCGAGCAGATGGCCGAACAGCATAAACCCGGCTTCCTGCACGCCGATGCCCGCTGGCACGATGAACGCCAGATAGCGGGCCGCTTGCGTCAGACTCTCCAGGGCTACTGCAACCTCGACGCTCACCGGATGTCCGAACAGACGCAACGCGAACCAGACCTCGAACGAGGCCGACACGAAGGCGATGAGCTGTAGCGCACCAGCGCTAAAAAGGGCTCCCACGCGCTGCAGCGTTGCGCGCAGCTCCCTGTCGAGCAATTCCGCGCCCTCGGCCATCAGGCGCGTTCCGACGATCGGCCGCAACACGCGGTGCAACCGCTGAAACATCGAACCGTGGCGCGCAACCAGTGCCGTCAGCACCGGCACCGGCAGACTCAACAGAAAGGCGATTAATACCTGGTTATAGTCGCCGCCAGTTGCGCGCAGATGGAGGAACAGCAGCAATCCGATTGCGGTGAAAACGTAGACGACGACCAGCGTAAGGAGAATTTCGACAATAACGCTCACCGCGACTGGAATTGACGGCAGACCGCGCCAGCGCATCAAGCGTATCGCCGCCAAGCCGCCGCCAACACTCGCAACTGGCAGCAGCCGGTCAATCGCGTCGCGGACCGTGGTCACCCAGTAGATGTACGGGAATCCCGCCCGCGAGTGCGGATCGTAGGGGCGCAGAAGCACGCGCCAACCGATCGCATAAAGTAAAAAAAATGCGCCGCGGTAAGGTACGAGCCACAGCAGCTGCAGTCCGGCCAAATCCATCGTGTGCAACATCGCCGGCATGTCCGAGCGGACGAACAGGGCCACCAGCAGTGCGCACCCCACTACTCCGCCGATGTAACCTGCGATCTTCACGCGCACCCCTCGTCCAGGGATGCGGCCGCATGTCGCGCCCAGACTGGCTGTTGCACAAGGCTCAGGAGAGCCGGTGCATGACGCCGCGGGCGTCTACGTCAAAGCGATTTCCGCGCCATGTGATGCGCGAGGTCAGCATGCTCGAGCACCATACCCACAGCAGCAGGACGTCGCGCACCGGAATCAGCCACAGGTCCTGAAGCTTTGGGCGCGCGGGCCGGATACGATGGGCAAGAAAAATTGCGACACGGACGGCGAGTGTCACCCCAAATAGCGTCCATGCAAGTGGATCGAGCGCCGGAGATCCGGTGGCCAGCACTATGCCAAGCAGCCCGAGCGGTACGCTGAAGCTGAAGAAGATGAAGGGGAAGGAACGCGGACGCAGCACGTGCAGTGTGCGCATCCATCGTACTTCATGACGCGTGAGTGACTCGAAACTCGGCTCATGGCATTCGGCGCTCGGCACGTAAGATGAGAGCACGATGCGCAAACCCAGCGAATTAACCCTGTCGCCGAGTTCATGATCGTCGGCAAGATGGTTCGCGATCGCCCCCAATCCGCCGATTGCCTGCACGGTATCGCGTCGCATGCACAGGGTCTGCCCGGACACATAGTTCTTGTAACCGAACAGCCACGCGAGCAGCACGGATGGCATGTACCACTCATTAATGTACATTGCCCCGAGGTGCGAGAATATCGAGCGTGTCGGCACGGCTCGATAGAGGCAGGTCACCAGCCCGACGGACCGATCAAACAAAGGCTCCGTGACGATGCGCAGGTAATCCGGACCGACCGAAGCGTCGCTGTCGGCCATCACCAGAACGTCGTGCTTGGCCTTGGCGATCATGTTGATCAGGTTGCTAATCTTGCAGTTGCTTCCGTGCTGCTGCGCATTGACGACCACATCGATCGCCAAGGATGGAAACTCTGCCCTCAGGCGCTCAACCACCTCGAGCGCCGGATCGTCCTGATCGAGCACGCCGAATACCACTTGATATTCGTGAAAGTCCTGTGCGCAGAAGGATCGAAGGTTCTCGTATAGTCCGGGCTCCGGACCGCACAGCGGCTTCAGCACCGACACCGGATGGAGCCTCGGGACCCCGACGCGACGGGCGCGCCAATGCCATACCAGAACTGCGATCAAGGTCACGATGCTGTAGCCGGCTGCCACTGCCAGACAGATAAATCCGAGTAGACAGACGGGTGCAGCGATGTCGGTCACGGGCGTCTCGGTGCGGGCTGCTGCTAGCGAGATCCTGGGGGCTCGCCGCGTGACCGGCTCCGAGCTCGATCCGGCAGCTGCTCGAGACCATCCGCCGCCCAAACGCACAAACGGTTGCCGATGCCTGTGCGTTGAGTATGTCCGAACACTGCTCGAGCAACGTGTGCTGAGTTCATTACGTGTTTAAGCTCGGACACGGAGCGCCCTCCTCTCCCCCCTCTTCACTCAAGCCTTAGTTTGGCAGCTCCGTGTCAAGCCGGCAACCGCCGCGCGGGCCCTCTAGCAGGCTGTTGAAAATCTATTTCCCGCACATCGATTTTGTCAAAATCGGAGCAATCACGCACCGTGAATCATATGGTTACGTCATTCTTGATGAGAAATCTCGACTCGCAAAATCATTGTTCAACAGCCTGCTAGAGACGATGCTTCGCCACCCGCCGGCCATCGAGCGCACGGCCGGACGAATAGCGCTTCACAGCGATGGTTCGTCAGGGCAGCGCCCAGCTAAAACCGACCGATAGCAGATCCGGATCGCCGCCGCCGATGTTTCTATTTGCATTGATTCGGTCGTATTCGAGTCGCACTCCCAGGGACCCGAGTTTCCACTGGGTACCGACGCCGTAGGCGAAGCCCCATCCCGATGTGGAACTGTTTGCGCTGCCGGGAAGCGGCGAACAGATGTTCAGATTGCACGCCATCGGTGCGTGGTAATCCCAGCTCTTGTGCAGGCGGGAGATACCTGCCTTGGCATACAGATCCCACCAGGGTTGCAGTGGCAGGTATCCGACTGCGAACCCGGCCACTGCGCTACTGGAGGCCTGCAGGCTCGATGCCTGGCTGGAGGGTCCCGCTCCCGGGGTGAACACATCCCGGTGCGCCTTGCCGAAGTCGAAATACTCCACTTCGGCGCCCAGATATCGGGTGGGTCGCACGCCGAGGAAGACATCCCAACCGAGAGTCCCTTGCGACAGTCCGATATTGCCCGCCGCCGCCTCGGGGTCCTGGCGCACCGTCGCAGAGCCTACGCCAACGCCAACGTACGCCCCGCGCATGCTCTGTTGAGCGCGGGCAGTGTGAGCGGGCAGGTAAAGACCCAAGCCCACAGCCAGGACGGTCAGTATCCTTTCCAGCCTCATCAGTTCTACTCCTGGTCGCTGTGGTTTCTGCTCGGCTGTCGCGTGCAGTTGCATACTGCCCGTCAGTGTAGCGGGTTTCGCCTCGCGAGGCGCCAGGGCAGTTGCTTGAGCGGCGTTGCAGCGGTTTTGGATCCGCTCAGAGCTCAAGGCTGATACGCCGGTGCCGAACCTTCGTGAAACCCCTGATGAAGCGGATTGCGCACGCGCACACGGCCGTAGAGGCATTCGTCCCCGAAGTCTTCCGACCAAATCGGATCCAGTCCACCCGCATCGGCATAGGGCCACAGCTGCGCCTCATACCACGACTGTTTTGCACAGCGCAGCGCGGTGCGCACGCCGGATCGCTCTTCAAATCCCGCCTCGATCGGCGCCTGTTCTCGAGGGCGCCTGTGCTCCGGACTGTTCGGTCCAGACATGGAACGCCTGCACCGCCCAGTCAATGAACGCACGCACGCGCGGTGAGCGTTGACGGCTCTTGGGGTAAAGAAGCGACACGGGGGTCGGCGAAGGCGGTGTATCCTCGAGGACGGCGATCATGCTGCCGCTCTCGAGTTGCGCCCGCAGCGCATATCGGGGCACCTGAATCAGGCCCATGCCGAGCGCACCGCCATCCCGGTAGCTCCCCGCACCGTTGACCGAAAATGGAGTCGGCAGCATCACGTGCCGGATGGCACCCTGCACCGTGAACTCCAGCGGCAGAACGCCTCCGGTGGCCGAGGAGCGAAAGCCGACCATGCGATGCTCCTGCAGCGCATCCCAGCGAAGCGGCAGGCCGTACCGGGCAACGTAGGCGGGTGCGACGGCCGTGACCTCCGGGAGGAGTGCCACGCGCCGGGCCACCAGATCACTGTCCCGAAGCTCCCCAGCGCGAAGCACACAGTCGACCCCCTCGCGCAGGAGGTCCACGAACCGCTCTCCTTCGCTCATATCGATCTCGATGCCCGGATAGCGCTCAAGGAAGCGCGGCAGTCCGGGCAGCAGCACCGATCGGGCGAGGTCGCCCTGCACGTCCAGCCGCAGCCGGCCCTTGGGCTTCGCTCCGCGCAAGGCGCCCTCCACCTCCTCGATCTGCGCCAGGATGGCGAGGCAGTTTCGGTAGTAGCTCTCGCCGTCCGGCGTCGCACTCACTTGCCGGGTGGTCCGCTCCAGCAGGCGTACGCCGAGCCGCGCTTCGAGCCGCTTGAGCACATCCGTCACCGTCGAGGCGGGAAGATCAAGCTCGCGAGCCGCGGCGCTGAAGCTCTTCAGCTCCACGATCCGCGTGAATACGCGCATGCTGTCCAACCGGTCCATTGTTCGTCTCCACCGGATAATGTAACCAGATGTTCGCAGATTATCCGGCCGACAAAAATCGCTATCGTTCGGCTCCGTCAGCTATTCGCCCCGTTGCAGGAGAAAGTCATGAGCCGAATCGCACTGATCACTGGCGCCAGCCGTGGCCTCGGCCGCAGTACGGCCATCGCCCTTGCCAGCCGGGGCGTCGACATCATCGGCACCTATCACAGCCACCGGACCGAGGCAGAGGAGGCCAGCGCGGCCATCGCCGCCCTCGGCCGCAAGGCCGTCATGCTGCCCCTCGATGTCGGACAGGCGGCAACCTTCGGGGCCTTCGCCGCCGAGGTCAAAACGGCGCTCGCGACGAGCTTCGGCCGGCCGAGCTTCGATTACCTCGTGAACAATGCCGGGATGGGCGCTCACGCCCCCTTCGCCGAGACCACCGAGGCCCAGTTCGACAGCCTGATGAATGTCCATTTCAAAGGCGTGTTCTTTCTGACGCAGGCGCTGCTGCCTCACCTGACCGATGGCGGACGCATCGTCAATATCTCGAGCGGACTCGCGCGCTTCACCTTTCCCGGCTACGCGGCGTACGGTGCGATGAAGGGCGCCGTCGAAGTGCTCACCCGCTACCTGGCGCGGGAGCTCGGTGCGCGGGGCATTGCGGTCAACGTCGTTGCCCCTGGTGCGATCGCAACCGATTTCGGCGGCGGCCGCGTGCGCGACGACAAGGCGCTCAACGAGTTCGTTGCCTCCGTGACAGCGCTCGGCCGGGTCGGCGTGCCGCAGGACATCGGCCCGGCCGTTGCCGCCCTCCTTGGCGACGCCAACCGCTGGATCACCGGCCAGCGCATCGAGATCTCAGGGGGAATGTTCGTCTGAGGGTGTTGTCCCCGGGGCTGCGCCCGATAGCGCGCCGCAGCGCCCGGTGAGGCATTCGCGCGACCCAGCGGCAGTGAGACGCTGACCGGCCGCAGTCCTGGGCGAGATGGTCGTGGAGGCGGCAATCATATCTATAAGTTACTTCATAAAGTAATTATAATATATTGATAAGGCGTATTATTATTCTTCTTGCAACTCCCAGCTTCATTGCCACCCCGTGAGGCATCCCGCCGCTCGCCGCGAATCGATGTGTCATCATGTCTCGATGGCCGTCGCGCCGCGGTCCGCACGGATTCCGGAGCAACGCGGCGAGTCGCCGAGGCAACCCACCGCCGTTGCAGCAGGCGGGTCGCGAGTGAGTGAGGATCGATGTGCGATCAAGATGACTTCGAGGCGATGGACTACGCCCGCAACGCCAAGCTGTCACGCCGACAATTCGGCGTCCTCGCCGCCGGCACCGGCCTGGTGTCGCTGTGGTCCCGGCGTGCACGCGCCGCAGAGGTGAGGGGTGCGTCGGTCACCGTTCGCACGCCCGACGGGTTGTGCGATGCCTATTTCACTCATCCGCGCACCGGCGTGCACCCCGGCATCCTCATGTGGCCCGACATCTTCGGCCTGCGCCCGACCTTCGAGCGCATGGCCGATCGTCTTGCGGAGTCCGGATACGCTGTCCTGGTGGTCAATCCGTTCTACCGGACCGGGCGTGCCCCGACCTCCCCGCCCCACGCGGACTTCAGCAATCCGGCGACGCGCTCGATGTTGCTCGATCTGATGCACACCCTGACGCCCGAGCACACCGTCACGGATGCCCGCGCATTCGTGCCGTGGCTAGACGAGCAACGCGCCGTAAGCCGGTCACGCAAGATGGCGAGCACCGGGTACTGCATGGGTGGTCCGTTCACCCTGCGCACCGCCGCGGCGTTCCCGGAGCGCATCGGCGCCGGTGCGACGTTTCATGGTGCCGCACTGGTCACTGACCGGCCCGACAGTCCGCACCGGCTCATTCCCCAGATCCGCGCTCAATATCTCATGGCCATTGCGGCCAGCGACGATCGCAAGCAACCCGATGCCAAGCTGATCCTTCGCGAGGCCTTCGCGCGGGCGCACCTGGCGGCCGAGATCGAGGTCTACCCGGGCACCCAGCACGGCTGGTGCGTACCGGATTCGCGCGTCTACGACGCGGTGCAGGCCGAGAAGGCGTGGGTCCGACAGCTCGTGCTGCTCAAGCGGGCGTTGGCCTGATCTACCCGCGCGGGAAGCGCACGGGGCATCGTGATTGCCTCAATCAAATGCGACCTCGAAGTCCGGATCGACATGTTCAGCCCAGGCGAGCAGTCCGCCCTCCAGATGTCCCGGCGCGGTGATCCCGGCGCGCCGTGCCAGAGCGCAGGCGGCGAGGCTGCGCCCGCCGGAGCGGCAGATGAAGATCGGCGCATCGTCTGGCGCGAGCTCCGCGATACGCCGTTCGAGCTCGCCGAGCGGAATGTTGCGCGCGCCTGGCAGATGCCGTGCGGCGAACTCCCAAGACTCGCGCACATCGACCAGCACAAGGGGGGCGCCGTGCCCTGCGCCCGCATCCAGCAACGCCCTCAGCCCGATGGCACTCAGCCGTCGCGGCGGCTCCAATCCGTCAGACCCGCACACCGCGCCGCTATCCTCCAGGACCGTGATCTCGGCCGCATCGCCGCAGGCGCGGCAGTCATTGCGGCGGCTCACCGGCAGCTCGACGAACGTCACCGTCAGCGCGTCGTACGTCAGCAGCCGGCCGACCAGCGGCTCACCGGCAGCGCTCGCCAGCTTCACCGCCTCGCTCGCCTGCAGCGTGCCGAGCACCCCGGGCAAGACCCCGAGCACGCCGGCGTCGGCGCAGCTCGCCACGGTTCCCTCGGGCACGCTCGGAAACAGGCATCGGTAGCACGGTCCCTTGCCCGGGATGTAGGTCATCGCCTGACCTTCGAACCGGTGAACGGCTGCCGTGACGAGCGGCTTGCCGAGCAGAACACACGCGTCGTTGACCAGGTAGCGGGTAGTGAGCCGGTCGCTGCCGTCGAGCACGATGTCGTACTCGCCGATGATCTGGCGCACGTTGTCCGTGCGCAGGGTCAGCGCGTGAGCCCGCACCTCAATGTCCGGATTCAGGGCGAGCAGCCGCTCCCGGGCGACCTCAACCTTCAACCGTCCCACGTCCGCACTGGCAAACAGGACCTGCCGCTGCAGGTTCGACAGCTCCACGCGATCGAAATCCACCAGGCCGAGTGTGCCGATGCCCGCGGCCGCCAGATAAAGCGCAGCCGGGCAGCCGAGTCCTCCCGTGCCGACTACCAGCACGCGCGCGGCCTTCAGCCGTTGCTGGCCGGACAGTCCGATCTCGGGCAGATTCAGGTGCCGCTGGTAGCGTGCCCGCTCCTCGGCCGACAGCCCCATCGCTCAGCCTCCGGTCAGCGCGCAGATCACGTGCACGGTGTCGCCGGCGAGCACCGGTTCGGCGAGCTCGCCGACTTCACGGGTGTTGACGTAGAAGCGGATGTGCGGGCGGACGCGTTCCTGCTCGTCGACGACACGGAAGCGGATCCCGGCGAAGCGGCCGTCCAGGCTCGAAAGCACCTCGGCGAGCGTCGTACCCTCGGCCTCGACGCGCTGCGCGCCCCGGGTGTAGGAGCGTAACGGGCTCGGAATGCGGACCGTGCAGCTCATGGGGCAATGACGCGGCGGCGCCTAGCTGGCATGCGTCACGGAGTAGATCTCCGGCAGGTGGCGCGCAATGCACCGCCAGGCCTCGCCGTCGTTCGTGCTCGCCCACACTTCCCCGCCGGTCGTGCCGAAGTACAGCCCGACCCGCGGGACCCGGCCGTCGGTGCACATCGCCTGGCGCAGCACCGTGAGCCAGGCCTGCGATTTCGGTAGCCCGGTATCGAGTCGGCGCCATCGCTTGCCGCCGTCCGTGGTGCGAAACACCGCCGGGCGGCCGTCGATCGAGGTGCGTGGCCAGACCGTCTGCCCGTCCATCGGAAGGACCCACGCGGTATCCGGATCGGTCGGATGAAGGACGATCGGAAAGCCGATGTCCCCGATGCGCTTGGGCATGGCCCGCCCGATGCGCACCCAGCGTCGCGCGGGACGGTCGAGCCGGTAGATGCCACAGTGATTCTGCTGGTAGAGCCGCTCGGGCGCGAGCGGATGCAGTGCGAGGCAGTGCGGGTCGTGTCCGAACGGTGCCCGGGGGTCGGGGAGGAAATCCGCAGCGCAACCTTCGTTGAGGGGCGTCCAATCTGCGCCGCCGCCGAGCGACTCGAACACCCCGCCGGAGGAAATCGCCAGGTACAGGTGTCTCGGATCGCGGGGATCGACGATGATCGAGTGCAGCAATTCGCCATCGGGCGTGCCGAAGCCCACCCACTTCGGGCGCATCGGATGATCGTTGAAGCCTGCCACCGGTTCCCAGCGCTCCCCGCCGTCCTCGCTGCGGAACAGACCGGCCGGGGAGGAACCGGCGTACCAGCTGCCGGGCTCGCTGGCGTGACCGGGTGTGAGCCAGAAGACTTTCTGCACCGCGCGAGGCGCTTGCCCGTCGGTCGCCCGGCGAAACGCCGGTGGCTGTGCCGCTTCGCGCCACGTGCGCCCGCGGTCGCCGGAACGGAACACCGTCGGTCCGAGGTGCCCGGTCTTGGCCGCGATCAACACCGTGCGCGGATCCCGGGGATCCTGGACGATGTGATGAATGATGTGCCCGAGGAACTGTGGGCCCGATAGCTTCCAGCTTCGCCGGCGTCCGTCCGGGCGAAGCATGAAGGCACCCTTGCGTGTCCCGATCCACAACCTCGAGGCCATGACATAGAGCATCCCAGCGCGCGGCCGTGAGGTCAACCGCAGTGGGCGCGAGACTCGAGCGGACGGTCGCAGCGCAAGGGCTCCGGCACCGGGGTAGGAGGGCCGCGGCGCACCGGCCCGGCAGTCCGTGAGGACGCGTGCGCGTGTGGATATCGGCATGATTCGCATGCATGGCTGCGAGCACCGGCCTGACCGCTCATGCATGGCCGAGGCGGCCCGGTCGCGGACAGCCGCAGGTCGCGAGGACCGGTTCGGTCCTTCCCGGGGCGGGTCCGAAGTTCTACTTATTGACCCTCACCTTCCCTTCCCTGATTTTGTATCGCACTACGAGGTAGATGCCTGGCACGGGCAAGACTTGCGCACGCAGGCACCCGCACGAGGAGAACGACGATGGCGGTTGAGGTTAGACGGTCCGCGGGCGGCCAGGAGGATGCGCTCGGCACTGTGCTGAAGTGGACGCTGCTGCTGGTCGCACTCGCCACCTTTGCGCTGCTCGGATGGGCCACCGAGCAAACTTACCAGCTCGCACCACCGACGCCGGTCCGCTTCGTCGCGCCCGACGGTATCACCGTGCTCACCGCGGCGGACATCGTCGCGGGCAAGGCCGGCTTTCAACACGCCGATCTGATGGATTACGGCAGTCTCTACGGCATGGGTTCGTATTTCGGCGAGGACTACACGGCCTCGAACCTGGTCAAGCTCGCCGCGCTGAGCGAGGACGCTCTCGCCGCCGAGCGCTTCGGCAAGCCGTTCGCCGCCCTCGCGAGCGGCGACCGGTACGAGATCAAGACCACCATGCAACACGACCTGCAGGGCATCGAGCTGACCCAGCCGGTGGTGACGCTGCCGGCGGCGGTGGCGACGGCGATCGGCACCCTCAGGGTCCGGATCGCCGACGCGCTGCTGAAGTCGGACTACGCCAAGGGCTGGACCGGAGCGCGCAGCCTCGATCCGGTAACCGCGTCCCAGACGGCCGATTTTCTCATCTACGCCTCGATCACCACGGTCGCCCGCCGCCCCGGAGGCGTGGCCTCCTGGACGCAGAACTGGCCTTACGAGCCCCTGGTCGGCAATACACCCACCACGAGCACGTTCATCTGGACCTGGGTCAGTATCGGCTTCACGTTCTTCGCTTTCGGCGCGGTGATCTTTCTGTACGAGCGCTACATCCACCGCGCCGATACCGGGATCATGGAGCCCGCGCTGGCCTTCCATCCGCTGACTGCGAGTCAGCGGCGCATCGGCAAGTACTTCCTGGTCGTCGCTGGCGTGTTGCTGCTGCAGGTCCTTGCCGGCACTGTGCTCGCGCATTACTACGCGGACCGGAGCGGCTTCTACGGCATTGCCGTGGATCACTTCCTGCCGTTCAACTTCGTGCGCGACGTGCACATCCAGTTGCCCATCGTTTGGATCGGCCTGTCGTGGATCGGAGCCGGACTGTTCCTCGCCCCGACCATCGGACGGGCCGAGCCGAAGAGCCAGGCATGGCTGGTCGATGCGCTGTTCTGGGCGACGCTCGCCATCGTGATCGGCGCCCTCGCCGGCAATTACCTTGCCATCATGGGCTACCTGCGCCAGGGCTGGTTCTGGTTCGGCGAGCAGGGCCTCTCCTACATCCAGCTCGGACGGGCCTGGCAGATTGGATTCTTCGCCGGGCTGGCGATCTGGAGCGTGTTGATGTTCCGCGCGCTCTGGCCGACTCGCGCCGCCGCGCGCGAGGCGGCGCGCGCATTCTGGTCCGGGCGTATCCGCCTCGAGCATCTGCTGTGGGCCTCGACGGCCAACATCGCGCTGCTGTACGTGTTCGGCATGATTCCCCTCACCGGCATCGAGAAGTCCTTCACCATCACCGACTTCTGGCGCTGGTGGGTCGTGCACTTGTGGGTGGAGCAGTCCTTCGAGTTCTTTGCCGCCGCCCTCAGCGCCTACCTACTCATGGTCACCGGGCTGGTCTCGCGGCGGCTGTCCGAGCGGGCCGTGTACCTCGAGCTCATCCTGATTTTCCTCGGCGGGGTGCTCGGCACCGGTCACCATATGTACTGGGTGGGCGAGCCGGGCCTGTGGGTATCGGTCGGCTCGATGTTCTCCTTCATCGAGGTGCTGCCGCTGCTGCTGCTGGTCATCGAGGCGATCGGACAGCATCGGCTCATCAAGGACAAGGGCGATTTTCCCTACGGACTCGCCTACCTCTACGTCCTCGGCGCCGCGTTCTGGAACTTCGTCGGTGCCGGAGTGTTCGGCGGCGGCACGCTCAACGCCCCGCTCGTCAATTACTACGAGCATGGGACCTTCCTGACGCTCAATCACGCCCATACCGCGCTGTTCGGCGCCTTCGGCCTGCTCGGCATTGGGCTGGTCTACTTCTGTCTACGCTACGCCGCCGCCGATCGACAGCCGTTCAGTGAGACCGCCGGCCGCTGGGCGTTCTGGCTGTACAACGCCGGGCTCGTGCTGTGGATCGTGTTCAATTTCTTTCCCGTCGGCTGGCCCCAGCTCGCCGCGGTCTACGAGCATGGCTATGCGTACGCGCGCAGTCAGGCTTTCTATGAAACGACCGCCTTCTGGCAATGGATGCGCATGCCCGGCGACATCGTGTTCGCCGCCGGCGCACTGTTGATGGCCTGGGACTTCCTCAGGAAGCTGCGGCTCCTGCGGCCTCGCCCCGCCGCGTTCGACGGCCCGGGTTCCCTCGCACCGCAGCCGCAGCGGGAGGCCCGCTGAGCATGCGCCGCACTGCGAGCGTAGGGGGTGCAGGGGCGGCCGGGCCCGCGGCGGCCCCGGCACCCTCGCCCCTGCTGTCCTACGGGTTCCGGCCGTTCTTCCTCGCCGCCGCGCTGTGGGCCGCCCTCGCCCTCGCGTTGTGGATGGCGATGCTGGCGCTCGGAGTGACGCTGCCGAGCCGGCTCGATCCGCTCGAGTGGCACATCCACGAGATGCTGTTCGGATTCGTGCCGGCCGCGGTCGCGGGCTTTCTGCTCACCGCCCTGGCGAACTGGACGGGCCGCGCGCCGGTGAGCGGCGCTCGGCTCGGGTTGCTGCTCGGCCTGTGGATCGCCGCACGGCTCGCCGCGCTGCTCAGTGCCTTCCTCCCCGTGGGCGTTGCCATCGCGATCGACATGGCCTTTCCGGCGGCGCTGGTCGCGACCGTCGCGCACGAGCTGCTCGCGGCGCGCAACCGGCGCAATTACCTCATGATCGCGCCGGTCACCGTGCTCGCTGTAGCGCAGCTGTTGATGGATCTCGGCGCCCTGGACGGGATCGACAATCTCGCCGGCTATGGTTGGCGGCTCGGACTTGCCGCCATCGTCATCCTGATCTCCGTCGTCGGCGGGCGCATCGTGCCGAGCTTCACGCGCAACTGGCTGATGCAGCGCGGCGCTGCGCGGCTGCCCGCCATGCCGGGCCGGCTCGATCGGTGGGCACAGTCGCTGCTGCACACCGCGCTGGTGGCCTGGGTGATCTTCCCGGCCGACCGGCCGACCGCGGTCCTGCTGCTCGCCGGGGCCTCGCTCAGTCTCTGGCGCGTGCTGCGCTGGCGAACAGCGGCGACACGTGCCGAGCCGCTGCTGCTGATCCTGCACATCGGTTACGCCTGGTTGGTGCTCGGGGTGGCCGCGCTCGGCGTCGCAGCACTGGAGCCGGCCTTTCCGCTGCCCGCGGCCATCCACGCGCTCACCGCCGGTGCCATCGGCACGATGATCCTCGGGGTCATGACCCGGGTCAGCCGGGGGCACACCGGTCGGGCCCTCGCCGCCGACCGGAGCACCGTTTCGATCTACGTCCTGGTCGTTCTCGCCGCAGGGCTGCGCATTGCCGCGGCGCTGCCGAGTGCTGCCGCGGGCGATCTGCTGCAGGCGGCCGCGGCACTGTGGATCGGCGCGTTCGGATTGTTCGCCGTGCGCTACGCGCCGCTGCTGCTGCGTCCACGCCGCGGGGGCTGATTCGCACCTTGCGGACTGTCCGGGCGCGCTGCGGCCGCGGGAGCGCGAACGCAGCGCGAGGCGTGCTGTTCCACAACCGGGACACCGCTCAGCCCCTCGGTTCTCGAGCGAGGCAACGCGCCATGAAATCATGGTAGCGTGCGCCCGTCATCCGCAGAGTTACCGATGGCGGGGCGCCCCGTTGAGTGAGTCAATGAGGCCGCCGGAAGCCGAACGGGGCGCACTGGATCCCGACACTGCCGGGTGACTGTCCTCGATGGACATCGGACCGGGCAGGCGTGCCGCTGCCGGATCGGCAGACGGGCATCGAGTTCGCAACCTCCGAACGCGCGTGGGCCGATGAGTTCAGAGCCTTCCGAAAACCCTGCCGCTGCAGCGGATGACGCCGCATCCGGCAGCGCCGATCCGCTGGCGGGTGCGCCCTTGGAGCGCTCTGCGAACTGGCCGGCGCGCCCGCGTCGCCACAAGATCGTCATCGTCGGCGGCGGCGCCGGCGGACTGGAGCTGGCGACCCGGCTCGGTGACCGTTACGGCAAGGGGGAGCGGGCGCGCATCGAGCTCATCGACTCGAACCGCACCCACCTGTGGAAGCCGTTGCTGCACGAGGTCGCCGCGGGGAGCATGGATCTCAGCGTCCATGAGCTCAGCTTTCTCGCACAGTCTCACTGGCATCACTTCCGCTTCCGCCTCGGGGAGATGACCGGCCTCGACCGCGCACGCCGCGAGGTGCATGTCGCCCCGGTGATCGACGAGGCGGGCGGCGAGATCACCGCCGAGCGCGTGTACCGCTACGACACGCTGGTGATCGCCGTGGGCAGTCTCACCAATGACTTCGGCACCCCGGGCGTGAAGGAGCATGCCATCGCGCTAGAGACCTCCGCTGCCGCCGCGCGCTTTCACCGGCGTCTCGTCAACTCTCTGATACGCGCCCATGCCCAACGCGGGCCGTTGCGGCCGGAGCAGCTCCAGGTTGCGATCATCGGGGCCGGCGCCACGGGCGTCGAGCTCGCCGCGGAGCTGCACAACACGACGCGCGACCTGGTGTCCTTCGGACTGGACCGCATCGACCCGGACGAGGACATCCAGCTCAATCTGATCGAGGCCTCGGGACGGATCCTGCCGGCGCTGCCGCAGCGGCTGTCCGCCGCCGCCGCGGCGCTGTTGAGCAATCTCGGGGTGCGCATCCGCACCGACTCGCGCGTGGCCGAAGTGACCGAGCACGGTGTCCGGCTCGCCGATGGACAATTCATTCCGGCGGAACTCGTGGTATGGGCCGCGGGCGTCAAGGGACCTGAGTTCCTGCGCGATCTGGGCGGGCTGCAGAGCAACTCGGTGAACCAGCTGGTGGTGGAGCCGACTCTGCAGACCACGCGGGACGAGAACATCTTCGCCCTCGGGGACTGCGCGGCCTGTCCGTGGCTCGGCAAGTCGGGCAATGTGCCGCCACGGGCGCAGGCGGCCCACCAGGAGGCAAGCCACATGGTCAAACAGATGGAGCGGCGTCTCGCCGGCAAAGCGCTTCTGACCTACCGCTATCGGGACTTCGGCTCCCTGGTCTCACTGGGACGGCACAGCACGGTCGGCAGTCTTATGGGCACGCTGGTCGGCCCCAACCTGATGCTCGAGGGATATTTTGCGCGCCTGATGTACACCTGGCTGCGCAAGATGCACGAGTTGGCGCTGCATGGTCCGGTGAAGGTCACCCTGGACACCCTGGCGCGGCTCCTAACCCGTCGCACCGAGCCGCACGTCAAGCTGCACTGACGGGCATCGCCCCCTCAGAACGCGCACTCCGTCGCATGCCGCAGGGCCGCGGACTTGCTCCAGACCCGCACGCCGTGCTCCCCGGCACGCCCGCGCAGCGCGACCCCGGCCGGCAGACGCAGCCACGACCACCGCTCGAGCCGCTCCTCGCCGTCGCAGAAGCTCCCGCTCAGCACCAGCAGCTCCAGGCCGCGCGGATTGGGCAGCTCGACCGTCGAGCCCGGCGCCCATGCATCGATGCGCACCCGCTCGACCGTGTCGTCGAACAGCACAAGCGATTCGACCTGACCCGGCGCGCCGCGTTCACCCTCCCCGGGCCGAAGCGCGAGCGGCTGCACATCCTCCCGGCGGAACTGCCAGAGCTTGACGAAGATGACGCAGCCGGGCTCGCTGCCCGGGGCATGGGCGCTGCCCGGCGGGTTGCGCACGTACGAACCCGCCGGGTAATCGCCCGTCTCGTCCTGGAACACACCTTCCAGCACCAGAAATTCCTCGCCACCGGGATGGCGATGCCGCGGAAAGTGGCTGTCGGGGGCGTAACGGACGATCGAGGTGGCCCGCGCCTTCTCCTCGCCGACGCGAAATAGCATCCGGCGCTCGACTCCGGCGGTGGGACTGGCCACCCATGGCAGCCCGGCCGCGTGCACCGTCACGCGGCGGGTGAGATCCTCGTTCAACAGCATGTGGCTCTCCTCCGACCGGTTCGCCGGCCGCGCCGCGGGTCTGCCTGGACCTGCGCGCCGTGGGCGTCGATTATAGTGCGCAGCGCTCCCCGCGGGCGGCGCGCTGAGCGCTCAACGGCGTGCGGCTGACTTCGCCGCGGGTACGCGGCGCCGAGACGAGGCGCGCGAGCGGCAGGGATTCTCCAACGACGCATCGAGCACGGCGCGGATGTGCGCGGCCGTGAAGCCGAACTGGCTCATCAGCTCGCTGCCCTTGCCGCAGGCGCCGAACCGCTCGATACCGAGCACACGCCCATCGAGACCGACGTAGGGCCACCACGAGAGTGCTGCGCCGGCCTCGACGGCGAGCCGGCGAGACACCGAGTCGGGCAGCACACTCTGTCGGTACGCCTCATCCTGTGCGTCGAAGACCTGGGTCGAGGGCATCGAGACCAGACGGACGGGCCGTCCCTGCTCATTCAGTGCGTGCACCGCCTCGGCTGCGATACCGACCTCAGAACCGGTGGCGATGACCAAGCTCTGCGGCGGACCGGCGCACTCGATGCGCACGTAACCGCTGCGCGAGACATTGCTCTGCTCGGCCGGTTCGCGCCTCCGCTGGGCGAGTGCCTGGCGGGTCAGTACCAGGGCCGTAGGTCCGCTCCGTTCGAGCGCCACACTCCAGGCCACCGCGGTCTCGAAGGCATCGCAGGGCCGCCACAGATTCAAACCGGGCATCGCTCGCAGACTCGCCAGGTGCTCGACCGGCCGGTGAGTGGGTCCGTCCTCGCCGAGCCCGATCGAGTCGTGCGTGTCCACCGGCACCACCGGTGCGTGCATCAGAGCCGCCACGCGCACCGCGTTGCGCGTAGTCGCAGAAGACGAGCAACGTGCCGCCGTAGGGGCGAAAGCCTCCCTGCAGCGCCAGGCCGTTCATCATGACCGTCGTCGCGAACTCGCGCACGCCGTAATGCAGATAGTTGCCGCCCGCCGCCGATACGGGCCGAGCGGACCGGTGGTGGTCTCGATGCCGAGTACGGGGTCGTGCTCGGGGTGACCGGGCGTGCGGCTGCCGAGCTGCCGGAAGCCCTTGAGATCCTCGATGCCGCGGGCGTAACCGGTCAGGCGCAGCAGCCCCGTAGAGGAGCATCGAACCGTGACCGTTGGACAGCACGAAGCGGTCGCGGTTGAACCAGCGGGGATTGGCCGGGTTGTGGTGCAGAAAATCGCCCCACAGCACCTGCGCGAGGTCGGCCATGCCGAGTGGCATGCCCGGATGCCCCGAGTTCGCCCGCTGGACAGCAGCCATCGCCAGCGCGCGCAGCGCGTTGGTCAGTTCTCGAGGAGTGCTCATGGCGTCACGTTAAGGTGGCCCGGGGATTCGCCGCGCGCGCCAGTCCGCCTCCCGGTTGCGCCCGGCCGGACTCAGCCGGCGCGGCGCAGCGTCTCGTGGCCGTAGCGCTCGGCCATCTGCTCGAGCGGGATCGGGCGGATCAGTCCGGCCTGCCCGGCCGCGCCGAAGGCCTCGAAGCGCTGCGCGCACAGTTCGCGCGCCGCGCCCGTCGCCGCACGCAGGAAGCGGCGCGGATCGAAATCTGCCGGCTTCTCGGCGAGCGCGCGGCGCACCGCGGCCGTCATGACCAGACGGATGTCGGTATCGATGTTGACCTTGCGCACGCCGTGGCGGATGCCCTCGCGGATCTGCTGCACCGGAACACCGTAGGTCTCGGGAACGTCCCCGCCGTGCTCGCGCAGCACGGCGAGCCAGTCCTGCGGAACCGAAGAGGAACCGTGCATGACCAAGTGCGTGTTGGGGATGGCGCGGTGGATCTCCTCGATGCGCCCGATCGCGAGCACCTCGTGCGTGGGCTCGCGCGAGAACTTGTAGGCGCCGTGGGACGTGCCGATGGCGATGGCGAGCGCATCGACCCCGGTGCGCGCGACGAACTCGACGCACTGGCGCGGATCGGTGAGCAGCTGCTCGCGCGAGAGCTGGCCCTCGGCGCCGACCCCGTCTTCCTCCCCCGCCAGGCCCGACTCTAGCGAACCGAGGCAGCCGAGTTCCCCTTCCACCGAAACACCGACCGGATGCGCCTGCTCGACCGTACGTCGCGTGACCTCGACGTTGTATTCGAACGAGGCCGGCGTCTTCATGTCCGAGAGCAGCGAGCCGTCCATCATCACGCTGGTGAACCCCGAGCGAATGGAGCGCTGACACACCGCCGGGCTTGCGCCGTGGTCCTGGTGCAGCGCCACCGGAACGCTCGGCCAGCTCTCCACCGCCGCCTGCACGATGCGCCGCAGGAACGACTCCCCGGCGTAGCTGCGCGCGCCGGCCGAGACCTGCAGGATGGCCGGGCTGTCGGTGGTTGCGGCCGCCTGCATGATGGCCTGCACCTGCTCCATGTTGTTGATGTTGAAGGCCGGCACGCCGTAGGCGAACTCGGCCGCGTGATCGAGCAGTTGCCGCAACGAGATCAGCGCCATGGTGTCCTCCGCCGCTGTGGTCGGTTGATGGTGTGTGCCGGAGCGGCTCAGCGCCGCGACCGGCCGGATTCGCGCCCTTGGGCATCGTTGCGCCGCTCAATCAGCCGCCAGATCATCGGCGTGAAGATCAGCTGCATGGCGAGGTCCATCTTGCCGCCGGGACAGACGATGGTGTTCGGACGCGACATGAACGAGTCCTTGAGCATCGACTGCAGGTAGGGAAAGTCGATGCCGCGGGGATTGGCGAAACGAATCACGAGGAATGACTCGTCCGGCGTCGGAATGAACCTCGCGATGAACGGATTCGAGGTGTCGACGACCGGGACCCGCTGGAAGTTGATGTGTGTGCGCGAGAACTGCGGGCAGATGTAGCTCACGTAGTCCGGCATGCGGCGCAGGATCGTCTCGGTGACCGCCTCGGTCGAGTAGCCGCGCGTCGCCTTGTCGCGCTGCAGCTTCTGGATCCACTCCAGGTTGATGACGGGCGTCACCCCGATGAGCAGATCGACGTGCTGGGCGATATCCACCTCCTCGGTCACTACGGCGCCGTGCAGTCCCTCGTAGAACAGCAGATCGGTGTCCGCCGGCAGGTCCTCCCACGCCGTGAACGTGCCGGGCGGCTGGCCGAAGGGCACCGCCTCGGCGGCATCGTGCAGGTATTTGCGGACCCGCCCGCCGCCCGCCTCGCCGTAGCTGCGGAACAGCTCCTCGAGCTCGGTGAACAGATTTGCCTGCGGCCCGAAGTGACTCAGATCATGGTCGCCGCGCGCCAGCGCCTGTTCGAGCTGCTCGCGCATTGCGGCGCGGTCATAGCGATGGAAGCTGTCACCCTCGACGAATGCCGCCTTGATTTGCTCGCGGCGGAAGATCTGCTCGAAGGTCTTGCTGACCGAGGTGGTGCCGGCGCCGGAGGAGCCGGTGACCGCAATGATGGGATGGCGGGCGGACATGGGCGCTCCGGGTCACACGTTGGGCGTGGTGAACAGACCTCGCGCGCCGAACAGCGGCACGTCGAGCTCGAACTCGTTGTGGTCACGGTGGTAGCGCTCGATGCGCTCGACTTCCTCGCGGGCCCCGAACACGAAGCTCACCCGCTGGTGCAGCGCGCTCGGGGGGACCTCGAGGATGGGTGCCAGACCGGTGCTCGCCCGTCCACCGGCCTGCTCGATGAGGTAGCCGATGGGGTTTGCCTCGTAGAGCAGACGCAGCCGCCCCGGGCGGCTCGGATCGCGACGGTCGTGCGGATACATGAACACTCCGCCGCGCATCAGGATCCGGTGCGCCTCGGCGACCAGTGAGGCGATCCAGCGCATGTTGAAATCCTTGCCCCGCGGGCCGCTCTGGCCGGCGAGGCACTCCTGGACGTAGCGGCGTATCGCCGGCTCCCAGTAGCGCGAGTTCGAGGCGTTGATTGCGAATTCGCTGGTCCTCTCCGGGATACGCAGGTTCGGATGCGTGAGGGAGAACTCGCCGATCTCCCGATCGAGCGTGAAGCCGTGCACGCCATGGCCGGTCGAGAGCACGATCATGGTCGCCGGCCCGTAGATCGCATAGCCGGCGCACACCTGCGCGCAGCCCGGCTGCAGGAAATCCCCGACCGACGGCTCCCTCACGCCCTCCGGACAGCGCAGCACGGAGAAGATGCTGCCCACCGCGACGTTCACATCGATGTTGGAGGAGCCATCGAGCGGGTCGAACAGCAGCAGGTACCGCCCGCGCGGGTACTGCTCGGGGATGGCGTACGGGGCCTCGTGCTCCTCCGAGACCATGCCGGCGAGCTGCCCGCCCCACTCGTTGGTCCGTACGAAGATGTCGTTGGCGAGCACGTCGAGCCGCTTCTGCGCCTCGCCCTGCGCGTTGCTCGTGCCCGCCTCCCCCAGGGCGTTGGCGAGTGCCCCCTTGCCGATGAGCGTGGCGATGCGCTTACACGCCAGGCGCACGTCGTTGATCAGCGCGATGAAGCTGCCGGCCCGGGAGGCCTCCGGGGCGGGATTGATGCGACGCTGCTCCTCGATGAGGAAGCGCGTGATGGGCATCTGGGTAAACGACGCCTCGGGGTTCACGCGGCCCCCTCTGTCGCGAACACGCGGCTCGCGAGGATGTCGCCGGCCTCGATGCTCTCAAGCGCAGTGCGGTCCAGCGGCAAGCCGCGCCGCTCGAACAGCCGGCTCGCCTGGCGCAGCCGGGCCCGGTCGAGGGCGTTGCGGATCGAGCGGGCGTTGGCGAAGTGCGGCTGGGTGCGGCGCCGCTCGATGTACTCCCCGAGGGCGGCGAGCGCATCGGGGCTCAGCCGATAGTGCATCTGCTCGAGCATCAGTTGCGCGATGGCGATGAGCTCCTCGGCGCTGTAGTCGGGGAAGTCGATGTGGTGGGCGACGCGCGAGGAGAGGCCCGGATTGCTGTGAAAGAAGGTGTCCATCCGCTGCTTGTAGCCGGCGAAGATGACCACCAGGTCGGCACGCTGGTTCTCCATCACCTGCAGGAGGATCTCGATGGCCTCCTGGCCGTAGTCGCGCTCGTTCTCCGGCCGGTAGAGGTAATACGCCTCGTCGATGAACAGCACCCCGCCCATGGCGCGCTTGAGCACCTCGCGGGTCTTCGGCGCAGTGTGCCCGATGTACTGGCCGACCAGGTCGTCGCGCGTGACGGCCACCAGGTGTCCCTTGCGCACGTAGCCCAGGCGGTGAAGGATTTCGGCCATGCGCATCGCGACGGTGGTTTTGCCGGTGCCGGGATTGCCGGTGAAGGACATGTGCAGCGCCGGCGCGCCGGCGCTCAACCCGTGCACCTGGCGCAGCTTGTCGATGAGCAGCAGCGCGGCGATGTCGCGGATGCGCCGCTTGACGGGCGCGAGCCCGATGAGCTCGCGATCGAGGCTCTCGAGCACCTCCCCGACCTGCGACTCGCCGTAGAGCGCCTCCAGATCAAGCGGCTCGGCGCCCGGTGCGTCCCGGTCTGCCGCGCCAACAGTTGTCTCGCGGGGTGTGCTCATGGGACCTCAATACCGCTCTCCCTCGGGGCGGTCGCTCGAGTAGGCGCGCGTGGTGTAGCGCAGTGTGCGGCCCGGGCCCTCCGCGCGCGTCAGCGCGAAGCCGGGCTCGTGCGCGGGCCGGTTGACGATGAACGACAGCCGCATCGACTCGCGGCCGCGGCTGGCGTCGAACGCGTTGACCTTGATGTAGTGGCGCGGGAAGGTGTTGCGGCAGGCGTTGACTTCCGCGAGGATGCCGGCCGCGTCGCGCAGGTCGAACATGGGCATGCCGTACATCTCCCAGTAGGTGTTGCGCGGATGCGGGTCGTCCGTGTATTCGATCGCGACCGCCCAGCCGTTGGCCAGACTGTACTCGATCTGCTTGGCGATCTGCGCATCGCTGAGCTCGGGCAGGTACGAAAAGGTGCCTTGGGTGAGTCGCATGGAGCTCTCCTGAGTGGGCCGGCCGGTCAGGCGACCTCGGGGGTCGGCACGAAATCCGGCGTATCGGTGCTGGCGTAGTTGAAGGTCACCTCGCCCCAGGTGTCGAGCGCGGCGCGCAGCGGCGCACACTCGCGCGCCGCGGCGGCGAGGATCTGCGGACCCTCGTTCCAGATGTCGCGACCCTCGTTGCGCGCCAGCACCATCGCCTCGAGCGCAACGCGGTTGGCGGTCGCCCCGGCGGCGATGCCCATGGGGTGTCCGATCGTGCCGCCGCCGAACTGCAGGATGGTGTCCTCGCCGAGGTAGTGCAGCAGCTGATGCATCTGCCCGGCGTGGATACCCCCGGAGGCGACCGGCAGCACCGCATTCAGTCCCGCCCAGTCCTGCTCGAAGAAGATCCCGCGCGGCAGGTCGACCGCGTTATGCCCCTCGCGCAGCACGTTGTAGAAGCCCTGCACCGAGTTCGGATCGCCCTCGAGCTTGCCGACCACGGTGCCGGCATGGATGTGATCGACGCCGGCGAGGCGCATCCACTTGGAGATCACACGAAAGGAGATCCCGTGGTTCTTCTGCCGGGTGTAGGTCCCGTGTCCGGCGCGGTGCAGATGCAGGATCATGTCGTTGCGGCGCGCCCAGCGCGACATCGACTGGATGGCCGTGTAGCCGATCACCAGGTCGATCATGACGATCACCGAGCCGAGTTCGCGCGCGAACTCGGCTCGCTCGATCATGTCCTCGAGCGTGCCGGCTGTGACGTTGAGGTAATGCCCCTTGACCTCCCCGCTCGCTGCCTGAGCGCGGTTGACGGCCTCCATGCAGTACAGGAACCGGTCGCGCCAGTGCATGAACGGTTGGGAGTTGATGTTCTCGTCGTCCTTGGTGAAGTCGAGCCCGCCGCGCAGCGCCTCGTAGACCACCCGTCCGTAATTCTTGCCGGAGAGCCCAAGCTTTGGCTTCACAGTTGCTCCCAGCAACGGGCGACCAAACTTGTCGAGCCGCTCGCGCTCAACCACGATGCCGGTCGGCGGGCCGGCGAAGGTCTTCACGTACGCGCTCGGGAAGCGCATGTCCTCCAGGCGCAGGGCCTTCAGGGGCTTGAAGCCAAACACGTTGCCGATGATAGATGCGCTGAGGTTCGCGATCGATCCTGGCTCGAACAGGTCCAGATCGTAGGCGATGTACGCAAAATACTGCCCCGGGGTGCCCGGCACGGGGTCGACGCGGTAGGCCTTCGCCCGGTAGCGCTCGCAGGCGGTCAACCGGTCCGTCCAGACCACCGTCCAGGTCGCGGTCGAGGATTCCCCGGCCACGGCGGCGGCGGCCTCCTCCGGCTCCACCCCCTCCTGGGGCGTGATCCGAAACAGCGCCAAGATGTCGGTTGGCGCAGGGGTGTAGTCGGGCTGCCAATAGCCCATCTGGGCGTACTTCAGCACGCCCGCGCGGTAGCGCGCGGCGCCGCTCAATGTCTGCTTGGGGTCTGCGCTCATCGTCTTCATCGTTGCTCGCTCCTGATGCGCATCGGCGCTGGGCTGGGGTCAGGCGCCTCGGGCCTGGGGACGAGGCGGATCGGCAACCCCGCGCGACCGATACTGGAACTTGCTTTTCATTAGGTCTAGTTAGATATTCTTGTTGTCTTCATTAGTGAGTCTTATCGAGTCATGCGCAACGTGACGCTGCGGCAGATGCGCGTTTTCACCGCGGTGGCACGCCACCTGTCCTTCACGCGCGCCGCGCGCGAGCTGCACCTGACCCAGCCGGCCGTCTCGCAGCAGATGCGCCTGCTCGAGCAGGAGGTCGGTCTGCCGGTGATCGAGCAGATCGGCCGGCGGATCCGCCTCGCGCCGGCGGGCCTGGAACTGCTGCGCTACGCCAACCAGGTGACCGAGCTGTTGCGCGAGGCCGCCGAGAGCATCGCGGCGATGCGCGGCCTGAAGCGCGGGCTGCTGAAGCTCGGGGCGGTGAGCACGGCGAAGTATTTCGCCCCGGCACTGCTCTCGGCGTTCACGCCGGAGTACCCGGAAGTGAACATCAAGTTCACGGTCGGCAACCGCGGGGAGATCGTCCGCCTGCTCGCGGCCAACGATCTGGACCTGGTCATCATGGGGCGTCCTCCTGCGGAGCTCGCAACCGCGGCGGCTCCCTTCGCGGCGCACCCCTCCGTGATCATCGCCCCGCCGGAGCACCCGCTGGTGACGCGCCGGCGCATCCCGCTCGCGGCGCTCGCAACCGAGGCCTTCCTCGTGCGCGAGGAAGGCTCGGGCACGCGCGCCTCGATGGAGCGGCTGTTTGCCGAGCAGCGCGTGACGTTCCGGTCCCTGATGGAAGTCAGCAGCAACGAGACGATCAAGCAGGCCG
Organism: Pseudomonadota bacterium; assembly: GCA_021805275.1. Next base: position 27,723 of record JAJZFQ010000012.1, read on the forward strand.
TGATGGCCGGGATGGGCCTGTCGTTCATCTCCGCGCACACCATCGGACTGGAGATTGGCGCCGGGCGGCTCGCCATCCTCGATGTCGTGGGTCTGCCGGTGGTGCGCGACTGGTACGTGATCCAGCTGCAGGAGAAACGCCTGCCGCCCATCGCCGCAGCCTTCCGCCAGTTTATGCTCGAGCACGGTGCACGGATCATCGCGCGCACCATCGGGGCCTCCCTCGCCGAGCGGGGTGAGCCGCAAGCGCCGGCGCACAAGCGCCCGACCCGAGCGGCCCGGCGCATCCCCTCGCGTGCGGTCCGCTGAGCCGCGAGCCGCACTGCATGAGCCCGGAGAACACCGATCGGCACGCGCATTGGCAAGCGGTCTATCACGACAAGGATCCCGTTTCGGTCAGCTGGTACCGGCCCCATCTCGAGGTCTCACTGGCGCTGCTTGATCAGGCGGGGTTGTCCGCCGGGGCCCGCCTGATCGATGTCGGCGGCGGCGCCGCGACGCTGGTCGATGACCTGCTCGAGCGGGGTCTGCCGGAGGTGACGGTGCTGGATGTCTCGGGGCAGGCCCTGGCGATTGCGCGGGCGCGTCTCGGGCCGCGCGCCGCGCAGGTGCGCTGGATCGAGCAGGACGTGCTGAGTGCGGTGCTGCCGGCCGGCGGCTTCGAGTTCTGGCACGACCGCGCGGTGCTGCACTTCCTCACCGATCCGGCCGATGCCGCCCGCTACGTGCAGGTGTGCGCCTCGGCGCTCGCCCCGGGCGGCCACGCGGTGATCGGGGGATTCGCGCCTGACGGACCGCAGCGCTGCAGCGGGCTGCCCGTCGTACGCCGCTCGGGCGAGCAGATCGCCGCGCTGTTCGGCCCGGCGTTCTCGCTGGTGCGCACACACGCCGAGGGGCATCGCGCGCCCTCCGGGGCCGAGCAGTCCTTTGCCTACGCGCTGCTGCGCCGATCCTGATCGACCCAGGTCCCCCCGGGCACCGACGGACGGCACGGACGGGAGGCGGGGAGCATCAGCCGATTGGATTTTCGTCTATTTTACATATGCTTACCTTATATATGTGAGCCGATTATCCGAGTGGCCCGTGCCCTCCTTCGGCCGCCGCACCGCCAGGCATCCGGCGGGTGTGCGGCCCGGGGACTGGGCGCGCGGGGGGCCGGGGCGCCATAATCGTGCGCAGGGGAGCGCATCGCGCGCAGCATTCAACAACAAGATCCTGCGAGGCTGACCATGGGTGAGGCATCTCCAATCGCCCGGAGGATCGGGCTGTCGGTCATTGCCGCGGCACTGCTGCTCGCGGTGGTGCACGGGGGCGCTCGGGCATCGCAGCCGTTTCTCGGTCCGCTGGCCCGGCCGCATTGCCAGCGGGACGATAGGACCGAGACCGGCCTCGACGGTCAGCTCACGGCGACCGAGCGTGCGAGCGGCGCAGCGACGCGCCCCTACAACTGCAATCTCGCCATCGTCGGGGAATACGCCGGCCAGGGAGCCGGGCACCAGCTGATGTGGTACGGCCACTGTGCGTACGTGACTACCGAGGGCTACGAGGCCGGACAGAAGGGTGTGCCGCCGCTCGAGCACCCGGGCATCCAGGTGCTGGATGTCAGCCACCCGCGCGATCCGCGCTACGTCACGCACCTCGACGACCCGGCCTCGCTCTACGACTGGGAGGACGGATCGGTCAACCCGCGCCGGGCGCTGCTGGGTTCGGCCGAAAGCTGGATGGGCGCCGGCCCGCAGCCGGCGGTGTCCTTCTACGACCTCTCCGACTGCACCCATCCGCATCTGCTCTCGAGCGTGCAGATCCCGGATCCGGAGCTGCAGGCGCACGCCGGGAATTTCGCCTACGATGGCAAGACCTACTGGATCGCCTCGTTCAACAAGCGCCGTCTGTACGCGATCGACCTCACCGATCCGCGCCACCCGCGCGAGCTGCTCGACTGGGACTTTCCCCACGGTCAGGCCGGGGGCGCGCAGGCCCACCAGATCTGCCACCGCATCTCGCTGAATCAGTTCGCCGTCGACGGACACCCGCCCGACACGCTGCTGTTCTGCGGGGTCGTCGGCCACCTGGTGCATGCGGGGGATTTCAGCTCGGGCAACGGACTGGTGATCTACGATGTGAGCGCGGTGCAACAGCGCCGGCCCCACCCTGCGATCCACGTGCTCGGCTCGCTCTACTGGAAGGACGGGGACATCGCCATCGAGCCCGATCTGGCGTTCATCGCCGGCCGGCCGTACCTGGCCATCGGCGATGAGTGCGGCTCGGGTGGCTGCGCCGACCCGCAGGGCGCGATCGCCGCCTGCCGGGCGGGACTACCGCCGAGCGGTCTGGAGCGGCTCATTGACATCAGCGAGCTGGCTAGACCGAAGCTCGTCGTGCGGCTGATGCTCGGCGTCGACGATCCGCGCAACTGCGCGCTCACCGAGCACGACATCACTGCCACCATGGGCGGCTACGGCTACAGCGTGCACGACTGCACCTTCGACAACCCGCTTGATGCGAAGCTGCTCGCCTGCTCGAGCCACCAGGCCGGCGTGCGGGTCTTCGACATCCACGATCCGTACCGGCCGCGCGAGATCGCCTACTTCAAGGGACCGGCGCCCGCCGATCCGAGCCAGATCGATCCGGGCTCGCTGCTCAACGTCTTCCAGGGCGTCAGGCCGCCGATCAACTTCGCCTGGTCGAAGGCGCACAGCCGCTTCCTCTGGCGAGGCGGACAATTGTATCTGTGGGTCACCTCCAGCCACGGCGGCTTCTACACGCTGCGCTTCGAGGATCAGGCGGCAATCGCCGGACTGAAACCGCTGCCCACGCCCGGGAACGAGGACTACCAGGACTGAGCCGGCCGCCGCACTGGCGCCCCGGCGGCGTTTCGCGTGACCTCGTGCGCCCGATGCGCGATGATGCGCGACCCGTCATCCCAGGAGGCGAACCATGCGACGTACCCTCACCCTCACCCTCGCGCTTGCGACCGGACTGCTCCTCGCCCAGGCGGCCATCGCCGCGTTGCCCGATGGGGCCAAGGCGCCGCTGTTCACCGCCACGGCCACCCTCGGCGGCAAGACCTACCCGTTCTCGCTGGCCGATGCGCTGAAGAAAGGCCCGGTGGTGCTCTACTTCTACCCGGCCGCATTCACGCCCGGGTGCACCATGGAGGCGCACCTGTTCGCCAAGGCCATCCCGAAGTTCAAGGCGCTCGGCGCCACCGTCATCGGCGTCTCGCATGATCCGATCGCCAAGCTCAAACGCTTCTCGGTCAGCGTCTGCCGCAAGAAATTCCCGGTGGCGGCGGACACCAGCGGGCGGATCATCAAGTCCTACGACGCGGTGCTGCCCCAGGATCCGCTGCTCGCCAACCGCACCTCGTACGTGATCACCCCGCACGACCGGGTCTTCTACTCGTACACGAACCTCGATCCGCGCCAGCACGTGGCCAACACCCTGGCCGCGGTGCGCCGGTGGGACCGGACGCACGGGAAAGCCGCCACGCACTGAGCCACTCACCGGCGCTGCCCCATCGATGAGGGGCTCGCGCCCGGCTCGCCCCGCCGCGGGGCGCAAACCGGTCGTGACCGCCGTCACAGCCCGCCCCGGGGCCCCGCAGTCCCCGGGGCCCATCCCCGTGTTATGTCAGCTGTGTGCACGGCGCGGCTGTGGGCGAAATTCAGCGGTGAAAGTCAAGGACGTAGCGCACGTTTTTCCCGCCCGTGCCGTTCGTCCCTCGCGGGCGCCCGCCGGTCGGAAACACTGCGAATTACACGATCCGTCCCTGGATTGCCCCGGGGAGGATCCAGTACAGTCCGGCGCAACTTAAGAGTCAGCAGGGGCGAAACCCCGTGCGAGATCTGCTCACAGGACCAGGCCAGCGCCACAGCCGCGAGAGAGGCTTCACGCTCCTCGAGCTGCTGGTCACGTTCACCGTCGCGGCGATCCTGATCGCCATCGCCATTCCGTCCCTGACGGTGTTCGTGCAGAACAGCCGCGAGGACTCCCAGGCCGACTCGCTGCTGTCCAGTCTCGCCTATGCCCGCAGTGAGGCGGTCAAGCGCGACGCCAACGTGCTGATCTGCTCCTCCAGCGACGGGGCCACCTGCAGCGGCTCGAGCGCCTGGGGCAACGGCTGGATCGTCGAGACCAGCGGCGCGGCGCCCACCGTTCTACAGACCATGCCGCAGCTCGATGCCGGCAATACGCTCAGCGCGAGTTTCAACGGTGCGGGAGTCAGCCAGCTCACGTTCCAGCCGAGCGGCTTCGTCCAGGCGGCCGCCGGCTCGGGGGTGTACCTGACGACGTATTTCACCTTGTGTGACCGCCGCGGCGCGAGTTATGCCCGCGACATCGAAGTCGCCGCAACCGGCGCCATCCAGTCCTCCTCGACCCCCGGCGAGACGCTGAGCATTCCGCCACAGGCGCTCGTATGCCCGTGAGCACAGCCATGACACACCCGCACCGCTTGTCCGCGCCCCGCCGCCGCAGCGACGGCTTCACCTTGGTGGAAGTGCTGGTCGCCGTGCTGGTCATCAGTATCGGCATGCTCGGCGTCGCCCGGCTGGTGCTGGCCGCGGTCAAGGCGAACGACAGCGCGTACTTCCGCACCCAGGCCGCCAACCTCGCCTACTCCATGCTCGATGAGATGCGTGCCAACCGCGCCTATGCGCTGACGGCGCCCGGGTACGCGGTCGGCTACGGAGCCTACGCCAACCCGGGCTTCACGTGCGAGGGCGCCGGCAACACCTGCACCCCGGCACAGATCGCCCAGTATGACCTGTACATGTGGAAGCAGCAGCTGAACTCCTCGAGCGGCGTGACCACCGGGGCGCTGCCGAGCGGCGATGGGCAGATCGTGATGAGTTTCCCCGGCGGCACTGGTCAGCCGACGGCGACCATCACCATCACCTGGGACGACAGCCTCGCCGAGTGGGCCTTCGGCACCGCACCGGCGGCGACACCCACTCCGGCCTCCTTCACCCTGGAGAGCGCCCTGTGAGGCCGACCCTGCCCAATCGCAACGCGCAAGCGTCTCCCCCGGCACGCACCGGCGGCTTCTCGCTGATCGAGCTGATGGTGGCGCTCGTGCTCGGGCTGATCGTGACGGGCGCGGTGATCTCGACCTTCATCAGCGTGCATTCCGCCTCCAACGACACCGCCGGCATCGCCGAGCTCGCCGACAACGGGCGCATTGCCCTCGACATCTTGCAGCAGACGGTGCGCAGCGCCGGGTACATGGCCTGCAACAGCACACTGCGCCAAGTCGTGTCGCAGGGCCTGAATCCGACACCACTCACGGGGGATTTCACCGAGGCACTGTCCGGCTACGAGGCCTCGGGGAGCGCCCCGGGCTCGGCCCTGACCCTGCAGGCATCGCCGGTCGGGGACTCCTCCCAGGGCGACTGGGACAGCACCCCGGAACTCGGCGGCGCGCTCGACTCCTCGGTGATCTCAGAGGGCAACATGAGCAATGCGCTGCCCATCCAGGGCAGCGACGTCATCGCCGTGCACACCACGTACTCGCAGATCGCTCCGGTGTACACGACCGCCGAGTCGGGTGCGAACACGGTGAGCGTGCAGAGCACCACCGGGCTCGCCGCCGGCCAGATCGCCGTCATCTCGAACTGTGCGAATTCGGTGGTCGATGAGATCCAGGGCGTCAGCGGCAGCTCGGTGAGCTTCGTGCATTCGCTCGGGGAGACCTTCGAGTCCGGCGCGCAGATCGGCGTCGTCGACACCGTCGTCTTCTACATCGGCAAGGGCACCGATGGCGACGGGGCGCTCTACTCGTACTCCCTCGGCGGCAATCCGACCTTCACGAACCCCCCGGCCGAGATTGCCCCGGACGTCGAGAATATGCAGATTCTCTACGGGGTGGACACCACCGGCTCGCTGGCGGCGAGCGAGTACGTCACCGCCGATCAGCTCTCCAACGCCGTGGCTTCCAACCCCAACTGTGCGCCCATCGCCGGCACGGGCGGGGTGGAGTTCAACTGCGTGGTCAGCGTCAAGATCGCGCTGCTCGTGGCCAGCCCGCTCGACGCCATACCCAAGCCGACGACGGCCCGCACCTACAACCTGCTCGGCACGCTGGTCACCGCGCCGATCGACACGCGCCTGCGGCAGGTCTTCGAGACCACCATTTCCCTGCGCAACACCACCAACTGAACCAGCAGCGAACTCCCATGAGTGCCCGGACAACCCCCGCGAAGGCCTCGGCAGCGTCACAACGCGGCGCCGTGCTGTTCGTCTCCCTGATTTTCCTTCTGGTGCTGACGCTGATCGCCGTGATGCTCGCCCGCACCCAGACGACCGAGGTGCGCCTCGCTGAGAACGACGCCAACCACGACATGGCCATCGAGGCGGCCGGCGCAGCGCTGCGCTTCGCCGAGATGAACATCGCCGAGGGCACCTACGCGGCGTTCTCCCAGGACAACGCCGGTCTCTATACGCTCAATCCGGCTGCCGGCAGCATCTACGCCGGCATCAACTGGAGTTCCGCCAGCCAGGTGCTCACCTATACCGGGCCGACCCTGGCCTCGATCCCCGCCGCCCCGAAGTTCTTCGTCGAGCAGATGCCCTCGGTCGCCATGCCGGGCACCTCGCTCGGCGCGTGCCAGCAGGGCTACGGCGCCAACGGCTGCGTCCAGATATTTGCCGTCACCGCGCGCGCAACCGGCGGGAACCAGACCGCCACGGCCACTCTGCGCAGCATCTACGAGAGGGAATGACCTATGCGCACCGCCCAGTCGTCTTCCCGACCGATCCGCCGCCCCAGGTGGCTGCCCGGCCGGCTCGCAGCCTGCCTGCTGACGGCAGCGTACACCGGCGGTGTGGCGGCCGCCGCCATCTCCACGATCAACATCTCGCAGACGCCGCTCACGGTCACCATCCCGGCGCACCCGCAAGTGGTCATCGCGATCGGCAATTCGCAGTCGATGGACGGGACGCTCGCCGGGGCGATCATGACCGGCGCCGGCGGGTTGAGCTCGAGCTACAACCTGCTGCAGAGCTCGAGCTCCCCGGCGAGCTACACCATACCGGCGGGGTTCACCCCGCCGGTGAACGCCGGCAGCGGCGGGGTCGCGCCGAACACCGTGACCTGTCCCGGATCCAGCGAACAGTGTGACAACTCGGCCAGTCGGCTCAATGTCGCGAAGTCCGCGATCACCTCGGTGCTGCAGTCGTTCATCGCGGACACGAATTTCGCGCTGATGGACTACAACACCTCGAGCCTCGGGGAATACACCACTTGGCTGTACGCGATGAGCCCGACCAGCGGTCCGTTCGACTTCACCGCCACCCAGACCGCGGGCAACAACTACGTCGCCAATCCCTGCTACAACTACACCAGCCTGTCCTCCTCGAGCACGATCTACGGGGACTGCAATAACATCGCGAGCTCCGGGCAGGTGACGGTCGATTCCGGCCTCTCGCTCGCGACCGCCCCGTACATGCAGGTGAGCACCACGAGCGACAATCCGTCGATCAACGACGTGCTGTACGCCCCGGGCGGCATCGCCCCGGTGTGCCTGGTCTACGGCGGACCGAATCCCACGAATCCCTGGCCGCCCAATTACACGCTCTCGCAGTACAACTCGAACCCCGGCTACATCGCCGAGAGTTACAGCTCCGAGGTCAACTCCTGCGCCACGACGACGACGCCGACCAATGCCGGCTACGTGCCGTACACACCGCAGACCATGTACATGGAGCGCGGCTTCGGCTTCGACGCCACCCAGGAGAGCTCCGCGCCGCCGAGCGGCGGTTACTGGTCGCCGTTGGTCACCTTCGCACAAGGCAATGCCGGCCAGAGCCCCTCGACCTCGAGCATCAACACCGCGCTTGGCTACTTTGCCAAGTACCTGGCGCCCGAGACCAATGCCTACACCAGCGAGATCAAGGCGAGTGCCGAACAGTCGCCGATCGCCGGGCTGCTCGCCAACGCCTACAACTACTTCAAGTACGACAACCCGCCGTCCTCGAACGGCTGCGCCCCGGACCGCTACGTCATCCTGCTCACCGATGGCCTGCCGACCAAGGATCTCTCGGGCCACTCCTGGCCACCGCCGGGATCGGTGGCGGCGGAGAACTACGGTGAGACCGTGGCCTTCAACGCCGACGGGTCGCTCAACACCGCCGGCACGAACGATCAGGCGGTGCTCGATGCCGTCGCGACCCTGCAGCAGCTGGCGCAGAACGGGGTAAAGACCTACGTCGTCGGACTCGGCGCCGGGGCCAACGGCGGCGTCGCCGGCCAGGTACTCACCGCCATGGCGATCGCCGGGGGCACCGCGAGCTATTTCGCGGCGACCGATCCGACGACCCTCACCAACGATCTCACCGCCATTCTCGGGCAGGTGCAGCAGGCGACGCAGTCGGTGTCCTCCTCGGCGGTGAATTCCACCGGCATCCACGTCGGCTCGCTCGCCTTCCAGGCGCAGTTCACCTCCTCCGACACGCATCAGGACTGGACCGGGAACCTGTATGCGTTCCCGATCGACCCGACGACCGGCTACGTCAACACTACGCCCTCGAATGCGGTCTGGAGCGCCCAGTCGCAGCTCGACAACCTGTCCTGGCAATCCCGGCTGATCGCCACCTGGGACCCGGTGGCACACGCCGGCATTCCATTCGAATGGACCTCCGGTACCCCGACCTCGGGCATCGCGAGCTCGACGACCCTCGGGCAGGAGCTCAGCACCAATTCGGCCGACACCAAGGGCCAGGATGCGCTCGATTACCTGCGCGGCGATCGGGTGCTCGAGCAGTCGAGCGGCGGCCCCTTCCGCACGCGCACACATGTGCTCGGGGACATCGTCGACAGCGCCCCACTCTACGTCGGCGCGCCGGCCGGGGCCTTCCAGGGCACCTCGTACACGACCTTCGAGCAGCAGTATGCCAACCGCACGCCGGTCATCTACGTGGGGGCGAATGACGGCATGCTGCACGCGTTCAACGCCCAGACGGGCGCGGAGCTGTTCGCCTACGTGCCGAACGGGGTGTTCTCCAATCTCATCCAGCTCACCTACCCGCTCTACAACCAGAACCACCTGTTCTTCGCCGACGGCTCCCCGGGCGCCTGGGACGTGCAGTTCAGCGACAGCTCCTGGCACACGGTGCTCATCAGCGGCGAGGGTGCCGGCGGCAAGAGCATCTTCGCCCTCGACGTGACCAACCCGGCCGCCATGACGAGCGAGGCGAACGTCGCGCAAAACGTGCTGTGGGAGTACTCGGACGCCGACCTCGGCTACACCTTCGGTACACCCTCGGTGGCGACCACCAATGCCGGCACCTTCGCGTTCTTCGGCAACGGTTACGACAGTTCGGTGCAGACGCCCTATCTCTACGCGCTCAATCCGCAGACCGGCGCGGTGGCCGCGAAGATCAACCTGTGCAGCTTCGACACCAGCGCCTGCAATACCAGCGAACCGAACGGCCTCTCGGCCGTCACGGTGATCAACAGCAGCGGCGGCCTCTCGGGCGCGAACGTGCTGTACGCCGGGGATCTGCAGGGCAACGTCTGGCGCGTGGACATCTCGAGCAGCAATCCGGCCAACTGGAGCGCCTCACTGCTGTTCAAGGCGGTGGATCCTTCCGGCAATGCACAGCCGATCACCACCGCGCCGGTGGTGACGCTGAACCCGTACTTCCCGCGCCTGCAGGGCCTGATGGTCTATGTCGGCACCGGCGAGCTGCTCTCGACCGCCGACCTGCTGTCAACCCAGGTGCAGAGCATCTATGGCCTTTACGATGCGATGCCGAACGCCGCGCCCATCACGCGCGCGCAGCTGGTGCAGCAGACGATCACCTCGACCAGCGTGACGACGGTGAGCGGCTCGACGGTCACCGCCCGCACCGTGACCTCGAACAATGTGCCGCTGCCGACGGACCTGGGCTGGTACATCGATCTGAGTCTCTCGCCAGGTGAGGCGGTCGTGACCGAGCCGGCGCTGATCGACGGGGCGCTGATCGTGACCACCGATCAGCCCTCGGGACAGTCCTGCCAGGGCGGATTCAACTCCTGGCTGTACGCACTGAACTTCCGCAACGGCGGCCTGTTCCCCACCCCGCTGCTCGACACCACCGAAAGCGGCTCGATCAGCGCCTCCTCCCCGGTGGTCGCGGGGCTGTATCTGGGTGACGTCTACGCCTCCGCGGCGCGCGTGGCCACCGGCTCGCTGGGTCAGGGCTCGGCGAACCTCGACATCTTCGTCAATGAGTCAGGCAACTCGAGCGCCCCGGGCTCGTACTCGAGCTACGGCCAGAACCAGCAGGCGGCCTGCGTCGGCAACGCGGCGACCTGCGGCGATCCGATCCTGAACGTCCTCGGCAAGGGCGGCGGCCAGAGCCGCACCGCCTGGTGGGAAATCCGGTAATCTGGCCGGGGGCGCCGCGCTGCGCCCCGGCCGGCACGATGAGGAGAGCACGATGAGCAAGAGAGTCCTGATCGCGGCCACCGCACTCGCTGCGACCGCCTTCGCCCTGCGGCCCGGGACGGCGCTCGCGAACAAGCCCCTGTACAACCTCTCCGGCACCGTCACGGAAGTTCCGGTGGGCCAGCGAATCACGGTCGACGGCCACAGCTACCCGATCGCCCCCGGGAGCGCGGCCGTCGCTCAGGTGCAGCAGGTCGTCCAGGGCGAGACGGTGCGGGTGATCCTCAACGGTCCGGCCGGCGTCCGGACCACCCAAGCGGTGGCCATCCATGCGACCTCCGGCCGCTAGCGTTCCGGCGCCCGCGCGCCGCCCAGCTGCGCTGAGCGGCGGCTTCACGCTGATGGAGCTGATGATCACGCTGGCCATCATCGGGATCCTTGCCGCCATCGCCTACCCGTCCTACCTGGCATACACCCATCGCGCGGACCGCACGGACGCCACCACCACGATGTTCAATGACTCGCAGATGCTCGAGCGCTGCTACGCGCAGACCTACGACTACACGCAATGCCTCACGACGACGGCACCGGCCGGTGTCACCGGAGTTCCCCCCGGCCCCTCGCCGACGCCCCAGGGCTACTACACCATCACGGTGCAGACGCCCTCGACGGACACATACACCATCACGGCCACCCCGGCGCAGCCCCCGCAGACCTCCGACTCGGACTGCACGAGCTTCACGCTGAATCAGACCGGGCAGCAGACCTCGGCCGGCAGCGCCTTGGCCACGACCTGCTGGGGCTCGAGCTGATCGCTTGCGCCGCAGCCCTACCTAGCGGGGCGGCGGCGCGAACACCTCGATGCAACCGCGCGGACAGGGGCTGGCGGCCCCCGCGGCCACCGGCACGAACACCCGAGCGCTGCGCGCATCGGCCGCGACCGAGTGTGCGTGCGGACCGGTCGGGATGTTGCCGAGCCAGCGGTTGGTACGCGCATCGAGGACCCCGAGCACCGGCCCGCCGGTGTTGGCCACGGCGGCGAGATAGTAGCGCCGAGCCCGCGGATCGAACCACACCTCGTCGGAGCCGCCCACCTGCGCCAGCCGCGCCACGATCCGACCGCTCGTGCTCAGGACGAAGGAGCGTGCCGGGAAGCCGGCCGCGACCCCATCGTCACTGCAGCCGACCAGCAGGTGCTGGTGCGGCCCGAGCGCGAGTCCCGCCGGCATGCAGCGCGACACCGGCAGATAGCGCAGCACCGTGCGCGTCCTGGGGTCGATCACCGCCACCGCCCCGCGTGCCTTGTCGTGATCGAGCGACGGGATGGACAGGTACACCAGGCCAGTGGCTGGATCCCACAGCGACTGCTCCGCCCCGTCCGTGGCGCCCTTGAGCACGAGCCGGCCGAGCACACGGTGCGTGCGCGTGGAGATGAAGGTCACGAACGGCGGATCATCGGCGTTGTTTACCGCCACGACCAGGTGGTCCCGCGGGTCGTAGCTCATCTCATCGGCGCGCTTGCGCCCGCGGGTGGAAATGCGGGCGATCACCCGGCGCGTGCGCGCATCGATGATCTTCACCGAGCTGTCCCCGTCAGCAGCCCAGAACTGCCCGCGCCCGACCGCCACCACGCCGTTCGGCCCCGCCGCATCGAAGCCCTTGGCCGGATTGAACCCGGCAAAACCGGTGGCGCGGCCGAGATACTGCCCGGTGGCGGCCCGGAAAAAATCCACCGCCGCGTTGGAACGGTCCGCGAGCGCATAGATCCCCGCGGCATTGACAAAGCCGATGTCGAAGACCGCCAGCGGCTGACCGGGCACCTGCAGCGTCGCGACTCGCTCGAGCGGGGTGGCAGCGGGCGCGGCCCGCGCGGTGCTGCCGAACAGGGCCAGGCCGGCCGCGACAGCGAGCAGCGCGGACATGAAACGGGTCGGGGTCATGGCGGTTATCCTTCTCAGAGGAGCGGTTTCGGCACGATAATGCCCGAGTGCTGACCAAGTCCTGACGCCCCGCGGGGTGCCTCGGCGCGGCCAGTCACCCCCGGCGGTCCGCAGCGCGGCGGAACCCCTCGACGGCCGCCGGGTCGAAGCGCAGGCCGCAAGGCCGTCCCATTCCCCTTTTGGAGCTCATCATGGATTACCAGACCGCAGAGAACCAGGCCGTGCAGCTGCAGAATCAGGCCAACCAGGTGGCCGAGAGTGTCAAGGGCCTCGCCGCGAAGCTGCAGGCGAAACTGACCGACCAGACGCTCGCGCGCGAGCTGATGCTCGATCTGCGGGAAACGGCCGTCGCGATCCAGCAGCAGAACCAGTCCGCACTGATGCTCATCCAGCAGATGGCCGAGTACATCCACGGCCTGGAGTCGCACCTCAACGCGCAGCCGCAGACCACCTACCCGACCCGCGGCTGGTCGGCGCAGCCCTACGCCGGTACCGGCGGCGGATTCATGGGCAACGTCATGTCGGGCCTCGGCATGGGTGCCGGCTTCGGCCTGGCGAGCGACCTCGTGGGTAGCCTGTTCAGCGCCTTCTGAGGGCCTCACGGGGTGGGCCCGGGCCGGCCGCGGCCCGGGCCTGCCATCCTCGTGCGTCTGCACCACGGCGCAGCCTGCGTGTTGTCCTCACGCCCGCCAGCTGCCGCCCGAAGGCCGCTCCTGCGGCGGTGGCTGCACACCGGTCCCTAGGAAGTGCGGCCGCTCAAGTCCACCCGCCATCCCCGCCGCCGCTATCCCAACCACCGCCGTCGCCGCCCCCGCCGCTGTCCCAGGAGCCGGCGTCGTTGAGGCCGAAGTCATTGCCGCCGAGATCGGCGTTCGCCTGCGGATCGATGGCCGGCGTCGCGTTGGCATCCGGAATCAGACCGCCGCCGCTGTTACCACCGAGCATGTGACCGACCAGCGCCTCCCCGGCCGCCACGCCCGCACCGATCGCCAGTCCCGAGGCGAGACCGCCCATGACGCCCGAGCCGCCCGGGGGATAGCCCGCCGGGTAGCCTCCCGGCGGCACGCCCATCGGTGCGATCGGACCGCCCGCCATACCGGGCGGTGCGCCGTAGGGGGCGCCGTGGGCCGCCATCGCCATGCGTCGGCGCACGACCATCCAGACCACGATGATCCCCCCGATGAGCAGCAGCGCCCAGCCGAGGTTCCCGGAGTGGCGCGTCCGCCCCGCCGTTGGGGCCAGGCCGAGCTCCCTTCGCAGCTGCCGAACTGCGCGGGGCTTGGCAAAGGGCAGCCCCGGCGCGAGGGTCTGCGCGCGGGCGAGTTCGCGGCGCGCGGTGCCGACGTTGCCCGCACGCGCGGCGACCTCGGCGGCGACCCAGTGCGCCTTGGCACTGTTGGGATGATCGCGCAGCACCTGGGCGACCATCTGCTGGGCCTGCGCGACGTTGCCCGCCTGCGTGGCGAGGAAGATCTGGTGAGCCGTCGGATCGGCGGCCAGGGCCACCCCGATGCCCAGTCCGAGGGCGAGCAGCACGGCGAGGGGAAATCGCAGTCGCTTTGACATCATCGCATCATCTCAGTGACAGACCCCGTCGGGTCCTGAAGCGTGGCGCCGGGCAGAACAATCCGGTCCCCTAGGGCGATGTGGGGCCGGCCCAGCCGGGACACAAGACCCGGCGCGCCGGCAGCGCTCAAGGCCTCTCCGGCAGCGTGGCGGTCGGCTGTGCCGCGATGCGCTCCTCGACCTCGGTCGCGGCCAGCAGCGCCCGCACGTGCGCCCGGCCGGCGCGGCAGGCCACCGCCAGATCCTCCCCCGCGGCGAGCCCGGCCGCGATGGCCGAGGCGAGCGCGCAGCCGGTGCCGCGCCGGGTGGCCGCGAGGCGCGGTGCGGTGAGCCACAACGGCTCGCGGTCCGGCTGCACGAGCACATCGGCGGCCTGCGCCCCCGAGGCATGCCCGCCCTTGACGAGCACTGCGCGTACGCCCTGCCCGAGCAGCCGTCGGGCCCACTCGATGATGCGTGCCGGAACCGGGTCGGGCTCGGGACAGACACCAACGAGCTCGGCGGCCTCCGGAAGATTGGGAGTCAGCAGCGTCGCGAGCGGAAACAGGCGCGCGCGCAGCCGCTCGTAGCGCTCGTCCTCGAGAAGCGCCCCGCCGGAGGAGGCGCGCAGCACCGGGTCGAGCACCACCGGCACCGCCGGAGCGTTGCCGAGCGCATCCGCGACGGCCTGGAGCGTCACGGCATCGACGAGCATCCCGATCTTCACCGCGCCGATGCGGCGGGCGGCGAACGCCGCCTCGATCTGCGCGCGCACGTGAGCGGCCGGCACACGGTGTACGGCGAGGACCCGTGCGTCGGTCTGCGCGGTCACCGCGGTCAGCGCGCACAGCGCATCGGCGCCCATCGCCTCGAGGCTGAGCACGTCGCGCGTCAGGCCGGCCCCGCCGCTGCTGTCGGAGCCGCCGATCACGAGGACTGCGGGACGCAGCGCGGCCATCGGCTCACTCCCCGAGCGCGAGCAGCGCCACCTCGCCCGCGCGGTGCCCGAGCAGCGAGCGCCCGGCCCGCCACGCGCGGACTCCGGAGCGGCAACACAGCACGACGCGCATCCCGGGCGGCAACGCCTGCTCGGGGAGTTCCTCCACCGAGCAGCGCAGTGCCTGCGCAAACGGCGAGACCGGCGCCTCCTCGCGACTGCGCAGATCGATCACCACGTCGTTCGGACCCACCTCGGCAGCGGCAATGAAACGCAGCTGCGGCCCCGACGGCTCGTCCGCCTCGGCGAAGGAGAAGCCGCCGAAGCGCAGCGTGGCCAGCTCAACGCTCACCAGCCGGCCGAGCACCGGGGGGCAGAGCCCGAGCAGCTGCGCGAGCGTCAGGTGCGCCTGCAGCGTGCCGAGCACCCCGACGGCGCTGCCCAGCACCCCGGTCTCGGCGCAGGAACCGGCGCCGCGGGGCATCTCGGGAAACACCGCGCGGTAACTCGGCGCCCCGCCGCAGAACACCCCGGCATAGCCCGCCAGTCCGATCACCGAGGCGCTGACCAGCGGCTTTCCCTGGCCTCGGCACTCGTCGCTCAGGATGTAGGTGAGCGCGAGGCTGTCGGCCGCGTCGATCACGACATCGGCCGTCGCGCACCAGCGCGGCGCATTCGCCGGCGTCACGCGCTCGACGGCCGCCTCGACCGTGACCAGCGGGTTGAGCGCCGCGAGGCTCGCGGCGGCGACCGGCGCCTTCGGCTCGCCCAGATTCGCCATGCGGTACAGCGGCTGGCGGTGCAGGTTGGATTCCTCGATCCGGTCCGGGTCGAGCACGGTCAGATGCCCGACGCCGGCGGCGCACAGGTACGGCAACAGCGCGCAGCCGAGCCCGCCGGCGCCGACGACAAGCACCCGGGCGGCGCCGAGGCGCGCCTGGCCGGCCGCGCCGACCTGTGCCAACACGCTCTGGCGCGCGTAGCGGTCGCTCATGGCGCGCCCGCGCCCACCCAGGCGCGCATGCGCGCCTCGGGATCGGAATTGCGCACGATGTCGCTCACCACCGCGGCGCAATCGGCGCCGGCGGCGAACACGCCCGGGAGCCGCTCGAGCGTCAGGCCGCCGATGGCCACGAGCGGCCGCAGGCCGATGCGCCGCTTCCACTGTCCGATGCGCTCAAGCCCCTGCGGGGCGAACGCCATGGCCTTGAGCACCGTCGGGTAAATCGGTCCGAGCGCGAGGTACTCGGGCTCGAGCGCCAGGGCGCGCTCGAGCTCGGCCTCATCGTGCGTGCTCAGGCCGAGCCGTACTCCGGCGCGGCGCAGTGCCGGCACGTCTGCGGTGTCGAGGTCACCCTGGCCGAGATGCACGAAGTCGCAGTCCTCCTCGAGCGCGACCTGCCAGTGATCGTTGACGACGAGCTGCGCGCCGGCGCCGAGGCACAAGGCGCGCGCAGCGCGGATCTCGGCGCGCAGCGTCGCGGGCCGCTCCTTGATGCGCAGCTGGATCAGGCGCGCCCCGCACGGCAGCAGCCGCGCGACCCACGCGGTGCTCTCGACGATGGGATAAACGCGCGGCAGCATCAGCGCAGCAGCGCCGTACCCACCGCCGGAGTGGATGGCACGGCCATGTCGCGTGGCTCCATCGGACCGGCGAGGAACGCCTCGCGTCCGGCGCTCACCGCCTGGGCGAAGGCTGCGGCCATGCGCACCGGGTCCACCGCCTGCGACACCGCGGTGTTGATCAACACCGCATCGAACCCGAGCTCGAGCGCCTGGGCGGCATGCGAGGGAACGCCGATGCCGGCATCGATCACCAGCGGCACCTCGGGGAAGTGTGCCCTGAGTGCCTTTAAGCCGAACGGGTTATTCAGCCCCATCCCCGAGCCGATCGGCGCGCCCCACGGCATCAGCACCCGACAGCCCGCCGCCAGCAGCCGCTCGGCGACAATCAGATCCTCGGTGGTGTAGGGAAACACCTCGAAGCCCTCGGCGCAGAGGATCCGCGCGGCCTCCACCAGGCCGAACACGTCCGGCTGCAGCGTGTCCTCCTCGCCGATCACCTCGAGTTTTATCCAGGCGGTGCCAAACACCTCGCGGGCCATGTGCGCGGTGGTCACCGCCTCCTTGGCCGTGTGGCAGCCGGCCGTGTTGGGCAGCACCCGCGCGCCGAGCTCGCGCACGATGGACCAGAACCCCTGGCCGGCGCGCTCCCCGGCCGACTCGCGCCTGAGCGACACGGTGAGCACCTCGGCACCGCTCGCCTGCACGGCCTCGGCGAGCACCGCCGGTGAGGGAAAGCGCGC
Organism: Pseudomonadota bacterium; assembly: GCA_021805275.1. The sequence goes on from JAJZFQ010000012.1 coordinate 44,820, forward strand.
AGTGCCGAGCAGCAGCCGTGAGCGCACCGGCACGTCGTACAGGCTCAGCATTCAACCTCCCTGCATGGGGGCGAGCACCTCGAGCCGGTCGCCCTCGGCGAGCGCCGCCGCGCTGCGCTTCGGCGCCGGCACGAAGGTCCCGTTGACGGCGGTGGCGATCACCGCCTCGGCGAAGCCGAGCTCGGCGAGCGCGGCGGCGAGGTCCGCCGCGCGCACCTCGCGCCACTCACCGTTGAGCTGGATGTTCACGGCATCACCTCCGGGGCCTCGCGCCCCTCGAGCACGAACGCGGCGGCGCGCCGCGCCATCGCCGGGGCGGCGAGGAAGCCGTGGCGGTACAGACCGTTGACGTAGAGCGTGCCGTCCTGGGGTCGCAGGCGCGGCAGGTTGTCCGGGAACGCCGGGCGCACACCGGTGCCAATCTCGAGGATCTGCGCCTCGCCGAACCCCGGATGCAGCGCGTAGACCGCCCCGAGCAGCTCCAGCATCGAGCGTGCCGAGATGCGGCTCGGCGCGTCGCTCTCGATCATCGTCGCGCCCACCATGTAGTGCCCATCGCCGCGCGGCACCACGTAGACCGGCGTGCGCGGATGCAGTACCCGCACCGGACGGCTGAGCGAGACGTCCGGGGCCTGCAGGTGCAGCATCTCGCCCTTGACCCCGCGCAGATCGGTGAGCACCGTGCGGGCCGCAAGACCGGTACAGTCGATGCGGTATCTGCCGGGCGCGGCCGAGGCCGGTGGCGTTTCGGCGGCAAAATGGATCGCGCCGCCGAGTGCCTGCACGCGCGCGGCCAGCGCCCCGAGCGCGGCGCGCGGATCGATGTGCGCCTCGTCCTTGAAATACAACCCCTGCTCGAAGCGCCCGGCCAGATCCGGCTCGAGCGCGGCGATGCCCTCGGCGTCGAGCCACTGGTACTGCTGCGTGCGCCGCGCGAAGTGCTTGAGTTCCCCCGCATCGCGCGCGTGCGCGAGCACGAGGCTGCCGCGCCGCTGCATCCCCGGATACTTCTCCCCCCACCAGGCGAACCCCTCATCGGCGAGCGCGACGATGAGCGGCGGGGCGCTCACCCGCTCGCACCAGGGCGCGAGCATGCCGCCGGCAAACCACGAGCAGCAGCTGCCCCCGAGCGAGGCGCTGCGCTCGAGCACCTCGACCTCCGCGCCGCGCTCGGCGAACTCCACCGCGCAGGCCAACCCCGCGACCCCGGCTCCGATGATGGTCGCACGCATCGCTCAGCGCCCCTCGTCCGCCGGGACGTACAGCTCCCCGCCCGCGGCGCGGAACTTCTCGGCCATTTCCCTCAGGCCCTGCTCGCGCGCCTCGGCCCGCACCTCGTGCGAGATACGCATGGAGCAGAACTTCGGGCCGCACATCGAGCAGAAGTGCGCCACCTTGTGCGCCTCCTTCGGCAGCGTCGCATCGTGGAACGAGCAGGCCGTATCCGGATCGAGCGACAGGTTGAACTGGTCCTCCCAGCGGAAATCGAAGCGCGCCCGCGAGAGCGCATCGTCGCGCTCCTGGGCGCCCGGATGGCCCTTGGCGAGATCGGCGGCGTGGGCGGCGATCTTGTAGGTGATGACGCCCGTCTTGACGTCGTTGCGGTCCGGCAGCCCCAGGTGCTCCTTGGGGGTGACGTAGCAGAGCATCGCCGTGCCGTACCAGCCGATCATCGCCGCGCCGATCGCGGAGGTGATGTGGTCGTAGCCCGGCGCGATGTCGGTGGTGAGCGGCCCCAGCGTGTAGAACGGCGCCTCCCCACAGTGCGCCAGCTGCTTGTCCATGTTGGCCTTGATCTTGTGCATCGGCACGTGCCCCGGCCCCTCGATCATCACCTGGCAGTCGCGTTGCCAGGCGATGCGGGTGAGCTCCCCGAGGGTCTCGAGCTCGGCGAACTGCGCCGCATCATTGGCGTCGGCGATCGAGCCCGGACGCAATCCATCGCCGAGGGAGAAGCTGACGTCGTAGGCACGGCAGATCTCGCAGATCTCCGCGAAATGCTCGTACAGGAAGCTCTCGCGGTGGTGCGCCAGGCACCACTTGGCCATGATCGAGCCGCCGCGCGAGACGATCCCGGTCACCCGGCGCGCCGTGAGCGGGATGTAGGCAAGCCGCACCCCGGCGTGGATGGTGAAGTAGTCCACGCCCTGCTCGGCCTGCTCGATCAGCGTGTCGCGGAACACCTCCCAGCTGAGCGCCTCGGCGATGCCGCCGACCTTCTCGAGCGCCTGGTAGATCGGCACCGTGCCGATCGGCACCGGGGCGTTGCGCAGGATCCACTCGCGGATGGTGTGGATGTTGCGCCCGGTCGAGAGGTCCATCACCGTGTCGGCGCCCCAGCGGATCGCCCAGACCAGCTTCTCGACCTCCTCGGCCATCGAGGAACTCACCGCCGAGTTGCCGATGTTGGCGTTGATCTTCACCAGGAAGTTCCGCCCGATGATCATCGGCTCGAGTTCCGGATGGTTGATGTTCGCCGGGATGATGGCGCGCCCGGCGGCGACCTCGGCGCGCACGAACTCCGGGGTGACCCGATCGGGAATGCTCGCGCCCCAGTCGTTGCCGTCGCGCGGTGCGCCCGCGCCCCGTTCGCGCCCGAGGTTCTCGCGGATGGCGATGAACTCCATCTCAGGCGTGATGATTCCGGCGCGGGCGTAGGCCAGCTGCGTGACGGCGCGGCCCGCGCGGGCGCGCAGCGGGTGGCGCAGGTGGGCGAACGCGCGGGCCGCGTGGGCCGCATCGACGAAGCCGTCGTCCTCCGGCCGCATCGCGCGCCCCGGTGAGGCCTCGGTATCGCCGCGCGCCCCGACCCACCTGGCGCGCAGCGGCGCCAGACCGCGCTCGATGTCGATGCGCGCGTTCGGATCGGTATAGGGGCCCGAGGAGTCATAGACGATGAGCGGCGGCTCACCACTCGAGGGATGCAGCGCGATCTCGCGCATCGGCACGCGCACGTCCGGATGCACCGTACCGGACACGTGAATCTTGCGCGAAGCGGGCAGCGCGTCGGCGACGACCTGGGGAACGGCATTCATCGTGGTGGCTCCTGGCGCGGATCAACCGCAGGAGACCCAGCCACACCGCCGCCAGAAAGCACGCGAAACCAACTTTCCTACGCCAGAATGAACTGGATCAGGTTCGAAGGGTCGCCGCGCCGCGCCCACAGGCGCCGTCGGCCTCTCAGCCCCTTGGCGGGGCTCCCCCAGTCGAGGCGCGACGATAGTCCCTCCTCGTCCACGGGTCAACGTCACGCCGGGCAGCGCGAGCGGAAACGCGGCGAGCGCGGGTGCTGCACTCGCAGAGGCATGCTCGGGGATTGTGGGGTTTTATCGCGGAGCGGCTCCCCGCACGGCTGCGTTGGGCCCCTCGGCGTCTCGTCCGGGAACAGTCTATCCCGGGCGCGCGCCGCAGCGGGCGCGCGCCGAGGATCGATCCGCCCACGGAGTCAGTCGCGGTGGATCGTGTGACTCGCCTGTCCGCCCTTGCGGCCGGCCTCGGCGGCGAGCTGACGGTTCTGCGAGAAGCTGCGCTTCTCGTCCGGCACACTCTGCCCGCCCTTGCGGCCGGCCTCGGCGGCGAGCTGACGGTTCTGCGAGAAGCTGCGCTTCGCATCCGGCACGCTCTGCCCGCCTTTGCGGCCTGCCTCGGCGGCGAGCCTGCGGTTCTGCGAGAAGCTGCGTTTGGTGTCGGGCACCGCCTTACCGCCCATGCTGGCGATCTGGCGTTGACGTTCGTGACTCATGGATGCGAATCCGCGTCCACTCGTGCCCTTCTGGACTTGCGGTCCCTCATGAACTGGCTGAATCATGAGTGCTCTCCTTACGGTCGGGGATCAGATACGGGCTTGGAGCAACCCGCAGCGGCACTGCCGCTTCACAGTATACGACTCGCAACCCGCCGCGGGGGTTCCTGCAACGGTTCCGCCCGGGCAGGCCGAGTCCATCAGCTGCGCGCGGGTTTCGATGCTTTTCCCGTAACTTGCGGTTTTTTAGCACCCATTTTTGCGTCGATCGCTGCAATTTCCTGTTTTAGGACAGTTTGCACGTCGGGCGGAGGATTCATGGCGAGGAGACGCGCGAAGCGGGCGCGGGCCAGCGTGAGGTCGCCGCGGCGCATCGCCTCGGCGGCGCCGAAGAACAGAGCCTTGGGAGAATTCGGATCGAGCACCAACGCCCGCTCGATCAGCCGACCGGCGCGTCCCGCGAGCGAGGAGTCGTGGATCAGGATCAGCGCCTCGGCCTCCCCGATCAGCGCCGCGGGGCTGCGGCCGTCCGAAAGCCGGTCGGCGTGCTGGAACGCGCGTACCGCGAGCGGGTACTCCTGCACCACGACATAGGACTTGCCGAGCCGCAGCCAGGCATCGAGGTCACGCGGATCGCGCGCGAGGTGGTGGATCAGCTCCACGATGGGCGACTCGGGCGAGGCCACGCCCGGGTTACGCTGCCAGGACCAATTGCTGAACTTCAGGTACAGCCCCACCGAGCCACCGACGAGCACCAGGCACGAGAGGAGCGCGGCCCAGCGCGCCGGCGCGAGCGCGGAGCGCAGCGGCCGGATGAGCGGAACCACGAGCAGCCCGGCGGCGAGGATCGTGAGCAGTGTCGCAGCAAGAATGAACAGGATCATCAGTGTTGTTTTCCCGGGCGCTCGAAGCCCTCATCGAGGGCCTCGCCCTCGTCGTTGTCGTCGTTCGCCACGAGCGCTGCGCGGCGGCGGATCACCCACGCGGCACTCACCGCGCCGGTCACGAGCAGCACCCCCGGCGCCAGCCAGAGCCACGCGGTCTTCAGCACGAACGGCGGCTTGAACAGGATGAAGTACCCGTAGCGCGAGACGAAGAAGTGACGGATCTGCGCATCGCTGTCGCCGGCGAGGAGCATCTGGCGGATCTGCCGGCGCATGTCGGCCGCGAGGCTCACCGGGGAGTTGGCGAGCGACTCGTCCTGACACTGCATGCAGCGGAAGTTGTGAATGAGCCGCTCGTAGCGCCCCTGCAGCGCCGGGGTAGGCATGCGCGTCGGGGCGATGGCGTGGGCGAGCGGCGCGGCCAGCAGCGCAAGCGCGGCAAGCAGCCCGTAGCCGACCGGGGCGCGGCGCATCATGAGCCGGCCACCGCGCGGCCGGCCGGCAGGCGCGGCAGGAACTCGTGCGCCCAGGCGTGCGGGGTAATCGGACCGATGTACTTGTACACGATGATGCCTTGGGGATTGACGAGGAACGTCTCGGGCGCCCCGTACACTCCCCACTGGATGGCGGCGAGTCCGCCCGGGTCGAACGCGATCGCCTGGTAGGGATTGCCCTTGGCGTGCAGGTACGCGAGCGCCTCCTCGCGGCTGTCCTTCCAATCGAGTCCAATCAGCGGCACGACGCCGGTGCGGGCGATGGCGCGCAACTCCGGCTCCTCGATGTGGCAGGAGACACACCACGTTCCCCACACGTTGAACAGGTACCAGTGGCCGCGCAGCGACGCGGAGGTGACCGCAGTGTTCGCATCGGCAAGGCTCGGCAGCGAGAAGCTCGGCGCGGGCTTGCCGATCAGCGGCGAGGGCACGAGGTCCTTGCGCGGCGCCTGGTGGATGCCGAGGGCGAAGATCACCACCACCACGGCAAACAGCGCGAGCGGCATGAAGTAGCGGATCATGAGCCTGGGCCTCCGGGCGCAAGCGCCCCGGCGGCCGGCCTCTCGCGCGCCTCTTCGAGCCGGTAGCGCCGGTCCGAGATCGCGATCATTCCTCCGGCAGCCATGATCAGCGCCCCGATCCAGATGTACAGCACCAGCGGGCGAACCTGCAGACGGAAGCTCCAGCGCCCGTCACCGAGGTCCTGCCCGAGCGCCACGAGGATGTTGCTGCCGCGGTTGATGACGATCGCCGAATGCGTCGTCACCATGTGCTGCACCCAATACGTGCGCTTGGCCGGATACATCACCGCCACCGGTGCGCCGTCGCGCGTGACGACCATCTTGGCCTTCACCCCGCCGTAGTTCGGGCCGTGATTCGGACCGATGCCCTGGAACTGGAACGTGTAACCGCCGTCGCGCGCACTCATGCCGGTGGTGAGCGCCACGTCCTGCTCGGCCGTGAAGGCCTGCACGGCGGTCATGGAGAACACGAATATGCCAAGCCCGATGTGCGCGACCGTCATGCCGAGCACCGCGCGGGGAATGGCGATGCGCCGGCGCAGCCGGTCGATCGGGTCGATGAGCGAGGAGAGGATGATCCAGGCGCCGAGCGTCATGCTCACCGGCGAGAGCACGCCCGAGCCCGTGAAGGCGCCGAAGGCGACCGCGCAGCCGATAAGCGCCGCGGCCCCGAGCGCCAGCAGCAGCGTGCGCCCTCGTCCGCCGAGCCCGCCACGCTTCCAGCGGGCGTGGATGCCGAGCGGCACCAACGCCAGCAGCGGCAGCATCGAGACGAGGAAGGTGGGATTGAAGTACGGTGGCCCGACCGAGAGCTTGCCGAGCCCGAGTGCGGTGGAGATGATCGGGGCCATCTCGCCGGCGAAGATCGTCCCGCAGGCCGTCACCAGCAGGATGTTGTTGAACAGCAGGAACGACTCGCGCGCGGAGAGCTCGAAGCCCGCCTCGGACTGCATCTTCGGCGCTCGCCACGCGTAGAGCGAGAGCGCCGCGCCGATCATGATGACGAGGAAGGTGAGAATGAACTCCCCGCGGCCCGGCCTCGCGACGAACGAGTGCACCGAGATCAGCACCCCGGAGCGCACGAGGAAGGTGCCGATCAGGCTGAGTGAGAAGCCGAGCACCGCCAACAGCAGTGTCCAGCTCTTGAACAATCCGCGCTTTTCCGTCACCGCCAGCGAGTGGATCAGCGCCGTGCCCATCAGCCAGGGCATGAACGAGGCGTTCTCGACCGGGTCCCAGAACCAGAACCCGCCCCAGCCGAGAGTGTAGTAGGCCCACCAGCTGCCGAGCGCGATGCCGCAGGTGAGGAAGGCCCACGCGGTCGTCGTCCACGGGCGCGTCCAGCGTGCCCACTCCCGGTCGAGCCGCCCCTCGAGCAGCGCCGCGCCGGCGAAGGCGAACGCCACGGAGAGCCCGACGTACCCGGTGTAGAGCACTGGCGGGTGCACCGCGAGTCCCGGGTCCTGCAGGATGGGGTTGAGGCCCTGGCCGTCCGCCCAGGGCGGATCGAGCCGCAGGAAGGGGTTGGAGGTCAGCAGCGTGTAGAGCAGAAAGCCGAGGCTGATGGTGCCGAGTACCCCGAGCACGCGCGCCGCGAACGGGCGCGGCAGGCGCTGGGTGCCGAAGACTACGGCCACCGTCCAGCAGGCGAGCAGGAAGATCCACAGCAGCAGCGAGCCGGAGTGCGCGCCCCAGACCCCGGCAATGCGGTAGAACAGCGGTAGTGAGGAGTTGGAATTCTCGGCGACGTAGGCGACCGAGAAGTCGCTGCCGATGAAGGCGGCCATCAGGCAGCCCATCGAGGTCGCGACCATGACGAACTGTCCGGCCACCGCCGGGATCACCGCGGCGATCCAGCGCTCGCGCCCGAGCGCAGGTCCTGCAATGCCGAACACCGCCTGCAGGCCCGCCAGCAGCACCGCCAGGATCAGCGCAAACTGTCCGAGCTCGGGAATCACTTCGCGTACTCCGTGGCCGCCTCGATGGCGCTGTGCCCCGCCGGGGTCGCGGCATGCGCCTCGAGCGCCGGATCGCGCGGGTCGCCGTGATCGATGCCCCAGGCCTGGTGGATACCGGGCGGGCGGTAGTTCTGGTCGTGCTTGGCGAGCACCTGGTTGGCGAGGAACACCCCGTCGGGCAACAGCTTGCCGTGCACGATCACCCCGGAGTTCTCACGGAACAGGTCCGGCAGCACACCGGTGTATTCGACCGGGACCTCGTGCTTGAAATCCGTCACCTTGAAGCGCACCTGCATGCTGCCGGGCGTGCGATGCACGCTGCCCTTGGCCACCATGCCGCCGAGCCGAAACGACTCCCCGGCCGGCGCCCTGCCCTCGGCGACCTGCGTCGGCACGAAGTAGAAGGTGACGTTCTGGCGGAACGCCGAGAGTGCGAGCCCGCCGGCGATCGACACCCCGGCGAGAATTCCCAGCACCAGCAGCAGCCGGCGTCGTCGAGTCGGTGTCATTTTTCCTCCTGCATCTGCAGCCTGCGCAGCGCCGTGAGTCGCGCGTGCGCGAGCAACCGCCGCGCCCAGTAGACGTTCAGTCCCATCACGGCGAGCGTCACCGCGAAGGACGGCCAGACCCACGGGTAATACCCGCCCATGTCGAGAAACCGCATCATGCGCCGACCTCCTCGAGCACCCAGTGCGCACTGCGCTCGCGCAGCAGTACCTCCCCGCGCAGTCGCACCAGCAGCACCGCTGCGAAGAACAGCGTAAAGCCGAGGAACATCAGTAGCAGCGGCACGAGCATCGAGGGCGGCATGGTGGGCTTGCCGAGGTACATGACCGAGGGCCCCTGATGCAGCGAGTTCCACCACACCACCGAATAATGAATGATGGGCACGTTGATCACCCCGACCACCGCGAGCACCGCGCTCGCCCGATCGGCGCGCTGCAGGTCCTCGAAGGCCGAGCGCAGGCCCATGTAGCCGAGATAGAGGAAGAACAGCAGCAGCTCGGAGGTCAGGCGCGGATCCCATTGCCAGTACGTGCCCCACATCGGCTTGCCCCAGAGCGAGCCGGTGACCAGCGTCGCGAGCGTGAAAGACGCTCCGATGGGCGCGGCCGCGGCCGCGACGGCATGGGCGACTTTCATCCGCCAGATCAGGCCGATGCCACCGGCAACCGCCATGATCGTATATACCAGCAGCGACAGCCAGGCACTCGGAGCATGTACGTACATGATGCGATAGGCATCGCCCTGCTGGTAGTCCGGCGGGGCGAGCCACAGCCCGCCGATCAGTCCGGCCACGATCAGCAGCGCCGCCGGCCAGGCGAACCACGGCGTCAGGCGCTGCGCCGTGCGGTAGATGTGCGGCGGGGAAGCGAGGCGGTGAAACCAGGTCCAGGCCATCTCGGGTATGCCCTCACTCCAGATTGATACGCACGGCTACCGCCGCCGCGAGCGGCGCCAGGGTCATGCCGAAGACCGCAAGCGCGGCCAACAAGGTCAGCGGCGCCCCGTAGGGCTCACCGCGGATCGCCAGCTGCGTCGCATGAGCGCCGAAGATCAGCACCGGGACGGCGAGCGGCAGCGTCAAAAGGGACAGCAGCGCTCCGGCCCGGCGCACACCGAGCGTGAGAGCCGCACCCACGGCACCGAGCAGACTCAGCGTCACGGTGCCGAGCGTGACGGAGGCGAGAATCCCGGGCAGCGCGCGACTGGGAACGCCGAGCGCGACAGCCGCGAGCGGTGCCATCAGCGCAAGCGGCAGCCCGGTGAGCAACCAGTGTGCGGCGGTCTTCGCCGAGAGCAGTCCCGTGAGCGCACGGCCCGAGAGCGCGTACTGCTCGAGGGTCCCGTCCTGGGCGTCATCCCGGAAGAGAAACTCCAGGGCCAGGAGCGATGACAAGAGTGCCGCGGCCCACAGCACGCCCGAGGCGATGTGGCGCAGACGGCTGAGCTCCGGGGTGATGGCGAGCGGAAAGAGGGTCGTCACCATCGCGAAGAAGGCGAGCGGCTGGACCAGCTGGCTCGCCTTGCGGAAGGCGAGCCTGAGATCCCGCTCGAGCATCAGGCGGGCCACGGACAAGGCTGACGGTCGCGAGTCCCGCGCGCAGCCTGCGCCCGCCAGTCCAGCCTCCAGGACAGTGCCCTCAGCCAAATTGCAGCTCCAGTCGTCGCAGTCCCCGCTCGCGAACCGCCAGAGGATGGTGTATCGCCGCGAGGGCCAGACCGCCCACCGCGAGGTGTTCGTCGATCAGGGTCCCCACCAAGTGCTGCCCTTCGACATCGAGGTTCGTCGTCGGTTCATCGAGCAGCCACAAGGGCACGGCCATCAGCAGCAGCCCGGCGAGCGCCACGCGACGCTTCTGCCCGGCCGAGAGCGTGCGGACCGGCCGGTCCGCCCAGCGCTGGCCGCCGACCCGCTCGAGCGCCGCTTGCAGCTCCCGCGGCGCGAATCGCCGCCGTACGCCAACCCAGTAGCGTAGGTTCTCGCGGGCCGTCAGCTCCATCTTGAGCGGCGGCTCGTGGCCGAGATAGGCCATCTCGGCATGAAATCCCGGAAGGTCCTGCCGTACATCCTCGCCCCGCCAGCTGATCCGCCCGGCCTCCGGGTAGGAGAGCCCGCCCACGAGGCGCAGCAGGCTGGTCTTGCCCGCCCCGTTCGGGCCGGTCAATTGCAGGCACTCCCCGCCCGTCACCGAGAAGCCGACGCCGCGCAGGACGTGACGCTCGCCGCGCCACAGATGCAGATTCTCTCCCCTGAGCGTCGCCTCGACCATGCCGGTGATGGGCCCCGTAAGTCTTTGAGGGCGCCAAGTCTCGCTAATTCGGACATTTATCTCCATAGGCAGTGCGCATCTTCCCGTCCGTAGGGGCACGTATTGCACCGGGGCCGGCATCCGTGCTCACGCCCTCGGACCGGCCGGGCTCGGGTAGAATGAGGCCGCCCCCGTTGCCCGGGTGGCGAAACAGGTAGACGCAAGGGACTTAATTAAAGTTGAGCACCCGGGACGGAAACGCCCGGTGTGAATGGGGTCAAAGTCGGTGAACCAGCAGCACGTGGCGGTGGCTGCAATACCGAGCTAAGCCGCAGGCCCTGCCGGGGCATGCGGAAAGTGTAGAGACTTGACGGCCCCTGCCTAAACCGCTTGGCGTTCACGTCGCGGCACGGCAAAGGTAAAGTCCAGACCCCAAATGCGCGCGGCGGGGACGCAAGAGTGCCGGCAGCGCGCAGCGGCGTAAGCCGTAGCGGGTACGAAAATCCCTCGGGGGTAACCCCATGCCGGTTCGAGTCCGGCCCCGGGCATTCTGGAAGGTGATACCTAACCTTCCCTACCCGTCCTCCAACATCCCAACATTGCGCGGAAACACTGGGAATCGTAGTGTTTCCGCATCGACATCCGCCGACGCCTGTCTACCGCCATCCAAGGGCATGATAACACGCCTGAGGTGCGAAAAGTGGGGTAAGTCAGGTCGGTGTGAGTCCCGGTTATCCCAAAAGGGCGGGTGGAGCGGCGCCAATGTTGTCGGATGCGAAGATTCGAAGCCTCAAGCCGAAGGAGAAGGCATACAAAGTCTATGACGATCGCGGGTTGTATATGGTGGTCAACCCGAACGGGTCGCGGTGGTGGCGGTTCACGTACAAATATGACGGGAGGGAGCGTGGGATTTCGCTCGGCGTATACCCGGATGTGACGCTGCAATATGCGCGGGAGCAGTTGCAGGAAGCGCGGCAGCTCCTGGCTCGGGGGATCGACCCGAGCGTGCAGCGGCGGACGGTCAAGATTGCCAGGCAAGACACCTTCAAGGTGATTGCCGAGGAATGGCTGGAGATGCAGGCGGAGAGGCTGGCGCCGATCACGATGACCCAGGCGCGGTGGATTCTGGGCTCGTTCGTCTACCCTCGCCTGGGCTCGTGGCCGATCCGCCGAGATCACGGCACCTGAGGTCCGGGCCGTGCTGCGGCCGATCGAGAGCCGAGGGATGAACGAGACTGCGCACCGAGCCCTGCAGCGCTGCGGACAGATTTTCCGGTACGCCATCGCGACGGGTCGAGCGACGCGGGACATCACGTCCGACCTGCGGGGCGCCCTGGCGCCGGTAGTCGTGGAGAACCGGGCGGCGATCACGGAACCGGCGAAGATCGGCGCCCTACTCCGCGCCATTGACGACTACATAGGACATCCGACGACCCTGATTGCCCTGAAGTTGTCCCCTCTGGTCTTTCTACGTCCCAGCGAACTCCGTGCCGCGGAATGGAGCGAGATCGACCTGCAAACGGCGGAATGGCGCGTCCCAGCGGCGCGGATGAAGATGCGTGAGCGGCATATCGTTCCACTGGCCTCGCAAGCGGTCGTCCTCCTCCGAGAACTCCGTAGCGTGACCGGCAAGGGCAAATTCCTCTTTCCGTCGCTTCGCACCTCGGATAGACCGATGTCCGTGAATACGGTGAATGCCGCCTTGCGACGCCTCGGCTATGCGCGTGATGAGATGACGGGACACGGATTTCGAGCCATGGCCTGCACGTGCCTCAATGAGCTCGGTTGGCACCCCGACGTGATCGAATTGCAGATGGCGCACGCGGAGCGGAGCAAAGTCCGGGCGGCCTATAACCGGGCCGAGCGCCTGGCGGATCGCAGGAAGATGATGCAGGCGTGGGCGGATTATCTCGATGGGCTGCGCGCCGGCCGGCGCGAATCGAGGGCCATGGACGAAGGAGTTCAACGCGCGCAGGGAACCACGCAATCTGGGAACCAGGCACAAGCCCGAGTAATTGCCGAAAACCGGCAAAAACTGGGACTACCGCCATTTCTCAACTGGAGCTATTTTGCCTCCCCTGGCGGTGAGTGACGGCTGCTATCCAGCGATCAGAGGCTCCACCGAGGATGCCATGCGTGGTTCAAATCGCGTTGTCATTGATTCCGAAACCCATCACGGAAGGCCAGTGATACGGGGCACGCG
>JAJZFQ010000184.1:0-26067 GCA_021805275.1 Pseudomonadota bacterium
TCTCATGGCGCGTTCTCGGTCGACGGCGTCTCAATGACATGGCTCGATGTGGAGTCCTTTGGCTGCTCCTCGGCGCGGCTTGCCTCCATCCGTTACTGAACGGAACGAGTCAGGGTGACATACTGCGCCGCAAGCCACTGACATCTCGCGCTCGCTGCATCAGCACTGCGTAGCAGCGCGAGTGCGCACCGACCCCCGCTCGTCGGCATGAGGCGCGGCCTATCGTTGCTTCCCAGCTGGCGTCATGGTCCAATGCGCTTGCGTGAGGACCCATGCGCCTTATCGATGAACTGAACAGCGTTATCGCGAGCAAGCCCGGGCTGTTTCGCGAGCAGTTGATGCGCGAAGACGTCGCGCGGCTGAAAAAGCTGGAAGTGCTCGCGCGGTCCAGCGCCGAACGCGAAGCGTATCGTCTTGCGGGACGCAAGCTCGGCTGGACCACTCTCGATGCGCGCACCAGTGAACTCGGTGGCGCGCTGGATGAATTGCTCGATGCGGTGCGCGACGCAACCCTCAGCCCTTCCGTCGCCGCTGATGTGCGCACGGTTGAGGCCTGGCGTGCGCTTGCGCATCTGCGCATGGAGCGTCTGGTGGGATGTTTGGCAACGCCGCTGCCGAAACGTACTGACGAAAGCAGCGAGTAGATCGGCCCTTGACACTGATGCGTTCGCTGTCGAGGAAATCATGGCCGCTGTCACGACCCAGGTTGGTGAGTGGGGCATCGTAGAGCTCAGGGCGCGTCTGCGCGACGCATGTCCTCGGGCCGCTGCGTCGGGCTGACCCGTGCTGTGCCGCACGCAATATCCTGAGGTTGTGGGCACGATCGATCGTAAAGGGTACGCCGGGCGCTGGGTAGGTCTGTGCGGCGCACTCATTGCACTCGCGCCGATCGGGGGGGATTGCGCATCCGCCACGGCTGGCCGCGGCTGTGCCGGGGTTGATGCGCGTCATTCCGCCGACGCAGCATCCCATTCTGTTCTTTGGTGAATATCACGGAAGTACGCAATCGCCGGCGTTCTTCGGTGACGCGGTGGCGACAGTCAGCGAATTCAAGCCCGTTCTCGTCATCCTCGAGCAAAGCCAAACTGAAGCGCGGCTCGTCTCGAAATATGTGAACGGCCGGATGTCGATGGCCGGTATCGTGAGCTTGGGGAGAGTGGCTCTGGGCATCGAAAGATCCGCAGCATCGGGAAGACGGGCGGCACAGTATTGCAACGGTGAAGTTGCTCTATCGTTTTCGACAGCTACGGGAAAGTGGCCGCGTGATCCGCATCGCGGGTACCAACGCCGATAAGCTGCCGGCGCATGTCGGGTACAATGCGCAGATGGCCCAGATCATTCGCCGGCTCGCGAGCCGATTCGCCGGCGTGACGATGGTCTACACGGGCACCGCCCATGCAAGGATGAAGGGGCGACAGGCTGCGAGCCTCCTGCCGTCGGGATGGACCGTGTCGATTACCACAATGCCGATCGGCAGAACCGTCGTGCAGTCACTCTGGATCTGTCGGATGAAGGCGGGCGGGATTTTCTGCGGGCCGCTCGCATACCGGCATAAGCACCTCAGAACCCCGACCAGATACTGCGGTGCATTTGGCATCCACCGCAGCAGTCGGCGGCGGATCAGGGAAACGGGGTTCGACGCCTATGCCTGCGTCGGCGAACCGATCACGGAGTCACCACCGGCCACGCGGGCGAATGTGTCGGCGTGGCGCCAATGGGATTAACGCGGTATCGGTGCGTGAGGCATGCCGCGCCTGTTGCCGTGGATTCGATTCGCGCGCCTTGAGGGCTGCTCGCTGCGGGCTCCGGCGCGGCGGGCAGAGCGGCAGAGCGCTGTGCTCCGCCGTGCACGGCCGTCCGATCCGGTGCCTTGGGCATGCCGGAGTCTGCGAGGGGCTATCCTCGAACCCGTGCAAGGCTTGCGTGCAAAATCAAGATAACGCAGTATATAGCGCGTTATGTATTGGAGAGGAACCATGCCAGCGTCCCGCGACATCGTGAGCGAACGCGGAGCTCTGTTTCTCGGCAGCCGCCTGAAACGGCTCGCCGACCGGTTGCAGGGCGACGTGGCACGCATTGTCGAACGAGCCGGACTTCCGGTGCAGCCGAGCCACTACGCTCCGCTCGCAACCCTGGACCGCTACGGCCCGCTCACCGTGACCCAGCTGGCCGATGCAATGCAGGTCAGCCAGCCGGCCGTGACACGCGCCCTCTCAAAGCTTCTTGAGTTGGGGCTGGTCGATTCCACGCGCCAGCAGCACGACCAACGGCACAAGACCATTTCGCTTACTGCAGCGGGCCGAACTGTGCTCATCCGCTCGAAGCTGCTGGTCTGGCCCCAGGTCGAGGCGGCCGTCGGCGAGGTGATCGAGCAGCTCTCGGGACCGCTGCTCCATCAGGTTGCGGCCGTCGAGTCCCAGCTCGCCGAACGACCGCTCAACGAGCGGGCGCGGGGTATTGCGTCGCCGCTTTTCTCGATTCGAGAGTTCTCAGCAGACCTGGCCGGGGCATTCCGCGACATCAGCACCGAGTGGATCGAGGCGATGTATCGCCTCGAACCGGCTGACCTGGACGTGCTGGAACACCCGCATGAGCGCATCGTCGCACCGGGTGGAGCGATACTGTTCGTGCAGGCCGAGGGCGTCGGCATCATCGGTACCTGTGCGCTGCGCAAGACGGGCGAGCGGGAATTCGAGCTCACCAAGATGGGTGTCCACGAGGCGGCGCGCGGCCTGAAGGGCGGCGAATTTCTTCTCAACGCCGCCATCGATCGAGCCCAGCTCTTGGGGGCGGAACTGCTGTATCTGCTCAGCAACCGCAAGTCCGTTGCGGCGATCAAGCTCTATGAAAAGCTTGGATTCGTGCATGACGCCGAGATCATGCGCAGATTCGGCGGCCATTATCAGCGATGTGACGTCGCGATGCGCTACCGGCCGCCGGACTCACAGTCCTCTCGAGGCGGCTGACTCACCGCTCCGAGCCATTGGCCGCTCGCCGCGGCCAGCGCGAGGCGCGAGCACAGGACTCAGCCGCCTGCGGCGATCAAGGCGCCGACCACCAACAGGAACAGTGCGAATACGCGCCTCAGCGCTGCGCTGGGAAGGGCATGAGCCGCCCGTGCGCCCACGGGCGCCAACGCCATCGATCCGGCCGCCGCAATCGCTGCGGCGGGAAGGTACAAGTAGCCCACCGATCCCCACGGCAGAGCCTGGGGCGGTGTGTGGACCGATAACGCGTAGCTCAACGCGCTTGAGATCGCGATCGCGAGCCCGCACACCGCGCTGGTGCTGACAGCCTGGATCGGTCGCACGCCGAGCGACATCAGCAAGGGCACGGTCATCGAGCCGCCGCCGATACCCACCATGGCTGAGATCGCGCCGATCCCAGCCCCGGCAGGCAGCAGCCAAGGCGAGCGTGGCGCTCCTCCCGTCCCGTGGGCGGATTGTGCTGCCTGCCTGCCGAATGCCATCCGCCACGCGGTCACGGCGCAGAATCCGGTGATCCCCCAGCGCAGCGCCAGAGCCGAGAGCAGTTGCGCGAGGTGCGCCCCGGCAATGCCGCCGATCACCATGCCGGGCGCCAGCCAGATCCAGCTCGACCAGACCACGGTGCCTCTGCGGATGTGGGCTGCTGCCGAGACCGCCAGAGTCAGCACGATCGTCGCCATTGACGTCGCGATCGACACGTGCATGACGTCCGCGCTGGGTACTCCCAGTGCGGGCAGTGCCAGACTGAGGGCCGCGACGACCAGCAGACCGCCCCCGATGCCGAGCAAGCCGCTGAGAAAGCCGGCCGACGCGCCGGAGAGGAGAAGCACAGCAATGGGGAGGAACATTGGCGCGACACGCACTGCCAGGCGAGGAGCCAAAGCCTAGCGGATTCTCACCGGCCCTGCCGCAGACTCGCGGTGTATCCGTGCAGGCCCGCCGCCGAGCGCATCCTGGCGCAAGTGCTCCAAGACCATTGCGTCTGGGCAACCACCTCAGCCATGACTCGCCATTTCCGGTCGGCCCTGACGAGAGCGGTTGACTGTCAGATGCGGCGACAACGCGGTGAGGAAGTCAGTCGCGTCGAACAGCTCTGCAGGCGCATACGTACCGCCACGCACCGCGTGCATTGCGAGTACCCGCAGACAGCCCTCGACGACGATCGGGGCGGTAACCGCGTAGATATCTTGCCCGCTGACGGAGATTTCCCGTGAACCGCCGGCGCCTTTGGCGTGCACCTCCATCAGGAAGCGTTGTGAAGAGCGGCCCGTCGGATCGCTTGCGGCCGGCCGTGGTGTCCGCTCATCCTCCAGGTCGCGCAGCGGCGCCAGATTCATATAACTGCAGGCATCGCGGACGGTGACGTGCCGGTGGAGGGTGATCATCTCCGCCAGCGGAACCGCCACCACCTCCTGCTGGCCGAACGGTTCGGAAAAATTCCACAGCCGCACCGGTGCCGGCTGCGCAATGGGCGCCAGGTGCCCGTCAGTCACGACAAGACGACGGGCGGTATTGCGTTGTCCGGTCCGTCTCGTGCCCTCGGTGGGATGCCAATAGTCGAGTGCCACGGCAATGTGGAGCGAATCGATGCACCCGAGCCCGCGGGTCAGGTCGGCGGCCAGCAGATCGGCCAGGCCGCCATAGAATGCCAGCGCCGGAAGAACGACGGTGCCGCGCCGCTCGGCGTCCCGATGGTAGGTCGCCAGTGACTGGCGGACCGAGCGCTGCTCCGCGGTGATGTCGAAATAGTGGATGCCGCCGCGCAGCGCCGCTTCGATCAAGGCCGGAGCCGTGTCCAGGAACGGGCCGGCGCAGTTGATGACCGCGTCGGTGTCGTGCAGCGCCCGATCGAGCGCATCCGGATCGTCACACAGGGCGGCTCGCCACGACCGTTCGGTGTCCACCGTGCCAGGACCCCTCGCCGGCCTGCCGCTGCGGCCCATCGGCACCGCCCGGCAGCCACGGCGCTCAAGCTCACGAACCACGAACTGACCCGTATGCCCGTTCGCACCGTACACCGCAATGCTTGGGACGCTCACCTGCGATCTCCCGCCGATACCGATCGGTATCGCATCATGATACCGATCGGTATCGAGGTCAAGCCCGCCCCTGGGGTGGCGATCTCGCGGCGACCTGTGCATTCTTGAGGCACAGGCTGGCTCATTGGGGATGGGGTATTGAAAACGGCTCATGCCGAGGAGGGCGATACCGCAGCGCGCGTGCTCGCGACGGCATCACGGCTGTTCTATGCGCACGGTGTCCGTGCCGTCGGCGTCGACTGGATCGTCGCCGAATCCGGCGTGGCGAAGACGAGCCTGTATCGGCACTTTCACACGAAAGATGACCTGGTCGCGGCCTTCCTGGAGCGGGAAGACCGGGTGTTCTGGTCACAGTGGGATGAGGTGATCAGTGCGGCCGCCGGTGATCCGATGCGCGAGCTCATGGCCGTGCTCGAGTGGATCGGGCAGCGCGTCAGCCGCGACGGGTACCGCGGCTGTCCGCAGATCAACGTATCGGCCGAGTTCTCCGACCCCCATCATCCGGCACGCATCATCCGTGCCCGCCACAAGGAGGCGATGTTCCAGCGGCTGCGCACGCTGGTGAGCCGTATCGGAGTGCATCCCCCAGAGGAGGTCGCCGCGCAGATCGCGCTTCTCCTGGACGGCGCCTTTTCGAGCGACGGGCGTCTGACGGGCGTCGGGGCAAGCCGGATTCTCCAGTCGGCCGTTCGCGTGTTGATTGGCGCGAAGCAGCCAAAAGGCCCAATGGCTCGCGCACGCGTGAGATCGGCGCGCCAGGTGCGGTAGTCGTGTGGCCTGTTCGGCGCGCAACTGTTCGGATCGGTGCCGGCGCCAAGGCCAACAGAGCCTCCGCCCGGGGAACGACCAAGACCGGACGCGCCTGCAATCCACAGCCACTGCCGGAAGAGGGGGCAAGCACAATTTCACTGTGACAGATGTCAATTCCCGCTAAGATTGCCGCAGACCTGGAACGCACCGAGGCGGCTTGGACTCCACGACCCGAGACCTCGCGCTGGGCAGCGCCGACGCCGCACTTGGCGTCGCCCCGGATTGGGCCACGCCGAAGATCGTCGCGATGGCCTCGACGCTCACGTTTCTATCCGGTTACAACAATTTCATTCTCGGGATCGCGCTGCTGCAGCTGCACTCGGTCCTGCACCTGACGGCAGCCGAATCCGGCATCGTCCTGGCGGCGACGTCCGTCGGCATGCTGCTCGGCAGCTTAGTGCTCGGGCGCCTGGCGGATCTCATCGGCCGCAAGCGGGCGAGCATCATCGATCTCGGGGTGGTCGCGCTCGCCGCCATCGCATCGGCGGCGTCGGCGTCTGCGGTGCAGCTGGTGTTCTGGCGCCTGGTGCTCGGCGTCGGCCTGGGCGGCGGCTATCCCATCAGCTCCTCGTACGTGGCGGATATCGGGCCTGCCGCAACCCGCGGCGCCCGGCTGACGCTCGCCTCCAGTGGCTGGGGTGTCGGCGTGTTGGCAAGCGGATTCGTCGGCTGGCTGCTGCTGAGTGCGCCGGCCGCTTCCCTGGGCTGGCGAGCGATGCTGGCCGCCGGAGCCATCCCGGCAGTGGTTGCGCTCATCGCGCTCGCGCTGTGGCGCGTGCCCGAAGCGCCCGCCTGGATCGAGGCGCAGTCGCTGCAGCCGCTGCCGCTGCGCACCCTGTGTACCCGCGAGAACTGGCCCCGGACCCTGGTGATGATCTTACCGTGGTTCCTGGTGGATATCCCGGTGTACGGCGTCGGCCTGCTGACACCCACGCTGCTCGGGCAGTTGCACGTTGGCGGCCTGCATGCGGTCATCCTGGGCTACTTTGTGGTCGCGGGATTCACCCTGGTCGGCTGCCTGATTCCCTATCTGCTCATCGATCCGCTCGGGCGGCGCCCCCTGCAGATCGGCGGGTTCGTCGGCACGGCGGTGCTGATGGCCTGGTTGGCGCTCGATGGTCTCACCGCTTCATGGCTCTGGTCGCTCGCGGTGTTCACCGCGATCCAGCTGTTCATCAACGCCGGACCGAACACGACTACCTGGATCGTGGCCGCGGAGCTGTTCCCCACCCGGCTGCGGGCCACGGCGCAGGGGGCGGCCACGTCCATCTCGCGGCTCGGCGCCATCTCCGGCACACTCCTTCTGCCGATCGTCGATGCGCGCGCGGGCATGCCCACTGTGTTCGGCATCGCCGCCACCGTCAGCCTGCTCGGTGCGATTCTGACCTGGAAGTGGCTGCCGGAGACGGCGAGGGTCGCGTTGGAACCATGAACATCGGGCCGGCCCGGATCCTCTGCGCAGTGGCTCGACCCGCACGCGCCGCGGTCCGACCGGGGCGGGAAATTCGCCGTGGTGCGCACGTTGTGCCTTTCCTCAAGAGTGGCCACGGAACACTTCGCGGAGAGCGGTTCAATGCTCCATGATCCTGGGGACGCAAGTGCGAGCATCCAGCGCCTCGACTGGACGCCGGCGATGCTCGCGGTCGAGTGGTCTGACGGGCGGCGCTCGGAGTTCGCCAGCATCTGGCTGCGCGACAACCTATCAGCCGATCGCGATGCGTTCAGCGGCCAGCGGCTGATCGATGTCGCTGACCTGCCTCGCGCGCCTCGCATTCAACGCGCGGAACTGCGCGAAGGTATCCTCGCCATCGAGTGGGAAGGAGAACCCGCGCAGGCCCGCTTTACGACCCAGTGGCTTGTGCGCCAGGCAGCCGCGCTCGAGGGCTCGAGCGATCGCTGGCGCCCAGAGCTGTGGCGGGAGGGCGCCGCGCGCGACGCGATTCGTGACTTCGCGTGGACGACTCCGGGGACAATGGGAGCAGATCCGGCGGCGTTCGCCGACTGGCTGCGCCGATTGATCGTCGAGGGCATGGCGTTTCTCGCCGACGTGCCGCCGGAGCCCGGCACGATCGTTCCGGCGGTCTCGCCCATCGGTCAGGTCGCGGCAACGAACTACGGTCTCGTATTCGATGTCCGCTCGGTCGTTCAACCGGAGAATCTCGCCTACTCGGACCGCGGTCTGGGTCTGCACACCGACAATCCGTACCGCGAGCCGGTGCCGGGCTTTCAGGCACTGCACGTTCTGCTCGCCGCGCCGGACGGCGGCGAGAGCTTGTTCGCGGATGGTTTCGCGATCGCCGCGGCGCTGCGACAGGAGTCACCCGGGGATTTCGAGCAGCTGGCCGGTACCGCGGTGCCCTTCGTCTACCGCTCGCGCGACGCTCTGCTGGAAGCCCGACGGCCGCTGATCCAGCTGTCCTGCGCAGGGGAGGTGATCGCCGTGCACTACAACAGCCGCTCGATCGCGCCATTGCCGTTCACGGCCGCCGCGGCGGAGCGGTATTACGGCGCATACCGGCGCTTTGCCGAGATGCTGCGCGACCCCCGCTTCGCACTGCGGTTCATGCTGCGCGCGGGCCATCTGGTCGTCTTCGATAACCAGCGCATTCTGCACGGCCGTACCGCATTCAGCTCGGCGCGCCATCCACGGCATCTGCAGGGCTGTTACCTCACGCGCGATAGTGTCCGCAGTCGCGCCGCGCTGCTCCTCGCCGCGTCGAACGGTGGCGCATGAGCGTGGTGGAGGAGGCGTTTGCGTATTACCGGCGGCGCGGAGCTGCCGCCTACTTCGGCGAGCCAGTCTCGATGACCGAGCATGGACTTCAGGCCGCCCACTTCGCGCAGCTCGCGGGTGCGAGTCCCGGTCTCATCGGGGCATCGCTGCTGCACGATATTGGCCATCTGATTGCCACCGTACCGGATGACATCGAGGACTGGACGGTCGATGCGCGCCACGAGGAAACGGGCGCAAGGTGGCTCGAGCCACGCTTCGGTGTCGGGGTGTCAGAGCCGGTACGGCTCCACGTCCCCGCAAAACGCTATCTCTGCGCCGTCGATGGAGAGTACCTGGCGCGCCTCAGTCCCGCATCGGTCAGGACCTTGAAGCTGCAGGGTGGACCGATGTCACCGGTGGAGATCTCCCGGTTCGAGGCGGAGCCGTTTCACCGCGAAGCGGTCCTGCTGCGCCGCAGTGACGATCAAGGCAAGATCTGCGCTCTGGCCACGCGATCACTCGAAGACTACCGTGGACTGCTTGAATCGCTTGTGCTCGGCGGTGATTGAGTCTAGGCGGACGCGCGGCGCTGCGGGGCGGCTGGTGGCCGCCGCGCACGCCTCTTGCATACTCGCAGCATCGAGGGACACGGGGGTTGGCCACAGATGATCGAGCGGTTCCTCGTCAGGTCCATTCGCCGAGCGGATTACGCGCGATGGCGTCCGCTCTGGGACGGGTATAACGCGTTCTACGGCCGAAGCGGCCCAACGGCTCTCGCCGAGGCCATTACCGCCGCAACGTGGGAGCGATTCTTTCGCCCGACCGAGCCGGTCTATGCGCTGGTGGCTGAACAGGCCGGCGAGACCGTCGGGCTCGCACACTACCTTTTTCACCGCAGCACCACCCGGTCCGACGATGTCTGCTATCTGCAGGATCTGTACACCGTCGAGCGCCTGCGCGGACTCGGCGTCGGACGCCGGCTGATCGAGGGCGTCTATGCGGCGGCCCGCACCGCTGGATGCGGCCGAGTTTACTGGCAGACGCAGGCCGCCAACCGCACCGCCCGGGCGCTCTACGACAAGATTGCGGAACACCGCGGATTCATCGTCTACACGCACGAGCTCGAGTGAGCACGCGGCGGTGCTCTGGGCCGATCGCCTGGCCCGGGCCACAGTCATGATGCAGGCGGATCATGTCACCACGGATCGACTCAGGCAGGCGCCCGGTCAGGGGCGTGGCGGAGCGCTCTTCGTGGCCGGCAAGTGCGGCGCCCCTCGATGAAGCGCTGCCATGAAACCGGCGGCGTCCCGTGGCGAGATGAGCAGGACCTGTCCGGCGCCCCAGGTGATCTCGAGCCGCTCCATCGATAGTGCCGGCCCGGAGCGCACGCTGTGCGCTGCGCGAACGGCGGAGATGCTCTGCAGCGGGATGCGCCAGGCAAAGGGCCCGCAGTGCGTGACCAGTAGCTCCTCGGTGATCTCGTAGTACGTCGCGAGTACGATCCACACGACCATCGCGGCCACTACGGCCGCCGCGATCGCCAGTGCCAGCGGCACGCCTGCGCCCCGGTGCGCGGTGGTGCCGATGGCGACGGCCGCGACGCATGGCGCGGCAATTCCGGCAACCGCGAGCTTCGGATCGATCCGCGAACGGAACCTGACCGCCATGCGCGAGCCTTATACCACTGTCGGTGCCGAGCGGCGCGCCGCGCGTGCGCCAGAGTCCCAAGGGAACCCGGGTGCCGCCGCGCGGCCATGCGATTCTCCCGCCCGGCTCGCCGCGCGCAGGTCGAGGTGCTACCGTGGCCGTGGAGGTATCGAAAACGTGAAACGCTTTTCCTGGGCCCTGGAGATCTGGCTGGTACTGCTCGTGGCGTGCGCGGCGCTCGCGCTGCTGTCCTTCGTGAAGCTGGATGTGCCGCTGGCAGCGATCGTGTGGAGATTCCGCCATGTCCTGCGTCCATTGAACAAGCCCATGGGCGCGCCCGTCATCTTGAGCATCGAGGCGCTCGTTGCCATCGCGCTCATCCTGGCGCGGCTGGTACGCGGGCATCTGTCGCTGCTTGCCGAAACCGTCGCGCTCGCCTGCCTGGCCTCGATCTGCGCCTACAGCATCAACAGCCACGTTCTCAAGCCGTTTTTCGGCGTGCCGAATCCGTCGGCGGTGCTGCGCGGCGTGCACCACGCGTTTCGTTTCGGGAAAGGATCCGGCCAGAGCAGTTTTCCCTCCGGCCACATGGTGCTCGCCGGTGCACTGGCCGGGGTGTTCATGCGGGTCTACCGCGTCAGCATCTGGCCGCTGAGCGCGCTGCTGCTGCTCGCCGCGGTGCTGCTCATCGTGGGCGATTGGCATTTTCTGAGCGATATCATCGCCGGAACGTTCATTGGCCTCTCGGCAGGGATCCTCGCCGGACACGGCTGGGCCGTACACAAGAATCTCGCGCCGTCGGCGGACTGAGCCGCCGGTGCTGCGTACCCGGAAAGCGTGCGCAAGAGCGGCCGGCCGAGCGGCGTGCCTCGAGTCATGACACCGCACCGCAGGCCGAGCCGATTGATTCACCGGTGCGCCGCGCGCATAGTGCGCCGAAGGCCAGCGGACCGAGAATGCGGTACGGCGCGGCGGTATGCTGCGGGGGACAGGGACCGGCTGAGCAGTGAAGTCGGTTGTTCGACCGATCCCGGCTCCTGCTGCTGCGGCGGCGCCAATCGCGCACGAGGCGTGGGTTGAATGAACGGTTCTGCTTGGCTACAGTCCAACGTGAGCGGCGCGGTGAGCCCGGCAGCCTCGTCGCGTGTTCCCGACAGTCATCCGGAGCAGGCCATGGATATCGCGCGATCCCAGCATTCAGCCGAGCGGCCACTGCTTCATCTAGGCGCCCGGGTTCGCGCCGCGGGACGACTGCGCATCCCGCTCTTGAAGTCCTCCGCCGATGCGCTCACGTTCCTGCGGGCCGGACTGCGTGACCCGCGGCGCGTCGGTGCGGTCGCACCCTCGGGGCGGGCACTCGCTCGGCTGATGACCTCGGAAATCGCCGGTACCGGCGGACCGGTCATCGAGCTGGGTGCCGGCACCGGAGTGTTCACGCGCGCGCTGCTCGACCGGGGTGTTCCGGAGCGCCAGCTGGTCCTCATCGAGGCGCATCCGCAGTTCGCTCGCCTGCTGCAGAGCCGCTTCCCGGCGGCCCGGGTGCTCGCCATGGAAGCCGGGCACCTGAATCACTTGGACCCATTCGAAGGACGCGTGGCGGCCTCGGTGGTCAGCGGCCTGCCGCTGTTGTCGATGCCGCGCCGCGAGATCATGCGCATTCTGCACGGCTCGTTCCAATGCCTGGGCAGCAACGGTGCCTTTTATCAATTCACCTATGGACCGTTGTGTCCGGTCCCGCGCGCGATCCTCAGGCGGCTTGGCCTGCGTGCCAAGCGCATCGGCTGGGTCGCGAGCAACCTGCCGCCGGCATCGGTCTTTCGCATCGAGCGTGCTCACCGGCCGTCGGTGCGGGCGCGGCGCACCTGACCGTTCCGGCGGCCGCGACACTCAGTGGTCGTGGCGGTGGTGGATGTCCGGGAAGTGCGGGTGCGCGTGCGTCAGCGGCTCGTGCGTGTGCTCATGCTCGTGAGGCTCGCGCCCATCCCACTTGAAATCATGATCATGCCGGTGATGCGAATCATGGCGATGACTGTGCGCGTGCCGCAGGGGCGGATGCGTGTGGGGGTGGGCGTGCGTCTCGGTCAGATGTAGCCAGACGCCGAGGCCCATCAGCGCCGCAGCGAGCAGCAGCGGCAATTGCGGGGCCTGGCGGAACACCAGCAGTGAGACGAGCGCACCGATGAACGGCGCCGTGGAGAAGTACGCGCCGGTCCGGGCCGCACCGAGGTGTCGCAGTGCCAACACGAACAGCGACAGGCTCATCCCGTAACCCAGCAAGCCGAGCACGCCGGCGGCCGCCACCTGTCCCGGCGCAGGCCAGGGCAGGCCGAAATACGCCCCCATCCCTAGATTGACGGCACCGGCGATGAGGCCCTTCAGCGCGGCGATGATCTTCGGGTCGCCGCTCGAGACGTTGCGCGTCAGGTTGTTGTCGATTGCCCAGCAGGCACAGGCGCCGGCGATCCACGCGGCACCGCCGCCCAGGGCGAGCCGCGCCGGCCAGGCAAGCACCGCCCCGCCGAGCACGATCGCGCACAAGCCGAACAGGACCCGGCGATCGAAGTTCTCGCGAAACACGAACCAGGCGAGCAGCGCGGTGAACACCGTCTCGAGATTCAGCAGCAGCGATGCGCTCGCCGCCGGAACCTGCCGCAGTCCGCTCATCAGCAGGACCGGCGCGAGGACGCCTCCGGCGAGAATCGCCCCGGCGAGCCAGCCCAGCGTGCCGGCGCTCCAGGGGCTGCGCGTGAGCTCGCGCGGCCGCAGCGCGATCCAGACGGTCAGGCCGATCCCGCTGCCGGCATAGAGCAGTCCCGCCAGTGTCATCGGCGCGGTATCGCTCAACAGGAGCTTCGCGAACGGTGTACTGACCCCGAACAGCAGCGCCGCGAGCAGCGCCGCGGCGATGCCGCGCTTCGAGTCCCCGTCCGGCGTCGCAGCGGGCGTTTGCATGGCGACGGAGTATAGCGGCGGGGACGCGCCAGCGCGTCCCCGCCGCCCGCTCTCATTCGGTCTGACGGATGAACTGCGCGATGTTCGCGTGCAGGTGCGCCAGGCCCTGCGGGCGCACGTAGATCATGTGGCCGGTGTGGTAGAAGCGGAACTCGACGTTGTTCTGCAGCGCCGGTTGCATGGGCAGCTGGCGCATCTGGTACACGGCCGCGTAGTAGGGCGTTGCCAGATCGAAGTACCCGGCATTAACGAGCACCTTCAGGTCCGGATCGAGCGTCATGGTCGTGGCGAGATCCGGCAGCACGTTCGCCGTGATGGGTCCGGCGCCGCTCGAGCCCGGCTGGACGTGTTGCCACTTCCAGTCGTTGCCCACGGTTCCTGAGAGAAACACGTAGCGGTGCCCGGCGCCGAAGTGCAGAGTGTCGCGCAGGTACTGGTTCGCCGCGGCGACATAGGCCGAGCCGATGCCGGAGATCAGCGGGTCGTACTCGGCGTATTCGGCCAGCGGGTCGAGCGTCGGTCCGGAGAAGCGCGCATCCAGCCGCCCGGTGGTCTTGCCCTCGGAGGCGAGCAGCTCCTGCTCGAACTGCGGGCCGGTCACGCGCAGGTCCGCCTTGAGCAGGTAGGATTCGGGCAGCCCGGTGTACTCGGCCATCTGCGCGGCGACCGCCTGCTCCTCCGCACTCGGCAGTGCGGCGCCCCGGTTGAGCGCCGCGAGGTACGGCCCCATCGCCCAGGACTGCACCTGATCGAGCCACGGATGCAGCTGGGCGGGGGCTTGCCTCAGGCGCTTGTGGTACCAGGCGACGGCGGCGTAGGTCGGCACAGCCAGCGCGTACGGCAGGTTGATGCCGGGGTTGGCGTTGGCGTAATCGATGCTCGTGTCGAAGTTGAGGATCGTGGATAGCAACACGACGCCGTTGAGATCGACGTTGTCGGCGGTCTCCAGGATCCCTGCGACAACGGCTGAGCGGGTCGTGCCGTAGCTCTCGCCGATCAGGTATTTCGGGGAGTTCCAGCGGCCGTATTGCGACACGAACTGCGTGATGAACTGGGCGAACGCGTTGCCGTCGGCATCAACTCCGTAGAACATCTTCGCCGTGCCGGCGCCGCCATTCGCCTTGTCGATGATGCGGCTGAACCCGGTGCCGATCGCATCGACGAACACCAGGTCGCTGGCATCGAGCAGGCTGTAGTGGTTGCTGACCAGCTGGTACGGCGCCGGCGGGGTGTGCGCGTGGCTCTCGGTCACGACGCGCATCGGGCCGAACGCCCCGATGTGCAGTGGTGCGGAGCAGCCGCCCGGCCCCCCGTTGTAAAGGAACGCGATCGGGCGGCGGCTGGGCTTGGCGCCGTTCTTGAAATAGGCGACGTAGAACATCTCGCCGGTGGGCTTGCCCGCCTTGTCCCGCAGGATCAGCGTTCCGGCCTTGGCCGTGTAGTGAATGGCGTGCCCGCCGACGGTGACGCTGCCCTGGGTGGTCACTGTGTGGGCGGTGGCCCAGAACTGCTCAGGATTGACGCGCTTCGCTGCGGGCGGTGCCGACGGCGCGGCGGCGAGCACGGTGCAGGGACACCATCCGGCGAGCAGCGCGGAAAGGATCAGTGCGCGAGGTGCGGACATGGGCATTCTCTTGTGCGGCTGAAGTGACGGACGATGCGCATGCGGCTCGCAGCCTGCGGTCCTGGCGCGTACCCCCCTGGCGTGAGCCTAGCAACTCCTGGCGCCGGCGGCTGTCTGCTCGTCGAATTTCCGTCGCAGTGGTGGCCCGCCGCCGCCGCGTCAGTCTTTACCGCCGCAGTGTGCGCGCGTGCAGGTCGTACGTGTCGGCCGCAGTGACTTCGACGTCGGCCCATTCCCCGGGGGCGAGGCGGTCCGCGGCCGCAATGCGTACGACACCGTCAATTTCCGGCGCGTCGGCTTCACTGCGCGCGACAGCGCCCTCAGGGCTCACCGCATCGATCAGCACGCGCAGGCGTTGCCCGATGCGCCGCTGCAGGCGCTCGGCGCTGATCGCCGCCGCGCACTGCATGAAGCGCTCGTAGCGCTCCTGCTGGAGTTCCCCGGGCACGTGCGCCGCGATGGCATTCGCGGTCGCACCCTCCACCGGGGAGTACTTGAAGCAGCCGACACGATCGAGCTGCGCTGCACGCAGCCACTGCAGCAGCTCCTCGAACTCCGCGTCGGTCTCCCCCGGAAAGCCGACGATGAACGTGCTGCGCAGCGTCAGGTCGGGACACTGCTGGCGCCACTGCTGAATGCGCTCGAGCACGTTCTCGGCATGGGCCGGGCGGCGCATGCGCTTCAGCACCGACGGACTGCCGTGCTGGAACGGGATGTCGAGATACGGCAGTACGCGGCGCTCGGCCATCAGGCCGATGACTTCGTCCACGTGCGGGTAGGGGTAGACATAGTGCAGCCGCACCCAGACCCCGAGCGTGCCGAGCGCGCGCGCCAGATCGATGAAGCGCGACTCGTACGCGGTGCCCCGCCATTCGGCACCGCGGTAGCGCAGGTCCGCACCGTAGGCGCTGGTGTCCTGGGAGATGACCAGCAATTCCTTCACGCCCGCCCCGACCAGACGCTCGGCCTCCGTGAGCACCTCGTCGATCCGGCGGCTCGCGAGCCGCCCGCGTAGCGCCGGGATGATGCAGAAGCTGCACGAGTTGTTGCAGCCCTCCGCGACCTTCAAGTACGCGTAATGGCGCGGGGTCAGGCGGATTCCCTGCGGCGGCACCAGATCGAGGAACGGGTCGTGCTGCGGCGGCAAATGCTCGTGGATCGCCGCGAGCACCGCGCCGTAGTCGTGCGGCCCGGTCACCTTGAGGACGTGCGGATGGCGCTGCAGGATGCGCTCGGGGCGGGCGCCGAGACAGCCGGTCACGATGACGCGGCCGTTGTGCTCGAGTGCCTCGCCGATCGTCTGCAGCGACTCCTCGATCGCCGCATCGATGAATCCGCAGGTATTGACCACGACCAGTTCGGCACGCTCGTAGCTGGGGCTGATCTCGTAGCCCTCGGCGCGCAGGGTCGTCAGGATGCGCTCGGAGTCCACCAGCGCCTTGGGGCAGCCGAGGCTGACGAAGCCGATCTTCGGGCTGTGCCGCCGCGCTGAGGCGCGCCGCGGGGTCGGGGAGTTCATGGTGCGACGGATGGGGCTCAGACAAAGGTGGGCGCGCACTGGCGCGGCGCGCGCAGCCTACCCGCGCCGACCCGCCCACGCAACCGCGATGGCCTAACGGCCGTAGACGACCGTGACCTCGGTCTCGGCAATGGCATCGGCGCGCACGGCGGCGGCAATCGCCCCAGGTGGGGCGCCCCTGGGAACGGCCACCCGGGGCGTGCGCAGGGCGTACAGCAGGATGTGGTAGTGGTGGGCGGGTCCCGGCGGGGGGCAGGGCCCGCCGTAGCCCACCGATCCGTAGTCATTGCGGGTCTGCACCGCGCCGACCGGCAAGCCGCGCCCGCCCGGTTCCCCGGCCCCGGTTGGCAGCGCGCGCACCTCGGCGGGGATGTCGAGCACCAGCCAATGCCACCAGCCGCCCGGCGCGTCGGAGTCGTAGACCAGCACCGCGAAGCTGCGCGCCGCGGCCGGAGGGTGCCGCCAGCGCAGGGCGGGGGACAGGTTGCGGCCCCGGCAGCCGTTGCGATGGTAGACATACGCCTGCGGGACCTCGGCCCCGGCGCTCAGACCGGGGCTGCGCAGGGCGAAACGCCCGCCGCCGGCCGGCAGGGCCGCGGCGGCGACGGCCGGGACGAGCAGCGAAAGCAGCGCACTGCCCAGCGTCCGCGTGCGGATGGGCTCGCGTTTCGATCGCGCTCGCAGGGTTAGCTCCCGGTCCAACGATCACCTCCCTGGACGACAGTGTGCAGCCGCATGGGCCATCCGGCAAACTAGTCCGGCATGAATGCCGCAAAGACCGCACTCGTCACGGGGGCGACCGATGGACTGGGTCGTGCCGTCGCGCGCGCGCTCGCGGCGAGGGGGTACCGGGTCTGGCTGCACGGCCGCGACTGCGCTCGGGGCGAGTCGCTGGTGCGTGAGATCGCCGCGCAGGGCGGCGAGGCGTGCTTCGTGCGCGCCGATTTTGCATCACTTGCGCAGGTGCGGGCATTGGCGGCGGATCTGCTCGAGGCGCTGCCACGGCTGGATCTGCTCATCAACAATGCCGGCATCGGTCCGCTCACCCCGCAGGTGCGCGGCCGCGAGCTGAGCGCGGACGGCTACGAGCTGCGCTTCGCGGTGAATTACCTCGCGGGCTATCTGCTGACGCGACAGCTGTTGGCGCTGCTCGAGCGCAGCGCGCCGGCGCGCATCATCAACGTTTCCTCCGCCGCGCAATATCCGCTCGACTTCGACAACCTGATGCTCGGGCGCGCCTACAGCGGCGCGCGCGCCTACGCGCAAAGCAAGCTGGCGCAGATCCTGTTCACGTTCAACCTGGCGCGCGAACTGCGCGAGCGCGGTGTCACCGTCACCGGTCTGCATCCGGCCACGTATATGAACACGACGATGGTGCGCGCCATGGGGGTCGCGCCGCTCAACACGGTCGAGGACGGTGCAGCTGCCGTGCTGCGGCTCGCTTGCGCCGCGGAGCTCGCCGCAACCTCGGGCGAATACTTCAACGGCCTCGAGCCGGCGCGCGCCCATGCTCAGGCTTACGACGAGTCAGCCCAACGCCGCCTCGCCGAGCTGAGCGCGCGTCTCGTCTCGACTGCCTCCGGCGCTGCGAGCTGATTCGATGGCTTTCGATCAATCGTACTATCAGCGCTTCTATTACGATCCGCGCACCGCGGTGACCTCCCGTGAGGAGATGCGCGCGCGTGCGCGTCTCATCACCGCGTTCACGGCGCACATCGGTCTGCCCGTGCGAAGTATTCTCGATGCCGGCTGCGGAACAGGAATGCTGCGCGCACCGCTGTTGCGCGCGCTTCCGAAGGCGACCTACGTGGGGCTGGAGACGAGCGAGTATCTGTGCCGCCGGCACGGATGGGTGTGCGGGCGCCTGCAGGACTACCGACCGAGCGCGCCGTTCGATCTGGTGATCTGCTACGACGTGCTGCAGTATCTCGAGGCCCGCGAGGCGGCCGGCGCGCTGGCGAACTTCGCCCGCACGTGTCGCGGCGTGCTGTATTTCAGCGCATTGACCCGCCGCGACTGGCAGCGCAACTGCGACCGCAGCCGCACCGACCCGGATGTGCATCTGCGTGTCGCGGAGTGGTATCGGGGGCGTCTACGCCGGCAGTTCCGCGAGGTGGGCGCGGGATTCTGGCTGCGCCGCGGAGCACCGCTGACCCTCTGGGAACTGGAAACGGTCGTCTGACCCCGGAGCCGCCGCGTGTCCGAACCGTCCTGTGACTGTCTCATCGTCGCCTTCGAGGGGGCGGTGCACTGCACGCGCCAGACGGGTGTCTCGAGCGGCCTGACCTTGAGCGGCGTTTCGGCGGGGCGGAGCCCTGAGCGCCTCATCGTCAGTTTCGTCGGGGCCGACGGGGCCGACATCCCTGCGGCACTCGAGGCGGCGCGAGTGGTGAGGCTCGGCGCACGGCGCTACCAGGTGCTGAGCGCCTCGGGTGCGTGGCTGATCGAGACCCGCACGCTCCATGTGCACCGCGATGCCCGTCAGGTGTTCTACCGCGCGGTGCCGCCGCGACCCGTGCCGCTCGGCAAGCGGCTGCTCTGGCGGGTTATCTTGGGGCTGGCCCGGCGCGGCGCCGGGCGGCGATTGTTGCAGGCGCTGAGGGGCCGCTGAGCGGCGCTCAGCCGGTCTCGGCCAACTCCTTCTGCTGCGCGGTCGGGGCGCTGCTGCCGGCGAGCAGCGCGCGATAGATGCCGAACTGGCGCTGGAAGATCCTCTGCCACGTGAAGCGCTGCAGCACGCGCTCACGGGCGCTGCGCCCCAGGGCGCCCAGATCGCGATCGTAAAGAGCCGCCACCGCATCGGCGAGACTCCGGGCGTCGTCCGGCTCGGCGAGCAGGCCGCAGTGCTCGTTGAGCAACTCCGGCACCGCTCCGGAGCGCACCGCCACGATCGGGCGGCCGCAGGCCATGGCCTCCAGGATCACCAGGCCGAACGTCTCGCGCGCCCCGGCATGCACCAGCGCATCGCTCGAGGCCAGCCACTGCGCCAGCTCCACGCTGTCGCGCCGGTAAGGCAGCAGCGTGACATTGGGTGCGAGCCGCTGGGCGCGGCGCCCGCCGATCATGAGCAGGTGGTAGGGCTTTCCCAAGTGCGCAAAAGCGCGCAGCAGTACCGGCACGTTCTTCTCCTCGGTGAACCGGCCGGCGTACACCAGCACCCGGGTGTGCACCTGAAGGCCCAGTCGCTCACGAAGCCATGTGCCTCGGCGGCGCGGGTGAAACACCGCCTCGTCGACACCGAGCGGCTGATGCAGCGTGTTGCTGACTCCGAGCTGGTCGAGCCAATCCACCATCAGACGGCTCGGTGCGAACACCACGTCGAATCGCTCGTACAACCCGCGCACGTAGTGTTCCGCCAGGCGCTCGCTCATCCTTCCGCCGAAGCGCCGGCCGAGGATGCGTGGCAGGTCGGAGTGAAAGAACGCCGCGCACGGAATGGCGCGGCGGTGTGCCACCCCGCACACGGCCCAGGCCGGATGAAAGGCGTCTCCGGCCTCGAGCAGGTCCGGCTCCAGCGCATCGAGCAGCCGCGCCCAGCGACGCGGACTGAGCGGCAGACGGTAATTGAACGAGCCGGGCACCGGCATGCCCGCGAGCGTGGAGATCCCGCCGGGCTCCAGGTGCTCGATGCGGCCCGGCACGAGCAGCGTGTGCTGCCAACCCGCCTGTGCGGCAAGCCAGGCGTGCTTGGCCGTCAGGTAGCGTCGCACGCCGCCGCTCGTCGGGGAGTAGAACAGGGTGGTGTCGACGAGGCGGCACGGGTGCATGGGTCACTCCATATCCTCGGGGCCCGTTCCCCTGGGCGCATTGCACGCCCCCCGTCGTGGAGTGTCAAGAAGCCGCCGGCGCGGCTGTTACGCGGCCGACTGGGTCCGCCGCCGACTGCCGCTGCGCAGTGCGAGGCAGGCCGAGATCAACTCGTCGGCGCTGCGGAAACGGCTTTCGCGCTGCTTGGCGAGCAGCCGGGCGAGCAGCGGCGCGTAGCCGCTCACCGCGGGCGGCAGCCGTGGCGGCGTGGCGTTGACGTGCTGCTGCAGCACTTCCATGGCGGTGTTGCCCACGAACGGCTTGCGGCCGGTCAGCATCTCGTGAAAGATGACGCCCAGGCTGTAGAGGTCCGAACGCGGATCCAACTTCTCACCAAGCGCTTGCTCGGGGCTCATGTAGTACGGTGAGCCGCGCAGCACGCCGGTGTAGGTGCTGTGGTGGCTGACATCCAACTGGCGCGCGAGCCCGAAGTCGATCAGCACGACGTTGTCGTTCTCACGCAGCATGACGTTCGGTGGCTTCAGGTCCCGGTGCAGGAGCCCGGCCCGGTGAACGACGGCGAGCGCGCCGGCGATTTTCTCCAGGAAACGCAGCGCTTCGGACTCGGTCACCCCGACCTGCATGCGCGCCTTGAGGTCCCCGCGCGGGAAGAACTCCATGGCGAGGTACTCGTAGCCGTCCTCGATGCCGTGATCGAAGATGCGCACCACGGCCGGATCGTGCACCGCGAGGATCGCCTGGTACTCGCGCTCCAGCGCCTGCTTGGCGCGGTCCTCGCAGGGAACCTTGCTCACCTTCAGCGCCACGTCCGTGCCGAGCTCACGGCTCTCGGCGAGGTACACGATGGCCTTTTCCGATTCGCTCAGCCGACGGATGATCTGGTAGCCGCTGATGGTCGGGTGAGCCGTGCTGACCGGGGCGGGCTGCGGCGGGGGGGGCTTGTCCAGTTCGGTTTCGGGCACGGCCGATTCCGGGATGGCCGAATTCTTGAGCACCTGAAAGGCGAGATCGAGCGAGACCTGCAGCCGAGCCGGCGTGAGTAGCCGCTTGGGGAGGTAATCGGTGGCGCCGGCGTGCAGCGCCTGCACTGCCGTGAGCTCGTCACCGCCCTCGGCGAGCACGACCAAGACCGGGGCCGTTTCGCTGGAGCACAGGGCACGTGCCTGCTTCAGTCCCTCGGGGGCCTCCTCTTGGCCGCCTGAGCCGAAATCCGCCACCAGGACGAGCACGTCGCAGGGGTGGCTCTCCAGAGCGTCGCCCTGGGTGGGGTCGAGCGTGTCGACGCTGACCTGGGGGTAGAGGATTCCGAGGTGCAGCCGCAGCCATTCGCGATACCTGGCATCGCGATCGACGATCAATAGGCGTACCGCTGCGGGATTCATGGGTCGGTCTGGGACCATGGACCAGGCCCAGGTATTTGTCGCGGACGGCGGGACGATTTTGTGAATCAGGTCATCCGCCGTCCGGCGTTATGTGATGCGGCGGGCCGGGATAGGCTCAGCGCGGCAGCAGGAATTTTTGGCCCTGATACGACAGGACGACCCCATCGGGCCGGATCTGCACGACGGTAACGCCATCGGTCAGCGAATCGCCCTGGTGCAGCTTGTGCATGTTGATCATGACGAAGCGCTTGCTGGGATCCGGGTCGTAGACGTGCAGATCCATGTGCAGCGGCGGCAGCTGAGTGCCAGGGCTTGTCGAGATCTGGGCATAAAGTGGCAGGGCGCTCGTGGCCGCCTGCGTCGCGGCCGGCGGCGGTTGCACCGCCGGGGCCAGGTCCCCGGCAGCGGGGGGAGCGGGCGGTGAGGCGGCCGGTTCGGCTGGGGCCCTGGACGCCGGGACAGAGGATGGTGTGGCCGGGTTGACCGACACGCCCCCGGGGCCAGGTGGCGAGGCGGGCGCGACGGATACCGGCGTCAGGACGCTGGGTTCGATGCTCCCCGGCGGTGTCGCGGCCGCAGGGCTTGGTGCTGCGCGGACGGTGGCCGGGACCGGGCCGGGCCGGGCCGCCGGACGGCGCAGGAGCATCCAGGCGAGAACCGTCCCGTTGATGAGCAGCAGGATACCGATGACGATCGCCCAGATCGGCAGCCCGCGGCGTGGCGGGGCCACCCGCACCTCGAACAGCGCCGGTCCCGCCTGACGCTGGCGGGCATTTTCCGACTTCTTCAGTGCATCGAGGATGAATGACATATCAGCCGCCGTTGGCCTGCGCGTCGAGGCGCGGGGTGTGGGGCTGCGCGAGCGCGCCCGATACCGCCACCTGAGTCTCGATCCCCGCGACGCCGTCGACCACCAGACCGTGCGTGCGCTGGAAGCGTCGAACCAGTCGGACCAGGCTGGCATCGTACACGTTGTTCGGCGGGCCAGTCGGCTGCACGCCCTCGAGGTGCTGCAGACTCGTGCGCAGCCAGCGTACGCCGGCGCCGCTCATACCGTCCGACAGGATGCGCAGCGATCCGTCGGCCGGGCGCCACAGCATCACGTATTCACCCACCCAGTCACGCGACAGCGCGCCGAGTCCGACGCGGCTCGGTGAGGGCCCGAGATCCAGTGTCGCATGCGTGCCGTGCAGCTGTTGCAGGACGACGTGGTAGGTATGTCCCGATGCATCGGTCAGCACCAGGATGGCCGGGCGGTTGTAGAGGCGCAGCTGGCCCAGCGAGCCCTGGCTCTTCAGACAGGACAGGCCCTGCTGTGCGGCGCGCCGGCACGGATGGGTCCCCGGATCGGGCAGGCCCCACAAGGCGAACAAGCGCGCGTAGGCCGCCTGAGCGGTGGCCTCGGCCCCGTGCTGGCTCAGCAGCTGATCGAGCGACTGCGGCCTCTGCGCCGGGTGCGCCGCAATGGGTGCCGGCGCGGCGCGGCGCGGCGCGGCTGGCGGGACTGGCAGCGTGTGTCCGTGTGCGGCCGCCGGGTCTTCCGGCGACAGCCACCCGGCGGGCGCGAACCGCCACAGCGCAAGACTCCCGCCCGCCAGCAGCAGCAGTGCCGCGGCGGCGCCCGACCAGGCGATCCAGGGCCGTGCGGTGTGCCGACCAAAGACCTCGGTGCCGGCCTGGCGGACCAGAGTCGTGGTGACGCGGTGCCGGTCGAGCGAGTAGCCGCCGAGCAGCGCCCGGTCGCACAGGATGTTGATCACGCGCGGCACGCCGCCGGAGAGCCGGTGGACTTTCTGCAGCGCGCCGCGGCTGAAGATCTCGCTGGTCGCGCCGGCCACACGCAGGCGATGGCGCACGTAGGCCACCGTTTCGGGCGCCGAGAGCGGATCGAGATGATAACGACCGGTGATGCGCTGGGCGAGCTGGCGCAATTCGCTGCGGTCGAGCAGTTCGCGCAGCTCCGGCTGGCCGATCAGGATGATCTGCAGCAGCTTCTGCGTGTTGGTCTCAAGGTTGGTCAGCAGCCGCACCTGCTCGAGCACATCGGGGGCGAGGTTCTGCGCCTCGTCGACGACCAGCACGACGCGCCGTCCCGCCGCGTGTGCGCGCAGCAGGTAATCGTTCAGGATATCGACCAGGTCCTTCAGGCTTCCCGTGGCACTGTCCGGCACGCCGATGCCGAGTTCTTCGCACAGGGTGAGCAGGAACTCCGGCGCGGTCATGCGCGGGTTGAGGATCAGCGCGATCTCGGCGTTTTCCGGGATCTGCGCAAGCAGCGAGCGCACGATGGTGGTCTTGCCCGTGCCCACCTCGCCGGTGAGCTGGATGAACCCGCCGGCCTCCTTGATGCCGTAGAGCAGATGTGCCATCGCCTCGGCGTGCCGCTCGCTCAAGAAGAGGTAGCGGGGATCCGGGGTGATCGAGAAAGGCTTCTCGTTGAGGCCGAAGAATGACAGGTACATCGCTTACCGATCAGTCCAGCATGTTGCCACGGCGCAGCGCACGGCTGCCGAAACGCTCGCGTACCTGGTCGAGGGCGGAATCGAGCCGCCTCGCCCCGCCGTTCCCGGTGCGCTCGAACAGGCCGAGCTGTGCCGCCGGCGCCAGCTCGCCCAGCACGACGCCCAGCAGGCGCAGTTTCGCACCCCGATGCTCGGCGAGCCAGCGGGTCAGCAAGTCCCGGGCCACATCGCGCAGCGCACGGCCATCCTGCGTCGGGGGGGCAATGGCGCGCTGGCGCGTGAAGGTGGCGAAATCGTGGCAGCGGATCTTCACGCCGACCCGGCCCGTCATCAAGCCCTTGGCGCGCAGTCGCTCGCCGGCTTTTTCCGCCAGGCGACACAGATGCCCGTCCAGTTCGCGGGAGTCGTCGAGGTCGTGGACAAAGGTGTCCTCGGCACTGAGGGACTTGTCCTCGACGTCATTCGAGACCGGACGCTTGTCGATTCCCGCGGCGCGCTCGCGCATGCGCGGGGTATCCCGGCCGAACAGTGGCCACAGGACCGCATCGGACGCGGTGCGCAGATCGCGCAGCGTGCGCAGGCCGGCCGCCTCGACCTTCTCGCCCAGTTTGCGTCCAAGTCCGGGCAGGCGACGCACCGACAGCGGATCGAGCACCTCCCGGATCCGCTCGGCGGGGACGAGCGTCAGCCCGTCCGGCTTGTCGAGATCGGAGGCGATCTTCGCGACCAGCTTGTTCGGCGCCACGCCCACCGATGCGCTGAGTCCGGTGCGTGCGCGGATCTGCTCCTTGATGCGCCGGGCAATGGCCGGCGGCTCGCCGAGCAGTTGGACGCTTGCGGTCACGTCGAGGAACGCCTCATCGAGCGACAGACCCTGTACCAGCGGGGTGGTCGCGCGGAATATCGCGAAGACCTGCGCGGAGACCTCTCGGTAGCGGGCGATGCGCGGAGGCACGCAGATCGCGGTTGGGCACAGCCGCAGCGCGGTGCTCATGGGCATCGCTGAGCGGACCCCGAACCGTCGGACCTCGTAGCTCGCGGCGGCCACGACGCCGCGCGCGCCGTCATGGCCCACCACCAGTGGTTTGCCGGCAAGCTCGGGGTGGTCATGCTGCTCCACCGAGGCGAAGAACGCGTCCATGTCGACATGGAGGATGGCACGGTTCATGGCGGCAGGCGCCGGTCCCTCACGATCAGAGGGAGAGGAAACTGTAGGCGACCGTGCTGGCGAGCACCGTCGCACCGACGAGCAGGTAGGCGACGCCGAGGCCGGTCATCTTACCGAGGGTCCGCCAGCGGCTCTGGCCGTACACGCGCCGCAGCGCGCGGTAGTAGTAGACCGGGACGGCAATCGAGACGAGGAAGCTGAGCGGCGCGGTGACGGCCCGCGAGGCGGTGAGCATCCCGGTGATCTCAACCACCCCGAACAGCACGAACAGAAATGCGTGGTTGTGTAGCAGGAACAGCAGGTGCTCGACGTAGTAGCGCCGTGGCCTGCGGTACAGCGGCACCATGGCGAGTGCCAGCAGCGGCAGCAGCAGAAACATCGCCCGCTCGTAGTTGCGTCCGAGCGCGGCGCCGAAGCGCTGTACGCCGCCGGCTGCGGTCACCGCGAGGCAGCTGTGCTCGAGCCGGTGCGCGAACCAGGCCGAGACGTGCGCGCCGGCGGCTGCGGTGGTGGCGCAGAGTTGATGGGGGTGCACGATTGCCGCGTTCCCCGCCGGCGCAGCGGTACGCATCGCCGGCGGCTGCACGGAGTAGTGGAAGGTCTTGCCCGTTTTCACCACATGAATCGTGGCGTGCGGGGCGAGCGAGGCCGACAGCCCCGCGACCAGAAAGAACAGCAGGCTGACCACCAGGTAGAGGCGCACCGGCGGCAGATACCGCGCCCGCCGTCCATCGAGAAATTCCCGGGTGAGCAGGCCCGGGCGCAGCAGCAGCGCGTAGAGCGTCCGCCACAGCCTCGAGTCCGCATGGGTGAGATCCTCGCTCGCCTCCTGCACGAAGTGCCAGAAGGAGTGCACCGGGTGGTCGTGATGGCGCTGTCCGCACGCGCTGCAGTACGGCCCGAGGAGTGCCGTGCCGCAGTTGGTGCACAGGCCGCCCGCCGCCGCCGCGGGCACGACCGGGACTCGCGCCTCGGCGACTGCCGGCGGCACGACCG
>JAJZFQ010000184.1:26167-57336 GCA_021805275.1 Pseudomonadota bacterium
GGCACGACCGGGACTCGCGCCTCGGCGACTGCCGGCGGCACGACCGATGTGTTCATGCGAGCGCGGTCGAGGCGCCGGCGCGCTCGAAGTCCGCCCACGCCTGCGTGCCGAGCTCGTGCGGCGCGAAATCGTCGACGTGCACCAGGTTCATCACCTTGCGGTCGAACGCGCGCAGCGCCTGCGCTTCCGGGTCGCTGATCAGGCCCGCCGCGAGCGCCTGCTCGATCTGGCCGGGCAGGTCGAGCGCGGTGATCCGGCCGGCTTTTACGCCCTCGATGCGGATCCGCTTCTCCAGCGGCTCCATCTGCAGCGCCATCTGCAGCGCCTCCTCGAGCAGTCCAAGCGGGTTGCCGGGCTCGACCGTGGTGTAGATGTACTCACCGAGCCGCTGACGCGTCGCCGAGGGCTGCGTGAGCCGTTCGGCGACCTGCCGCCCGAGCCGGTCGGATGGGGCGGAGTAATGCCGGCCGCGCGGAAAGACGATCGCGCGCATCGCTCCGGCGAGCAGGCGATTGGGGAAGTTGCGCAGAAATCCGTGCAGCTGCTCCTGGGCATGGTAGAGCAGATTGCGGCAGGCCCACTCCACGAGCGGCAGGTCCTCCTGCGGACGGCCCTGATTCTCGTGGTGCTTCAGCACCATCGAGGCGAGGTACATCGCCGAGAGCACATCCCCCAGCCGCGCCGAGAGATTCTCCTTCTTCTTCAGATAGCCCCCGAGCGTCAGCATCGCCACGTCCACCGTGAAGGCGAAGGACGCGCTGAAGCGCACGATGTGCTGGTAGTAGCGTGCGGTCGGACCGGCCACCGGGGAACGCGTGAAGCGGGCATGCGTCAGCGCCATGATCAGCGAGCGCACCGCGTTGGAAATCGTGAAGCCGATGTGGCCGAACAGCGCGCGGTCGAATTCCTCGACGCCGCGGGCGTGGTCGGAGTCGCGTGCCGCATTCATCTCGCGCAGTACGAACGGATGGCAGCGGATCGCGCCCTGACCGAAGATGATCAGGTTGCGGGTGAGCAGATTGGCGCCCTCGACGGTGATCGCTACGGGCACCGCCTGGTAGCTGCGCGCCAGGTAGTTCTTCGGGCCTAGGCAGATGCCCTTGCCGCCGTGCACGTCCATGGCGTCGTTGGCGACCTGCCGTCCCATCTCGGTGACGTGATACTTGAGCATGGCCGAGGGGACCGACGGTTTCTCGCCCCCGTCGATTGCCCCGGCGGTGACCGAGCGGGCGGCGTCCATGGTGTAGGTGAGGCCGGCCATGCGCGCCAGCACCGTCTCAACGCCCTCGAAGCGGCCCACCGGCATGTTGAATTGCCGGCGGATGCGCGAATATGCGCCGCTCGCCCACACCCCCGCCTTGGCGCCACCCGTGGCGTTCGACGGCAGCGAGATGCACCGTCCGACGGAGAGCTGCTCGACGAGCATGCGCCAGCCGGCGCCGGCCATCTTCGTCCCGCCGATGATGCAATCGAGCGGCACGAACACGTCGTGGCCCTGGATGGGGCCGTTCTGGAAGGGGACGTTGACGGGAAAGTGCCGCCGGCCGATGGTGATGCCCGGTGTGTCGCGTGGAATCAGCGCACAGGTGATGCCGATGTCGACGGGGCCGCCGAGCAGCTGCTCCGGATCGAACAGCCGGAACGCCAGCCCGACGACCGTTGCGATCGGCGCGAGCGTGATGTAGCGCTTGGAGAAATTCAGCCGCATGCCGAGCACTTCCCGCCCCTGCCACGTGCCGCGGCAGACCACCCCGGTGTCCGGGATCGAGGCCGCGTCCGAGCCGGCGCGCGGGCCGGTCAGCGCGAAGCACGGCACTTCCTCGCCGCGCGCGAGCCGCGGCAGGTAGTGGTCCTTCTGCTCCTGTGTGCCGTAGTGGTTGAGCAGCTCGGCGGGGCCGAGTGAGTTCGGCACCGCGATGGTCGAGGAGGCGGTCGCGCTGCGGCTGGCGATCTTGGTCAATACGCACGAGTGCGCATAGGCGGAGAACTCCAGGCCGCCATAACGCTTGGGAATGATCATGGCGAAGAAGCCGCGCGCCTTGATGAACTCCCACACATGCGGCGGCAGATCGCCGCGCTCGTGCGTGATGTTCCAGTCATCGAGGATCCGGCAGAGCTCCTCGCACGGCCCGGCGAGAAACGCCTGCTCCTCGGCGCTGAGCTGCGGCGCTCGCGCCTCGAGCAGCTTGCTCCAGCGGGGCGCCCCGGTGAACAGCTCCCCGTCCCACCACACCGTGCCGGCCTCGAGCGCCTCGCGTTCCGTCTGCGACATCGGCGGCAGCAGCCGCCGATACGCCTTCATGAACGGGCGCGTGATCAGCGCCTTGCGCAGCGGCCGGACGTTGAGCAGCCACAGGCCCGCCAGCGACAGCCAGAGGAAGCCTTTCCAGGTCGCCGCCGCGGCGTTGCTCGCGCCAAGGTAGCTGTAGGCGACGAGCAGCACGGTGAACGTCGCGGTGAAGGCGAGCAGCGAGAGGCGGCGGTAAGCGAGGTACAGCACCGCGGCGATGAGGATCAGGGTGATCACGCCGCCGGCCTGGGTCACGGCATAGCCGATGGCCACGGCGGCGATCAACGCCAGGAGTGCACCCAGCATGGAATCTCCTTCGTGCCGCGAGGGCTTGGGTGGAAACGTCGCGGCCGCACTATAGCGGTTTTCCCGCCGAGGCGGGCGGGCCGGCTCGATTCACCGGGCGCCCGCGCAGCATGCGCGGGCGCCCCTGGACCGGCCATCGGGGCGCGGGCGCGTGAGCGTCGTGCGGGCGCTGCCGCCGGCGCAGGCGCCGACCGGTCAGCCCAGCAGAGCCTGCACGCCCTCGCGCTCTTCCTGAAGCTCCGCGAGGGTCGCATCCATGCGCTTGCGGCTGCCGGCCTCGATGCTCAGCCCCTGAACGATCTGGTACTCCCCGTTGCGGGTGGTCACGGGGTACGAATAGATGACGCCCTCCGGGATGGCGTAGCTGCCGTCCGACGGCACCGCCATGCTGACCCAGTCGCCCTCAGCCGTGCCGTGTACCCAGGTGTGGATGTGGTCGATGGCGGCCGAGGCGGCCGAGGCGGCCGACGAGGCGCCGCGCGCCTTGATGATGGCCGCACCGCGCTGCTGGACCACCGGGATGAACGTCTGCTCGACCCAGGACGTATCGACCAGGGAGGTGGCCGGTTTGCCGCCGACCAGCGCGTGCGTGATGTCCGGGTACTGCGTCGCGGAGTGGTTGCCCCAGACGGTCATGCGGCGGATCTGCGTGACGTGAGCGCCGGTCTTTTCCGCCAGCTGCGAGAGCGCGCGGTTGTGGTCCAGGCGGGTCATCGCGGTGAAATTGCGCGGATTGAGGTCCTTGGCGTTGGCCCGGGCGATCAGGGCGTTGGTGTTCGCCGGGTTACCCACCACCAGTACCTTGACGTTGCGGTCGGCTGCCGCGTTGAGGGCTTTGCCCTGTGCGGAGAAGATCTGCGCGTTGGCGAGGAGCAGGTCCTTGCGCTCCATGCCCGGCCCCCGCGGCCGCGCGCCGACCAGCAGCGCAACGTGGCAGTCGCGGAACGCCACCTTGGCCTCATCCGTCGCGACGATCCGGTTCAGGCCGGGGAAGGCGCAATCGGCGAGCTCCATGACGACCCCGTTCAGCCCCTGCAGCGCCGGGGTGACCTCCAGGAGGTGAAGATTGATCGGCTGATCCGGTCCGAGCAGTGCTCCGGAGGCGACGCGGAAAGCGAGGGCATAGCCGATCTGGCCGGCGGCGCCGGTGATCGCGACATTCAGTGCGGGTTTCATGGTGGGCGTGATCCGTACGGGGGAAGCCCGCAATTCTAGCGCCGATCAGCGCGCTTTATCACCCCGAGGCGCGCCGCGTGCGAGTACGAATCAACAGGCCGCCTCGGCACGGCCGTCCGCGCAGCGCGGGTGCTCGAGGGATCGGCGGGATTCTTGCGGCACGTGCGCCGCCGCCGGCTAGGCGGGGCGCTCGAGCGCCCCGGCGCGGCGCAGCAGGTGCCCGAAAGGTGCGCCGGTGGCGCCCTGGCGCTGCAGCGTCGCGAGCAGTTCCTCCGCGGCGCACGGCTCGCCGAACAGCCGTCCCTGGGCCTGGTCACAGCCGTTTTCCTCAAGGAACTGCAGCTGGCTGGCAGACTCGACGCCTTCGGCGACCACGACCATCCCCAGACTGTGTCCCATCTCGATGATCGTGCGCACCAGTGTCGCGTTGCCGGCGTTGTGCTCGACGTCGCGCACGAAGGACTGGTCGATCTTCAGCGTCCCGATCGGGAACTGCTGCAGCGCCGAGAGCGAGGAGTAGCCCGTGCCGAAATCATCGATCGACAGGTGCAGTCCCATCGCGTACAGCTCCTCGAGCAGACGCAGCGTGTTCTTGCTGTCGGCCATGAGGGTGGTCTCGGTGATTTCGAGCTCGAGCGCCGTGGGCGAGACGCCGTGGCGGCGGAACACCGAGCGGCAGCGCAGGATGAAGCTCGCCTGGCGCAGCTGGCGCAGGGAGAGGTTCAAGGAGATGCGGCCCGGCTCGCCGCCGGCGGTCTTCAGCTGGCGGTAGTCCATGCACACCCGGTTCAGCACCCACTCGCCGATGTCCAGGATGAGATTGGTTTCCTCGGCCAGGGGAATGAAGCGTGACGGCGGGATGTCGCCGTGGCCCGGCAGGCGCCAGCGCAGCAGTGCCTCGGCGCCCACCACGCGTCCGCTGGCGAGCGCGACTTTCGGCTGGTAGCGGATCACCAGCTCGTCGCGCTCGACCGCGCGGCGCAGCTTGCTCTTGAGGATCAGGCGCTCGACTGCCGCGGCGTTCATCTCCGGGGAGTAGAACGTGAAGGTGTTACCGCCGTTCTGCTTGGCGTGATACATGGCCGCGTCGGCGTTGCGGATCAGGTCGATGACGTTCTCCGCGTCGCGCGGACAGAAGGCGATGCCGATGCTCGCGGTGAGGAACACCTCCTGCTGATTGAGCTGGAAGGCGCGTGCCACCTCGTTGAGGACGGTGCGTGCCAGCTGTCCGACGGGAACCCGGTTGTCCGTTTCCGCCGGTAGCCCGTGCACGCACAGCGCGAACTCATCGCCGGCCAGTCGCCCGAGGATTGCAGCCTGTGGAATGGCACGGATCAGCCGCTCGGCAAGCACCTCCAGCACGCGGTCACCGGTGTC
The DNA here is from genome assembly GCA_021805275.1 of Pseudomonadota bacterium. The sequence continues at coordinate 31,317 of JAJZFQ010000184.1, forward strand.
GTGGCCGAAGGTGTCATTGACCTCCTTGAACCGGTCCATGTCGAGGTACAGCAGGGCCACCGTGCGCCCGCTGCGCAGTCCGCGCGCGATCGTCTGCTGCAGCAGGTGCTGGAACTGCATGCGGTTGGCGACTTTGGTGAGCGTGTCGTAGCGGGCGAGATAGCGGATGCGCCGCTCGGCACGCTTGCGCTCGGTGACGTTGCGGGCGACGAAGATGTTGCCCTGGAACTGCGGATCGTCGGTCGCGACGCGCGAGCCGGCGAGCGACACCGGAATCGTCTGGCCATCACGCGTGCGCAGCACGGTCTCGCGCGTGTCCTGGGCGGCCTGCAGCAGATCGAAGTCCGCGCGCACGCTCGTGTCGAGCAGCGAGACGATGCCGCGGCCGAGCAGCTCCTCCTCGGCAAAGCCAAGCATCTTGCAGGCCGCCGCGTTGGCGGTCTTGACCACCCCATCCGGGGAGGTGAGGAATACCGCATCGGTCATGCTGTCGAGGATGCTGCGCAGGTAGTCCTTGTTGATCGTCGAGTGGCGCAGCCGCGCGCGCATCCGCTCCATGGCCTGCTCGAGTTCGCCCATCGAGTCATCGCCGTGCGTCTCGACGGGACGCGCGTAATCGCCCTGGCCGATGCGCTGGGCGCTGCGCGTGAGGACATCGGTCGCCTGGTCCAGCGCGCGCGCGCTGCGCCAGCTGCGCACCGCGAGCAGCGTGCTACCCAGCAGGGCTACGATACTGGCCGCGCTCAAGGCCAAGCTGTTCGGCCAGCGCCCCCACAGCGCGACTACGCCCGTCGCCAGGGCGACGAAGAGTGTCGCTGCGAACGCCCAGAGCGCAGGACCGATATGTCTGAAGGTGCGGCTCACCGCGGACTACTCGCTTGGCAGAATTCGACCTGGAAAAAGGACCGTCGCGCCTTCCCTCGCCGGACGACCCCCTCGCCGGACCAGGGCCTCAGGGGTGACCGTCTCGGTTCGACGCGCTCGCAGACCGACGGTGTCTGCCCCGGTGCGCCGGGCTCAGCGGTACCCGGCGGCTCGAGCCGCTCTCCATGCCCAGGTGCCCAGGCATAGGGGGTCATGCCTGGAGAATAGAGTCCGTCCGGGCGCGCGTCAACGCTGGTGTCGGTGTGCGCCGGTCCGGCGCGAGGCTAGCGAACGTTCGACCAGACGCGCTTCAGATAGCCCACCATCAGGCCGCGCATGGTGGACATCGGGTCGGCGGTGGCGGCAAAGATCGGCGGTCGCCGCCGTAGCAGGCGCCAGTTCTCGCTGCGCAGTACCCGACGCAGGAAGGCCAGATTGCGCTCGATGGACTCCATGTAGGGGTTGTGTCCCCCGTAGAGGGCCTCGAGATACCGGTAGGCGCCGCCGAATTCCCCGTCGAGACGCTTGGCGCGCACCTCTTCGATGAACCGCGGTGTCTGGCGCAGCAAATCCAGGCCTGAGGCGTAGCGGACCTCCGGCTGACCGCTGGCGGAGCTCGGCATGGCCACCCCGCCGAGCACGAACTCCAGATACAGCCGATCGCGGCACTTCTCCAGGTAACACCGATCGGCCATCTGCGCGATCATGTCCGCGGTGCCGAGCAGGTGCCCGACAATGACGTCGCGTCGGTCGTGCAGTCGGGCCTCGATCTGCGCCGAGGGGAACTCGTAGCCGGTGAAATGGATGATGTCGCGGGCCACGCCGACCCAGCGTTCCAGGCCGATCTTCGGCAGGTACTCCTCGAGGAACCGCGCGCCGCGCGAGACGTGCACCCGGGTGAACTCCGCCCCGTTGACAGAATCGCGATCCTCGCTGCGGCGCAGATAGCCGACGTCGTGAAACAGCCCGGTGATCAGCCCGGCGACCGCCCGCTCTCCGCCGAGCCGTGCGGCAGGCTCGGCCTGGCGCTCGAAGCCCACCAGCAGGCGTGCCAGGGCGAGGGTGATGTCCAGCGTGTGTTGGCGATCGTGATAGACGGTGTCGACGCCGTGGAAGCCCGGCACATCGCCGGCGAACAGCCGCTCGAAGTGTTCGAAGGCGCGGCGCAGCGGTTCGAGCGAGGTGCTCGGCCAGGTGGGTGCAAACAACGCCTCGACGGCCGAGAGCACAGCGGCCGGCGAGCTGACCTGCACGGTGTCGGTAACGTCGAAATCGCTGCGTCGGGCACTGGACATTCTGCGGGTGTGTGCACCGGTGCCCCGAGCCACCGGCCTGCGTGGAGTTCGAACGACTCTGGGGCAAAGCCCCCCCTGAATCCGAGAGCCACTGCTCAGAATCGTCCGATCCGCGCCGCGAATCGCGACCGGGGTCACGTGACGGTCTCGGGGGCGATGATGCCGTGCTGCCTCAGCAGCGCATGCACCTGCGGTGCCCGCCCGCGGAACGCAACGAACGCGGCCAACGGGTCACAGCTGCCGCCGCGCGACAGAATGGTGTCGAGATAACGCTCGGCGGTCGCACGGTCGAATGCGCCGCGCTCCTCGAACGCGGAGTAGGCGTCTGCCGCCAGAACTTCCGCCCACTTGTAGCTGTAATAGCCGGCCGCGTAGCCGCCGGCGAAGATGTGTCCGAAGCTCATCGGGAAGCGGTTCCAGTCGGGCACCGGGACGACCGCGACCTGACGGCGGACCTCGCCCAGGATCTCGAGCACCCGGCTGGTGCGCGCCGGGTCGTATTCGGCGTGCAGGCGGAAATCAAACAGCGCGAATTCCAGCTGACGGGCCATCTGCAGCCCGGCATGAAAACTGCGCGTGTCGCGCAGCCGCTGCTGGATTTCGGCGGGCAGCGGCGCGCCCGTGAGGTAGTGCCCCGAGATGCGTCCGAGCACTTCCGGGTGCCAGGCATAGTTCTCCATGAACTGACTCGGCAGCTCGACGGCGTCCCAGGCGACGCCGTTGATGCCGGCGAGACTGGGATAGTCCACGCGGGTGAGCAGGTGGTGCAGGCCGTGGCCGAACTCGTGGAACAGAGTCAGCACGTCGTCGTGCGTCAACAGCGCCGGACGATCCTGCCCGGGCGGCAGGACATTCAGCACCAGATAAGCCACCGGCAGTGCATCCCCGCTCGCCAGGTGCTTGCGTCCGACGCATTCGTCCATCCACGCCCCGCTGCGCTTGTGCGGGCGCGCATAGGCGTCCAGGTAAAAGCTGCCGACCGGCCGGCCGCCGGCGTGGATCTCGAAATAGCGCACATCCGGGTGCCACACCGGGGCCGCGGAGCGCTCCTCGATGTGCACCCCGAACAGCCGCTCGGCGACCTCGAACAGGCCGGCCAGCACGCGCGGCAGCGGAAAGTACGGCCGCAGCTCCTCCTGGGACACGGCGTGGCGCTGCTTTTGCAGCCGCTCGGCGTAGAAGGCCAGATCCCAGGCCTCGAGCCGGTGTCCCGCGAACCCCTCCAGTTCGGCGAATTCACGCTCGGCGGCGGGCCGGCCCGCGCGCGCGAGCTCCTCGAGGAACCCCATGACTTCCCCCCGGGTGTGCGCCATGCGCTTGGCGAGGGCGTAATCGGCGAAATTCTCGAAGCCGAGGATGCGTGCCGCTTCGTGCCGCCGGGCGAGGATCCGCTCGATGATCGGCGCATTGTCCCAGCGACCGGCCTGTGGCCCCTGATCGGAGGCGCGCGTGCTCCAGGCGCGATAGAACTCGTGGCGCAGCTCCCGGGCTTCGGCGTCGGTCACCACCGCGACATAGGTTGGCTGGTCCAGCGTCAGCAGCCAGCCCTCCAGTCCCTTCTCATGCGCGCCGCGCCGGGCCTGCTCGACCACGACTTCGTTCAGGCCGCGCAGCTGCGCCTGGTCGGTGACGTGGTGACTCCACGCGTTGGTGGCGTCGAGCACGTTCTCCTCGAATTTGGCCTGCAGCTGGGTGAGCTCGAGCATCACCTGCTTGAATTGCTCCTTGCTCGCGCGCGCCAGCCCGACCCCGGCCAGGGTGAACTCCTGCAGCGCGTGCGCGATGACGCGGTGGCGCACCGGATCGAGGCTCGCGCCTTCGCGCGTCGCGATGCTGCGGTACGCCTGGTATAGCGACTCGTTCTGCGCAAGGTCGGTCTGATAGGCCGAGAGCAGCGCCAGACAGGCGTTGTAGGCGGCGCGCAGCGGCTCGGAATTGAGCACGGCGTTGAGGTGACTCACCGGCGACCATGCGCGCGCAACCCGATGCAGCAGATCCTCGAGCGGCTCGACCACCGTGGCGAATGACGGCTGCCCGCTGGCAGCGATGCCGTCGATTTCGGCGCGCGCCTCGGTCAGCAGCGCCCGCACCCCGGGTTCGACATCGGCAGCGCCGATACGCGGGAAAGGGGGCAGCGGATCCTGAGTGAGCAGTGGGTTGTCCATGAGGGCCATTCTGCCCGAGCGGCGTGCCGGCGCAACTGCTGCAAGCGGGCTGCGGCCCGCTCAACGCATCGTGACCAACTCCTCGGCGCTGGTGGGGTGAATGGCCACCGTGTCGTCGAAATCGGCCTTGGTCGCGCCCATGCGCACGGCCACCGCGAAGCCCTGCATCATCTCGTCCGCTCCCGGACCGATGACGTGCACGCCCACCACGCGCCGTTCGGGCCCGACCGTCACGAGCTTCATGTCGCAGCGCGGTTTGTGGTCGGTCATGGCGTGGTACATGGGCACGAAACTCGATTTGAATACTGCGACGTTGCCATCGCCGTAGTTCTCGCGGGCTGCTTGCTCGGTCAATCCCACCGTGCCGATCGGCGGATGGCCGAACACCACGGTCGGGATGTTGTGATAATCGAGATGCCGGTCAGGCTGGCCGCCGAACAGCCGATCGCTCAGGCGGCGCCCGGCGGCAATCGCCACCGGCGTGAGCTGGGCCCGCCCGGTCACATCGCCGATGGCGTAGATGCCCGCCGCGCTGGTGACCTGGTACCGGTCGGTCTGGATGAAGCCCTCCGCGTCACAGGCGACGCTGGCGGCCGGCAGATTCAAGTCCGCGACCGCGCTGGCGCGGCCGACCGCCCACAGGACGCACTCGAACGGTCCGAGCCGCCGTCCGTCACGCGTCAGGAGCGTCAGCTCGTGCGGCTCGCCCTCGAGGGCGGCCGGCACGGCCTGCTGGTGAATCGCGACACCTGCCTCGGCGAGGATCTTCAGCATCGATTCCCCGAGCATGGCGTCGAACTGCTTCAGCGCCGAGCCGGTGCGCAGCACCAGCGCCACGCTCGAACCGAGCGAGGCGAAAATACCCGCCAGCTCGACCGCGATGTAGCCGCTGCCGATCACCGCAACCCGCTGCGGCCTGGCCGAGAGCTCGAAGAACCCCTCCGACGTGATGCCCCGTGCGGCGCCGGGAATGCCGGGCAGCACGGCGCGCCCGCCCGTGGCGATGATGATGTGAGGGGCGCTGAGGCGCTCGGCGCCGGCGATCACCGTGCCGCGGTCCGCAAACGCCGCGCGCGCGCGGATGAGCGTCACGCCGCGCTTGGCCAGGTTGGCCGCATAGATGCCATTGAGGCGCTCGATGTAGGCGTCGCGCTTGTCCTTGAGCCGCCGCCAGTCGTGAGCCTCCGAGGTGAGCGTGAAGCCGTAACCGCCCGCGTCGCGCAGGCCTTCGGCCAGGTCGGCCGCGTACCACATGAGCTTCTTGGGCACACACCCGACGTTCACGCACGTGCCGCCGAGGCGGTGCGACTCCAGGAGCGCCACCTTCGCGCCGTATTCGGCGGCGCGCTGCGCCGCGGCGAGGCCGCCGCTGCCGCCGCCGATGACGATGAGATCGAATGCGCTCAAGAGCCGCCCGCCACGTGTGCCGGTCCGCCGGTCACTGGGCCGAGCGGGGCCGGCGTGCGGGCTTTGCGGCGCTCTTGGCGCGCTTGCCCGGCGCGCCTGTACGGGTCTTTGCCGCCGCAGCCGGCGCGCGGACGCGAGCCGCCGGGGCCTTGCGGGCTGGCGCCGCTGCGGGTTCAGCCGCGGTCGGTGCCGCGACGGGCGCGCTGCGCCGAGCCCCTGCGCCGCGCTTGGCCGCGCCGCGCCCGAAGCGGCCGCGGCCGCGTGCGGGTGCGTTCGCGAGCAGCGTGCGGCATTCCTCCAGGGTGAGCGACTTCGGATCGCGGTCCTTGGGGATCTTGGCGTTCTTGCTGCCGTCGGTGACATACGGGCCGTAGCGGCCGTTGAGTACCTGGATGTTGTCGGTGCCGAAGTCGTGGATGATGCGGTTGGCATCCGCCTCCTGTTTCAGGCGGATCACCTCCAATGCCCGCTCCAGGGTCACGGTGTACGGATCGTCCTCCTTCAGCGAAACGTACTTGCTGCCGTACTTCACATAGGGGCCGAAGCGCCCGACGTTCGCGACCACGGTCTCGCCCTCGGCCGTCGTCCCGAGCGTGCGCGGCAGCTTGAACAGCTCCATGGCCTGCTCGAGGTTGATCGAGTCCATCTTCTGCCCCGGGCGCAAACCGGCAAACCGCGGCTTCTCGGCGTCATCCTTTGTGCCGATCTGCACGAACGGTCCGAAGCGGCCCATGCGCACGCTCACCGGTTTGCCGCTGCCCGGGTCGGTGCCGAGCTCGCGCGCCTGCGCGACCTGCTCGCGCGTGACGTTCTTCTCGATCTGCTCCACCTGGTGGATGAACGGCTTCCAGAATTTCTCGAGCGGCGTGGTCCAGGTCTCCTCGCCGCGCGAGACTGCATCGAGCTCGTCCTCCATGGCCGCCGTGAAGCCATACTCGACGTAGCGGTGGAAGTGGTCGGTGAGGAAACGGTTGACGATCTTGCCGATGTCGGTCGGGATGAAGCGCCGGTTGTCCATCTCGACGTACTCGCGGTCCTGCAGCGTCGAGATGATGGCCGCATACGTCGAGGGCCGGCCGATGCCGTGCTCCTCGAGGGCCTTGACGAGCGACGCCTCGCTGTAGCGCGGGGGCGGCTCGGTGAAGTGCTGCGCGGCGTTCAACGCCACCAGGTCCACCCGATCGCCCTCGTGCAGCGGCGGCAACGCGTGATCCTCCTCGTCGGCCTTGGCGTCGTCGGTGCCTTCCTGGTAGACGGAGATGTAGCCCGGTTTGATCAGCGTCGAGCCGGTGGCCCGCAGCACGTGACGCTCCGGTCCGTCGGGGCCGGCGAGCATGTCCGCCGCCACGGTGTCGAACACCGCCACGGCCATCTGCGAGGCAACGGCCCGCTTCCAGATGAGCGCGTACAACCGGTACAGATCATGGTCGATCCGCCCCTCGACGTCCGCCGGCGTGATTGCCGCGGAGGTCGGCCGGATTGCCTCGTGCGCCTCCTGGGCATTCTTCGACTTGGTCTTGAAGATGCGCGGCTCCTCGGCGACCTCCTCCTTGCCGTACAGCCGCGTGGCCACGGCGCGGATCTCCTGCACCGCCTCCTGCGCCAGCGACACCGAGTCGGTACGCATGTAGGTAATGAGTCCGACGTTGCCGTCGCCGAGGTCGAGGCCTTCGTAGAGCTGCTGCGCCAGACGCATGGTGCGGCGGGCATTGAAGCCGAGCTTGCGCGCCGCTTCCTGCTGCAGCGTCGAGGTCGTGAACGGCGGGGCGGGGCTGCGCCGCCGCTGCTTGCGCTCCACCGTGAGCACCTGCAGCCGTCCCGGCGTCGCGAAGTGCGCGCTGTCGCCGCGTGCTCCGCAGGCCTGCTGCAGGGCGCTCTGTACCTCGTGCGCGGTTGTTTGGTCGGTGAACGAGAACTGCTCGACCTTGCGGCCGCGATATTCGAGGAGCTTCAGCGGAAAGGGGGCCCGAGCGGTCGCGGTCACGCTGGCTCCTTCGCCGTCGAGCGTCCAGTACTCGCGCGCGAGGAAGGCCTCGATTTCCGCCTCGCGCTCGCAGATCATGCGCAGCGCCGGGCTTTGTACCCGGCCGGCCGAGAGGCCCCGGCGAACCTTCTTCCAGAGCAGCGGCGAGAGATTGAAGCCGACCAGGTAATCAAGTGCGCGGCGCGCCTGCTGGGCGTTGACCAGGTCGAGTGACAGCTCGCGCGGCCGTTCCACCGCCTCGCGGATCGCATTGCGCGTGATCTCGTAAAACACGACGCGGTGCACGGTCTTGCCGTCGAGCTCGCCGCGCTCGCGCAGGATCTCCTTCAGGTGCCAGGCGATCGCCTCGCCCTCGCGGTCCGGGTCGGTCGCCAGATACAGCGCCTTGGACTTCTTCAGCCCGCGGGCGATGCTCTCGACATGACGCTCGTTCTTCTCCAGCACCTGGTAGCGCATGGTGTAGCCGTGATCGGGATCGACCGCGCCCTCCTTGGGTACCAGATCGCGGACGTGCCCGTAGGAGGCCAGCACCTCGAAATCCTTGCCCAGGTATTTCTTGATGGTCTTTGCCTTGGCGGGCGACTCGACGACGACCAGATTTTCTGCCATGTGATTTCGCGTCCGATCAGTGCCGCACGAGCTGCCGTTCACTTGCCATCAACGCCTCGAAGCGCGCCAGCGCGGCGTCCTCGCCGGGCTGCACGGACAGCGCCAGGAGCACCACCCACTTGAGCTGCTCGAGCGTCGGCTCCGCCACATCGAGCGCCAGCGTGCGCTCGATGACCCGCTCGCGCTGCTCGGGCGTGAGTACCCCGTCGCGATCCAGCCGGGTGAGGAAGCCTCGGCACTCGTCCGAGAGCCGCCACAACTCCCCATCGGCGAACACCCGCACGGCCCGCTCGGGCGCGGCCGGCGTGAGCGCCGCGGGGCCTTCGGATCCGGCGGCCAGTACGGAAAGCCACTCCATCGCCTCGGCGACCTCCCCGAGCGTGAACCCCTTGCGCGCCAGCGCGGAGAAAATCTGGCGGCGGGCCGGAACCTCGGCCGGGTCCGACATCATGTAATGGTCGTAAACGTAGATCAGTACGTCGAGAACGCAACCGGTTGTCATTGAATCAAGCAGTCAGTGCAGATCGATTCGGCCATGGCGGCCGCCGGGGTATGGCGTGACGCGCCCCGGCACCCCGGGCATCGGCAACATCGAGGGCATCGCCTCGCCGAACAGGCCTGATCGGACCGCGAGGGTGTCGTGGGTCACGGGCTCAAAACCGAGCGCATCTAACAGCATTTCATATTCCTTGTCCAATCCGGTCACGCTCGGATTTTGCATAAGTCACTGATTTTTATGGTCAAATGTGATCTACTGCCCGGCGGCCGGCGCTGCCGGGCCGGGCCGCCGGCGGGGGGCGCGCGCCGCAGGGCCGTGGTATGCCCGCTGGCGCGGCACGAGTTTGCTAGTGTGGCCGCACATGAAGTACCGACACGCCCATCACGCCGGGAACTTTGCCGACGTGCACAAGCACGTGACGCTGCTGGCGCTGCTGGCGGCGCTGCAGCGCAAGGAGAAGGGCTTCCTTTACCTCGAGACTCACGCCGGCCGCGGCGTGTATGACCTCGGCGAGTCGGCGGCCGAGTCGCGCGCTGGAATCGCGCGTCTCGAGGCCGCCGCGTGCACAGCCCCGGAGCTGCGGGATTATCTCGATTGCGTCGCGCAATTGCGCCGCGCGGACGGCTCGCTGCAGCTGTATCCGGGGTCGCCCTGGCTCGCTGCGAGCGCGCTGCGCTCCCAGGACCGCGGCCTGCTCATCGAGGCGCTCCCCGAGGAGGCGCGCGCCCTGCAGCGGGCGCTCGCGTCGGTTGCCGGACGGGTGCGCATCGAGACCGGCGAGGGCTTTGCGCGCCTGCGCGCCGAGCTGCCGCCCCCCGAGCGGCGCGCGCTGATCTTGATCGATCCGCCCTACGAGGACACTCGGGAGGATTTTGAGCGGGTGAGGATCGGACTCGCCGAGGCGCTGCGCCGGTTCGCCACCGGGGTCATGGCGATCTGGTATCCGATCAAACACGCGCGCGACACCGATCGGTGGCTCGAGGGTCTGGCGCGCGAGCTTGACCGCGGGGCGCTGGTGTCGGAGTTGTGGCTGCACCCGCGCGACTCGCGCGTTGCGCTCAACGGCTCGGGGCTGTTGATCGTCAATCCCCCATACCAACTCGATGAGCGCATGGGCGAGTGGCTGCCCGAGCTGTATCGTTGCTTGCACGGCGCGGCGGAAGGCGGCTGCGCGGTACGGGCGCTCACGCCGGCGCTGCGAGCGTGACAGGGGTACGGGGCGAGGGCAGAATCGAGCCATGAAAGGCAGCGCAGATCAGTATGCCGTGGTGGGTCACCCGGTCGCTCACAGCCTCTCGCCTTTCATCCATTCGCTGTTTGCGCGGCAGACCGAGCAGTCGCTCACCTATCGCCTGATGGATGTCGCGCCGGAGCAGTTCACCGAGCGCCTGCAGGAGTTCTTTACCGCCGGCGGTCGGGGTGTGAACATCACCTTGCCGCACAAGACGCGTGCGCTGGCGCTCGCCGATGCGCTGACGGAACGGGCGCGCCTGGCCGGAGCGCTCAACACCCTTGCGGTCCGCCGCGATGGCTCGCTGCTCGGCGACAACACCGACGGGGCGGGGCTGGTGCAGGACCTGTCGGTGAACCTCGGCTGGCCGCTCCGGGATCGCTCCATCCTGCTGATCGGCGCCGGCGGCGCCGCGCGTGGCGTGATCGCGCCGCTGCTCGCCCTTGCGCCGCGGCGCATCGTGATCGCCAACCGTACCGCGGAGCGGGCCGTGGCACTCGCGGCGGTATTCGCCGGTCTCGGTGCCCTCGAGGGTTGCGGCTTCGCCGAACTCGCCGGACAGCGCTTCGAACTGGTCATCAACGCCACCTCGGCGAGCGTGACCGGCGAGCTGCCCGCGGTGCCGGCGGCGGCGTTCGGAGCCGACACGCTGTGCTACGACATGGCTTACGGCCGCGGCGATACACCGTTCACGCGCTGGGCGCGTGAGTTGGGATGTCGCGACGCGGTGCCCGGATGGGGCATGCTGGTCGAGCAGGCCGCGGAGTCGTTCCGTCTTTGGCGCGGCGTGCGGCCGCTGACGGCCCCGGTGCTCGCGGCGCTCACCGGGCGCACCGCGATGCCGGGCGGCCCAGCCGACTAGGGGTTCTGTATGACGTCGCCGTCGGCGATGGTGTGCGAGGCTGCCACGACCAGCGCAAACGACAGATCGCGGTAAGTCTTGAACACCAGCAGCGTGCCGGCCCGGTAGTCGGGCAGCTGCACGCGCGGTGCGAACGCGCTGCTGCCCGAGCCCAACGCGTGGAACAGCCACGCAAAGGTTCCGTGGGTGTCGTGGACCACCGAGCCGTGATGATCGACGGCGAGGACGTCCCCGGGGACGAGCCCGGCGCGGCTGCCGCGATCAAGCACCACGATGTCGTATTGTCCGGCCAGGTCAGCCCCGCCGGTGCCGCCGATCACCCAGAGGATCTTGCCGCGCACGCGCCGTGAGGGCGCGCGCGGTTGCATCGTGAGCGGGATCGGGGCGTCCGTGGTGATCAGCCGGTCCCCCGGGAAGGTCTCGCGCGCCGCATCGGCCAGCCGAGCCGTGCCCGGAGGTCCGTCGGCGGTGACGACCGCGGTGGCCGTGTAGGTGCCCAGATAGCCGTAGACGTGTCCGAAGCCGAGGTCCCCGGGGTCGCGCAGCTTCTCGCCGACGTGAATCACGCTGTAGCGCGCGTGCGGATGGCGGCCGAGATCGCTGACGTAGGCGACCGAGCCGTTACCCGCGACCTGGTGCTTGCTGCGGAACGCGATCACATGCGGTGCTCGGCGCACCTGGCCGGCGCTGAGGACGACCGGGCGAGCGAGGAACGCGGCAATGGCCGTGTACGGGATGGTCGGGATGGCAGCCGTGATGGGAGTGCTGCGCAGGTTCGGCTCGAGCCGCACCGTCGGCTCCCCGCCCGACTGCATGCGCAGGGCGCTGGCGTGCACGAGGCGGATCGAGGGCTTGCCGCCCTGGCCGTAACTGAGCGCCAGGACGTCGCCGGGGTAGATCAGGTGGGGGTTGTGGATCTGGGGATTGAGGTACCAGACCTCGGGCCAGTCCCAGGGATTGCGCAGGAACATCGAGGCGATGCCCCACAGAGTATCCCCCCGCTTGACCGTGTAGGTCATCGGTGCGCTGCGCCGGACGATCGGAGCCGATTCGTCCGCAACCGGCGCGGCCGGTGCCGGTGCGGCGCTCGCGGCGGCCGCCGGTGGGGGCGGCGGCGGTGAGGCAGCCGCGACTGTCCGGCTCGTCCCGTGCATGGCCGCGCAGGCCGCCAGGAGGGCCGGAAACCCGCCCGCCAGTAAGAGGCGGGCACAGCGAATCTGTTTCGACGCCATGGCCGCGTATAATTGCATGTCGGCACCCCGTGTGCGGCGATTTAATGTCAAGCTGTGCATCCGGTCACGGTCCCGGGGCGAGCGGCGGGCCGCTCGTGGCCCCAGGAACCCGTTGCCCAATCGCGACTCCAAACTTCATGGCGCTCAAAACGATACTCGAGTTTCCCGACCCGCGACTGCGCACGCGGGCTCAGCCAGTCGTCCGCTTCGATGCCAGCCTGCACCGCCTGATCGAGGACATGCTCGAGACCATGTACGGCGCGCCGGGCATCGGTTTGGCGGCCACCCAGGTGGACGTCCACCAGCGTCTCATTGTCATCGATGTCTCGGAGACGCACAACGAGCCGCTGGTCCTGATCAACCCGCAGATCATCGCGCAGGAGGGCGAGGCGAGCGCCGAAGAGGGGTGTCTCTCGGTTCCCGGCATTTTCGACGCGGTCAAGCGCGCCGCGAGCATCCGCGTGCGTGCCCAGGACCGTACCGGCCAGGTCTTCGAGCGGGACTGCGATGAGCTGCTGGCGGTGTGTGTTCAGCACGAGATGGACCACCTCGATGGGAAGCTGTTCGTCGACTACCTGTCGAGCCTCAAGCGTGACCGGATCCGCAAGAAGCTGGAGAAGGAGCGCAAGGGCCGGGCGCAGCGCAGCGTCCGCGCGGCCTCCGTGGCGCTGTAGCCGGTCGGTCCGGTGGTCGAGCCGACTCCCTTGCGGGTGGCGTTCGCCGGAACGCCGCAGTTCGCACTACCGGTCCTGCTCGAGCTGCTGCATTCGCAGCACCGGCTGGTCGGCGTCCTGACCCAACCCGACCGCCCGCAGGGCCGCGGTCGGCAGCTCACCGCCTCACCGGTCAAGCTCGCGGCTCAGGCAAGCGTGCCCGTCCACCAGCCTGCCGCGCTGAAGAGGCCGGCCGACTGGGCCTGCCTGCTCGAGTGGCGCCCGGACGTGCTCGTGGTCGTCGCCTATGGACTCATCCTGCCCCAGGCTGTGCTGGATCTGCCGCCGCTCGGGTGCCTGAACGTGCATGCCTCGCTGCTGCCCCGCTGGCGCGGTGCGGCGCCAATCGAGCGCGCACTGCTCGCCGGCGACGCGGAAACCGGCCTTACGGTGATGCGCATGGAGGCTGGCCTTGATACCGGCCCGATCCTGCTGCAGCGGCGGGTGCCGATCGAGCCGCTCGACACGGGTGGCAGCCTGCGCGACCGCCTGGCTGATCTGTCCGGGCGGCTGCTGCTGCAGGCCCTGGCCGGATGGGCGGACGGTACGCTGACCGGCACGGCGCAGCCGGACGAGGGCGTCACCTATGCGCGCAAGCTCGACAAGCGTGATGCCGAGATCAATTGGAGTGACCCGGCGGAGCAGATCGAGCGCCAGATCCGGGCCCTGCGGCCGCGGGCAACGGCCGAAACCGTGCGGATCGACGCTCGTAGCGCTGCCGAGCCGCGGTTGCTGGTGCATGCGGCGCGCCTCGGGCCCCGGACCGATCCGGCGGCCGCTGAGCCGGGGGAAATTCTCGCCGTGCACGGCAGTCATCAGGACGGCTACGTCCGAGTTCAGTGCGGCACCGGCAGCCTCGAGCTGCTGAGGCTGCAGCGACCGGGCGGCTCGCCGCAGAGTGCCGGGGTGTTCGCGAGCGGCCACCGCCCGCTGCAGCCGCGCATGCGGCTGGGTCGGGCGCGTTGACCCGCCCGGAAAATCCGGCCGCCGCCGCGCTGGCCGACGCCGCCCGAGCGGTGGCGGGGGTGCTCGCGGGCCAATCGGCCGACGCGGCGCTCGCCGCCTTCGAGGGCAGTGCGCGCCGTGCGGCGGTGCGTGCCATCGCCCTGGGGACGATCCGCTGGTATCTGCGACTGCAGCCGGCGGTTGACAGCCTGCTGTCGCGCCCCGGTGCGCTCGGCCGCGACGTGCACGCCCTGCTCGTCACGGCCGCCCACCAGATCGAGTACTCCCGTAACGTGCCCCAGCAGACCGTGCACGCAGCGGTGGATGCGGCCCGGATCCTGCGCCAAGGGCATGCCTCGGGCCTGGTGAACGCCGTGCTGCGCAAGCTGGTGGCGCAGCGCGAGGTCCTGCTGGCGCAGGTCGACCAGGACCCGGCGCGGCGCACCGCCCATCCGCGCTGGCTGTTCGATACGCTGCGGGCGGCGTGGCCCGAGCAGCTCGAGGCGGTGCTCGCGGCGAACAATGCGCACCCGCCCCTGACCGTGCGGCTCAATCCGAGTCGGCGCTCCGCCGAGCATTATCTGCAGGATCTGGCCGATGCCGGGCTCAGCGGCCGGCGCTGTGAGGCCGGGGGCGGCGCGGCCGCTGCGACCGCGATCCGGATCGAGCCGCCGGTGGCGGTAGCGGCGCTGCCGGGGTTTCGCGAGGGGTGGGTGTCGGTGCAGGACGCAGGCGCACAACTGGCGGCGCCCCTGCTCGATGCGGCCCCCGGCATGCGGGTGCTCGACGCCTGCGCCGCGCCCGGCGGCAAGGCAGCACATCTGCTCGAGCGAACCGCACAGCTCGAGCTCTGGGCCCTTGACGTCGATCCGGCGCGCCTCGCGCGTGTGGCGGAGAACCTCGCGCGGCTGGGCCTCGCGGCCCACCTGAGCGCGGCAGATGTGCGCGCGCCGGAGACATTCTGGGACGCTCGACCCTTCGATCGCATCCTGGTCGATGCGCCCTGTTCGGGGACTGGCGTGATCCGCCGCCACCCCGACATCAAGCTGCTGCGGCGGGCAGCGGACATCGCATCGCTGGCTCAGGCGCAGCTGGAGATTCTGCGCGGGGCATTCCGGATGCTCGCCCCCGGCGGGCGGCTGCTCTACGCCACCTGTTCGGTCTTGCCGGCGGAGAACGAGGAGGTCGTGGAGCGCTGCCTGGCGGCCGAACCGCTGGCGTTGACTCGAGCGCTTGAGGCGAAACAGCTGCCCTCCGGGACGGTACGCTGCCGCCACGGCGTGCAGCTGTTGGGCGGGCGTGCGGCGGAGACGGACGGCTTTTATTATGCTTGTCTCGAAAAGACAACGTCAGAAACCTGATAGCGTCTGATGCAAGGGGGCTTTACGCGTTCGGTCGTTGCATGGTCGCCACGAGTCGGCTCGCGCTCCGGGCCTGGAGTCGGTTCGGCCCGCGCGCGCCGCTGGCCGTCGCTCGGTGTGACGCTGGTGCTGCTGGCGCTCGGGGTGCTGCGCGCCACGGCGTTCGCCGATGCGCTCGATGGCGCACTGGCGGTGCGGTCGGCGTACGTGAATTTCGATCACGGCGTGATCGAGCTGAACGCCCAGGTGACCTATCCGCTGAATCCGGCCATCCGCAAGGCGTTGCAAAACGGCGTTACGCTGAGCTTCGACGTGGAGACGCGGGTCGAGCAGGTGCGGCGCTTCTGGTTCAATGCCACGGTGATCGACGTGACGCTGCGCCGTGAGCTGGCCTACCACGTCCTCACGCGCCGTTACGTGGTGCGGGACGTGCAGAGCGGCGGGGAGCGCAGCTTCGCCGACGTGAGGCAGGCGCTGCGTTACCTCGAAACGGTGCACAACTGGCCAATTCTGGTCGAGTCGCAGTTGTTGAGCGGTCGCTACGTCATCAGTGTTCGCGCCGACGTGCGTCGCGGCAAGCTGCCGGCCTCCCTGCGCGCGCTGCTGTTCTGGACGGATGACTGGCAGCGCGAGAGTCCGTGGTATTCATGGTCGCTGCCGGTGTGAGCGAACCGCCGCGCCGCTCGCGCGTCATCGCAGCCATCGCGCTGTGGAGCGTCATTGGGCTCGCGGCGCTACTGCTGCTCGCCAAGAGCGCGCAGAATTCCTCCGAATTCGGTCGCCTGCAGCCGTGGATCGTTCTGCTGAACGTCATCGGCGTGTTCGTGCTGATCGTGCTGCTGGCGCGCAAGCTGTGGCAGCTGGTGCGCGATTTCCGCAATCACGTCCCCGGCTCGCGCCTGACCGCGCGCTCGGTCATGATCTTCGGGGCGCTGGTGATCGCGCCGCTGCTGATCGTGTATTTCTCCTCGCTGGAGTTCATCGATCGGGGCATCGACAGCTGGTTTCGCGTCGAGGTCCGCGAAGGGTTGAAGGACGCACTGGTGCTGTCCCGCTCGGCTCTCGATTTGCGCGTGCAGGCCGAATCGCACCGCACCGCGGTGCTCGCGCGCGCGCTGCTCGGGCGCTCGGCGCTGAAGATCCAGGGACAGCTCGATCAGGCGCGTCGCGCGGATTCCGCCCGGGAGATCGTGCTCTACGGGGCCAACGAGCGGGTGCTCGCCGCGAGCCTCGAGGACCCGCTCGCCGACGTGCCGCTCGCACCGCCGACGGATCTGGTGCGCACCGTGAGCGAGCGGCAGACCTACGTCAGTCTCGAGCCACGACCGAACGGCCGGTTCGTCATCCGCATCGGTGTTCCGCTCGCCGCGTCGGGCCGCGGCGCGGGACTGCGCTATCTGATGGCCGTTTATCCGGTGCCCGAGCAGCTCTCGGCGCTCTCGAACGCCGTGCAGCGTTCCTATTCACGCTACGGCAACCTGACGGCGCTGCGCGAGCCCTTGAAATACAGCTTCCGTCTCACGCTCACCCTGGTGCTGTTGCTGGCGATGCTCGCGGCGATCCATGGCGCGATCCTCTCCGCCGAGCGACTCGCCCGACCGGTGCAGGACCTGATTGCCGGCACCCGCGCGGTCGGCAAGGGGGATTTCGCCACGCGTCTCGCCCTGCCATCCCGAGACGAGATGGGCTACCTGGTGCACTCCTTCAACGACATGACCAAACGGCTGCGGCGCGCGCACGATGAGGCAACGCGCAGCCAGCAGGCTGTCGAGCGGGAGCGCGAACGGCTCGCCATCATCCTGGCGCGCCTGTCCACCGGCGTGCTGGCGATCGACCGCAACCTGGTGGTGCGCATGGCCAACCGGGCGGCCGGGGGCATCCTCGGCACCGATCTGTCGGTCGCGACCGGACGGGCGCTGCCGGATCTGTCGGCCGGCAACGAGCAGCTCGGCCAGTTCGTGGCGGCGATCGCGGTGCGCTTCGCGCGCGGACGGGAGGAGTGGCGCGAGCAGATCGATCTGGGCAAGCCGGGCCGGATGGCGACGCTGATGTGCGCCTGTACGCCGCTGCCTGGCGAGAGCGGCGACATGGGCTACGTGATCGTCTTCGACGACATCACGGCGCTGCTCGAAGCGCAGCGCGATGCCGCCTGGGGCGAGGTGGCGCGGCGGCTGGCGCACGAGATCAAGAATCCGCTCACACCGATCCGGCTGTCCGCCGAGCGGCTGCGGCGGCGGCTGTTGCCGATTCTGGCGCCGCCGGCGGCAGAGTTCCTCGATCGCTCCACGCATACCATCGTGCAGCAGGTCGAGAGCATGCAGCAGATGGTCAATGCCTTCAGCGAGTACGCCCGGGCGCCGGAGATGCGCGTCAGCCGCTTCAGCCTGAACGAGCTGGTGACCGAGGTGGCCGACCTGTACCGCTCGCAGGATCCGCGTGCGAACATCGTGCTCGACCTGGATGAGCGGCTGAGCGCGATCGAGGCCGATCGCGGCCGGGTCCGCCAGATCCTGAACAACCTGGTGACCAACGCCCTCGAGGCGCTCCAGAGCCATCCGGACCCGCAGGTCGAGATCAGCACGCGGTTCGAGGGCGGTGCGACCGCGTTCGGACTGATGAGCGTATGTGACAATGGGCCCGGGTTCCAGGCGGACTTGCTCGGACGGATCTTCGATCCGTATGTCACGAGCAAGCCCAAGGGCACCGGGCTGGGTCTGGCGATCGTGAAGAAGATCGTCGAGGAGCATGGGGGCCGGATCGACGCGGACAATCGTCCCGAGGGGGGCGCCCGAATCCGGGTGGCCCTGCCGGTGGCGTTCGGCAAGCGTTCCGGGGCGAGAGAAGAACGACAGTCATTGCGGAGCGAGCAAGCATGAGTGCGGCACACATACTGGTGGTCGATGACGAGGCGGACATCCGCGGCCTGCTGAAGGAGATCCTCTCCGAGGAAGGCTACCTGGTGGAGGTCGCGGCCAACGCGGCGCAGGCGCGCGCGGCGCGCGCGCGGCAGACACCCGACCTGGTGCTGCTCGACATCTGGATGCCCGACGTCGATGGCATCACGCTGCTGCGCGAATGGTCGAGCACCGCCGCCGACGGCTGCCCGGTCGTGATGATGTCGGGCCACGGGACGGTCGAAACGGCGGTGGAGGCCACGCGCCTCGGCGCGTTCGACTTCGTGGAGAAGCCGTTGTCCCTCGCCAAGCTGCTGCGCACGGTGGAGCGCGCGCTCGATGCGGGCCGGCGCAAGCGACAGGCCGGCAAGCTGTTCGTCCCCGGCCTGATGATGCCGGCCGGCAAGAGCAAGTTGATGCAGCAGTTGCGCGCCGAGCTGCAGCAGATCTCCACGCACACCTCTGCGGTGCTGCTGATCGGCGAGCCGGGTTCGGGGCGGGAGCTGTTCGCCCGCTATCTGCACGGCCGCAGCCCGCGGGCCGGCGCTCCGTTCGTCACGTTGGTGGCGAGCAGCTTGCGCGACGCCGATGCCGAGAGCCGCCTGTTCGGCTCGGTCGACAACGGGGCGCGCCGGCCCGGGCTGCTCGAGCAGGCCGCCGATGGCACGCTGTTCGTCCAGGAGCTCGAGGATCTGCCCCCGGCGGCGCAGCGCCTGCTGGTCGGGGCGCTTGAATCCGGGCGCTTCACACCGGTCGGTGGCAGCGAGCCCATTGAGCTGCGCGCTCGGCTGGTCTCATCGGCGCAGCCCGGCGTCGAGAACCGCGCCGGCGCTGCGCTGCGCCGCGATCTGCTCGGTCACCTCAACACGCTGATCGTGCGCGTACCGCCGCTGCGCGATTACGCGGAGGATGTGCCGGAACTGCTGCGCCATCACGTCGACCGCCTGGTGGACTCCGAGGAGCTGCCGCTGCGCCATTTCAGCGTCGCGGCGCAGAACCGCCTGCGCAACTACCCCTGGCCGGACAACGTGCGGGAGTTGAAGAACCTCGTGCACCGCCTGCTGATCCAGGGCGGTGGCGAGGAGATCGGCCTGGAGGAGGTCGAGCGCGAGCTCGCCGTGCAGGCGCCGGCCGGTGAGCCGCTCGTCAAGCAGGACCTGCTGGCACTACCGCTGCGCGAGGCGCGCGAGCAGTTCGAGCGCGCCTACCTGCAGCAGCAGCTCATGCTGTGCAACGGCAAGGTCGGGCAGCTCGCCAAGCGCGTCGGCATGGAGCGCACACACCTGTACCGCAAGCTGCGCTCGCTGGGACTGGATTTCCGCTCGGTGGGCGAGGACTGAGGTCGGTGCGGCCCGGGGCCTCAGCGGGCGCCAGCCGGCATCACGATCGCCGGCAGGCGGACTGATTTCAGCACGCCGCGGATGCGGTTGAGTTCCGCCGTGTCGCTGAGCGGGCCGATCCGCACGCGGTGCAGGGTGGTGCGCCCGTCCGGCACCGTGTCGATGTGCGCGATGATGCCCAGGCTGTCGAGCTCGGCGACAATGCGTTGTGCCTGGGCTGGGTCCCGGTACGAACCGACCTGCAGGACGTAGCCGGTGGCGGTGCCGTGTCCCCCGGCGGCCGCTTGTCCGCCGGCCCCGTTCGGGCGCGGCACGGTGACCTTCAGGTTCGGCAGCATCTGATAAAAATCGTACTGCGACTGCGCCGGCGCCGCAGCGCTCTGGGGGGCCGCGCTGCGGCCGCTCGTGCGCGCGGGTTGCGAGCCGCTGTCGGCGTGAGTTTCCTTGGCGTGGGTCCGTCCGGGCGGCGCTGCGGGGCCGGGGGAGTGCGCCGTGTGCGCTGCGGCGTGACGCGCTGGCGGGCCTGAGGGGGTTGGCGCCGCCGCATCGCTTGTCGCAGCGGCTGGCGCGCAGTGCGCCGCCGCTGCCTGGTGCACATGATGCATCAGCAGCGCCGTGCCCAGGGCGGCGAGCAGCGCGCCCGCGAGAGCCCCGAGCAGGAACTCCTTCAGCCCGGCGGGCGGGCTCGCACGGCGGCCGGCCCCCTTGTAGTCACGGGTGGTGAGCTGAGACATCGGCTCACATGCTCTCGGGTGCGCTCACGCCGAGCAGGACCAGTCCGTTGCGCAGCACCTGCTGCATGCCGGTCACCAGGGCGAGGCGAGCATTGCGCACCGTGGAATCCTCCACGAGGAACTGCTCGGCGTTGTAATAGGTGTGCAACGCGTTGGCGAGCTCCCGCAGGTAGTGCACCAGCGTATGCGGCGCGCGGTTCACGGCGGCCTGCTCGAGCGCATCCGGGAAACGCGCGACGCACGCGAGCGCGGCCTGCTCGTGCGTGCCGGTCAGCAGCGTGGCGTTCGCCAGGCCCTCGGTACGGTCGAAGAGCAGACCGCGGGCCGTCATCTGTTTCAGGACGCTGGCCACGCGCGCGTGCGCGTACTGGATGTAGTACACGGGATTCTCGTTGGTGCGCGACTTCGCCAGCTCCAGATCGAAATCGAGCGGCTGATCGTGGCTGCGCATCAGGTAGAAGAAACGGCAGGCGTCGTTGCCCACCTCATCGCGCAGCTGGCGCAGCGTCACGAACTGCGCCTCACGCTTACCCATCGGAACCTTCTCGCCGCCACGGAACAGGCTGACGAACTGGATCAGGATCACCTCGAGGCTCTCGCCTGGCTCGCCCATCGCGCTGAGCCCGGCGCGTACGCGCGCCACGTAGCCGTGGTGGTCCGCGCCCAGCACGTCGATGAGCCGGTGAAATCCGCGCTCGCGCTTCTCGAGGTGATAGGCGATGTCGGAAGCGAAGTAGGTCTTCTGACCGTTCTCGCGCACCACGACCCGGTCCTTCTCGTCGCCGAATTCCGTGGCGCGGAACCAGGTGGCGCCTTGCTCGCGGTACAGCCGCCCCTCGCCCTCCAGACGCTCCAGCGCCCGCTCGATCGCTCCACTGCGCTCGAGCTCGCGCTCCGAGTACCAGCGATCGAAGTGCACGCCGAACTGCTGGAGGTCGCCGCGGATGTCCGCGAGCATCTGCTCCAGCGAGCGCGTAAGCACGTCTGCGAAGCTCTGCGGTCCGAGGAGCTCCCGCGCCCGCGCGATCAGCGCATCGATGTAGACCTCCTTGTCGCCCGCCGGGGCATCCGGCGGCAGACCGGCGAGCACGCGGTCTGCCGGGCGGCGCAGGCTCTCGCCTTCGGTCGCGCGCAGTTGTGCGGCGATTGGCCGCACGTACTCGCCCCGATAGCCATTTTCCGGAAACGGCAGCGCTTCGCCGCAGGCCTGCAGGTAGCGCACCCAGACGCTGGCGGCGAGGATGTCGACCTGGCGGCCGGCATCGTTGATGTAGTACTCACGCGCCACCGTGAAGCCGACGGCCGACAGGATGTTGGCGAGCGTCGCCCCGTATGCCGCCTGGCGGCCGTGTCCGACGTGCAGCGGGCCGGTGGGATTGGCCGAGACGAACTCGAGCAGGACCGGCGCGCCGCGGCCGAGGGTGCTGTGCCCGTAGTGCTCGGCCTGCGTGTGGATCGCGGCGAGTTCCTGCCCGTACGCCGCCGGTGACAGGAAGAAATTGATGAATCCGGCACCGGCGATCTCGGTGCGCTGCACCAGCGGGTTCGCGGGCAGCGCCGCGATGATGCGCTGCGCCAGTTCGCGAGGATTGCTGCGCGCGGCTTTCGCCAGGCGCAGCGCGATGTTGGTCGCGAAGTCCCCGTGACGCGGATCGCGGCTGCGCTCGACCGTGACGGTCTCGGCCGCGGGCGGCGCGGGCAGCGAGCCGCCGAGGGTGGCGAGGGCGTTGGCGAGGAGTTGCTCGAGTTGCTGCTTCAAGGAAATAGGGTCCGAACCGGGGGAAATCGCCAATTCTACCCGATTAAAACAGCTCCATCGGATCGAC
This sequence comes from Pseudomonadota bacterium, assembly GCA_021805275.1. The sequence continues at coordinate 53,278 of JAJZFQ010000184.1, forward strand.
ATCGAGCGCCCAGCGCACCCGCCGCGCGCTCGGCAGTTCCTCGAGACGCGGCAGCCACGTCTCGAGGAACTGGTGCAGGCCACCGCGCCCGGGGCTCTCGAGCAGCAGCTGCGCGTGAAACCGGCCGGCGCGCTTGGCCATCGCGGCCGGCACCGGTCCGAGCAGACGAATGCCACGCGCGCCGGCCGCGAGCCCCCGTGCGTCGGTGAGGAATTGCAGCGCGGCCTCGGCCGTGCGCGCCGAATCGCGCACGGCGGCGAGGCGGGTGAACGGCGGCCAGGCCGCCTGTTGCCGTTCCGCAAGCGCGGTGCGCGCGAACCCCTCGTAGCCCTCGCCGAGCAGTCCGGTGAGCAGCGGGTGATCCGGGAATTCGGTCTGGATGAGTACCTCCCCGGGCCGCGTCCCGCGTCCGGCACGCCCGGCAACCTGCACGATCGTCTGCGCGAGACGCTCGGGGGCGCGGAAGTCGGTGCTGAACAGCCCCTGGTCCGCGTTGAGCACCACGACCAGCGTCACGTTCGGGAAGTCGTGCCCCTTGGTGACCATCTGGGTCCCGACCAGGATGCGGCCCTCGCCCGAGACGACGCGCTGCACGGCCGCTTCGAGGTCGCCGCGGCGCCGGACCACGTCCCGGTCGAGCCGCACGCACGGCACGCCGGCGAATCGCTGCGTCAGCGCCTCCTCGAGACGCTCGGTGCCCTGACCGACCGGCTTGACTGCGAAACCGCACTGCGGGCAGCGCTGCGGCAGCGACGCCTGCGCGCCGCAGTGATGGCAGCGCAACTCGCGCGCACCGAGGTGCACCGTGAGCCGCGCATCGCAGTCGCGACACGGGGCGATCCAGCCGCACGCGGTGCACAGCAGCGTTGGGGCGTACCCGCGCCGGTTCAGAAACACCAGTGCCTGGCCACCGGCACCGAGATGGCGCTCGATGGCCTGGGCCGCCGGCGTCGACAGTCCCGCGGTGTGAGCATGGGCGCGCAGGTCGATCAGCGCGATCCGCGGCGGCGCGGCTTCGGCGGCGCGACGGGTGAGCGCGAGGCGCGTGTAGCGACCCGTGGCGACGTTGTGCAGCGTCTCCAGAGCCGGTGTGGCCGAGCCGAGCACGACCGGCACCGCCGCGCCCCGCGCGCGCATCACGGCCAGGTCCCGCGCCGAGTAGCGGAAGCCGCCATCGTGCTGCTTGTACGAGGCATCGTGTTCCTCGTCGGCGATGATGACCCCCAGATCGGCCACGGGCGCGAATACCGCCGAGCGTGTACCGAGCACCACGCGCGCCTGGCCTGCGAAGGCGGCGCGCCAGGCGAGCAGCCGCTCCTGGTCGGTCAGTCCGGAGTGCAGCACCGCCAGCGGGACGCCGAAGCGTTCGCGGAACCGGCCGACGAGCTGCGGGGTGAGTCCGATCTCCGGTACGAGCACGAGTGCGCCCCGGCCGAGGGCCAGCGCCTGTTCGGTCACCCGCAGGTAGACCTCGGTCTTGCCGCTGCCGGTCACGCCCTGTAGGACGAATGCGCCGAACTGTCCGAGCGAGGCCTGGATACGCTCGGTGGCCGTGCGCTGCTCGTCGTTGAGCGAAGGGCCGCAGCCCGGTGGCCCGGACTGTGGCGGTGGCGGCACGCAGGGCACCCGGGCGGAGTCGATCCAGCCGCGCTCCGCGAGCGGTCGCGTCGCGGCCCGCCAGGACTCCCCAAGCTGCCCGCGCAGCTCGGCTGCGGAGCGCTCGGTCCCGAACAGCGCGCCGAGCAGCGCCTGGCGTCGCGGCGAGCGCTTCGGCTCGCCGGCGAGGTGCGCGGCACGTCCCGCCGGGGTGATGCGCCAGCGCTCCTCCCAGGCGCTCATGCTCGCGCCGAGCCGCAGCGCCTTCGGCAGGGCCGCCGCCACGACCTCCCCGACGGGATGGTGGTAATAGCCGGCGGCCCACAGCAGCAACTCGAGCAGCCCCGCGTCGAATACCGGGCGGTCATCGAGCGTCTCGAGCACCGCTTTGAGCCGCCCCTCGGGCACCTCGGTCGTCTCGGCGGTGGCCATGACCACGCCGATCATCCGTTGCCGGCCGAAGGGCACGCGCACCCGCATGCCCGGTCCGATCGGATCTCCCGGGTTGCGGTAGTCGAACAGTTGGCGCAGGGGCGTCGGCAGCGCGACACGAAGGATCGGGGCGGGAGGCATGCGAGGTTATTGAAAAATCAGCGGAAAAATCGGCCGGCCACGTTCGTCGTCGCCGTCAACCGACACGATGGGGCCGCGTTATACGGGCTATGCCAGACTCTGCTACGCTCGCTTCGCCTTATAGCATGCCAGCTGCCTTACGCGGCGACGTGGATCGGTCACCTTCGAATGCTCAATCTGCACAGCACGCGCTCAGCCAGTTCCTGGCGAGCGTCGAATTGAAGGCATTTCGCATCGCGCAGGCTGCGCTGAGGCACGAGGACGACGCGCTCGATGCCGTGCAGGACGCGATGCTGCAATTGGCACGGGCCTATGCGCATCGGCCGGCGGAGGAATGGAAGCCGCTTTTTTACCGGATCCTGGAGAATCGCATCCGCGACCTGCAGCGGCGGCGCAGCGTGCGCGACCGCGTGATGGCCTGGCTGCCGTTCACGGCCGACTCCGAGGAGGCGAACGATCCGATCGCGATGGCCGAGAGTCCCGAGCTGCCGGCGCCGCGGCGCCTCGAACTCGATGAGACCATGGCGGCATTGCAGCGTGCGCTCACCGCGCTGCCGCGCCGCCAACAGCAGGTGTTCCTGCTGCGGACGCTGGAGGGTCTGGACGTGGCGCAGACCGCGCTGGCGATGGGGTGCTCGCAGGGCAGCGTGAAAACTCACTATTTCCGCGCGCTGCGCACGCTGCGCGCTCAGCTGGGTGAGCTGATATGAGCGCATCCGAGGATCCGGCGTTGTTCGAGCAGCGGCTGCGCGGACTGCTGCAGCAGCAGGCGGACGCCCCCAGCGGACGCGTGCGCTCGCGGCTGACCCAGGCACGCTACGCTGCGCTCGCCCGAGCGGTCGAGCGGGGCGCGTTGACGGGGCGGCGTCTGTGGCTGCCGGCTGCCGGGGTGCTTGCGGCGGCGGCAGTGTGGGCGATGATCCTGCTACCCCATCGGGTCGCCGAGGCGCCGCCGATGAACGGCGGCGCACTCGTTCGGGCGCAGGACATGGCGCTGCTGACGGATCGCGACGGACTGGCGCTGGTCGAGAGCGACGATGGGCAGTTCTACGAGTGGGCGGCCGCGCAGGCGGGCAGCGCGACGGGCTCCGCAGCCGCCGCTGATGGATCGGATCAGAATGGCGGCTGAGCGATGCAATGGCGCAACAGCAGCAATGCTCCTGGCGGCGGCGCTCGTGCCGCCGGTGCAGGCGGCCGCTCCGCCGCCGGCGCGCCAGCCGGTGCAGATGAGCCTGCTGGAGTTTCTCGGCCAGAGCGACCCGACGGGCCATTCGTCCCGTGCCGATGGCGGACAGTGGCTCTCCTTTCTCTCGGACCTGAACCTCCCGCCGGCACCCGCGAGCGCACCGCCCAAGGCACCCGCGGGCTCTGCGCCGGGCAAGCAGAAGGGGCACGGGTGATGGCCCGGGTCTGGCGCGCAGCGCTGCTTATTGCCCTGTTGCTCGCCGCTGCCCCGGTCTGGGCGGCGCGGCCGCCGGCGCCAGTGTCCTGGTCGTCGCTCTCCCCGGCCCAGCAGCAGTTGCTCGGCCAGCTGCAGGGTCGCTGGGGGAGTTTGCCACCGGCCCGCCAGCACGCGCTGGCGCGCGGCAGCAGGATCTGGCTGCACCTGACCCCCGCCGAGCGGCACAAGGCGCGGCAACGCTTCACCAGATGGCGGCAGATGTCGCCCCGCCAGCGCGCGCTGCTGCGTCGCCGCTGGCAGGAGTTCCGGGCGCTGCCGGCGGCGCAGCGCGCCTCGATCCGGCACAGCTTCCGCGCCTTCGAGCGGCTGCCGCCGTGGCGCCGCGCGATGCTGCGCGAGCGCTGGCGCAACGCCACCCCGGCCGAGCGGCACGCGATGATCCAGCGGGTGCAACGGCAGATGATGCGCCGGCAGATGATGCGCCGGCA
>JAJZFQ010000034.1:0-8522 GCA_021805275.1 Pseudomonadota bacterium
AGCAGCGGATTGAGCAGCCCCAGGGCAGCGAGCGCAATGCCGAGCGCATCGACACCCAGGGTGCCGGCGAAGTTCACCCAGATGATCCGCCGCGTGCGCCGTGCCAGAGCGAGCGTATCGGCGAGTCTCGCCAGATCGTTGCCGAGCAACACCACATCGGCGCTCTCCCGGGCCACATCCGTTCCCGAGCCCATGGCGACGCCAACCTGCGCTTCGATCAATGCCGGCGCATCGTTGATGCCGTCGCCGACCATCGCCACCCTACGCCCATCAGCGCTGAGGCGCCGGATGTACTCGCGCTTCTCCTCGGGCAGCAGCTCCGCGGCCACCTCGACGATGCCGAGCTGGGCGGCGACGGAGTCGGCCACCGCCCGCGCATCACCGCTCAACAGTACGGTCCGCGCCCCGAGCGCGTGAATCGCGGCGATGGCCTCGCGCGCCTCGGGACGGATGCGGTCGGCAATCTCGATGGCGCCAAGCAGCACCCCGCCGCGCGCGACGTAGACCTCGGATGACCCACGCGCTGCGCTCGCGAGTGCAGCGGGCACGGCAATCCCCCTGTCCCGCAGGAGTGCAAGATTCCCGACCAGCGTTCGTTCACCGCCGACCGTCGCATCGATGCCGCGGCCGGGCTCGTAACCGAAATGCTCCGGCTCACCCACCGTGCGCCCCAATGCGCGCGCGTGCTCGACAATGGTCTTGCCGAGCGGATGCTCCGAGCGCAGCTCGCCGGCGGCGGCGGCCTCAAGGAGCGCCATCGGGTCGACGCCCGCGCTCGGGTGAAGCGCGCGGATCTCGGGCTGGCCGAAGGTCAGCGTGCCGGTCTTGTCCAGCACGACCGTATCGACCTGCCCGAGCAGTTCCAGATAGAGTCCGCCCTTGATGATGGCCCCGCTGCGCGCTGCCCGCCCGATCGCCCCCAGGATCGCGAGCGGGGTTCCGGCGGCGATGCCGCAGGCGCCGGCGACGATGATCACCGAGATCGTGGAGCGAATATCGCGCGTCACCAGGTAAGTGAGCGCGGCCGCACCAAGGGCGAAATAAACCAGATAGCCGGCCAGGCGATCGGCGAGCCGCTGCACCGGGGCCCGCGAGCGCTCGGCCTGCTCCACCGCCTCGATGATCTTGCCGTAGCTGGTGTCACGGCCGATGCGCTCGGCGCGGAGCTCAAGTGCGCCCGACTGATTGATCGAACCGGCGAAGACCGCAGCGCCGGCCGTTTTCTCGATCGGCAGGGATTCCCCGGTAATGCGCGACTGGTCGACGAACGAGTGCCCGGCGATCACCGTGCCGTCCACCGGGATGCGCCCGCCCGGATTGACCAGCACCGCATCGCCCGGGGCCAGCTCCGCCGCGTCGATCTCGGCGACGGCGCCAGCGCGCCGGACGGCGATCGCGCGCGGCAGAAAATCGAGCAGCTCGCGGATCGCACGCCGGCCGCGCGAGACCGTCATGCCCTCCAGGACCTCGGCGACCAGCACGAACAGCGTGATGACGAGCGCGGTAAAGAACTGCGCGATGGCCGCCGCCGCGACGATGGCGAGCGTCATCGACAGCTCCATGGTCATGCGCCGCGCCAAGAGGTTCTCCAGCGCTTCGGCGAAGATCGGCCAGCCGCCGATGGCAAGTCCGAGGATCCCGATCAGGCTGACCGCGCCGAACGGCTCCCACACTCGCCACCACACGGCGGCGGCGGCGAGCGCGACCAGCACGATGCGCGCAGCCTCGGTCCACGAGAATCCGTGCTCGTGCTCCTGTTGAAGATCGTGGTCGTGCTCGTCCTCGGGGCGGAGCCCGCAGTGCCCGGCGTCATCGGTCGCGAGCGGCTGCCCAGGACCGTCCGCCGGCCGAAGGCCAGCAGGGGGACCGAGGGGGCGACGGTGCGGCTCGCTCATGGAAATCCTCAAACAGCGCCGGCGCAGCGCCTAGCGCAGGTAGGTCCGCACCACCTCGATCAACTCATCCGCGCCCGCGCGGCGCTCGGCATCGCTTGGGATGTCGGGATGGGCGAGATGGGTCTCGATATGGTCCGCCATGACCTCCACCATCAGACCGTTGATGGCCCCGCGGGCGGCGGCGATCTGCTGCAGCACCTCGGCACAGCCGCGTTCGGCCTCGAGCGCACGCTCGAGGGCTTCGATCTGACCGCGGATGCGCCGCACCCGGGACAGCAGCTTTGCCTTTTCGCGGGCGGTATGACTCATGGCGCCGACCCAATACTATAGAGGGGTATTGTACGGATCACCGGGTCGCCGCACAACGGGTTTGACTGCGGGCACGCCGCGGCCGCGCCCGGGGGCACGAGCCCCTCCTGCGCGGGGCAAGTCGCCTCAGGTGTTCGCCGGCTCGGGGTGATGCGCCTGACTGCACAGCCCGTGATCGGCCAGGGTCGCGATGACACGGCAGTCTCGGATCCGTCGACCCGGGCGGTGCCTCAGCATCCGCTCGAGTTCCCCGCGCAGACTGTTCAGCATCGTGATGCGCCGGTTGACCGCCTCCAGCTGGCGCTGGGCGATGGCATCGGCGCACGCACAATCGGCATCCTCGTGGTCGGTCAGCGCCATCAATTCGCGGATCGCCGGCAGCGGGAAACCCAGCTCCCGGGCGTGCCGGACGAAGCTCAGCTTCTCGCGGTGCGCCTCGCCATAGCGCCGTTGGCCACCCGCGGTACGGATCGGCGCTGGCAGCAGTCCGATCTGCTCGTAATAGCGGATGGTCTGAACCTTGCAGCCGACGCTGCGGGCGAGCGCGCCAATCGGCACGGTGGGTTTGCGCATGCTTGAAGCTCTAGTCGCTGTAGGTTCTAGGATAGGACTGAGCCCTGAGCGGCTCAAGCGCCGCGCCCACCCTCCTCATGTCACCCACACCGACCCATCCGACCGATCACCCGCACGCCCACGAGGACGAGCACGCGCATCATCACGCCCACGGCGCCAGTGAGCGCCGTCTGCGGGTCACCCTCTTCATTCTGCTGGGGTTCACCGCCGTCGAAGCCGCCGGCGGCTGGCTCGCCAACTCGATCGCGCTGCTGGCCGAGGCCGGCCACATGCTCGCGGACTGCGGCTCGATCGGGCTCGCAGTGCTGGCGCTACGCGCCAGCCGGCGCCCGGCCGATGCCCGCCTGACCTATGGATCGGCCCGCTACCAGACGCTCGCGGCCTACACCAACGGCCTGGTTTTGCTCGCCCTGACGGCATGGATCCTGGCCGAGGCGCTCCACCGGCTGCTCGCACCGCCGGCGGTCGACGGCAAGCTGATGCTGCTCGTCGCGCTGCTCGGCGGCGCGGCGAATCTCGCGGCATTTATGACCCTTTCCGGCTCAAGCTCGCTCAACGAGCGCGGCGCGCGCGCTCATGTCCTCAGCGACCTGCTCGGCTCGGCCGGCGCCGCGGGCGCCGCACTGCTGATCCTGGAGTTCGGATGGACGGTGGCCGATCCGCTGTTCTCGCTGTTCGTATCGCTGATGATTCTGCGCTCGGGCTGGCAGCTGACGCGTGATGCCGGCCACGTGCTGCTGCAGGGCACCCCGCAGACGGCTGACCCCGGCGACCTTACCCGCGATCTCGAGCGACTCGACGGGGTGCGCAACGTCCACCACCTGCATGTCTGGTCATTGACGGGCGAAGCCCCCGTGGTGACGCTGCACGCGACAGTCGATTCGCGATCCGATCAGCAGGTGCTTCTGGAGCGCATCCTCGAGCGTCTGCGGGACCAGCACGGCATCACGCACGCGACGATCCAGCTCGAAGGCAGCCCGTGCCCCGATGACGGGGGGCATGGCTGCCATCAGGCCTGATGCACACTGGCGGACGTGGCGCGCAGCACGCTCCAGCGGCCCGGCGCGCCGGGCGCTATCATCGATCCTTCCGCCCAGAAACTACCGGCCGGAACCCCATGAGTGCACTCTCCCTGTTCGGCCTGGTCGCGGTCAGCGCGATGCTGTTCTTTTATTCCCTGGAGGACCGGCATCCGCTGTGCATCCTGGGGTTCGCCGTGGCGTGCGCCCTGGGCTCGAGCTACGGATTTCTGCAGGGCGCGTGGCCGTTCGGGATCGTCGAGGCGGTGTGGACGCTCGTTGCCCTGCGACGCTGGCGGGTGAAGTCACGCGAGCGGCGCCCGAGCTGAGGAGCCGCGCCGATGAGCTGCGCGGATGAGTGAGAACACGGGGGAATCCGGATCGAGCACGGCGGGGCGCCCGTGGCTCAACCGCACCGTCATCGGCGCCAGACTCACCGGCGCGCTCGGGGACTGCGACTCCGAGACGACGAGCGTCATGCTGCCCGGCTTTCTGGCCGTGCGCGGCGCGGTGAACGGCGCGGCGAAGTTCATCCCCGGCGCCCTGGTCGGCCTGACGTCGGCTGCAGCGTCGCCGCTTCATACGCGCGACGCCGCAACAGGGTGACGGACGCGCAAGCGATCGGATGGCGGACCTGCCGGTTCTCGCCGGGACACGGGCGACGCTGCCGCGGCGCTCAGTGCCCGGCGGCGAATGTCCCGCGGCGCCCTCCTGCGCCCGGCGCGCCTCCCCTGGGGAGCGCGCTGGAGCGCCAGAGGCACCCCGAGCATCGATCCTCTGTGCGCCCGCCCGGCGCGGTTCGCGCTCAGAATTTCGCCGTGAGCTCCACGCCGTAGGTTCTCGGCTCGGCCAACGAACCGATGTCGTACGGCAGGCCGGTGAATTTCGCCGAATTGTAGTCCTCGTAATAGCGCTCGTTCGTCAGATTGCGGCCCCAGACATAGATCCCCCAGGGCGCGAACTCGACACCGGCGCGGGCATCGAGCAGGTTGAGGGGCTTTTGCACCGCTCGGTTGTCGACCTGCCAGTACTGCTTGCCGTCGTGGGTATAATCGACGTGCAGCGTCCCCTGCATACCTTCCCCGAGCGAGCGCTCGTACTGGAACCCCGCCTTGAGATTCCAGGGAATGGTCTTCGGGGTGTGATTGCCGTCGATGCCCGGGAAGGCCGCGCTCACCGAGGCGCTGTCGATGATGTCGGTGTGGGTGGTACCGACGCCACCGAACACCTGCAGCCCCTTCGTGACGACCGCCTGGGCGCTCAGCTCGAGCCCGCTGATGTGCACGCGATTGAGGTTCTGGATGATCTGCGAGCCGTTCGCCGCGTTGACGAAGAAAAAACTGATAGTTGTGATCGACGTCGTAGTAGTAGTCGCCGTTGACGATGAGCCGGCGGTTCAGCCAGGTCGTCTTGAAGCCAGCCTCATAGTTGGTCAGCGTCTCGGGCGCGAAGTATTCGGAGAACGGGGCAGAAATTCCCGGTGAATTGAAGCCGCCGCCGCGAAAGCCAGTCGAATACGTAAGATAGCCGAGCGCCTGCTTAGTGAAGTGATAAGCCAGGGTCGCCTTGGGCTCCGTGTCGGTCTCGGTCTTGCGCACGACCGCACCGAAACCGGGACTCGCAAGGTTCGTCTGTGCGAGGCTCGCCGCGTCGTAGCGCAGCCCGACGGTCGCGGTCAGCCGACTCGTCAGGTCGTAATCGGCCTGCCCATAGAGCGCCCACGAGTGATTGTGATCGCCCTCGTTGCGGTTGATGATCACCGCAGAGGGGTTGTAGTACTGATCCGATCCAACCGGGGTCTCGAAGAACGCCCGCGTCGCAAGGGACTTGGTGGTCTGCTCGTAATAAGCCCCGACGATCCAGCGCAGCGGCTGGTCGTTGCGCGAAGCGAGGTGGATCTCCTGGCTCGTGATCGCCGTCGAGAGGTTCTGCCCCTGACCCACCGGCCCGAACAGGCCGAACAGGCCGCCCGGATTGATCAGCGGGTTGGTGAAGTCGAGCGAGCCGCGATAGTCCTCGGCGAGATTCGTGTAGCCGGTGACGCCGGTCAGGGTCGCAAACCCGAGATCCGCATCGAACTTGAACGCCAGATCGCTGACGTGACCGTAGGTGCCGCCGGGATAATCGCTCTGCGGGGGCTGGATGTCGTTCGCATTGCCGCTGAACACGACGCTGTCCCAGGTCGCCCCGCCCTTGAAGCCGTTGTAGTCCCCGCGCAGGTCGAGCGTCAGCCAGCTCGTCGGCAGTGCCAGCAGCCGCAGCCGGATGGTGTCGTCATGGTTGACCGCATCAACGTTGCGGTGCAGATACGTGTTCTTGATGAGCCCGCCGCTGCCGCGCACGTTGCCATCGATGCTGAAGAGCAGCTTGTCCTTGATCAGCGGCCCGGAGAAGCTGCCGGTCGCCCCGTAGGCAGCGCCGTTGCCGTATTTCAGATCGAGGTGCGAGTGGAACTGATTGCTCGGCCCCCGGGTGGTGATGATCATGACGCCCCCGATGGCGTTCTGGCCGTAGAGCCCGCCCTGCGGCCCCATCAGCACCTGCACCTGCTTCACGTTGAACAGATTCATCAGCAGCTGCTTCTGGCTGTTCTGCGCGACGCCATCGACCACCACCAGCATCGGCGGATCGGCGTTGTTGATCTCCGAGACGCCGCGGATGGTCACGAAGGAGTTCAGGAACGTGAACGAGTGCGCCACGGTCACGTTCGGGATGAGATTGAGCGCCTGCTGGCTATTGGTGACACCGGCCGCCGCCAGCTGCTCACCGGAGAGCGCCGTGACCTGGATGGGCACGGACTGGATGTTCTGGGCGCGTCGTTGTGCGGTGACGATCACCGGCTGCAGCTGCTGGCTGTCGGCGGGCTGCGCGCTGGCGGCAATGCCGCTCCAGGCGGTGAGAGCAACGGCCATCAGGCCGGCGGCGGCGCGGTTCATATCGGTCCCCCGAGGTGCTTCGGTACGAGAGTCGGAATGATTCAAGTGTCGCATCTGGTCGATCGGATTCATGCTGGTGCGGCGAGTGTCTCGATGGGCGTGAACGGATGGTCGAGCTTGAAGGCGTGCGGCCCGAACACCGCCAGCGCCTCGGGCGTGCGCATCGTTGGTGGCGCGCTCACCCCGAGGACGCAGACGCGCTGGCCATAGCGCAGGCGCTCGGTCGTGATCGGCTCGGCGGTCTCGCGGTCCACGACGACGATGAGGTCCGGCACCGTAGCGATGAGCCGACCGTCGCGGTGCGCGCAGAGATTCTCGTTCTGAAACTGGATCTCGAGGCGCTCGCCTTCACCCCGCAGCGTCTCAAGCACGCAGCGGCCGAGCACCCAGCCGCGCGTCGTTTCGCGCTGCACGTCGACGATCTTCCCGTCGAAGAGCTGGTAGGCATGGCGGTAATAGGGCGTGGTGCGCAGGTATTCGACCAGTGCGGCCACCGGCCGCCCGGCGCTGCGGCCCGCGGCGATAGCGCGGCCAATGCCATGGGCCGCCGACAGCGTTGCGGCAACCGCGGTACGCTTCGCCTCGGCACCCGTCATGGGGTAGCACGACAGCATGGCCGAGCCGCCCATCTGCACCACGAGCGAGCGGCCGATCTCCTCGGCGGCAAGCGCCCCGCCCGTCTCGATGAGGACGCTCTCGCCGTGCTCGTTGGCGATCACCATCGGCGTACAGGCGACACCGTAGACATTGAAGGAGACCATCTGGATCGAGGGGAACGCCCGTCCCATTCCGTCCGCATCGACGATCGGCAGCCGCCGCATGGCCGCATAGGCCACCGGCAGCGTCGCGTTGATGCCGCCAGACTCGGCCGCGATGATGGCGTCCGCCCGCCGCCCGAGGAACTGCTCGAGCTTCGCGACCGCCAGGTGCGCCTCCTCGAGGGAAAAGAGCTTCTCGACCAGGACGGTCGGGGCGCCCATGCCGGCCACCGAAAACACGTTCGCCTCATCCGCCAAGGCCTCGAGCGGCAGCAGTTGCGGCGCACCGTACTGCTCGATGGCATGGGCGCAGCACAGCCGGCCGATATACGGGTCGCCCCCCCCGCCGGTGCCGAGAAAGGCCGCGCCGCGCGCAAAATCCTCAAGCATCCCGGTGTCGATCTTCATGCCTGCACCTGCGCGGCCGGCGTTTCCCGAGCATCCGCCAGCGCCAGAGCACCGGTGACCTTGACCCGCAAGCGCACTGCACCTCCGGGGAGATAGCCGAGCGGCAACTCCTCGACCTCAACGACCCGCAGGGACTGCGCGGTCGCACCGGAGGCGAGTGCGGCCTGCCGGGCCTGCTCGGTTGCCTTCGCGATCGCACCGTCACGACCGAGTTCCTGGTACGAATACACCCGGTCGACCTCACCGCCGACCTGAGTGATCGAGGCGCCGATCGCATTCGCAACACCCGCCGCCTCGGGGATGATCACCTGCGAGACGCCGGGTATGTCCCCCTGGATCAACACCGCGCCACCGCCGACGAGCACCAGAGGGATTGCGGCCGCGGAGGTCTTCATGCGATCGAGACCCGCGGCGAAGAGCCGATGGATCTCGGCAACGCCGGCCTTCACCAGCTCGGGGTCGAGGTCCACCACGCGCGCCGCATTTCCCATCCGGGCATAGCCGGCAGCAACCGCAATGTCGCTCGCCGTCAGGGTCTCGCCGCCGAACACCCGGGCCATCTGCACCAGCCGGTAGCCGACCGAGCGCGGGCCGACGCGCACCGCGCCCGCCTCGGTGCGCACC
>JAJZFQ010000034.1:8622-14151 GCA_021805275.1 Pseudomonadota bacterium
GGTGCGCACCCCGCCGATGTCCGCACTGACGGCCGACTCGCGCGGGAAGCCGCCCACCAGCATGCCGATGTCGGTGGTGGTGCCGCCGATGTCCGCGACCAGCGCATCACTCAGGCCCGAGAGGTAAGCCGCGCCGCGCATGGAATTGGTCGGACCGGAGGCGAAAGTCAGCACTGGGTACTCGGCAACCCGCTCGGCGCTCATCAGCGTGCCGTCGTTCTGGCTGATGAAAAACGGCGCCTCGATCCCGAGGGCGCGCAGGGCTGATGCGAACGCGGCCACGACTTCGCGCGCCATCGCGGCGAGCGAGGCGTTCATGATGGCCGCGTTTTCCCGCTCGATGATCCCGATCCGGCCGATCCGGCTCGACAGCGTCACGGCGATCTGCGGAGCTTCCTGCGCGATGATCTGCGCCGCCCGTTCCTCCATCGCGGCGCTGACCGGCGAGAACAGTCCACAGATCGCGGCGCACGTCAGCCCGTCGGCCTTCATTTGGCGCGCCGCCTCTGCGACCGCGCGCTCATCAAGCGGTGAGTTGATCCGTCCGTCGTAGTGATACCCGCCACGCACGCAGTACACGTTGTGGCCGATCGCCGCGACGAAGTCCCGTGGCCAGTCCATCAACGGCGGCACGCCGCGCGCGGCCGGCAGGGCGATGCGCAGCACCCCGACGCGCGAGAGATTGCGCCGCTCGACGAACGCGTTGGTGAAATGCGTGGTGCCGATCATCACCGCGGCGATGCTGACCGGGTCGCGCTCGCCGCCCGTGTCGTCCCGCAGGATGGCGCGGATCGCCCCCACGATGCCGTCGCTGACGTTGGGCGTCGTCGGATGCTTGTGGAACGCGAGCAGACGTCGACCGTCCATGAGCACGGCGTCCGTGTTCGTCCCACCGACATCGACCCCGATTCGCAGCACGCTGGACTCCCCCGCCGAGGCTTGTGCCCCTGTCCGGCAAGCTTTACCCGCCGCGAATCAAGCGCCAATGAGAAAAAAAGCTAGGAGCCGGGGGAACTCCGGTAGGAGGGCTCGATCGGCCCCGCGCCACACCAGCCTACCGATTCTGGGAGGGTCCGCCGCACAGTACGCCCAGTTCGCGGGCCCGCACCAGCGCCTCCAGGCGCCCGTGGGAGCGGGTCTTGGTGTAGATGTTCTTCAGATGAAAGCGCACTGCATGCTCGCTCACCCCGAGGCGGCGGGCGATCAGCTTGTCTTTCAGGCCCCGATCGAGCTGCTGCAGCACGTCGAGCTCGCGCGGACTGAACAGCGGCGCCTGCCGGGCGGCCTCCCCGGTGAGCCGCCCCTGCAGTTCGCGAGCCTGCACGCGCAGCGCCTCCACCGCCAGTCTCTGGCCCGCCTCGCTGAGCAGCGGGGCGACCACCGCCCCCTCGCGCAGCACGGCGCGCAGATAGCCCGTGCGTGCGATCTGCGCACAGACCTCCCCGATGCGCCCGAGCGCGCCTGCGCGCTCGCCCATTCCATCGAGGCAGATGGCCGAGAGCACGTTCAGGCGCAGCGTCATGCGCTCGGCACCGCGGACGCGGCCGTATGTCAGCGCCGCCTCGCAGACGCGCAGCCCCTCAGCGTACCGTCCATGGCGCGTCATCAGACGTGCCCAGGCCGTGGCCAGGCACTCGACCTCTCGCCACGACGCCCCTTCGCCCGCGGCGAGACCGGCGTCGGCGAACCGCGTCGGGCTTCTCTCGGCCACGCGCAGCGCCCGGTCGGGTTCACCGGCGAGTGTCAGGGATGCCACGCGCAATCCATCGAGCATGGGCACCAGTTTCGCAAGACCGAGGCGCTGCGCATGCGAGTGGGCCTCATCGAGCATGGCGAGCGTCTCCTCGAGCCCACGATCGAGCAGGTAGAGTTCGGCGCAAGCGCCATACGCGGCCGCATAGATCTCGAACCAGGCCTCGGCATTGCGCAGCCGCACGACGAGCTGCGAGAGGCGCCGCTTTGCGTTGCCCACGGCATTGCATTCGAGATCCAGCTCGGCGCTCAGGACATCGCCGATCAGGCGCAGACCCTCATCGTGCGGAAAGTGTCTGCGACTCTTGCGCCGGCCTCGCTCATAGCGCTGCAGCGCCTCTTGTGTATCGCCGCGGGCCATCGCGATCGATCCGGTGTGAAAGTCGATGAAATTCGTGCCGTAGACTGATCCGAACGCCAGGCAGTGCGCGGCGGCCTCCTCGCCGTAGCGCCACGCCGCCTCAAACAGTCCGCTCTGCAAGTGAGTCACGCACAGCACGGTCTTGTGATGCGCCAGCTCCACGTCGCCGGCGGCTGGATCATGCAGACCCTGGCCGAGGGAGCGCAGATGCGCATCGCTCAGCGGCAAACAGCAGTAGATCACCAGCATCGAGAGAATGAACAGTCCCTCGCGCCGCAGCGCCGCGGCGTGCGGTGCGGCGGGATCGAGCGACAGGTCGCGTGTGGCGGCGACGACCCGGTCATACTGAGCGCGCGCCTCGTGCAGCCGCGACTGCTTGATCAGCACGATGGCGCGCATCAACCCCAGTCGCGGCATGGCGGCAATCATCTCCTCGTCG
Source organism: Pseudomonadota bacterium (assembly GCA_021805275.1). The sequence goes on from JAJZFQ010000034.1 coordinate 11,175, forward strand.
ATCAACCGCTCCGCCGCGATGACCTCCTCCATGCCGTGGCGGATCCAGATCGACACTCCCCCCGCCTGCAGGATCAGCGCCCCGGTGAGCATCTTGTCGCCGGCGGCCTTGGCGTGCCGCAGGGCGTCCAGAAGATTCCGCGTGCGGGACAGCCATTGCGCGGCGCGCCGGTGCACCTGTGCGCAGTGCGCCGAGGAGCGCTCGGCGAGCGTCGCGAAGTGCTCGCGCAGCATCGGATGCAGCCGCACGTGACCGGCGGCGCCCTCCAGAGGCGGTATCAGCGCCGAGAGGTACTCCAGACTGCGCAGGATCTGCCCGCTGTCCTGCGCATCGCGCACGTAATCGGCGAGTTCGACGCTGACCGCATCGAGCAGGCTGACGTCGCAGAGGAACTGCAGCTGCCGCTCGGTGAGACCGCGCACCAGCTGTTCGGTGAAGTACGTTGCGGCCACGGCCTGCGGTGCATGATCGCGCCGCATGCCGCGAGCCTCGAGCGGATCCTTCATCGCGAGCGCGCGTACGATCTGCAGCGCGACGGGCCAGCCTTCGGTCTGCTCGCGCACGGCACCCAGATCATGGGCCGCCGCCGAGCCTTCAAGACAGGCGTTCATCTCCGCCGGCGTGAAGCGCAGCGCGCCGGCGTCAATGGCGTTCAACTGCCCCATCAGCGCAAGGTGGGACAGCGACAGACCGGGATTGGCGCGCGCGGCGAGCGCCACGTGCAGATTCTCCGGCGCGTAGCGGATCAGCGTATCGAGCTGCATGTGAACGTCGGCGTCCGTGACTCGTTCGACATCATCCAGGATGAGGCAGATCTGCTGCTGGACGCGGGTCGCGGCATGCAGCAGGGCATGAACCGCCGGCGTGCCGGCCGGCGCGCCCAGGTGACCGTCCTGCAGCAGCCCGGTGGCAGACATCTCGACACCCGCCTCCTGCAGCGCGAAGGCCATGTAGGCCGCGAGCCGCTCAGCGCTGTCGTCCGCATCGAGCGTCAGCCACGCCACGCGTACGCCCTCGGCGAGCAGCCGCTCGCGCCACTGCGCCAGAAGCGTGGTCTTACCGAAACCGGCGGGCGCCTCCAGCAGCGTTACGCGCCGCGAACGGCCCGCCGAGAGCCGCTCGAGGAGCCGCGTGCGCTTGAGCACCACCACGCCTTGCTTCGGCGGTGAAATCTTCGTCTTCAGCAGCACGGCGCGCAGCAGAGCCTCTGGCGGCCAATGGCCGCAACGGGATCACCACCACATTCTCGCACTGCGGCGGCGCCAGCGCGATACGGGTCGGCCGGTTGCGCACGTTGGCGAGCGGCTGTGCGAACCGATCGGCACCGGCTCACCGCACTGCACGAAATATATATTATTAATCAATGTGTTAAATAACTTTCCGCACACAGATTCCCGATAAGTCTCGCGAGCGGCCGCGCCGCTATCAAACGCGCGGCACCGCCCGCCGGACTGGAGTCGCGCCCCGTTCAGCCCCTGAATCCCAGTGTCCAACATTGGGTCCGTTCCACGCCGCGCACCGCGCGCCGCTGCCTCGACCCCGGGGTCAAAACGCGTAGACTGCCGCGCGTGATCACCCGCAAGACGCCTGGACCGAAGGTCCTCAGACATCAGTCCTATCGAGCCATGCCCTGGCGCAACGGGCGCGGCACGACCCTCGAGATCGCCCGCGAACCGGCCACCGGCGAGGGGTTCATCTGGCGCCTGAGTCTCGCCGACATCGCCGCAGACGGCGCGTTCTCGCTCTACCCCGGTTACAGCCGGGCGCTCGTGCTCATCGACGGTATCGAGCTGCGGCTGCGGTTCCGTGGACACGGTGGCAGCTTGCTCACGCCCGCCAAGCGCGCCACCCGGTTCGAGGGCGCGTGGCAGACTCGCTGCGCGGTCCCGCAGGGGCGCTGCACCGACCTGAGCCTGATCGTGCTTAACGGCACGGCGGCGCGCCCCGGCGCCATCGTGCGTGCCCCCAAGGTGCTGCCGGTCAACTCGACTCGACGCGTGGCACTGCCGGCAGGCCTTTACGCGGCGGTGTTTGTGCTTGAGGGAGCGGTTGCGGTCAGCACGGCGGGGCGCGCTCGAGTGGCCACGCTGCACGGCCGAGACACACTGCTATGGCGCCCCGGACCGCTGCGCACGCAGCTGCTGCGCAACCTCGGTCAATCTCCCGCACGGCTCGTCGTGCTGTGCTGGAGTCCGCGCCCATACGACCGCAACTCGCCGACCCATGTCCCTTGATGAGGCCATGTCCCAGCGCACGTGGGAGTGCGTTTCTGCTCATCCGCATCCGGGCCGTTGCATACCGATCGAGGCGTGCGCAAGAACCGTGTGCGGTCGGCGTTCCAGTCCACCGTAGCGCGCGCAAGCCTTTGCTGCAGCCCGCGTTGCGCACCGACTAGCGGCCTGCGAGGAACAGGGCCGTTGGGTCAGTCTGCCCCGGCAATGCGTTTTCCTGAACGGCCATTTGGGGGCAACGCAGCAACGTCTTCGGACTGGCGGCACAGAGGGTGGGCGGGCAGTCGGACGACGCATGAGGCACGAGGCACGAGCGAAACAGGAACTCGGCGCGCAAATCGAGCGCTTGAAGCCGAACCGTTCATCGTCGCAATGCTCAGGGTACAGGGGTGGCCCCGCTTTAGACACCGTTGACATCGCGAGAGAAATACGGCAGTAGGTGCAAGTTGAATACGGCCTGGTTACGACTGTCGGCCCGCTTTACAGCTGCCGATGAGATTGAGCAGCCGGCAAGACAGGATGCTGATTAATTTAATGATTTTTTCCTGGCACATAAATTGCTTCTTCAGACCGTACGAGCCTGCTGCGATAGGGATTTAGAGATGACCATGCGTAAGCTACTTTTCGTTGCCCTAGGTTTGGCTGCCATAGGGCTCAACGTGGGCAGTGCCCGAGCAACCCTAATCAGCCCCAGTGATTCGGATGCCACTTGCCCGAATACCTACAGCGTATGCGTGAACTTCGCG
>JAJZFQ010000193.1 GCA_021805275.1 Pseudomonadota bacterium
AGGGGGTCCGCGATCTCCTCGAACGCCGCCGCGATGTCGGCAGTGTGAACGCTCATGCCCCGCTCTCGCTCGCGAGTGCCGCCGTAGGATCCGACCACCGGAGCGGATGCCCATCCGTGGGTATACCCATCGCATACGCACTGCTGCGGATGCCGCAGAGCATCGGGGCGCGCGATGCTTGGTTTCAACCGGCACGGCCCGGCGGGTCGTCCGGCCGGGGTGAGCGTGCAGCCCCGTTACCCCCCAACCGAACCGCCCGTCCAGACCGATGCCCCAGATCCACCCGCCCCCTGCCGTCGTCGGACTCAGCGAGAGTGAGCCGCTGGCCAGTGCGATCGCGCGCGAGGCAGGGCTCGGCCGGCTGCCAATCGAGGAGCGCCCGTTCGACGGCGGCGAATTCAAGCTGCGACCGCTCGAGTCCGCGCGCGGCCGCTCATTGTTCGTGGTCCAATCACTCGCCGGCACCGAGCAGGCACCAGCCTCCGCGCGGCTGCTGCGGCTGCTGTTTCTGCTGCAGTCCCTGCGCGATGCCGGTGCCGACGCCCGAGTGGTGCTCCTGCCGTACTTCGCTTTCGCCCGCAAGGACCGGCGCACTCAGCTGCGCGACCCGGTCACCTCGCGCCATGTCGCCGAGCTGCTCGAGGCCGCCGGCGCTAGCGGCCTCATCGGCCTCGACGTGCACAACCCGGCGGCCTTCGACAATGCCTTTCGCATTCCCACCATTCATCTGAGCGCGCTGCCGATGCTGGTACACCACTATTTGCATCACGCAGCCGCGGATCGGGCGCTCACGGTCGTCTCGCCGGACGTCGGTGGTATCAAGCGCGCACAGCTGTTTCGCGAGCAGCTCGCGGCTCAGTCGGGCGGTGAGGTGGGCCTGGCCTTCCTCGAGAAGCGTCGCGCCAAGGGCATCGTCTCCGGCGGTACGCTCGCCGGCGAGATCGCCGGACGGACGGCGCTCGTGCTGGACGATCTGTGCGCCACCGGCACCACGCTCATCCACGCCGCCGCGGCGTGCCGTGAGGGCGGTGCCACGAGCGTACAGGTCGCCGTCACCCACACGCCGCTCGTCGCGGGGGTCTCGGCGCTCATCGGCGCGGAGTCCATCTCGCACATCACGGTCACCGACAGCGTCGGAGCGATGCTGCCGAGCGCACTGCTGCGGGCTGCGCACAGCCGGCTGTCGCTGCTGCCCGTCGCGCCGCTGTTCGGTCAGACCCTGCGCCGCATGCTCACCGCGGAGCCGGTCGCCCCTCTGCTCGAGCGCTGGCCGGCCTGAGCCGTATCGTGGCGCCGCGCTGGCGCCCCGTGCAGTCGCTCGCGGCATATGCCGCGAGCGCATTGGCGCGCCGGATGAGCCGCAGAGCATCGCCAAGATACGATTGCGCCCGCAGCCTCCACCGGCGCGACTGGCTGAAGAACTCCGGATCGCGCAGATGCCAGGCGGCGATCTGCGCGCGCACGAGCGCGCGGCGGCTCATGTAGAAAGCCCACAAGGCCGGCGGGATGCGATCCTGAAGGCCATCGGCATAGCGCTCGAGCAGATCTCGCCCCAGCCGCGCCGCGCCAAGCCGTGCACATTCCAGCGCCAGGAACGCCATCTCCTCCGCCGGATCGAGACGGCGCAGCTGCGCATTAAACTCCAGGCAGTCGATCACGCACGCCGGGTGACCCGCGGCACCGAGAAACACATGCTCCGGGCGAAGATCGCCGTGTCCATCCCGCAGCGCCCGCCCCCGGCCGCTCAGCGCTGGCCCGTGACGCGCGATCCACTCGAGCTGCAGGGCGGCCACCTCCCTCACCCGCGCCCGATCCAATGCGAGGTCTGCGGCCCGCAGCTCGCGCGCGCAGGCGCGGATCTGCCCGCCGAGCTGCTCCCGATACGCCCGATCGCTCAGCGGCACCCGCCTCGCCCGGCGAAAGAATGTACCGAGCCGGGTCATCACCGAGTCGAGGTCCCGATCCGAAACCCGGTGTGCGCCGATCGCCTGATCCAGCAGGCGCGCCGCCGGCAGACGCCGCATCTGCACCAACCAGTCCACGACGCGCCTGGCACCGGCGCGCAACGTCAGGGCGCCGGTGCGCGTGCGGCGCAGCGGAACGATCCGGCGATAGACCGCCGGGGCGAGGCGTGTATTCAGTTGGAGTTCCGCCTGGCAGGCCCGCCGGCGCAGCGCCAGCGTCCGATAATCCATCGAGGCCTGACGGAGCGGCTTCTTGAGCTTGTAGACACGCTCCCCGGCGAGAAAAATCCACGCGAAGTGCGTCTCGAGGATCTCCACGGTGCGCGGGCGGTGCGGATAATGCCGCGGGTCGGCCAGGAACTGGACGGCCTCTGGCCGGTTCCATTGCGCGGCGCCGGTCCGCAACACCTTCGATTTCATTCGCGCGCTCTCCGGGGGCGGCTCGGTCTGCCGAGCCGCGACCAGCCCACACCTGTACCCGATGCTGCTGCCGCGCGGGCGATACGCGCGATCCGCATTTTCCGCAGCACGCAACGAGCGCCGCGGGGCGGTCGGGGCAACCCGAGCGGCGATAAGGACAACTGCGGATTCGCGCTCCGCTCGGGCGCGTGTACGGTTATTCGTGCTGCAGCCACGACAATCCGCCCGTGCTTGTCAGCGTAATTGCGACGCGGTTCGACGGTAGAGGGTTGATGATGTCTCCGGCACCACGTTTCACCCGGTTCTTTGCGCAGATCTGCGCGGCCGGCCTGCGCTCGGCGGGGGGAAAGACCGCCTCGCTCGGGGAGATGTACCGGGCGCTACGGCCACAGGGCGTGTCGATACCCGGCAGCTTCGCAATCACCACGGAGGCCTGCCGGGGCTGCTTCGCGAGCCTGTTTACCGATCACGCAGTCCATTATCGCAGCGACAACGGCTTTGAGCACTTCACGGTCGCCCGCTCGATCGCCGTGCAAAAGATGGTGCGCGCCGACGAAGGCCCGAGCGGCGTCATGTTCACCCTCGATACCCTGAGCGGCTTTCGCGACGTCCCCCTGATCAGCGCCAGCTACGGTCTCGGCGAGAACATCCTCCGGGGCGAGCGCGAACTGACACGCAACGTCAGCCCAGGAGCCCGAGCGTTACTGCCTGAGCGAGGAGGAAGTGCTGGTGCTTGCCAGCTACGCCATCAAGATCGAGGGCCACTACAGCGCGCGTGCAGGCCGAGCGATGCCCATGGACGCCGAGTGGGCCAAGGACGGTCTCGACGGTCCCCTGTACGGCGTACAGGCCCGCCCCGAAACGCGCGCCTCGGGCCGGCGCGAGGCGCTGCTCGAGGAGTATCGGCTGGGGACCACTCCGCAGCCGGTGGTGACCGGGCGCGCGGTCGGCTCGCGGATCGCACAGGGTCCGGTGCGCCTGATGCGCAGCGCCGCGCCACGCCGCGCAGATCGGCCCGTTTCGCACCGGGAAGGTGCTGGTCACCGACAACACGACGCCGGACTGGGAACCGATCATGCACCGCGCCGCCGCCATCGTGAC
>JAJZFQ010000187.1 GCA_021805275.1 Pseudomonadota bacterium
CGGTGCGCTCGTGACCCTCACGGATTCGCAGGAGCAGTCGGTGCTGGCGGATGCGCGGCCGCTGACGGTCTGGAGTGACGGTTCGATCAAGTGGCTGATGGTCAATGCCCCGGTTTCAGTGTCCAGCGGGCAGCGGGCAACGTTCCATGTGTGCACGGCAGAGGCGATGCCGGCGGCTGCGCAGCAGCCGGCCCTTAAGCTGCGGGTCGACAAGGACTCGGGCTATACCATTGATACGGGTGTGGCGACATTCCGAGTGGGATTGAACGGGTCGCTGATTGAGTCGGCCACGGTCCAGGGCGTCGGCCTGTTGGATGACGCCGGGGCGCGTCTGAGTCTGACCGGCTGCACGGGACACCCGTACCGACCGGTTAGCACTCAATTGCTTCTCGAGGAAGAGGGACCGTTGCGCGTGGCGTTGGTTCTCAAGGGGCATTTCGTGCCGGTTCATGAGACCACTGGTGCTCCAGTGCGCATCGAGTTCAAGGTTCGCCTGATCTTTGTTGCCGGGCACTCGGTTGTCCGTCTTGAAGTGCAACTGCACAATCCCAGTGCCGCACGACACCCGGGCGGACTCTGGGACCTCGATGATCGGGGTACCGCATTGTTCGAGGATGTCTCGCTCTCTCTCAAGCCGGACGGACACGTCGGGGACATCCGCTGGTCTGCGCAGGATGCGCGCCGCGTTCACATCGAAGCGCCTAGAGACCTCACGCTCTATCAGGATTCGAGCGGCGGAGAGAACTGGGACTCGGACAACCATGTGGACGGCCGCGGCCAGTCCACGGTGACGTTCCGGGGCTATCGGGTCACCTACGGGGACCCGGGCAAGATGCGGCTCATTGCCGAAGGGGACCGGCCGACGCCCGCACTCGCGGCGGTGACCGACCGCGGCTTCGTCGCCGCGACAGCGCTCGATTTCTGGCAGAACTTTCCGAAGGCGCTGCGCTGGAGCGAGGAGATCTTGGACGTGGCGATCTTCCCGTGGGAGTGCCAGACGCCGTTCGCGCTGCAGGGCGGAGAGCGCAAGCGACAGACGATCCTGCTCGAGTTCGGTCCGGCCGGCGCAGCGTCCGCCCTCGAGCAGTGGCAGCACCCCTTGCGGGTGTCGCTCGACCCGGAATGGGTCGAGCAGTCCGGTGCGCTAGAGGGGTTCATCCCGGCGGCGCGTGATCGCAACGCCGAGTATCTTCAGTACATCCAGTCGATCATCGAAGGGCCGCATGCTTTCATTTCCAAGCGCGAGATGATCGATGAGTACGGCTGGCGCAATTTCGGCGATCTCTACGGGGACCACGAGGCGGTTCAGGCCCAGGGATGGCGTCCGCTCGTGTCGCACTACAACAACCAGTACGACTTCATCTACGGCGCATTGATCCATCACCTGCGCACTGGGGACATACGCTGGCGTACGCTCGCCGAAGATGCGGCGCGGCACCTGATGGATATCGACATCTACCACACGGACGAGGACAAGCCGGCGTTCAACCACGGACTGTTCTGGCATACGGACCATTACAAGCCGGCGTCTACCTGCACCCATCGCACGTACAGTGCGCAGAATGGGCGCGGCCTCTCGTACGGTGGCGGCCCAAGCAACGAGCATAATTACACCAGCGGTTTGATGCTCTATTACTGTCTTTCCGGTGACCCTGACGCGGCGGAAGCCGTGCGTGAACTCGCCGGATGGGTGATCGCGATGGACCGTGGATCGGGGGAGGGGGCTGACGCGGGACCGACGGGACTCGCGAGCAAGACCGTCGATCCCTCGTACCACAAGCCCGGCCGTGGTGCGGGCAATTCCATTAATGCGCTGCTCGATGCGTTCCAGCTGTCCGGCGAGCGACCGTTCCTGGCGAAGGCCGAGGCGCTCATCGCTCGGTGCATTCACCCCAAAGACGACATCGCGGCGCTCGGACTCTCGGAGCCGGAGTTCCGCTGGTCCTATCTCGTCTTCCTGCAGGTCCTGGGCAAGTATCTTCACCTGAAATTGGAACTCGGAGAGACGGATTACGCCTTTCACTACGGCCGTGAGAGTCTGCTGCACTATGCCCGCTGGATGCTGCAGCACGAAGTTCCGTACAAGGATGTCCTGCACAAGGTGGAATTGCCGACCGAGACCTGGCCGGCGCAGGATGTGCGCAAGTGCCACGTGTTGCATCTGGCCGGGGAGTTCGCGCCAAGACCCGAGCGCTCGGCGTTCCATGACAAGGCCGATTTCTTCTTCAGGCGCAGTCTCGAGGATCTGCTGAGTTTCGACACCGCTTATTTGACGCGCCCGCTGGTGATTCAGTGCGTTTACGGGCATCTGCAGGCGTTCTATCAGGCTCGCGGCGCGCAAGGCGTCGACATCGAGTGCCCGGTCGAAGACTTCGGGATGCCGCAGCCGTTTGCGCCCCCGCAGCGCGAACTGCCGCAGCGGGTACGCGAGATCGGTACCCGGCTGGTGCGCACGGGCACGGAGCGGCTCGACGTGTTCCGCCGTCTATCGACCCCCTCCAGGTTGTGAGCGGACCACATGAGTACCGAACTCGCGGTGGTGTCGAGCGAGCGCGATCCGCCCCGTCCCGGCCTGCTCTACATCGTCAATAGCCTCAATCCCGGCGGGACGGAACGACTGGTGATGGAGATGGGACTCGCCTTCAGTGGCGAGTTCCGCGTGTCGATCGTGTGTCTCGATGAGCCGGGACTTTGGGCGGCGGATCTGCGCCGTCAAGGGATTCCGGTGCACTGCCTCTGGCGTCAGCCCGGGCTTGATCTGAGCATGCCGGTGAAAATCGCCCGCATCGCCCGTGAGATCAATGCGGTGCTCATTCATGCCCATCAGTGCACTCCTTGGTTCTACGGAGCGCTGTCGCGGCTGTTCTACAGAAAGCCGAAGCTGCTCCTGGAGGAGCACGGGCGTTTCTATCCGGAGGAAGACAAGCTCGCTCGCCGCCAGATCAACCGAGCCGTCATCGTGCCGCTCTCGCACCGGTTCGTGGCGGTCTCCGAGGATGTGCGCTGGCGACTCGATCGCTACGAGGGCCTCAATGCGGCGCGCGTGGATGTGATCTACAACGGCGTGGACGTCGGACCGAGGCTTTCAGCGCCGCAGCGACTCGCCTTGCGCCAGACCCTAGGGTTCACCGAGCGCGATATCGTGATCGGCACCATCGGCCGATTTGACCCCATTAAGAATCTGCCCATGCTTGTGGAAAGCCTCGCGGCGGCGCGCGGTCAGAACAGCAGGATCCGGGGACTTCTGGTCGGGGATGGGCCGGAGTTCGGCGCGGTCAAACAGCTCCTCGAAGCGCACGGCCTGGATGAGGCCGTGCGACTGACCGGTTTTCGCAGCGATGCACGGCAGCTGGTGCAGTGCCTGGATCTGTTCGTGCTGTCGAGTTTCAGTGAAGGCACCTCGATGGCGCTGCTCGAGGCCATGGCGAGCGGTGTTCCGGCGGCAGTCACGGCGGTCGGCGGCAATCCCG
>JAJZFQ010000188.1 GCA_021805275.1 Pseudomonadota bacterium
CGAAGGCGACGGCGCGACGGGCGGGAAGCCGAACGCGGCTGGAGTAGGCGCTGGTCAGCCGTTCGCTGCCGGTGCGATTCCGCAGCAGCCCGCATCGCCACCTGTGCACCGGAGGATGTGCCGCGCCGGCCGGGTGTCGAGCGACTCGGGGATTCGGCCGTTCTGCGATCGGGCCGTCCGAAGAACACGGCGACATCGGGCGGCGTCCGAAGAGGAGACGTCGCGCTCCCCCGCGGGGTGCCGGTCTTGCTGCGCGCCGGCCCGGCCGATGGCCGCGTCCAGGCGGGCGGTCGGGCCGCGAATCTGATGGTGTCGCCTCCGTCACCTCGCGCTACGGGCTCCATCGGCACTCCCTGGCCGCAGCCGAAGATCCCACGCTGCGGCTGCCGAGGCCGGGGTGATCCCGGTTCACGGTGCGCGGGGAGTTCGCTGGCGCGTCGCGGCCTCCGCTCCTTGCGCCGCCGCGCGAGAACCGTCGCTCTGGGGGCGCGGTGTCGATGGCCGATCCGGCGCGCCGGACGGACGCGTTCTGCGCTCACGGACGGAGCGCGTGTCGCGCTCGGGCGCCTGGCGCGCGAGTCAATGGTTCGATCGATGTCGTGTCATGTCGCGACCGTGCCCAGTTGAGGAGAGGACGATGAGCGATGAGTATCTGTCCAATTTGGTCCTGGCGGGCATTCCGGAGCGCCATCGCGCATTCATCCGCGAGAAACTTCAGCCCGTTACGCTGAAATTCCGCCAAGTGCTTTACGAGCCGGGACGGACCATTGGGTACGTCTATTTTCCCATTGATTGTCTGATTTCGCTGCTGACCACCGTGGACAAGCGTCGCAGCCTCGAGGTGGGCATGGTTGGCAGAGAGGGCATGGCGGGCATGCCGTTCATTCTGGGCGTCGGAAAATCCGGAGTTCGCGCGATCGTTCAGGGCGGCGGCAAGGCACTGCGCATGTCCGCGGCGTGCTTCCTCCGGGAATTCAACAGCAATCCGCCCCTGCAGCAGGCGCTGTATCGATACACGTTCGCGCTGCTGACGCAGATATCGCAGACGGCGGCCTGTAACCGGTTTCATGAGGCCGATGCGCGCCTGGCGCGGTGGCTGCTGATGACCCGTGACCGCGTCGGCGCCCCGGAGTTCTTTCTCACCCAGGAATTTCTCTCGCATATGCTCGGGTTGCGCCGCGAAGCGGTGAGTCTGGCCGCTGGCGTGCTGAAGCGCCGAGGCATCATCTATTATTGGCGCGGCCGGCTGCGAATTTTGAATGAGAAGGAACTCGAATCGTCTTCCTGCATGTGCTACCGCGCGGTTCAGGAGATCTATCGACGCACACAGGGGTGATCGGCTGCGCGGGCGAGCATGCGGGCGCCCTCTGCGGCCCGAGCGCGCGCCGCAACGCTCGGTGCACAGTCACTTGAGCGCGGCCGTCATGTGATCGCACATGCGCGGGGAGAACAGCTGACACTGCGCGCCGCCGAGCATTTTGGCGTTGATCATGGCGATGTCGGCGTGACGGATGACGGTGTCTGCATCGGCGCTGTCGGTCGGGAAGAGCGCAATGCCGATGCTGACCGTGACGCGCAGCATCTGCGGATCAATCGAATGGGGGCGGTGCAGGGAAGCGAGCAAGTGCTGCGCACAGAGGGTTGCGTCACGTATCTGCTCCACTTCCGGCAGCAGGATGATGAACTCATCGCCGCCATGGCGACTCACCGTATCGGACTCGCGCACCGTGTGGATCATTCGATGAGCCATGGAGCGCAACAATGCATCGCCGCTGGCATGACCCATGGAGTCATTGATCTGCTTGAACCGATCCACGTCGAGAAATAGGACGGCAAGCAGCGAGTGACGACGGCGCGCGAGCGAGATGGCCTGCGTCAGCCGCTCGTTGAGCAATAATCTGTTGGGAAGATCGGTCAATGTGTCGTGCTGGGCTCTGTGAACCAACTCCAGTGCCCTTGAGCGCGTCACGCCGACATCGCGAAAGACGATCACGGCACCGCACAGCTCGCCGCGCTCGTTGTGCATGGGCGCGGCCGTGTCGTCGATCGCGGTCTCGGAGCCGTCGCGGTGAATCATGACGCTGTTGGGGCTCAGCGTCGCGGTCCTGTTCTGCAGAATGGCGGTGGCCAGTGGATTCACCGCGGGTTCGCGGCTTTGACCATCGATAATGTGCAGGACCTGCAAATGCGAGCGTCCGCACGCGGCCGTGCGCGACCAACCGGTCATGCGTTCGGCGGCGGGATTGAGATATGTGACAGTACCGCGGATGTCGATCGCTATCACGCCGTCAGCAATTGAGTCGAGAGTCATCTGCAGTGACTCGACGGCGGATTGTGGTGTCGGCGAAAGCACGGAGTTTCTCCATGATCGATCCAGCACAGTGGGTAGAGTGGCGCGACAGGTCGGGTCAATCTGTACGCTATCGCACACAGATGAGGTCGGCACAGGCCGTGAAGCGAGGGCCGTGGGGCTTGAGATGCCGTCGGACAATCGGGCCGAGGCGGTGTTGAGCGCGGCTCATCATGAGGGCGGTCGCGTCACGGCGCAGCATGTCTGGCGGAGGTGAATGGTTCTGTGCGCCGAGCGGTGGGTCGCGACAGACGGTGTTGTCGGTGATGACGGTCTGGGGGCTCTGCGGTTGCGTGCCGGAGTGTCCCGCCAGTGGGCGCTACGTCGTGGTCCGCGTGGTTGGGGCGTGCGCGCCCAGGTGCAGTGGTTTCGGTGGGTCGGCGGCGGTGGATCGTGCGCGGGGGCGAGGGCTTTTCGAAATGGGGTCGTGAGCGAGCGGTGTGTTGCGAGACCCTCGAGGCTGTGCGCGCCGGTGACGGTGCGCCGGACCGTGAGGCTTGGGCGCGCCCGTTCTTCGAGAACTGGTGGGCGAGTCTGAAGTGGCAACGCTTGAAGCCGTACGAGAAGTTCGTCCCGATCATCGAGCGACACTGGGGCGGCATCGCCGCCTACTGCCAGCCCGAAAACACGGTCGCCCTGGGCTTCGTCGAGGGATTGAACACCAAAATACGGGTCCTCCACCGTCGTGCCTACGGTCTGCGTGACGAGGAATATCTCAGGCTGAAAGTCCTGACTTCGATGCTGCCTCAGATGTGAACCGAAAACGGTCAACTTTGACCCACTCGTTTCCACCATGACCCAAAAATAGAAGGCGTGGGCGCCACCGGAGCCCGCAAACACGATGGTGGTGATGGGCGAGCCGAGCCTGCCGCCGGCGCATCTCTCAAGCCTCTTTGGCCGAACGAAGTGGCATTGCGGTGAACACGGTTCGGCGGCTGGAAAGGGGGGTGCCCAGCGGCTCGATCGAGCATCTCGCCCGTATCCTTCACGTGCTGGGCGAGCTCGACCGGATCGAGACACTGCTCGACACTGGCACGGACGAGGTCGGACTCATGATGATGGACGAGCGTCTCCCCCAGCGCATTCGGGTCCGACAATCGAAGGGTGCGCTGTGAGCGC
>JAJZFQ010000234.1 GCA_021805275.1 Pseudomonadota bacterium
GCGGCCTGTGCGGCGGCCTCGATGGGGGCCGCGTCGGAGGGGGCGTCACCGCGCCACCCGGAATCTGAGCTCAGATCAGCCATGCTGCGGCGGGCGCATGCTCTGCAGTCGCACGCGCTTCGTTCTCCAACGTCCGGAATTTCTTGGGGTTATCCTACCAGTCCGGACGGTGATTCGCCCCCCGACCGGACCTCTGCTCCGGCGGATTAGAGCGCAGTGCTCGAGACAGGTTCAGGAACTGGGTCCCAGTTCTCACCCGGAGGCGGATGAAATGATCCGACGGACGCCCGCCCCTGTGCAGCGACGCAGGCCGAAGGCTTGCATCGCCCGATCAGCTGATCGTCTTGCTCGCGACGTTCGAGAGGCTGCTCTCCGTCCCTGCACTCGAGTACGCCGTCACCGCGAAATACCACGTCCCGCTGGTCAGCCCGCTGATGACGTAATTGGTCACGCCAATCGTGGGCACTTGAACCTTCTGGGTCAGCGCATTGGGGCTGGTACCGTAATAAATATTGTAGCCGGCCAGATCCGTGAGCGTCGAGCCATCAATATTGGTGGTCGGCGCTGTCCATGACACGTCGGCGGTCCCCGTCGCCGCATTGGTTCCCACGACTTGAATCGTGAAAGGCGCCGCCGAGGCACTTTCCTGCCCGTCACTGACCGAGATGACGATATTGGCGAAGGTACCGGCATCAGCCGCCGTCGGCGTCCCGGTGAGGACCCCCGTGCTGGCATTGAAGGTCATCCAGGGGGGAGCATTCGCGACGCTGAAGGTGAGTGTCTGACCATTACCGCCGGTGACATTGGGGGTCAGTTTGAACGTCTGGCCGACCGAGACCGAGCCCTGCGCGGCGGCGCCCGTGCTGATCTGCATGGCCTTGACGGTCGGGGCACTCGAGGAGGTGCCGATGGCGGCACTTCCGCTCGCCGCGCCCCCCCCACTGCCGCCGCAACCCGCCAGCGCGCCGAGCACGACGAGCCCGCACACGATGACCCTGACTGACTCCCGAATCCGCATATCCGCTCCGCGTCCCGGGACCTTCCCGGGGACTTCACATCAACGGCCGCACTGAGGCGGCCGCAAACGGAGCAGAAGCAATGATCGTGCCAGATCACTTTTTCTTTAAATAACAAATAGCTACAAACTGTATGGATTGACTCCTCGGGTCCCGACGCCATGCGCTGTCGGGCGGTGCAGACGGTTTGCTCAGGTGCTTTCGGGGCACTCTTTCGCAAGCACCTGATTTATCAGCCGAACACCCCTCACCGCGCGCGCGGTGCCGATTGCGGTCAGCGAGTGTCAGGAATTGTCAGCTCTTGCCGGTTCGCGCGACCCGCGCTTCAAACATCCAACATAACATCTCGCTTGGCGACATAATGAAGTTACGCACAATCCACGGTGTGGAATCGGTTCACATTCTTTTTTCATCGCGCAGCGCACCCGACATCTGAAATCCTCCCGCACGCTGCGGGACTTGTGACGCAGTTCTCACACCGCTACACTCGCGCAAATTCTCAAAGGTGCCGGCACGGGCCCACTCTTCGCCCGCCGCGTCATGAAGGCCAAAACCGCCCGACCCTTCCTGCTCGTGATGCTGTTCGGATTCCTGGCCTCCAATGGCTGGATGATCACCGAATACGGCCCGGGCACGGGCGCCACGGGCGTAGCTCCCCCTTCGGCCACACGCGGCATGCGCCGGCGTGCGGCGCAAGAGACCGCGGCGACGCAACCCACGACGCCCGCCCTTCAGCCCATGACCGGTGCCGCCACCGCACCCGCGCCGGGCGCCGAGCATCCCGGCGGCGATGCCACCGCGCCCCGAGACTGGCTGCCCGCCGTCTCCGCTCCGATGCTGGCCGCCGCAACGCCCGTGACTCCCGAGGCCACGCTCCCGAACGATCCGGCCTCGGATCTGACCTTCGCGGGCGCCACCAATCTCGCCTCCGGCGCGGCCGGGGGGGGCGGCGGGGACTCGGGGGCTCCGCCCGCCGATCCCCCCGTCGTCGGTGCACAGCCGAGCATCGGGTCGACCGCTCCTCCCCCGGTTTCCGGTGGCCATCCGCACGCGAAGGAATTGGCCGAGCCCGGCTCGCTGGCTCTGCTCGCCGCGGGGCTGATCGTGTTGGGGTGGAGGCGGCGGCGCGCATGCGCCGTCTGAGCCGTTCGGCTTACTTCGGCACCGGAATGGCGATGCGCTCCATCAGATCGTAGAGCGTCGGGCGCGTCACGCCGAGCAGCTCGGCGGCTTTGGACATATTCCCGCCGGCGATGGCGAGCGCGCGGTGCACCGCGGCGCTTTCGGCCTTCTGGCGCACCTCGCGCAGCGGCAGAATGATCCCGCCGTCGGCGGGCTGCTCGAGCGTGAGGTCCTCAGCAGTGACGAGCTTCCCCTCGGCCATGATGGCCGCCGCGTTCACCCGGTTCTCGAGTTCGCGCACGTTGCCCGGCCAGCCGTAATGCTCGATCGCGGTGATGGCGTCGGGGGAGAGTTTCATCTGCGCCTTGCCGTGGCGCTTGCAGGCTTCCTGCAAGAGGTAGTTGGCGAGCAGCACCGGGTCCGAACCGCGCTCGCGCAGCGGCGGGATGTTCACCGTCACTTCGCTGATGCGGTAGAACAGGTCCTCGCGGAAACTCTTCTCGGCAATGGCCGCCTTCAGATCCCGATGGGTCGCCGCGATGATGCGCACGTCCACCTGAATCACCTCGCGCCCGCCCACCCGTTCGATGACCCGCTCCTGCAGGAAGCGCAGAAGTTTCGCCTGCAACGGCAACGGCATGTCGCCGATCTCATCGAGGAACAGCGTCCCACCATCGGCGGTCTCGATCTTGCCACGGGTCTGCTTGACCGCACCGGTGAACGCACCGCGCTCATAGCCGAACAGCTCGCTCTCGAGCAGGTTCTCCGGAATGGCCGCACAGTTGATCGCCACCATGGGCGCCGCGACGCGGGTACTCAAGCCGTGCAACGCCTGGGCGAGGCGCTCCTTGCCGGTGCCGCTCTCCCCGAGCAGCAGCACGGTGGCCTGGGTCGGGGCGAGCTTCTGCACCAGACGGCAGATCTTGGCCATCGGTTCGCTCGCGGCGATGACCCCATCGAGGGCGTTCGCCGGACGGCTCTCGGCGAGCCGGCGGTTCTCCGCCTCGAGCTCATGGATGCGCCGCGCCCGGTCGATGACGAGCGTCAGCACCTGCAGGTCGACGGGCTTCTGACAAAAATCATAGGCACCGAGGCGGATCGCACGCAGCGCATGCTCGCGGCCCTCGCGCCCCGTGACCACGATGATCTTGGTCGCCGGGGCCAGGCGCAGCAGCTCGGTGATGCAGGCGAAGCCTTCCTCGACGCCGTCCGGATCCGGCGGCAGACCGAGATCCTGCAACACGATGGCCGGCTCCAGGCGGCGCGCCGCGGCGAGCGCTTCCTCGCGCGTGCTGGCGCACTCGACATCGAACTC
>JAJZFQ010000088.1 GCA_021805275.1 Pseudomonadota bacterium
CATTGCTGTTTGAATGCGGGCGATACTCTGCCGCCACCGTGTCATAGCGCGTGGATCGCCTCCGCGGCTGCAGTCGCAAATGCCATGATCGTTGGGAGCGAGCGCGACAAGTTCCGAGCCCACAGCGTCGGCGAAGCCGAGGACTAACGGAACATACGCTTCCCACTGTGCATGATCCGGAGCGGCGCATTACGCCGGTCACCTGCTGCAGGATCAAGTGGCGTGGACAGAGTTCGCCTCCTTCTGCGCGCGAACGTCTTCGCAGCGGCAAGCGCTTCGCGGACGATGCGCAGCTGAACACTCTTGATCTGAACCATGAAGGCACGTGGACCTGAAAGTGCGTCCGATCCACCATCGGCTCGAGGATCGGGTGCGCGCCCACATCTTCCTGTGCATGCTCGCCTACTATGTCGAGTGGCACATGCTGGAGGCCTGGCGGCCGCTGCTGTTCGTCGATGAAGATCAGGCGGCCAAAGCCGATCGCGATCCGGTGGCCCCCGCCGAGCGCTCCGAGGAGGCGCTACAGAAGGTCCTCGCGCATACCCTCCCCGACGGCACGCCGGCACACAGCTTGCGCACCCTGCTCGAGGATCTCTCGAGCATCGTGCGCAACACCTGCCGCATCCCGGGTCCCGTCGAGCGCTCCGGCACCTTCGATCTCATCACCACGCCCACAGCCAAGCAGCGCCGCGCCCTGGAGTTGATCGAGCAGATCACCGCGTAGACAGAAACCGCGCAGCCAACTCTCACGTATGTCGCTGAGCCCACAGGAAAACTTCGCCCGGCACGTGAACGAACTTCAGCTTAGATTGAAGATCATCGCCACGGCGACTGACCGGCGGTAGGCTGAACCGAATGGCATTCGTGAAGAAGAGCGGATGAATGCCGGCCGGCCGCTCGACAGCCCATGGGTCAAACCGCTGACGGCCCCCCTCTCGCCGGCCGTCACCGTCGTTCACCTCTCGGTGGAGGAGGTCAGGCTGCGCGGCACGCTCGTCATTCGCAGAACACTGCCTGCAACGTGGTCAGCATCGCGGTGATGGTTTTTGCCGACACCGTCCCTAACCGCTTGACTAGGCGAACCTTGTCCACGGCCCGGATCTGATCCAGCAGGATTAAGCCTTTTGTACCTGCGTGCGTCACAGGCACGCGAAACGGAGCTGCGAAGCTCTTGGACGTCATCGGCGCCACGATCACCGTCCGCAGGCGCTCGAACTCTGGTGGCGATATGAGCACACAGGGACGGGTCTTCTGGATCTCGCTGCCGACCGTGGGGTCCAGGTTCACCAGCCAGATCTCGCCGCGCTTCACCAGCTGAGTCCCGCGTCGTCCTCGTTTCCGAACTCGCCCATGACGAGGGCATCGTCGCCATGACCGGCAATGCGCTCGGCGGCCTCTGCCCAACCCACACGGACCGGCGTGGCGGGCCGGCGCAGGATGATCGCGCCGTTCTCGACGGTCATTTCGACACTAGCGGCATCCGCTAGACCGGCCTGCGCGAGTACGGGCTTCGGCAGCACAACGCCCTTGCTGTTGCCGACGGCTCGAATGGTGATGTGGATGGTGTGTTGCACAGTAATAACAATATTATTACTCTCGACTTCAGCGGTCAAGCCTCGCTGCTGCCGATCATTTCGCCCCAAAATGTCCTGGCCTGCAGCAGCTTCACCGACGTCTGACCATTCCCGGCCGAAGGTACTGGAATGCGCTGTCGAGCGGGGTTCCCTTCCCAGTGGCGAGTGCCTGCTGCTCGGATCGCGCGGCCGCAGACGCGAATCCCTCGCGCCGCTCGCTCCTCTTGGGATTTTCATCATCCCAGGCCTCCGGCAATCCGGCCCAACTCGCGCAAAGCCAGGTGCGTCACGTCCCCCGGGGGCGTCGCTCGAACTGCGTGCTTGCTGCGGTGGGCAGGAGGGCTTGAGCGGATGGACGCGGTAGATGAGCCGTCCGCCGTAGCTCTGCCCGTCCATCCAGAAGATCTCGGATCGATGCACGAGCCGCTCGATGAGGGCAACCGGTCGGATGGGCGAAGACCTCGCTCTATTCGGGAACCCCTCTGGTCGCTGTCAGGATGAGTGGGCGGCGCGGCCGTTGAGCGAGTGGCGTCGCGCGCTCCCGGGCGGCAAGATCATGCGGCCCATCGGAGGCGGTGGTGAAGCGCACCGTGTCGCTGCGCAGCACCGCCGGGTGCCGCAGGTTCTTCGCCACAGGCTGAAGCGCCGGTGCTGCGGCGATCGACCGGTCACATCGCCTGCGCGGCAGGGAACGCGCGATGCGTGGTACCGCAGTCGTCTGCGTGCAGCGGACCCAGACGTGCGCCTCAGCGTCGACGCCGCCGGGGTCGCGCCGCCTCCCTACGGTCTTCTTCGAGCACCGCGCGCAGCACCTGAATGTCTGCAAAC
The DNA here is from genome assembly GCA_021805275.1 of Pseudomonadota bacterium. The sequence continues at coordinate 2,403 of JAJZFQ010000088.1, forward strand.
AGCTCCAGATCGTGCTCGACGTGCGCGCGAGTCTGGGCGAGCTCCGCCAGGGCGCGCTCGAACTCCCGCTGTACGGCCTGTGGGCTCAGCGCACGCGCTGAGCGACCCGGGAAGATGCTGAGTAACGGCTCGATCAACGCGTCGATCTGCGCGCGCAACCGCTGAGCTTGTCGCTGCAGGGTCGTCAGATAAGGCTTCAGCTGCGCATCGTCCAGGGCCGCGAGCCCATCGGCTGCGCGCGCATCGACGCGCTGCTGCAGTTCAAGGACACGCAGCAGATCGCCCGAGGCATAGGCGGTGTTGAGCTCTTGCATCAGCGCGGTCTTGCGCTCATGTTCCGCGGCATCCGACGCACGATCCGGATGCAGTTTGCTCGCCAGGCGGCGGAACATCGTCCGCAGGGCCTGCGAGTCAAGCGCCTCGGGACTCCGCTCGGGGTCCTCGGCGGCTGGCCGGGCCCGACGCTCTCGACGCGGCCGCGGCGGCGGCTCTTGCAGCGACTCCTGCAGCCACTCGGCGAAGGCTTCCGGGTTGTGCGGTCCGGTGTACGCCTCCAGATCGACGGGTAAGTCCTCGGCGAGCGCGCGCAGCAGCTCAAACCCCTGGGCCTCCTCGTCGGCCCGGGCGCGTGGCGCATGCCGATCATAGAGTGCGCGCAGTTCCGGGGTCTCTTCCTCCTCGAGCATCTGCTCGAGCAACCCCAGCAGCAGCTCACGCACGGCGGCTCGGTTGCGCTTGCCGAGGGCCGGGTCGTCGTGATGGGCATCGAGCAGTTGCGCCAGCGCGCTCTGGCGCTCGCGCAGCTGCGCGGCGGCCGGCAGCAGCTCGCTCGAAACGCGCCCCAAGTGTCCATCCATGAACTGCTGCCACTGCTCGAGATCGGTACGCAGAGCATCGATCTGCTTCAGCAGCGTATTGAACCGGCGCTGCGCGGCCGTGAGCGGCCGCGAACGGTCCGGGCGCAGCGGTTCAATCGGCGCGAGATCTGTCGCCGCACTCGGCGCTGAAAATAGAGAGGCTTGTTTCACGCGGGACATCCGTT
>JAJZFQ010000218.1 GCA_021805275.1 Pseudomonadota bacterium
CGGTTCACGCCCGGCTCGACATCCGGGCGCTGGCGCGCTTTCCGCGGCTCAGCCGGCCCTCGGGCATCGGGCTGCACGTCGATTGGATGGACCTGCGCGGCCTGCGCGGCCTGCGCGGCCTGCGCGGGGCGCTCGACACGCCCTTCGGCCGCTTCCTCCTGTCGTGGTTCGCATTCGCCTTTGCCGTGGCAGCGTTCTTCTCGTATTTCCCGCTGATGCTGGCGCACAGCTACGGCATCGACCCCCATGCCAGCGCGCTGATCTACGCGGCCGCGGCCGCGGTCGGCATCGCGCTGTACATCCTCACCGGCCATCTCACCGCACGCTACGGGGCAGGCCGGATCTACCGACTCGGCCTGTGGATGCGCGTCGTTGGCTTCGCGCTGCTGCTCGCACCATTCGTGCCGCAGGTCGGCGGCCGTACCGTGCTCGGAGCCGTCGGCTTCGTGGTGCTGGTCATCGCCTGGCCGCTGCTCAGCGTCGCCGGCACCGATCTGGGCGCCAGTCTGACGCCCTTCAGCGAAGGCGCGGCAGTCGGGCTGCTCAATGCGGCGCTCGCGCTGGCCACCGCGCTCGGCATCGTGTGCAGCGGTCCGCTGGTGGCGCACTGGGGATACGTGTCGATTCCGGTGATGGCGCTCGCCGGCCTACTGATCGCGCTCGTGCTCGGCAGAACCCCCCGCCCGCCCGCCGCTACGACGCGGTGAGCGGCCGGCTCAGTGGCCGACCACCACTTCGCTCATCTGGATGAGCGGCGTCAGATCCGTGTAGTTGGCGATATCGGCGAGGATTTCCTGGGCGTGCGGCCCGAATCCCGCCGCGAACGCCTCGGGCGAGTCGCAGAAGATGTGACACATGGCGAGGTAGGTCGCCGGCGTCTGGGCGTCGCCCCCTGCCAGTCCCTTATCCACCGTGTAGTAGCGACACGTCTCACCCATGCGCTGCTTGACGAGCGGCATGTGCCGGTCACGGTAATAGTCGTGGTCGAATCGCGCCCCCGGCGTGTTCGGATACATCACGCTCACTTTGATCACGGGTCTCTCCTCGGGCAATCGTGCGGGATAAGTGCCGCGGCATAGTGCGGCAGCGCGGACACGGCGACAACTCGCCTCCGGTGCGCAAGCCCCGCTCCGGCGCGTTCGGCCGCCTTTGTGCCGGATCCAGAACACCACTGGGCGCCCTGCCCCGACTGCCCACCGTCCGGGCCGGGCAGCGCCGCGCAGGAGAGCCGCTCGTCCATCGCGTCCCTCGCTCCATCGCTCAAATGCGTCCGATCGTCGATGCCGGCAGCAGCCATCGCTGGCGTGCGCTCGCCGTAACCGTTCTCACCGCGGCAGCGGCACACTTCGATCCGCGACGCACCCGCCTGCAGGCAGGTATTTCCGCGGCATTCGCCGCAGTTCGCAACACCCCGGGGTTCATTGCGGGCCCCGGTCGAGTTCGTTAAGCTGGCTCGATCACACGCGACGGCGCTCCGTGCGCCCCGTCATCACAAGGGGAACTTGAATGATCCACGTCGATGCACGCCTCGTCCGCGGCAGATCCCTGATCCTGGCACTGGCGGCGCTCGTAGGCGCACCGCTCGTCGCGCACGCCGCGCCCCTGCAGGCATTTCTCGGCGGCAAACTTACCTGGCGCAGCATCGGACCGGACATCGGTGGACGTGTCGTCGCAGTGACGGGCGTACCGGGCCAGCAGAACCTGTTCTACATGGGCTCGGTGGACGGTGGCGTCTGGAAGAGCACTGATTACGGTATCCGCTGGCATAACATCACCGACGGCAAGTGGACCTCGGCGAGCGGCAGCGTCGGTGCCATCACCGTCGCCCCCTCGAACGCCAATATCATCTACGTCGGCACCGGCGAGGCGGACATCCGCAACGACATGGTCACCGGCGATGGCATGTTCAAGTCGGTCGACGGCGGCAAGACCTGGAAGTACACCGGGCTCGCCGACACCCGCACGACCAGCGCGATCGTCGTCAACCCGCACAACCCCGACATCGTGTACGTCGCCTCCATGGGACACGTGTTCAAGCCCGACCCGAACCGCGGCGTGTTCAAGTCCACCGACGGCGGCAAGACCTGGCACAAGGTGCTGTTCGTCAATGACAAGACCGGCGCCATCGACGTAGTAATGGATCCGCGCGATCCGCAGGTGCTGTATGCGGCCATGTGGCAGGCACAGCGCCTGCCGTGGAAGCTGATCGACGGCGGCCCGGGCAGCGGCCTGTACAAGAGCACCGACGGCGGGGCGCACTGGACGAACATCTCGCGCCGCCCTGGACTGCCGCACGGTCTGCTCGGCCGCATCGGCGTGTCGGTCGCCGCCAGCGACCCGAACGTCCTCTACGCGATCATCCAGTCGAAGCACGGCGGCGTGTTCCGCTCGAGCGACGCGGGCAAGACCTGGCAGCACGTCAACGACAACTGGAGCCTGCGCCAGCGCGGCTTTTACTACACCTCGGTGTTCGTCGATCCGACCGATCCGAACACGCTGTACGTGCCCAACGTCGACGGCACGTGGGTGTCGCACGACGGCGGCAAAGCGTTCGCGCTGCTGCACATGCGCCACGGCGACAACCACATCGTGTGGATCAATCCGCAGCACCCGAAGATCCTGCTGGTCGGCGATGACGGCGGCGCGACGGTGTCCACCGATGGCGGCAAGACGTGGAGCACCGAGCACAACCAGCCGACCGGCCAGTTCTACCACGTCGCGATCGACCAGGCGTTCCCGTTCAACGTGTACGGCGCGCAGCAGGACGAGGGTTCGTTCGAGGGCCCGAGCGCGATGCCGGGCGGTGCCATTCCCGTGTCGGCGTGGCATTCGGTGGCGCTCGGGGAGAGCACGTTCGTCGCGCCCAAGCCCTCGAGCCGCTACGTGACCTACGGCGCCGACTATTACACGGTGATGGAGAGCTACAACCGGCTCACCGGGATGCGCCGCGACGTGAGCCCCTCGCCGATGTACATGGATGGCGGCGATGCCGCGCGGATGCAGTACCGCTTCGGGTGGACGCATCCGATCTTCTTCTCGCCGGACGATCCGCAGGACCTGTTCCTCGCCTCCCAGTACGTCATGGTCAGCAAGGACCATGGCCGCACCTGGAAGGTGATCAGCCCGGATCTGACGCGCAACGACCCGGCGACCGAGGGTCCCACGGGCGGCCCGATCGACCTGGATCAGACCGGCGCGGAGGTGTTCCCGGACATCTCGGCGCTCGCGGTCTCACGGGTGAACGCGAAGGTGATCTGGGCAGGCTCGCAGGACGGACTGGTGCACGTGACGGCCGACGGCGGCAAGCACTGGCGCCTGGTCACCCCGCCGCAGCTGAAGGAGTGGGCGAAGATCACCTCGATCGAGCCGTCGCATGTCGCCGCAGGCACCGCCTACCTGAGCGCCTCGCGCTACATGTGGGACGACTACCACCCCTACGTGTTCAAGACCACGGACTACGGCCGGCACTGGTCGATGCTGACGACCGGCCTGCCCGAGAACCAGTACGTGTTCGTGATCAAGCAGGACCCGGACGATGCCTCGCTGCTGTTCCTCGGCACCGGGAACACCGTCTACGTCAGTCTCGACGGCGGCGCGCACTGGACGCCGCTCGGGATCAACCTACCGCACGTGCAGGTTCGTGACCTCGCCATCGACACCCGCGAGGGCGAGGTGGTGGCGGCCACGCACGGCCGCTCGTTCTGGATTCTGGGCAACCTGGCACTGCTCGAGCAGATGTCGCACGCGGCACAGCCGGCGGCCGACGCCGCCTTCCTGTATGCGCCCCAGACGGCGTGGCTGACGCACGCGTACGGCCAGGACCCCGAGGCCGAGCGGCACGAGTCCGTCGGCACCAACCCGCCATTCGGCGCGACGGTGTTCTTCCATCTGCCGGCCAACTACGACGGCAAGAGGCCCGCCAGCCTGACGTTCCTCGACGCTCAGGGCAACCTCATCCAGCACTACAGCCTGCACCTGAAGGTCAAGCAGAAGAAGCAGCCGGCCACGGTGCGCGACAACCTGCTGCCCTCCCAGGCGAAACAAATCGCCGACCGGAAGAGAACGGCGATGTCCCCCGGCATGAACACGCTGCAGTGGAATCTGCGTTACGCCGACGCCACCGACGCGATCGGCTGGGAAAACCCCGAGGTCACCGATGGCCTCGGGGCGAGCTCGCAGGGCCCGCTGGTCAACCCGGGGCTCTACACGGTCGTGCTGCGCTACGGCGGACACTCGTACCGGCAGACCCTGCGGGTGAAGCTCGATCCGCGGGTGCACACGACCGCGGCGATCCTGAAGCAACACCTGGCGTTGCAGCTCGCGCTGCACCGCTCGGTGGATGTCCTCGACCGCGACATCAACTCGGCTATCCTGCTGCGCCGTCGCCTGCTCAAGGCGGTTGCCGCACACAAGGTCGATGCGGCCGCGGCCGCCCCGGTACTCAAGGAAATCCACGACGCCCTGCACGCCGTGGTGCAGCGTCGCCTGCGCTCGAGCGAGGGTGACACGGAGCACAACATGAGGCTGCGCAGCTTCCTGGCATTCCTGCAGTCGAGCATCGGGCTGGATTACCGCGCACCGGATCCGGCGCAGATCGCCGCGTTCAACACGCTGGAAAGCCGCGCGCGCCAGGGAGAAGCGCGACTGCGGGCCGTTACCGCGGCCGGCGAGCAGCTGCTCTGAGGCGGCGACCGCGTTCGGCGCCGCGGCGCCGAACGCGGTCGCTACTGGCGCAACACGCGCCAGCAGACCACCAGACCGTAGACCAGGATCAGGGCGGCGAGCGCCGCCAGGGCGAGGTGGATTACCTCGCGTGCGAGGCTACCGCTCGGGGCGGCCAGCTCGAGCCAGGCGGAGAAGACGATGAGCCCGTCGAACGCCAGGTGCGTCGCCACGCTCCAGCGCAGGCCGAAGGCGACACGGATATAGGCCAGACCCACCCCCACCAGAAACTGCGGCAGCGCCAGCACGAGCGTCCACCAGACCGGGGTGTTGGAATAGACCGCCGCGTGCGCGGCCCCGAAGAGAAGGCACGACGCCCAGAACACCCCGGCACCGTTGCGCCGGAAGAACTCCACTGTGCCCGCGCGCGCGTAGCGGTAGAGCAGCAGGCTGATCAGCGCTGCCGGCAACAACGCCCAGAAGGCGTAGAAGTAATGCCGGATGGTGCTGATAGCGGACGGGTGCTCGAAATTCAGGCGCAGCGCGAGGAAGGTGTAGCAGATGAAGAAGGCCAGCCCGACGAAGATCGGCCGCGGGGCGGTGGAGAGAAACGCCCGGTAGCCGAACTCCTCCAGCACCGGCGCCAGCAGCACGATCGCCGAGGCCGGCAGCGAGGGGTGCGTGACGAGGTACGTCTGGAAGGTGTCCGGGGCGACCTGCCAGCCGAACCAGTGCGCGAGCAGCCCGTCGCACTGTCCGCCTGCAAAGCCGAGCAACAGCAGCAGACTCACCCAGCCGAACCATTGCCAAGCGGTGAGTTGCCGCGACGGGCGTGCGGCGAGCACCGGATGGGCCAGAAAATGCAGCAGCGGCTCGTGTGATCTCGGCGATGCGTCAGTCATGGTCTGATTCCGTCGACCGGTCCTTTCCGCGCAAACAACGCCATCCCGATCTTAGCGATCCGCTGCCCGTCCATTCCGCGACGCCCGTCATGTATCACGGCGCGACCGGCCACACAACCGGGCACGCTTTGCTGCCGAGCCGCCGGCGGCGGCTCGGCATCATCGGGGAGCATTGCCCCGCGACCCGGGACGCAGCCGCTCGTGCAGAAAGTCGATCAACGCCCTGACCCGGAAGGGGATGTGGCGGTTGCCAGGCAGCACGGCGTAGATGCCAATCTCCGGGAGCGCGAAGCCGCTCAGGATCGCCCGCAGGGAGCCGTTTTCCAGCGCCTCCTCGGCGAGAAAGCGCGGCTGACAGGTGATGCCCAGGCCCTCGACGGCCGCCTGCAGCAGCACACTGCCGCTGCTCGCCTGGATGCGCCCGTGCACCGGGACCTGGATCGTCTCGCCGTTCACGATGAACGTCCAGGACGCGCTGGCGGCCAGCGTGTACGCGAGGCACTCGTGCCGTGTCAGCTCCTCCGGATGAGCCGGTTCGCCGTGCCGCTCGAGGTAGTCCGGGGATGCGACCACGACGAGTTGCGCGGTGCCGAGGCGGCGGGCCACTTCCAGTTGGCCGAGGCGCTCGGTGATGCGGATGGCCAGATCGATGCCCTCCTCGACGAGACGGCTGCGCCGGTCCGTGAAATCCAGGTTCAGCGCGATCTCCGGGTACTGCTTGCTGAACGCGAGCAGCGCCGGGGCGAGGTGGCGCTGGCCGAAGCCTACCGGCAGGCTGAGGCGGATCAGCCCCCGCGGTCGTTGCTGCTGGGCGTCGAGGCCCGTTTCGGCGCTCTCGACCAGCGCGAGAATTTCCCGGCACTTGTCCCGGTACGCCGCGCCGGCGGAGGTGAGGGCGAGCCGGCGGGTGCTGCGCGCGAGGAGCTTCGCGCCGAGGCGGCCCTCAAGCGCACTGATCCGCCGGGTGACCACCGAGCGAGCAAGCCCCATTTGCTGGGCGACGAGGGAGAAGCTCCCCTGGTCGGCGACGCGCACGAACAGGCGCATGGCATCGAGCTGGTCCATTGTTGTCGTTAAAGCAACAAAGAATTACTCATTGTCTCCTATTTCACACAGACGCGCTGCGATACAGTCCGCCGTCCCCCGCCCGCGTGATGCGAGATCGCAGGTAAAACATAGGGTTATGTGCCAGCCTACGGGCAGTGCGGGCACGCCACCGGACGTTCCGGCGGCGATCGATTTCACCGCGGCGCAGCCGCCGTCCTGGAAGCCAACGAGGAACGAGACCATGAGCGAAGCGACGATTGCCCAGAAGACCCCCTACGCCGTCGAGGTCGAGGCGGGCAAGAGCTACTGGTGGTGTGCCTGCGGCCGCAGCAAGAACCAGCCGTTCTGCGACGGCTCCCACAAGGGCACGGGTCTGGGGCCGCTCGAGCACAAGCCGCAGAAGAGCGGCACCGCGTACTTCTGCGGCTGCAAGCACACGGCCCACGCGCCGCTGTGCGACGGTGCGCACCAGAAGTTATAACGCCGCCGGGCAACATCCTGCCGCGCGCACCCGCCTCGAGACTCGCGTCCGGGCAGCGGTGCGCGCGGCGACCGCGATTGACGACTGCCGGTGCCAGACCTATGCTGAATTGCATCGGATTGCACGGAGAGTGCGCGTGAACGCAACGGTACATCAGGGGCAGTGCTTCTGCGGCCGAGTCCGCTTCCAGCTCAGCGGCGAACCGGTCGCCATGGGCTACTGTCACTGCGAGTCATGCCGGCACTGGTCCGCAGGCCCCGTCAACGCCTTCTCACTCTGGAAGCCCGAGGCGTTCAAGATCACCGCCGGCGCCGAGGCGATCGGCAGCTACCACAAGACCGCGCAGAGCCTCCGCAAGTGGTGCAAGGACTGCGGCGGCCACCTGTTCACGGATCATCCCGGCTTTGGCCTGATCGACGTCTACGCCGCCGTGCTGCCGACACTGGCATTCCGTCCGGCCGTTCACGTGCATTACCAGGAAACGGTCCTGCACATCCACGACGGCCAGCCGAAGATGAAAGACCTGCCGGCCGAGATGGGCGGCTCGGGCGTGGCGCTGCCCGAATAACCTGCCGCCCATCCGTCGCCCGCTCGAAGCCGCTCGCTGCGCCCCCCCGGGGCGCCTGCCCGCGCTCTGCCTGGCCCAACACCCCGCCCTCGCGGCGCGCGTTACAACCCGCAACGCTGATGACTCGAGAGCCCCGATGGGTTGCGCAACACGCGAGCCGCTCGAGCGGCATCCGCCTCGAGTCTAGAGCGCACCGGAACGCGCCTCAGACTCTGAGGAGCGCTGCCGTGTCCCGACGCGAATCGGCCACGGCAGCGCACGGAACCTGCCTATGCAGCACGGGGGGCACGCGTGCAAATGCGGTGCTGGAAGCGGTCGGCGCCGGATGCGCGATGGCGGCGGGGGCGAAGGCAAGCGCGGTACCGGCGGCGGTCATGACCACGGCAAGTGCGGCAGCAATCAGTCTCGGCAGCGTATTCATGGCGAAATCTCCCGTGTGATGCCCCAAGAACACGCGAGGTCCGGGGAAAGTTGCACGTGCGCACGAGAGCAAACACCTCCGGGCGCGGTGCCGTGCCTTCCCGCTCAGCGCCTGGTGCTGATATCGTGCCGGCGATGCACGCCCCGCCCGATCCTCACCACGCGTCCGAATCCGGTGCCGAACCCGATCCGGCCGGCGCCGATGTCGTGCTCAGCGTCGCGGACCTGTACAAGCGCTATGGCGAGACCGTCGCGGTCGATCGAATCTCGTTCGAGGTGCGCCGGCGCGAGGTGCTCGGCCTGCTCGGCCCGAACGGCGCCGGCAAGACCACCACGATCAACATGATCCTCGGGGTGCTGAGCCCGACCAGCGGCCGCATCCACATCGCGGGCATCGACCTGCAGCGCCATCGGGCCGCCGCGCTGGCGCAGGCGAACTTCTCGGCCGTCTACGCGCCGCTGCCCGGCAACCTCACCGTCGAGCAGAACCTGAGATTCTTCGGCCTGGTGTACAGCGTGGCGCGCCTCGGGGAGCGTGTCGAGGCGCTGCTCGAGTCCTTCGATCTGCTGCGCCTGAGAAACACCAAGTGCGGCCTGCTCTCCTCGGGCGAACAGACGCGGGTCGCGCTCGCCAAGGCAGTGCTCAACCGTCCGCGACTGCTGCTGCTCGATGAGCCAACGGCGTCGCTCGATCCCTCCGCGGCGCAGACGATCCGCGCGCGCATCCGCGAGCTCGCCATCGAGGGCGGATGCGGCATCCTCTGGACTTCGCACAACATGTATGAAGTCGAAGCGGTCTGCGACCGCGTGCTGTTTCTCTCCCGGGGGAAGATCCTGCTCGAGGGCGATCCGCGGCGGCTGCCCGGGCAACACGGCGCGGCCACGCTGGAGGAGCTGTTCATCCGCCTGGCGCGCGAGCCGCTCGGCGATCCAGCGGAGCACGTCGGTTGAGAGCCCGCCCCGTTGCCGGCATCCTGCTGCGCCAGTTCTATCTGATCCGCGGCAGCCCGGTCCGCGCGCTGCCGATGTTCGCCTGGGTGGCGATCGACATCGTCGTGTGGGGCTTCATCACGCGCTATCTCAACTCGATGAGCGATGGCCGGTTCAACTACGTGCCGAGCCTGCTCGGCGCGGTGCTGCTGTGGGATTTCTTCACCCGGATCATGCAGGGCGTGAGCACCGCGTTCCTCGAGGACGTGTGGTCGAAGAACTTCCTCAACCTGTTCGCCACGCCGCTGACGACGCCGCAGTACATCACAGGCCTGGTGATCACCAGCATCGGCACGAGCGCAGTCGGCCTCGCCGTGATGCTGGCGCTGGCCTCGAGCGTATTCGGCCTGTCGTTCTTCTCGCTCGGGTTGATGTTGATCCCGTTTCTGCTCGTGCTGTTCAGCTTCGGCATCGCGCTCGGCATCCTCGCGAGCGCGCTGGTGCTGCGGCTGGGGCCAGCCTCGGAATGGCTGATCTGGCCGATGCCCGCGCTGCTCTCGCCGTTCGTCGGGGTGTTCTACCCGTTGTCCACCCTGCCGCAGTGGATGCAGGCGGTTGCTCGGGTGCTTCCGCCCTCATACGTGTTCCAGGGCATGCGCACACTGCTTGCCGGTCAGGCGCTCCCGCCGGGCGATCTTCTCCTCGGCGCCGCGCTAGCGGTCCTCGACATCGTGCTGGCGGGTTATTTCTTCACGCGGGTGTTCCGCTACGCGCTGCGAACGGGACTGCTGGCGCGCTACAGCGCGGAAAGCGTGTCCTGAACCCACCGCGGCCGCTCCGGCCACCGCGCGCCCGCGCCCCGCTGCGCAGCGCTCAGGCGAGCGCGCGGTCCAGCCAGCGGCCAAGTGTCGTTGCATCCACCGCCCCGGAGTGACGGGCGAGCTCGCTCCCGCCGCGGAACAGGATGAGGGTCGGGATACTGCGGATGCCAAACTGTCCGGCCAGCTGCTGCTGCTCGTCGGTGTTGACCTTCGCCACGCGCAGCGCGGTGGCCCGCTCGGCCGCCGCGCGCTCGAGCACCGGGGCCATCATGCGGCACGGCCCGCACCACGGCGCCCAGAAATCCACCAGCACTGGCAGCGTCGCCCGCTGGACGTGCGCGAGGAACCCGGCGGCATCGAGCGCCACCGGCTCGCCGGCCAGCAGGGGCGCCTTGCAGCGCGGACACTTGGGATGCTCCCCGGCCCGGGCTTCGGGCACGCGGACCAGCGAGTGACATTGCGGGCAGGCGACCAACAGGCCGCCGGCGGCTTCGGTTGCGGCGTTCATGACGGATCTATGGGGCGCAAGTGGCGCGATTCAAGCAGCCGGGGCTTGGCTTCGCGGCGCGCCGCCCCCACTCTCGGGGACAGCGTATCGTCAACCTTTTCCGAGAGGGCCGGGTCGCTCATGGAATACCGGGATTACTACAAGATTCTGGCCGTGGCGCGGACCGCCACGGCCGAAGAGATCAAGAAGTCGTACCGCCGACTGGCGCGTAAGTACCATCCCGACGTCAGCAAGGAGAAGGATGCCGAGAGCAAATTCAAGGAGGTGAAGGAAGCCTACGAGGTGCTGAAGGACCCCGAGAAGCGCGCAGCCTACGATCAACTGGGCAGCGAGTGGAAGTCCGGCCAGCAGTTCCGCCCACCGCCGGACTGGGCGAGCGGCTTTGAGTTCGGCGGCGGCGGCGCCGGCACACGTGGTGCAGGCGGAGCCCATGCCTTCGAAGAGCAGGGCTTCAGCGAGTTCTTCTCACAGCTGTTTGGCGGCCACAGTCCCTTCGGCGGGGCCGGCCGGCGCCAGAGCACGGGCGGACGCGATCACCACGCGCGGATAGACGTGGAGCTCGAGGAAGTCTTCGGAGGCGGCACCCGGACCCTCGAGCTGAAGCGGCCCGAGGCGAAGACGGACGGGAGCGTGGAGCTGCGCACCCACACGGTGCGCGTCAGCATTCCCTCCGGCGTCACCGACGGTCAGCTCATCCGGCTGGCCGGCCAGGGGGAAGCGGCCCCCGGCGGCGGCCGCGCGGGCGACCTGTACCTCGAAGTGCATGTACGTCCGCACCGCCTCTACCAGCTGGATGGACGGAACGTGACCCTCACGCTGCCCGTGGCACCGTGGGAGGCCGCCCTGGGCGCAAACGTGACCGTACCGACCCTCGGCGGTCCGGTCGAGATGCAGGTTCCAGCCGGCGCACAATCCGGTCAGAAACTGCGGCTGCGGGGGCGCGGCCTGCCGGGGCAGCCCCCGGGCGATGCCTACGTGCAGCTGAAGGTGGTCCTGCCGCCCGCCGATTCGCCCGAGGCGCGCACGCTGTACGAGAGCATGCGCACGCAGCTCGTGGGATTCGATCCGCGCGCCGATCTGCGGAGGTAACGTCGTGAGCGAATGCGTCGAGGTGTACCAGGTGCGCGTGCTCGGCGAGGGCGATTGGATCGCTGCAGCCGAGGCCTGCCGGCTCTGCCGGATCGAGCTGGAGGTCGTGATGGAGCTCGCCGACCTCGGGTTGCTCAGCCCGCGCGGCGGGGCTCCGCCGGACTGGCAGGTGCCCGCCGGCGCGCTGCCCCGCCTGGCCCTGGCGGGACGGCTGATCCAGGATTTGGGCGTGAACGTCAGCGGAGCAGTGCTTGCGATCGAACTCCTGGAGCGCCAGCGGTTGCTGCAGCGGCAGATCGAGCAGCTCGAGCGGCTGACTCAAGACTGACGCGCCGCACCCAGGACCGCGCCGCGCGTGCGTCAGCCGAAGTGCAGCAGCCGTCGGCAGACCGTGTTGACCTGACTCCCCGCCACCACGCAGCGCTCGGCGGCCTGACGCCACGCGGCGAAGTGCGGCGCCGCGCGATGCGCCGCCAGCGCCGTCTCGTCGTCGTACACCTCGTAGAATACGAAGTGAGTCGGCCGCGCCGCGTCCTGGGTCACATCGAAGTAGCGGCACCCCGGCTCATCGGTGAACGTGCGTTGCGCGTTTTCCCGGATCGCCGCGAGGAACCTCTCCAACTGATCGGCGTGCACCTCGAGGCTGACGATGAGTGCCATCATGGGGTCTGCGCCCCAATGCGGCCGGCCGCGAGCGTCGCGCCGGTCTCGGTCGCCAGTTGCCTCAGGCTGTCCCACGTGGTCTCCGGCAGATCGATGCCGTGCCGGGCAGCGCGCGCGCCGTGCAGCGCTTCCAGCTCTCCGGGAAAGAAGATCTCATCGACCCCCGGCGCCCGCGGCACCGCCTTGGTCGCCTCGATCAGCTGCTCGAGCCGGCGCTCGAACTCAGCGCGCGGCATCATCGACTCGACGTCGATCGTGATCAGCAGGTGACCACAGCCGCTGTGCCGGTCCGGCTCGTAGGGGCCCGCCACGTTCGCACCAAACTGGCTGCCCGTCAGGACGCCGGCGAGCACGTCCATCATGAACGAGATCACGTAGCCTTTGTGCCCGGCCATGGGCAGAATCAGCCCCTTGATGGCTGCCTGCGCGTCCGAGGTTGGCACGCCGTGCGCGTCCGCAGCCCAGGTCGCCGGGATCGGCTCGTTGCGCGCAGCCGCCGCATAGATCTTGCCGCGCGCCACTGCAGTGTTGGCCATGTCCATGACCGCAACGCCGTGCCGCCCCGCGGGTGCGGCGATGGACCAGGGGTTCGTGCCGAGGGCCTTCACGCGTCCGCCCCAGGGCGCCATTGCCGGACTCGCATTCGTCGCAAGCAGCGCCACGCAACCCTGCTCGGCGGACCAGCGTGTGAAGTAAGCAGCCGTGCCGAAATGATTGGAGTTGCGCACCGCCACCGCGCTCACGCCGTGAGCACATGCCCGCTCGACGCCGAGCCGCGTCGCTTCCCGGGCCAGGACCTGGCCGATCCCCTCGTGACCGTCGAGCACCGCGATCGCGCCCTGATCCACCACCCGCTCGCAGCGCGTGACCGGCGTCATCGCGCCGCTGCGCAGCCGGGCCACGTACCAAGGCAGCCGCAGCATGCCGTGCGAGGCGTGCCCCCAGCGCTCCGCGGTCACCAGGCTGTCCGCCAGCACGAGTGCCTCGTCGTGCGGCACGCCCATGCTCGTCAGCACCTCGACGGCGAACTGCAAGAGACTCTCGACCTTGACCCGATGGCGTGTCGATGACATGCACAGACTTCCGTACGTTGGGCCGTTGCCTGCGCGCGAGACGAAGTCGGTACGGTACTCGCGCAGCGCGCTCATTGCGCCTGGCGCAGCATACCAGCTCTTGTCTGCCGCGAGAGACCGTGTAGGTTTGGCTGTCTGTCCAGGACCTGCGAGGAGCGCGCGTGATGAAAACGGCCCTTGTGACCGGAGCGAGCCGAGGTCTCGGCGAAGCACTCGTGGTCTGCCTCGCGAACCGGGGCTACCGGGTGCATGGACTGGTGCGCACGCCGCAAGCCGTCGAGGTGCTGCACGAGCGCTGCGCTGCGGCGATTCCGATCATCGGCGACGTCACCCGTCCTGAGGTGATCACCGCCATCCGCGACGCGTTGGATCGGTGCGGGGAGGGCTTGAATCTGTTGATCAATAACGCGGGAACCGGCGCATCGATCCGCGCGATGCACGAGGGTATCGAGGAGGAGATCGCGGCACACGTGAACGTGCACTGCCTGGGTGCGCTGCGGGTGAGCCGGGCAGCGCTGCCATTCCTGCGGCGGGCCGAGTCCGCGCTGATCGTGAACGTGAGCTCGCGGTTCGGATCGACCACCCACGCGGCTGCGGGACTGTTCCAGGGGCGCCCGCTCTCGTATGCCTATCCCATCGCCAAGGCCGCGCAGAACATGTTGACGCTGCGCATGGCCGAGGAGCTGCGCTCGAGCCACGTGCAGGTCTGCGCCGTGCATCCGGGCCAGGTGCTGACCGCCTCGGGCGCCCCGGATGCCACCACCACCCCGGCCGAGGCTGCAGCGAGACTCCTCGAGTGGCTCGAATCTGCGCCCGCCGACCGCCACGGGTGTTACGTCGATTTGGATACCGGCCGGCGAGGCTGGTAACGCGGCCGGCCACTGCGCCCCCCGGGGGGGCGCATCTGAGATCGCGGGCACGGTACGCGCGACGAACGGAGCGCGGTGCCGTGGGCACCCAGTGTAAAGTATGGCCAAGGTCGGCAACCGGCGGGAGCGGCCGCCCAGCCGCCAATCTCTCAAGCGGGGTCCCATGATGAAGAATGCCATTCTGGTCGCCGTCGCCCTCGGCTGTTGCATCGGCACGGTTCGCGCCGCCGACAAGACACCCGCCCCCGATTTCAAGCCGAGCGCGGTGAGCACGACCGGATCGGTCACCGTCAACGGCACGCGCATTGCCTACCGGGCCGTCTCCGGCACGCTCGTCGTGCATGCCAAGGGCTGGAACCCCAATGCTGGGCCGGCGGACAAGGCCAATCCGACCGCCGAAGCGTCGATGTTCTACGTTGCTTACTTCAAGCGCGGCGCGCCCGCCGCCGACCGGCCGATCACTTTTCTTTTCAACGGCGGCCCCGGCTCCTCCACGATCTGGCTGCACATGGGCGCATTCGGTCCGGTCAGGGTGCTCACCGCCGATCACACCCACACGCCGCCGGCGCCCTACCAGGTGGTGAACAACCACTACAGCCTCCTCAGCGTCAGCGACCTGGTCTTCGTGGACGCGCCCGGCACCGGTTTCGGCCGCATCGCCGGCCCGAACGCCGCGCAGTCGTTCTACGGCGTGGACCAGGACATCCACGCCTTCGCGGTGTTCATCCGCCAGTTCCTCTCGCGGTACAACCGGTGGAACTCACCGAAGTACCTGCTCGGTGAGAGCTACGGCACGATGCGGGCGGCCGGCCTGCCGCTCGCGCTGGAGCGCGAGAGCATCGACCTGAATGGAGTCATGCTGCTGTCCGACATCCTCGATTGGGACCTGATGCCGGACAACCCGAAGCTCAACCCTTCGGTCGATCTGCCCTACATCGTTGCCCTGCCGAGCTACGCGGCGACCGCCTGGTACCACCACCGGCTGCCCGGCCCGCCGCAGCACCTGCTGCCATTCCTGAAGAAGGTCGAACACTTCGCCACCACGACCTACACGCTGGCGCTGATGCAGGGCGACACCCTTGCGGCAGCGCAGCGGCAGGCCATCGCCGAAAAGCTGCACGAGTACACCGGCTTGCCGGTGGACTACCTGCTGAAGTCGGACCTGCGCATCCAGTACGGCGCATTCCAGAAGGAACTGCTGGCCGGGGATGAGCTCACGACCGGCACGCTCGACACACGCTTCACCGGCCCGACCCTCGATCCGCTCGGCGAGGTCAGCGAGTACGATCCGCAGAGCGCGGCGATCAGCTCCGCGTATGCCGCGGCCTTCAACACCTACGTGCGCCAGAGGCTGCACTACGGGCTCGAGCAGCGCTACAAGGTCGGCATCCCGGTGTACAGCAGCTGGGACTACCGGCACCAGCCGCCGGGCGCGAGCCGGCCGTTGATCCAGCTGCCGAACGTGCTGCCGGACCTGGCCATTGCGATGAAACGCAACCCGGACCTGAAGGTGATGGTCAACGGCGGGTATTTCGACATCTCCACCCCGTTCTACGAGGGCTGGTTCGAGATGCACCACCTGCAGATTCCGCCGAATCTGCAAGGCAACATCCAGTACGACTACTACCGTTCCGGGCACATGATCTACGTCCATCTGCCCGCGTTGAAGCAGCTGTACGGCAACCTGGTCCGCTTCATCCGCAGCACGGACAACCTGAAGCAGTAGCGCACGACGCGCCGGCGCGAATCGCCGGCGACCCTCAGCCGCCGTGTGCCGGCGGAGCAGCCGGCGCCGCAGCGGGCTTGGCAGAAGCCGGTCCGCTCCCCGGCGCCGCATCCTGTGCGGTCGGCTTCGACGCCGTGCCGGCGGCATCTGCTGCTGGAGATTTCACGGCCGCCGGCCGCGCCGCCCGGACCGCTGGGACACCCGGTGCGCTGGCCTGACTCGCCGCGGGCGCCCTCGTGGATGCCGCAACTGCGCTCGGAGCGCCCGGCGAGGCGCCGGCCGGACTCTCGACAGGCGCCTTTGCGGCCTGGGGGCGCACACGTTCCGTCGCCGGCGGAGGCGGCAGCTGCCGCTCGGCGACCGAGGCGATGTTGATCACCGCCGGATCGTCCCGCAGCTTCACGTAAAGCCTGCCGTCCTTCGGGTGAGGCACCGGCAGCGCGTACCCCGGGAAGCCGTCGGGGACCTGCACCGCGTGCCGGAAGGCCGGATCCTGCGCGATGGCCTCGAGCAGGAACAGGTCCGCCCCGGAGAGCTTGCAGGCGAGCTTTGCTGTCGCCGGACACACCAGCTTGCGCAGCCGCGGCAGGCGCACCAGTGTCGCGAGCGGCTGCCAGGCACCCGAGACGCCGTGATCGATCACCCGGAACTGCAGCGGCCCGAAGGCCGACGGCCCGAACGCGCGGGCCGGATCCAGCGTCGCGATGGCGACCGACTGGGTCTCGAGCGTGATGCCGCCGTTGGTCTGGGTGAGGGTGGTGGAGTACGCACCGTCTGCCGTGGCGACCTCGATCGACTCGCTGCGGTCAAAGGCTGCGGGAGTCTTGGCGCGAACCGAGAAAGTGAGCTGCGCGTCCTGCGGCACCTCGTTGTTGCCGGGGAGTTGGATATGGGTCGGCGCATGCGATCCGGAGAGGTACACGCCCTTGGCGATCAGCGTCACGCCAGGCCGAGGCGCGGCGATCACGCTCTGCAGCGTCAGGACTCGCCCGTCCTTCAGGCTCACCCGGGCCAGCAGGTCCTGACCTGCCGCCAGTTTCGCCGCGGCCGCTGGATCCTCGGCCGTGACGGTGAGCCGGTCCACGCCCTGTTGTGTTGAGAGTGCCCCGGGGAGGAACCTCACCCCGTCGATCGCGAAGCCGGCCACCTCATCGAGGCGGCTGCCCGTCAGGACGCCCTGGCTGTCGCCGGCATGCAGCGTGAAACTGTCGAGACCCGCCGGCTCCGAATAACCCTCGAGCGGCACCGTAGGCGATGCGAACGAGCCGAACTGCTTCACGATGACCGTCAGCGGACCGGGCGGGGTGTTCTTGAGCGGCAGCTTCACTCGCACTTCATTCGGCTGCACCGCCTTCCAGTCGGTCTCCAGGACGCTGCCGCCTGCATCGCGCACCGTGATGTCCGCGACGCAGTTGACGCTCGGGGCCGTCAGGTGAATCGTGTCCTCCCGTCCGACGATGACGGCCGCCTCCCCCGGCGTCGCCACCGACCACCCGTTGGTACGCGCATCCTGCAGCTGGAAAGTTGGACCCTCGTAGGGGACGAAGCCCCAATCGCCGTGCAGCGTTGCGTGCACGCGGCTGCCGAGATCCGTCGGGCCGATCGGGCGGGTGTCGATCAGGAAGCCTCCCTGCGACGCATCCGCCGTGGCGGGCAGCTCGACCGTCCGGCCGTGGCGGCCGACTAGGCGCAGGCGCATGCCGTGTGCATACGCGGTGGAAAAGACGAGCGGCGCCCCTTCGACGGGCAGCACGAAGGGCGTCTTGCGGATGCAGAGGCTCTGCTGCGGATCGACGGCGTGCAGCGGGGGCAGCTGCGGCGGCTCAACGGCCGGCAGTGCCGTCACCAGGACCGATTTTGGATCATGGAACGACGGCGGGGTGTTCAGCGTCAGCGCCAGCACCGTTCCGCGCTGGGTGGCGAGCGCGGGGATGTACTGGTACTGCGCGGTGGTGAAGGAGCTGAAGATGCGCGCAATGTCGATGATGGAAGCGATGTACGGACTGTAGTAGCCGTAGCTCAGCTGCGGGGTGTAGCTGGCCTCCATGGCGAGTGCCGTGGCCGGCCCGGAGGTGAGCGCCTCGACGATCGAGGTGCTGTGCCCATCGTTGAGGATGAGCGACTCCCCGCCCTGCATCAGGCAGGGGGCCTGCAGCTGCCTCATCCGCTGCAGGCACTTCGTCTTCACCTTGATCGCGAGGCTGCGGGCGAGCTTCGGGGCCACCTGCTTGAGGTTCCCCGAGTCGCTCTCGTCCACGGATTGGATCGCACGCAGGTAGACATTGAGCCGGGAGATGTCGAGGGTCGCCTGGTTCAGATCCTGCGAGGTGCGCACGAAGGCCCCGGGGCGGCCGCGCACCGCACCGACCAGCGTCTTGAAATCACCGTCGGTCTGCGGCGCGAGAAACACCAACACTTGCTCGGCGCCCACGGGCACCGGGAGCGTCAGGCCCTTACGGCCGCACGCCTTTGTCCAGATCTCGCAGCGCGCGAACCAGCGCCGGGGTGGAGGGTTGGTGGCGCCGCGCAGGAACGCCACGATCAGCAGGTAGTGCTCCGACTGAGTCGCGGGCAGGTCGGCGCGGATCCACAGCCGATCGCCAACCGCGAGGTTCGGGACTTCGGCGATGGGCAGCGTCTCGTGTCCGCGCGTGACCGTGACCTGCAGATCGGGTCCGGCCAGGTCGAAGGGGGCCACGCCGGCATGCACGGCCGGACACAGGCAGAGGCAGAGCACGGCGCCGAGCGCCAGCAGTCGGGAGAATCGCATGCGGCCATTGTACGACCGGTGCGCCCGTCGGTCGCAACCGTCGGTCGGACCTGATGGCCCTCACCGCGACTCGCTGCGCGGCACGCGGCGGGATTCGGGCGCAATTTGCACAGCCGCTCAGCCTCGCGCCGCGATGAACGCCCCCAGGTGGAAGGCGGCCTGCGCCGCCGTGTAGCGATGTGTCGCCGCCACGGGACACGCAAACCGGGCGAGGCAGCCCTGCGTGCGGCAAGCGACGCGGCGCTCGGACGCGACGTGATCACGGCAGACCCCGGGCGCGTATCGGCCGCCGGCCAGGGCGCCAGCCGGACAAGCCGCGAGGCACGGCTGCTCGCGGCACGCTGCGCAAGGATCCGGCCAGGCCTTCATTGCCGGCAGGTCGAGCGCATCCGGCAGCAACAGCGCGCCGCGGTACGCGTGCCACAGGCCGTACTCGGCATGCATGAGCACGCCGAGGGGCGAGGCGTAGAGACGCTCGGCGCGCTGGGCCCAGCGTTGGAACGGCCACCAGGGCGGCCCCGTGAACGGATAGACTGCGCCGGCTGCGAACCGATTCGCGAGTTCCCCGACGACGCGCCGCGACCAGCGGTCAAGCGCATGCGGCGCCCCGTCGCCGAACTCGGGCGACGCGGCGAACACTGGCCATTGCTCGCGTCCCGTGAATCCGAGCAGAACGACGGTGCGGGCGGGATGCCCGCTCACCTCGGGCAGCGCATCACCGTCCTCGGGATGGAAGCCCCCGCGACACGCCAGTCCCACCATTGCGGCTTGTGCGCACAGCCGCGCGTACGTCGCGGTGCCCGCCTCGCTCACCGGCGCGCGCTCCGCGCCTGGTACGGAAACCAGTCCGCGCCGCGCGTCACGACCGGTTCGATCTGCACGCGGTGCGGCTCGACGTCCACACCGGCCAGCGCGCGCGGCACGTCGCCGGCGAACAGGCTGATCCGCACCGGCGCGGCCGCTGGTCGATCGGCGATCGCCGCGGCGAGATCGCGTGCCGGGGAGAGAACGATCACCGGGCCGCGGATCCGGTCCTCCGGCGCGCGCTCCTCGCCCGTGCCCTCGATCATCAGCGTCGGCTGGAAGAAATACCCGGTGAGGCCCCAAGGCTGATAGCGGCGCCCGCCGAGCTTGATCAATGCGCCGCGCCTGAGCACCGCGGCGACCTGCGCCTCGACTTGCTGCAGCCGCGCGGCACTGGCGAGCGGCCCGAGGTCGCTCCCCGGCTTGACCGCATCGCCGACCTCGAGAAACGCCAACGATTCGTGCAGGCGGTCCGCGAAGGCGTAGATCCGCGACCGCTCGACATAGACGCGCACGCTTTGCCCGGCGCGCTGGCCGCTGTGATACAGCCGCCGGGCGCTGACCCCGGCCACGGCCAGGTTCAGATCGGCATCTGGACTGACATAGACGATATCGGTGGCCACCGGCTCATCAGCGGGGCGCACATGCTCGACACCGGCGTCCGGCACGAGGACCGGCTCGCCCACCAACACGCTCAATACCCCGTGCGGGAGCGCCGCGCAACATCTCGCCGCGCCGAGGACGCTCAAAGGCGCCTCGGCGGGCAGCGCGACGATGCAGGTCCCGCCACCGGCCAGCCGCTCCGAGACGATGCGCGACCAATCGAGGAGCGTCCCGTCGGATCGGGGCCACACCATGCTCACAGTCGGCGCCGACGCCGACGCCGCAGCAATGCGCCAGCAGGCCGCGGCATCCCGCACCCCGTCGAGGGCCTCGGTGATGACCTGACCGCTCTCGCGCGCGTGAATGAGGGCGAGCTCGTCCTGGATGGCGAGCAACCGCTCGCCCACCCGAGCGAGCAGCGCGACTCGTTCCTCGGGGCGACGCTGCCGCCACGCGGTCGCGGCCGCACCAGCGGCGCGCAGGGCTTCGCGCCACTGCGACGCTTCGGCGAGGCCGACCACCCCGAGCGGCCGCAGCGTCGATGGATTGAGGACGACCCGCGTCTCGCGGGCAGCCGGCGGCACCCACTCGCCGGCGATCATGACTTCTTCGATTTCAGGCACGCACCGTCTCCGCCTCAACGCCGTCGGTGCGCGGCCCGGTGCTCCCGGCTCCGCGCAACGGCGCCCTTAGTGTAGGGTACCCGCCGAGACCACCCGGCACGGTCACGACCGGACCCTGCTCAAAAGCGACGCCGGCGCAGTCGCCCCGGGCAGCCCGTCCGATGCGCAGGGCCCCGGACCACCCAAAAAAACCATTTTGCTCAACGGGTTGCAGCCCGACAGATGCCGCAGACCGGGGTCGCCGCTGTACAGCGCTACTCGGCGGGCGGACTGAGCGGCAGGAACTTGCGCGCGAGCACGATGAGCACCCCGACCGCGATCCAGCTCAGGCCGAGGCGCTGGGCATTGGCGCTCATGTTGAACATCACGAAGCCGATGACCACGAAACCGATCGCTGGGGCGAGCAGGTGCCGCAGCCAGTCGCGACTCGCCTTGCGCCACAGGAAGTGCCGGATCACCGAGACGTGCACGAACAGAAATCCCGTCATCGCACCGAAGCTGACGACGGTAAGCAGCAGCTCGAGGCGATGGGCGAAGAACAGGATCAGTCCGACGGTCACCCCCGCGACCAGCAGAGTCGAGCGGTCAGGCACCTTTCGGTGCGGATCGACGTGCGCGAACGAGCGCGGCAAGCGCCCGTCGCGCGCCATGCTGAAGAGCAGCCGGGCGATGGCGGCCTGCGAAGTGAGCGCCGAGGCGATCCCGGCGAGGAACACCCCGGCGATGGACAGCACGCCCTTGAGCCACGGACCACCGATGACGCCCGCAATCGTATAGAAGGCCGCGTAACTCGGCTTGCCCGGACCGAACGCGCCCCGGTGCAGCACGAACAGCGACGCGAGGTAACTCTGAGCGATGAACAGTACCGCGGTCACCATGAGGGTCAGCAGCGTCGCCTTGCCGACTAAGGTCACGCCCCCGCGGGTCTCCTCCGCCAGCGTGGAGATTGCATCGAAGCCCAGGTAGTTGAGCACGCCAATCGAGACCGCGCCGAGCACCACCGCGGGGGCGATGCGACTGCGGTTGTAGAACGGCTCGAGGGTCAGGTGCGCCCCGGCGGTGCCCC
This sequence comes from Pseudomonadota bacterium, assembly GCA_021805275.1. Next base: position 21,626 of record JAJZFQ010000218.1, read on the forward strand.
GGGCGAGCGCCACGAGCGCACAGACGAAAAACAACCCCAGCGCCGCCAGCTGCAGCAGCAGCAACCCCCTGTTGGTCCGGGTAACCGAATCGATGCCGCGCAGGTTGATCACGGTGTTGAAGACGAGCAGGCCGATCGCCCAGACCGCGAGCGGAATCCCCGGGAGGACCGCGTCGATCGCGACGGCAGCCGCGATGTAGATGAGCGCCGGGGTGAGCAGGTAGTCAAGCACAACTGCCCAGCCGGCGATGAACCCGGCGGTCTCCCCGAGCGTGCCGCGCGCATAAGCGTAGGCCGAGCCGGCGAGCGGAAACTCCTGCGACATCGCCATGTAGCTCAGCGCCGTGAAGAACATGGCCACGAGCCCGATGAGGTACACCAGCGGCACCATGCCGGCGCTGGCGTCGTACATGATGCCGAACGAAGGGAACGGCGCCGTCGGCGCGATGAGCACCAGACCGTAGACGAGCAGATCCGTCAGCGTGAGTGCTCGCTTCAGCTCCTGTCGATAGCCGAAGTCCGCGACGGTGACGGCAGGGGCGCCCGCGCCTCCTTCGATGCTCACGTCAGTGTCCGGGCACGAAGTGCAGGTCGCGGTAGTCGTAGCTGAAGTCGGTCCATGGGAACACCGGTTTCAAGGCGACGCGCGCGACCCGCCCCTGGCGGACCGTGAAGGTGAGGTAGGCGTTGGGAATGCCACGCTCGCTCCAGTGCGTCTCGAAGACATCGTTGGCCACATGCTCGAGGGCGCCGTCCATACCGGGTGTCTCGTCGAGACGGATCGACAGTTTATTCCCCTTGCGGCGCGTGATGGTCATGCGCCCATACCAGGGATCCGCATACGTGCCGGCATACGCCCCGAGGGGCAACGACAGGTGCCCATTCGGTCGGTACGAGCGCGGCAGGTGCTTCAGGGCGGCCTGTTCCTGGCGGACTTGGCGCTCGTGCTGCTTCACCAGCACCGACACCCAGTCGTGGGGCGGACGGTCCAGGTAATAATCGAGCAGCTCGTACACCAGCGCCTCGAGGGTCCCGACATCCTCGGAGTTGATACAGATCGAGAAGGCCACGTGCCGGCCCGGAATGAAATACAGGGCCGCCAGCGCACCCAGCACGCCGCCGTCGTGCTCGATGACCTTGTGCCCGTCGTCGACTTCCACGAACCAGCCGAGCGCGTAGTCCTGCAGCGTCGGATTGGGCAGCGTGCGCGACGGCGGCCCGAAGGCATCCGCCGGGACGACCATGACCGGACTCCACAGCGCCCGGACCGCCCGCGCGCTGAGCAGCCGGCGGCCATCGGGCAGCCGTCCGCCGTTCTCCCACATCATCATCCACCTCGCCATGTCCAAGGCGCTGGCGTTGATACCCCCGGCGGGTGCGGATGCCGGGGAGTCCAGCCAGTGATGCAGGACGCTCAGCGGTCCAACTCCGCGCAGCGGGCCATCGATGCGCGCGTGCAGCGCGACCCCGTTCGGCGCATGCGGATCGTACTGCGTCGTCACGTCGGTCATGCCGAGCGGATCGAGCAGGTGCTCGCGCACGAACGTGCTCCAGCGCTGAGCGGACACCACGTGCACCAGCGAGCCGGCCGCCATGTACAGCACGTTGTCGTAGGCGAAGACCTCGCGAAAGCCTGTTCGCGGCTTGAGGTAACGCAGCGCGTGCACGACGTTCGCCCGGCTGCGCGTCGAGGCCGGCACGACCAGCAGATCACCCTCGCCGAGCCCGAGTCCGCTGCGGTGGGTGAGCAAGTCCCGCACCGTCATGTGCGCCGTTGCGTACGGATCGTACATGCGAAACCCCGGCAGGCGCCGCTCGATGCGGCTGCTCCACTTGAGCTTGTGCTCCTGGACCAGGATGGCGAGCGCCGCGGACGTGAACGCCTTGGTCTCCGAGCCGATCGGAAAGAGCGTGCGGGAATTGACCGGCGCGCGCGTCCGGATGCTGCGCACGCCGTAACCCTTCGCGACGACCGTCCGGCCGTCGACCACGATGGCGAGGGAGAGCCCCGGTGTGCCGAAGGCGCGCATCGCGGCGTGCACCATCCGGTCCAGATGCGGCGGCACCGTCCCACGCGCCATCGCCGGCGCCGCGGCCGCCAGGGCGAGGGCTGCCGCGGCGGCCCGCCCGAAACGCCAATGCCGCCTGCCTCCCGACATGGGTGCTCAGTACCGCAGGCTGAAGTTGACCAGGTGAAACGCGAAGATCAGCCAGAGCCCGTAAAGACCGCACAGCCCGAGCAACAACTCCCCGCCGCGCACCAGCCAGCCGCCCGGACCGCGCCACAGGCGCAACGCCGCCTCGGCGACGATCGCGAGCGCACCGGGGATTCCGAGCACCGACAACGCGTAGGCCCCGAGCATCGGTCCGTTGAGACTCCAGTGGTTGCCGAGCAGCAGCATGACCACGCCGATCCAGCCGCCCAAGACGGCGAGCAGCACCAGAGCGCCGAGCCGCGAGGCGAGACGCAGCCGCCGCTGCAGCGCCGGGAGCACGAGCACCGTGCCGAAGCGGCGCCGCGCGATCCATCCGCCCAGCCAGATCGCAAGCGTCAGCAGCAGCACGAGACAAAATCCGCCGAGCATGACCTTGAGATCCGCGAGCTTCTTCCAGCCGTGGACGCGCTGGAAGACGAACACCGGCGGATAGGCATCCGTAATCCAGTAGCGGATCTGTCCGGCCCGGTCGGTGACAAACCTCAGGTGCGACTGGCCGCCAACCTCGCGGTACGACAGCGGGCCGACCTCCCGCCACTTCATCGGTGCGCCGCTCAGGTGCGTGAGCATGCCAACCTCGATGCGACCGTCCGGCAAGGCAATGACGGGCGTCTCGGTGATCGCGCTCAGCATGCTCAGCGCCGAGGCGATCCGCCGCGACGAGGTGTACCAGCCGGCGACGCGCGCCGCATCCTTCTGCGCCTCGCTGCGGGCGACCGTCGGCTCCTTCGGCGGCTGGTACGGGAAGTAGCGGTCCAGGAAGGCGTGAAAGATCGCCACCCGCACGTTGTCCGCCGCGCCGTTGTTGCCGACGCTGTTCAGCGCGATGAAGAAGCCCACGTCCTTGCCGAGCAACAGGTGCAGGTCGGAGTGAAACCAGTTGGTGTCACCGCCGTGCCCGATGATAGTGAGGCCGTTGCGGTTCTCCTGGTAGAACCCGAGATCGAACCCGTTCATGCCCGGCGCCATACGCGACTGGGGCGAGTGCATCAAGGCGAGCGTCTGGGGATTGAGGATGGGAGCACCGCCGTCGGAGCCCTCACCGAGCTGCGCGATCATGAAGCGCGCCATGTCGGTGGCCGTCGCCGCGACGGACCCGGCGGGCCAGACCTCGATGTACTCGAATTTCTTAGCCTTGCCCGAGGCGGTGGCGTAGCCCTGCGAGACGTCCGCCATCAGCGCCGGCGGCGGGGGCTGGCGGAAGGTGGTGTGCTGCATGCCGAGCGGCTGGAAGATGTGCTGCTCGATGTACCGGTCGAACGGTTCGCCCGAGAGCCGCTGCACGATGTAGCCGGCGAGCGTCGCGCCATAGTTGGAATAGGCGGTGATCTCGCCCGGCGGGAAGATCCGCGCCGGCCGGTGCCGGATGAGATAGGTGCGCAGCGGCAGCAGCTGGTTCGCCGACTTCATCATCAGCTGCGAGATGGTGTCCTCGAACCCCGGGGTGTGGGTCATGAGGTCGCGCATGGTGATGGGTCGGCCGAACTTCGGCGGAATCCGGAAATCGAGATAGCGGTTGACGTTCTGGTTCAGGTCGAGCCGCCCCGCCTGCACCTGCTGCATCACCGCCGTCCAGGTGAACAGCTTGGAGATGGAGCCGATGCGGAACAGGGTCTGGTTCGGGATGACCGGCGCGCGGGTCTTGACGTTCGAGAAGCCGTAGCCGTGAGCGAACAGCAGCTTGCCGTCGGAGACGACCGCCACGACGGCGCCCGCGATGTTGGCACGCCGGATCGCGTAGGGGACGATGCCGTCGAAGAACGCGGCGGCATCCGCCTGCGTGAGCGGGCGACCCGGCGCCGCGGCGCTCCCCGCGCCTGCCGGCGCAGCAGGCGCAGTCGAGACGGGCTGTGCCGCGGCGCGGGGAGCAGAGGGAGTGGCGGCACCCATCGCCGAGCCGGCCACCATCAGGCAGGCCAGCGCGAGCGGTGCTCCGCGGCCACCGCGGATACGGAAGGACATGGTCATGCGGTCACCTTCTTGGATTGGCTCGGGAGGGGGAAGCCCCAATCGGGCGGACAGGCGACTGTGCCGTCGCGGTACACCGCCGCAGGCTCCCGGTCGTTGGTCAGAAACGTCGGCGCATCGAGATCCACGATCTCGCACAGCGCCCCGACCACGCAGGCTGGCGCAATGGCGAGCGCCGTGCCCTGCATGCAGCCCACCATCGGGCGCATTCCCAGGCGGCGGACCTCGCGCGCCATATCCAGGGCTTCCGTCAGGCCGCCGCACTTGTCGAGCTTGATGTTGATGACCTGGTAGATCCCCTGCACGCGGGCGATGTCGAGCAGCGACTGAACGCTCTCGTCCGCAGCCAGCGGCAGCGGCGAATCGAGCCCGCGCAAGTCCTCGTCGCACCCGACCGCAAGGGGCTGCTCGATGAGCTGCACGTCGAGCTCGACCAGCACCGGCAGCAGTGCCTCGAGGCTGCGGCGCGTCAGTCCCTGGTTGGCGTCGATCCCGATCCACACATCCGGCTTGGCGGCCCGCACCGCCCGCAGGCGCGCCTCGTCGTCCTGGCCGGTCAACTTGATCTTCAGCCGCCGTGCCGAAGTGTAGGCCGCGGCGGTCGCGGCCATCTCCTCGGGGCTGCCCGCGCCCACCGTGTAGGTGGTCTCGAGCGGCCGCAGTCTCTCCAGGCCCGCGGACCGAAACGCCGGCACGCCGCCCAGCTTCGCCTCCAGGTCCCACAGCGCGCAGTCGAGCGCGCAACGCGCCCCGCCCGGCGGCAGCAGCGCGCGCAGTCCCTGGCGCGTCAGGCCGGCTTCGATCACCGGGCGCACTTGCTCGATCTGTTGCGTCATGCTCGAGACCGTCTCGCCGTGATAGTACACGCCGGCCGCCTCGCCGCGGCCGCGGACGCCCGCTCGCGACAGCTCCGCGACGATGACCTCGCAGTCCGTGAAGGTGTAGCCGGAGATCCGGAAGGGGCTGCGGGTCGGCCAGCGCTCACCGGTGATCTTCATCGTCAGCATGGCGTCGGTCCTGTTCAGAGCTTGCCGGTGATCGTCAGGCCGATCATCCGCGGCGGTGTGACGTCGCCCACCGGCGCGGCCTGTGTGACCGCAGCCCCTCCCTGATCGATCTCGATGATCGATCGCCTGTTGGTCAGGTTGCGGGCGTAAATCTCGAGCGTCCACCGGCCACGCGTCACGCCCGTCTCCAGGTCGAATTCGCTGTCGCTCGGCAGGTTGGCCTGGCCGAGCGCCGGGTTGAACCCCGACTCCCGGCGACCCGTGTAGCGCCAGTCGGCGCCGAGGGATGCCGAAAGATCTCCGCGCTGGTAGTACGTGTAGTTTCCCGACGCCGAGCCGCTCCAGCGCGGGATGTACGGCAGCTGCGCGCCGGCGCGCGCACCGACCAGGATCGGATCGGTGCTCGAGGTGAGCTGCGCATCGGTATAGGCTCCGCCCACCCGCACGGTCAGCCGCTCGAGTGGGATCCACGCGGCCTGCCATTCGAAGCCCTTGCTGCGGGCGCTGCCGCCGTTACCGTTGACACCGAAGTTGTCAACGACCGTCTCCAGCTGAATTCCCTTCCAGTCGATGTCGAACAGATCCGCATCGAGCGACAGGCGGCCCTCGAGGAGTCGCGACTTCACCCCGAGCTCGTAGTTGACCAGCGTGTCGGAACGGAACGTCGCCGGTACGTTGGGCGGCGGGTTCGGGGGCAGCACGTTCGGACCGCCGGGCTGGTATCCCTTCGCAACGCGCGCGTAGACCATGGTATGGGCGGTGGGGTGCCAGTGCGGCGCCACGGAGTAGGTGAACACGCCCTCCGAGGAGCGGCCCTGCGCCGCGGCCAGGCCAAACTCGAGGGCGTCTTGGCGGTTGTGCGCCCACCGCCCGCCGACGCTCAGGTCGAACGCCTTGGAGAAGTGATAGGTGAGGTTGCCGAACCCGGCCACCTCGAGGTACCTGGAGTTCAGCTGCACGAAGCCCACCGGGGCGCTGCTCAGCGTGGGGATGAGCGCCTGGTGGAGGTTCGCCGTCTCGTGCGTGTAGAAGAATCCGGCCAGCCAGTCGAGCCGGTGCGTGCCGACCGAGGCCAGACGCAACTCCTCGGAGAGCTTGTGTTCGCCGAGCACGGCTCGCTCGAGCGTACCGAACAGCGCCGTGGCGTCCTCGATCTGATCGCCCGAGTATGTCCCGTAACTCGTCGCCGAGGTGAGCGCGCCCCAGCCGAGGTTCCAGTTCACCGTGGCGCTGTAGAGTCGGTTGCGCACCGTCGAGGTCTCCGAGACCGCCCGTCCCTGGGCGAGCGGCCCGTAGAGCGGCCTCAGGCTGATCCGCAAGCCGGAGGCAGTGGCCGTGGAGGGAACGGTGGTCAGATCGACGCCGTTGGTCCCGCCGAGGTTCATGTCCTGCAGGTACGCCGTCAGGCGGACCGTCACCGCCTCCGGATGGCCCCAGAGCAGCGAGGCGCGCCCGCCCTTCTCGCCCGAGCCGTTGACGTGGCGCACGTTGCGGGTGGGATCGTTGATGAATCCGGCGTGCTTCCACCGGTAGCCATCGACGCGCAACGCCATGTCCGAGGTCAGGGGAAGATTGACCATGCCCCGGGTGGACCAGCCGAACCCGCCGCCGGCAGTCTCGTCCATGCCCGCCTGGACCTCGTCGTCGAACGCCTTAGGATCTGGCGGATTGGTGACGAAGCGGATCAGTCCGCCGAGGGTATTGGCGCCATAGAGCGTGCCCTGCGGTCCGCGCAACACCTCGATCCGCTTCATGTCGAAGGTATCGATGTTCGGCGTCATGATCAGGCCGTCGGCGAGCGCGCTCGAGGAGCCGTACGGGCTCTCATCGAGGTAGGTGCCGATCGTGGCGCCGACCCCCTCGGTGTTGATGCCGCGCAGCACCAGGGTGGTGTGCGCCGGGTCGGAAGCCACCATGACCATGCCGGGAACGGTCTGGACGTAGTCCGCGAAATTCACCTCGTGCATGCGTGCGAGCTGCGCCCCGCTGACGACCGTGATACTCATCGGCACGTTGCGCAGCGGCTCCGGGCGCTTCGTGGCCGTCACCACGATGGGTGCCAGGCGAACGGCCGATGCCGTGTCCGCCCGCACCGCCGTCGCACCGCCCAGGCCGATTGCGCACGCCAACAGGCCGGCCATCCCGTCTCGCCAGGTCATCGTTCTCATGATCTTCTCCCAGAAGAGAGCCCCCCGGCGCGAATGGTAGATAGATTGCATAGAAAATACAAATTGATATATTTATACCATCACGCGCCGCCCCGCGCTCCGGCGGCATCTCCCGACGCGTGCCGCAGGACGGCACGCCGATCAGGGGATATGCTGCTCGCCGGGCGTGAGGACGGGCGCGGCTTGAGGCACGGGCTGGGGGGTTACTGAGGTCATGCTTTCGTTAGAGACCGTCATCAAGAAGAGCTGGAAGCAGCTCACGATCTCGGAGCGCCGGCTCGCCACCTTCGTGCTGCAACACCTGGAGGAGCTGCCGTTCGAAACGGCCGCCTCGATTGCTGGACGCGTCGGGGTGAGCCCCATGACCGTGGGGCGATTCATCCGTAAGCTCGGTTACCGGGACCTGCGCGGGATCAAGACCGCGCTGCGGGCCGGCTCGGCCGAAAGCGGCATTCTCTCGCGCCAAATCACCCGCAAGCTGTTCGACAACGCGCCGCTCGAGAGCAAGGTCAAGGCGCTGAGCGGCGTGCACCGCCTGCCCTCGTGCGCGGAGTGGCCCGGCATCGTCTCGCTGCTCTCGACCGCCCGCCACGTGCACGTGGCCAGCTTCCAACTCGGCCGCTTCATCGGTCTGGGGTTCGCCTCCGCCCTGCAGACCATCCGCCCCCACTGTCACTTCGCCGACGGCAGCGACGGGGGCTACATCGAGGCACTGCTGGATTCGGATTCGAAGTGCTGCATCGTGCTGATCGACTTCAGGCGCTACTCCAGCCACTTCCGGCTGCTCGCCGAGGAGGCGTCGGCCCGCAAAATCCCCGTGGTCATCATCACGGACGTCTATTGCCACTGGGCGCGCGAGCTCACCGATCACGTGCTATTGCTCGAGACCGATTTCGATGCGTCCTGGGAGCGCATCGGTGTCGCCCAGTCGCTGCTCGAACTGCTGCTGGTCGACGTGGCGAAGCAATGCAAGGGTCGCGCGCAGCGCTACGAGGCCATCCATCAGCTGCGCGAGAAGTTCGTCGGCTTCGAGAAGATCAATGAGAGCGATGCCGAGGAGGCCTGAGCTGCCGTCGGAGCGCGCGCCCCAGACCGGGGTGACCCGCGCTGCGCGCTCGGGCGCGGCACGCGAGGTACCGAGTCCGCCCCGGGAGTCCCTCAGGTGAGCGTTGAGACCGTGGACATCGTCATCGTGGGCGCAGGCATTGCCGGGACATCGGCGGCGGCTGAGCTGGCACGCACGCACCGCGTCGTGCTGCTGGAAGGCGAGGACGCCATCGGCTATCACTCGACGGGCCGCTCGGCGGCCCTCTTCTCGGAGACCTACGGCAACGAGCCGGTGCGCGCCTTGTCACGGGCGAGCCGCCCGTTCCTCGCCGGACCGCCCGATGGCTTCAGCGCCGCGCCTCTCATCCAACCGCGCGGCGTGCTGCACGCCGCGGGCGCGGGACAGGCGTCGGCGGTGGATGCGTTCCTCCGCCAGAACGACGTGCGTGACAAGGTCCGCCGCGTCGGCCCCGAGGAAGCCCTCGCCCTCTGCCCGGTCCTGCGGCCGCAAAGCGCAGCCGCCGGGGGGCTCTACGAGGCCGAGGCGGCGGACATCGACGTCCACGGACTGCACCAGGGGTTCCTCAGGCAGTTCCGCGAGCGCAGCGGTCGCCTGCTCAGCAGCGCGAAGGTGACGGCGCTGTGGCACGACGGCACCGCGTGGCAGGTGACGAGCACCGCGGGCCACTGCCGGGCTCGCATCCTCGTGAACGCCGCCGGCGCCTGGGCCGACCCTGTTGCCCAGCTGGCCGGCCTCGCCCCGCTCGGCATTCAGCCGTACCGCCGGACGATCGCGCTGGCGGAAGTGGCGGGGCCGGCGATCGAGCGCGAGTGGCCGATGGCGCTCGACGTGCAGGAATCGTATTACTTCAAGCCGGACGCCGGCCTGCTGCTGCTGTCACCGGCAGACGAGACGCCCGTCGACCCCTGTGATGCCCAGCCGCTCGACCTAGACGTCGCGATCGCGGTGGATCGGGTCGAGACAGCCACCCGGTGGACGATCCAGAGGATCCGCCGCGCCTGGGCGGGGCTGCGCTCCTTCGCACCCGACCGCTCGCTGGTCGTCGGCTTCGATCCCCAGGCGCCGGGGTTCTTCTGGCTTGCCGGCCAGGGCGGGTACGGCATCCAGACCTCCCCGGCCGCCGCCGCACTCGCGGCGGCTCTGGTGCGCGGCGAGGCGTTGCCACCCGAACTCGCGGGGTTCGATCCGGGCTGGGTGTCCCCTGCTAGATTCGCGGGACGTCCGGCGGCGACCTGACCGGTCTGGTGAGCGGCGTCTAGCGCGCGCGGCAGCCGAACCTCTCGCCCCCGGGGACTCTCAGGACTGGTTGTGCGTCGAGCGCCGCCGCGACGGACGGCGCTGCGCCGCGCCCGGCGCGGCGCCAGCCTGGCGATCCATCTCCCCGCGCAGCTGCGCCGTGGCGCCCGCCGACAGGGCCCCGAGCCGCGCCTCGATCATCTCGGTCGAGGGCTTCGATCCGCGCACGTGCGTCTCGAGCGCCTGGCGCATCGCGCGCAGGTGCTCCGGTGTGGTTCCGCAGCATCCGCCGATGATCCGCGCGCCTGCATCGAGCGCGAGGCGGGCGTACTCGGCCATCAGCTCGGGCGTCCCATTGAACCGGATCGCCCCGTCGACGTACTGGGGGATTCCGCAGTTAGCCTTCGCGACAAGGACCGCCGAGGGGTCGGCAGCCGCGGCGAGATTGATGATCGAGGCCACCATCTCCGCGGCACCCACGCCGCAGTTGCTCCCGCAGGCGGCCAGGTGATTCTTCCGGGCAAGACCGGCGAGCTCGGCGGGCGTGATACCCATCATCGTCCGGCCGTTGGTGTCGAAGCTCAGCGTCGTGACGACGGGCAGGCCGGTGCGGCGCGCCCCTTCGATCGCCGCCTCGGCTTCCTCGGCCGAGGACATCGTCTCGATCCACAGGATATCCGCACCGCCCCGGGCGAGCGCAGCCGCCTGCTCCGCGAAGGACTCCCGGGCTTCGGCCACCGAGAGTGGCCCGAGCGGCTCGAGGATTTCCCCGGTGGGTCCCATGCTGCCGCCGACGAGCACCACCCGTCCCGCCCGGTCCGCCTCGGCGCGCGCGAGCCGCGCCGCCGCCTCGTTCAGCTCCGCGACCCGGCCCTCGGCCTTGTGCAGCTTCAGGCGATGACGGGTGCCGCCGAAGCTGTTGGTCAGGATGATGTCGGCGCCCGCCTCGACGAAGCTGCGCTGCAGCTCGCTGATCCTCTGCGGGTGCTCGGTGTTCCAGAGTTCGGGGGCCTCCCCGCTCGTCAACCCGCGCGCGAACAGGTTGCTGCCCATCGCTCCGTCGGCGAGCAGCCAGGGTCGTTGCGCAAGCTGCGGTGTCAATCGGTCGGTGGTCATCGTCGGTCCTGCGTCTCCTGGTGCGGATCAAGCTTAGCACGTCATCCGCGCTGCTTCTCCCTCGGCGGCCCGAGACGGGCAGCGCTCGATCCGCACGCGAATCACGGCAGCGCCAGAGTCCCCAACGGAACCGGATGGACGTTGAATCGGCGCAACGTGGGTCACGGTTTGCGATTACGCCTCGCTGCCCTCAGACACTGATCTGCCAGCCGCGCGACCCGGCCGCACACCGCCGCGGGGTCTGATCTGCGCACCAACTCACCGCCCGGATCCGCAGCACATCAACGTGTCCGGTCGGCTTCAAGCCGCTCGTGGTGCGCCGCCCGCGGATGATCGAACGGTTCGCGCCGAGCGCAGCATGACCGCGGCGGCATAAGTCACCACCGCGGCCACCATCCATCGCAGCGCGTGCAGGGGAAGACTCTTCACGATGAACAGCGCGATCAGGACCCCCGCAACGCCGCCGAGACTGAGCCCGAGCGCAGGTCCCCACGCGAACCGTCCGGAGCGCAGGAACCTGATTCCGGCCACCGGCACCAGGATGCTGCCGGAGGCCATCATGATCGGAAAGGCGGTGATGGGATTCATTCCGAGCACGGATAGCACCACCATGCTCGGGGCGTACCACCCGATGCCGATGGTACCGAGCGCGCCGAAAGCGAAGTTCGCGGTCACCGCCGCCACGAAGCGCCAGCCCGAGAGACTGCGCGCGATACCACCGAGTGGGAATGCGCCGAGATTGCTCACGACAAAGAATGCGGCGGCTATCAGCAGCGCGGCGCCCATGACGAGCTGGATCGAACGTCGCTCCATGCGGCTCACCACCCCAGCGCCGCTCCAGGCGCCCGCGGTGGCGCTCGCGACCATGGCCAGTAGCAGCTTCGGGTCAACGGTGATTGCGGTCACGAAGAAAACCGTCTCGGGGATCCCGGCGGCGACGCCACCGACGGTGAGCGTTCCCGGGATAAGTTCGTCGCTCGGTCGGCCGCGGAACTTGTAAAGCGCGGTGGTGGTTGCGTAACAACCTATCCCGAGGGCGTCGCCGAATAATGTGAGAAACCCGATGCCCACGTCCGATAGCGTCGGTCGCTCGCGCCGGCCGGGATCACGCGCCAGCAGCAGCCATTGCGCGGCAAACACCGTGCAGGTAACGCCCAGTACCGCAAACAGGGCGATCCTCGTCGCACTCATAAACGGTAGCCCTGCGTGGCCGGACGGAAGGCCCTTACGGACCCGTGGATCCTTCAGGGTGCTGATGGCTGATCGTCTCTCGCGCGGCACGTGCGGTCAATCGCCTTTCGCAGCCGTGCGCTCACGAACCAGCATCCACCACTGACCACGGTCGACGTCGAGGCGGCACGAAGCAGCAATGGAAGAACCTGAACGGAATGCGCTGCGACCCGGGTGCCTGGGCGAGCTGTCGATCCAACCGGTGCGGTCCGACCTTCAGCGGGGGGGATGCTGGTGCCCGCCGCGCACGCCAGGCATGCTCAGGCCGGCTCCCCGTCCGGCACCCCGATCGCCGCCGCGCTTAGCGCCCGCCACGCGGGATCACCGGGACCGCCCATGACGATAAAGTGGCCGGCGAAGGTGCCTGCTCCCCGACCGACGCACCACCACCGTGCGGCTGGTGCTCCTGGCGGACTACTCCGAGGACTGAGCGCTGCGGCAGTGCGGTCGCGACGCAGCCCGCCGCGGTAGACATGCGCAGGTACAGAAGGGGAACACCGCGCGCGACGCCGATGAGGTCCATCCATCACGGTCGACACAACTGAACTGCACCGATCGGATTGAGAATTCCGATCGGTGCAACAGATCCGTCGTGGCAGGCGCCGCTGCGGCGCAGCCGCCGTCCTCAGGCGTTGGCGGCTGCCTTCGCCTCGATCACTGCAGCGATCACCTCGTCCGCCACATTCTTCGGCACCGGCTCGTAGTGCGAGAACTCCATGGTGTACGAGGCGCGACCGCTGGTCATCGAGCGCAGCTGGCCGATGTATCCGAACATCTCCGACAGCGGCACGATGGCCACGACCGCGATGTTGGCGCCGCGTTCGAGCTGATCCTGGATCATGCCGCGGCGACGGTTCAGGTCACCGATGACGTCGCCCAGATAGTCGCCCGCCGTCACGGTCTCAACCTTCATCACCGGCTCGAGCAGAATGGGGGCTGCCTTGCGCATCGCCTCGCGGAAGCACGCCTTGGCCGCGATTTCGAACGTCAACGCATTCGAATCGACGTCATGGTAGCTCCCGTCCGTCAGCGTGGCGCGAAAATCCACGGTCGGAAAGTGCGCCAGCACGCCATCTTCCTTCTGGATCTTGAGCCCCTTCTCAACCGACGGAACGTACTCACGCGGCACAGATCCGCCCGAGGTGGCATCAACAAATTCGAAACCCTTGCTGCGCTCGAGCGGCTCGAACGTGATCCATACTTCGGCGAACTGACCGGAGCCGCCGGTCTGCTTCTTGTGCACGTACTGCTCGTCGATCTTGCGCGTGATGGTCTCGCGATAGGCGACCTGTGGCTCGCCCATGGTGCCCTCGACGTTGAATTCAGTGCGCATGCGATCGAGCGTCACCTCGAGGTGCAGCTCGCCCATGCCGCGCAGAATTGTCTGACCCGTTTCGCGGTCCGTTTCCAGGTGCAGCGAGGGATCGGCGCGAACCATCTTCGCGAGCGCGGCGCTGAATTTCTCCTGATCGCCCTTCACCTTCGGCTGCACGGACACGCTGATCACGGGATCCGGGAAGCGCATGCGCTCGAGGATCACTGGATTGGCAGAATCACAGAGCGTGTCGCCGGTCTCCGTTTCCTGCATGGAAACGAGCGCAATGATGTCGCCGGCGCGCGCCTCATCGATCGCGTTCGCCTCCTTGGCAAACATCTCGACCATACGGCCGATCTTCTCGCGCTTGCCGCGCGTGGTGTTCTGTACGGAGGCGCCCCGCGTGAGCACGCCCGAGTACACGCGCACGAAGGTCAGTGCGCCGTACGCATCGTTGATCACCTTGAACGCGAGGCCGCTGAAGGGCTCATCATCCGAACACTTCCGCTCGCCGACGACGTTGCCGTCCTCGTCCAACGTCTTGATCGCCGGAACGTCCGTGGGGGCCGGCATGTAGTCGACAACGGCATCCAGCACCTGCTGCACACCCTTGTTCTTGTACGAAGAGCCACACAGCACCGGGGTGAACGCACCGGTCACCGTGCCTTTACGCAGGCAGGCGCGCAGCACGTCCGCCGACGGCGCGTGGCCGTCCTCGAGGTACTTGTGCATCGCGTCGTCGTCCATCTCGAGGCAGGTATCGACGAGCTCCGTACGATACTTCTCGACGTCCGCGAGGATCTTGCGGTCCGTCGGCACGTGGATGTCGAGTTTGTCGGCGAGATCCGGCGTCACCTCCAAGGTCTTCCACTCGGCATCCTTGTCGTCCGATTCCCACACCAGCGCCTTCATCTCGACGAGATCGATCATGCCTTTGAAGTTGTCTTCAGAGCCAATCGGGATCTGCACCGGCAGCGGGCGCGCGCCGAGGCGCTTCTTGATCATGTCCACACAGCGCGTAAAGCTGGCGCCGCTGCGATCCATCTTGTTGACGTAGCAGACGCGCGGCACGCCATAGTTGTCGGCGAGGCGCCAGTTGGTCTCGGACTGCGGCTCCACGCCGGCGACGCCATCGAACACCACCACGGCGCCGTCCAGCACGCGCAGCGAGCGGTTCACCTCGATGGTGAAGTCGACGTGCCCCGGGGTATCGATCAGGTTGATCTTCTTGCCGCGCCAGAAGCAGGAGACCGCGGCGCTCTGAATCGTGATGCCACGCTTCTGTTCCTGCTCCAGATAGTCCGTCGTCGTCGACGTCTTCAGATCCTTCGTATCATGGATATCGATGATCGTGTGCTTGCGCCCGGTGTAATACAGGATGCGCTCTGTCGTCGTCGTTTTACCGGCATCGACATGGGCGATGATGCCGATGTTGCGGATATCAGAAAGCGCGGTTGTACGGGCCATGGCAAGTTTCCGGTTCGAATTTGCGGTTTACACTGTCAAGCAGCCGGGCGGGCATGCCGGCCCCGCTCATGTATCCAAAATGATCTGCGCTGGAGAACTCAGCGCCCTCCTCGAGCCCATGCCTGGTGCTGCCAAATCCGGGTCTCGAGGGCAGAAGGGGCCGGCATCCTATAGAAATTGCAGCGGAAATTCAATTGGGGTCATACCGACTGTGTGAAGGATCGATGCCGAACAGGGACGGTACGTTGTCGCTGGCCGTCGGCATTCGGCCCAGCCGCCCACTCTGCCTATTTAAGCCATAAAAAACAGCGGCTTATGTAACTCTGACCGAAACCGCCCCCCACCCCGAGGACGGTGACGCAGCGGGGACGTGGCAGCGCCGACCGTCACCTGCGCGCTACAGCGCAGCTCGGTGCACGTCCCAGGCACGCTCCTGCGCCAGCGAATCCTACTCATCGGCGCCGCGCCGCAACGCCTTGATGGTGCTGCGCCTGCCCTTGGCATCCAGCCGGCGCCGCCGCGAGCCCTTCGTCGGCTTCGTTGCGATGCGCTTCTTTTGCACCACGGCGGCGGCTCGGACGAGGTCCTGCAATCGCCCGAGCGCCGCGGCGCGATTTCGCTCCTGGGTGCGATGTTCCTGCGCCTTGATGATCAGCAAGCCTTCCTTGGTGATCCGTTGATCGGACAGGCGCAGGAGCCGCGCCTTGTAGGCCGCAGGCAGCGATGAGGCGGGGATGTCAAATCGTAGGTGAATCGCGCTGGAGTTCTTGTTCACCGACTGTCCTCCGGCGCTTTGGGCGCGCACGGCGGTCAGCTCGATTTCCGCCAACGGGATCCCGATGTGAGCGGATATCTCCAGAACATTACTGCTGTGGTGCATTCCTACAATTCTACGGCGTTGAAGCAACGACTGCACTTCACCTTGCGGTATTGACTGCCAAGCAGGACCCTCAGCTCACCGGCGCTCCCTGCGAGCATTCACGGCATTCCTTCCTGCTCAGGTGCCGGGCGTCACACGGCCGCAAGGAGTTGGGAAGATTCAAGCAGCGCCGCCGTAAACACGAATATCGCACTCGGTGCGCGCCAAAGCGCACAATCGGCGCTCGGCTGGGCAGGGCATGCCCGGAAAATAATGCTGGAATCGGTGCTGAGGTCGCGCACCGCAACGTCAAGCGCAACCATAAATCAACAGCGCGCAGGCGAACGCATCGCCGTCAGACCGATCCACCGGGAGCGCTGCGGGCTGCGACGTCCTCGCCGGGTCGGCTAAAGCGCCATGATATGAGCGCAGCCGACCGACAGCTTCGAAGGGGTCGATTGCCGCAGCCACCCGGCAACGGTTCTTTCATACCTCCGAGCGGGTCCGTCGGTTCACGGACCCCACTCAGCTCGACGCATTTCCGACATACCGGTCCACTGTCAGACGCTCTTTCCACCTTCATCAATAACGCGCTCGCCGTCTTCCTTGGCAAAGGATCTCACCTGGGGCAAGGGCAGAATATCCAGAACAGCCTCTGAGGGGCGGCACAGTTTCACGCCCCACGGCGTCGCGACTATAGGCCGGTTGATCAGAATCGGATGCCTCAGCATTGCATCGATGAGCTGCTCATCGCTCAGATCGGGCGACGCCAGCCCGAGCTCCGCGTAAGGTGTTCCCTTTTCCCGAAGAATGGCGCGCGGACTGCTGTTCATCCTGGCCAGCAGTGCAATCAGTACAGGACGAGTCGGTGGCGTTTTGAGATATTCGATGATCGTAGGCTCGATACCAGCGTTCCGGATGAGCCCGAGCGTGTTGCGTGAGGTTGCGCAAGCAGGGTTGTGGTAGATCGTCACGGGTACAGTCGCCGGCTGCGCCGATTCGAGGCTCGATTCAGTCAAGCTGTGATTGTCAGTCATTCCAGGTCTTCCTCGGTCTCACCTCAACGCTGGCCGATCTCTCCGACGCGCTCGCGCAGCGATGTGCGATCGAGACTGGCGATTGGCCAGCACATGAAAAGATCGATCCGCCGCTCCAAGATCCTGAATGTCTCCTCGACGGCCGGCTCGATCGTGCGCGCAGCGCCTTGAACAGCCGCCGGATCGTCCCCCGGTGTCCAGTCACGGGCTGGCCGGGCCAGAGCGGAACAATTCGCCGGCCGCTCGGTTGCAGACCGTGAATGCGAAATCGAGCCGTGGGTCGGCGGTTGCGGAAGCCTCCTCCCAGCTCTTGCCGTGCAAACCGCTCCCGGCCATGTCACAGCGCTGCCGCAGGTCAAGAGCACTTGAATCCACATGACCGGCGGGATGACTGCCGGCGCTGCAAGCGTGAGATCCGCCCCGACCGCGGTTCTCCAGATACGCTCCGGCAAGGATACTCCGCGCGGAATTTCCGCTGCATGGCAACAGGACGCTGTACGCGGAGTCGGGCATGACCCATGAGGCGCAGCGCGCAGCTTGGCCCAGAATGAGCTATGCGCGCCGCTTTTGCTTCCTCGCATCCGCCGCCACGGTTGCAGCGCTCAGTGGTTGGCAATCGGGCCCGCACGCCTCCTCGGCGAGAGAACAGCAATTCTCGGTCAAAAAACCCACCACCGTCTGCATGCGCTCGAGGTGAGCGCGATAGTGCAAGTTGCGTCCCTCCCGGCGACTTGTGACAAGACCGACATTGACCAGCTCTCTGAGATGAAATGACAGGGTCGGCGCTGGGACGCCGAGCCGTCGGGTGAGCTCTGTGGGCGTGTAGCCGGCCGGACCGCGCTTCACCAGCAGTCGAAATATCGCCAAGCGTGCCTCAGAGGCAAGTGCGCTGAGCGCGGAGATGGCGTCTTTTGATTTCATGTTTGCAAGGATATCAAAGGATGGGCACCCGGCAACCCGGCGATGTGCGGTCGGACCGGATGCTGTCCATCGTGCGCTGGCGCATCCCGGCGGATGCGAGCCGCTGCATCGAATGACCCCCGGGAAGCAGATCCACCCATCGCCAGAGACTGCCCGGCCGGGACACTGGAAAGTCTTCTTAAGCGGCTCAGGCGCTCGGCGGCCAGTGTGCTGAAAGGCGCCGAGCGCATCGCCCCGGACTCGCCGTTACATGGCTCGTCGCACACCACGGGCGAACAGTGCCTTCATCTTGGCCGGCTCGAGGGCGGTGGTGAGTCCGTCCTGCCGATTGCCTGAGGGAGCTTCCGTGACTTGCAACGTCACATCCTGACACCGGCGGGCCAACGAATCGATGCGCCCTTTTTCGCGTCCGCGGGTCGCGGGCGAGTCCCGTATTCACGCTGCGCGCCAGCCTCGCGGACATACAGTCCCGTACCGTCTTCTGTGGCATGGGCACCTGTCTAAAAATAGCGAGGTGGATCGTGGCGCCATGCAGCGGCCTGATCACCTGCGGAACGATCGAGACGATCTCAGGTGCAATCAGAAATACAGACTTCGCGGACCCGCCAACGGTCATGTCGTCGAGGACCTCGACCGTGGCTTTTGCGGGGTTGGAGACCGCCAGGAGACCTCAGAAATGCTCGCTGGCGCGGGGAGCACTGGGCGTGCGAGCCTCGATGCCGGCTGCCGTCCCTCCGCACGGCGATCGGATTCATAAGGAAGATCGCTCATCGCGGCCGCTGGACGTCGTAGGAAGCGCTGCGAGGTCCGAACCGCACGCCGCATTCGTGCATTCATTTCACTTCGATAGTCTTGAAAGCATCAAATTAAATAGGGTATCCTGTTGTGCGGCACCGGAATCGCTGCCCTACGGGGTGTGTGCGTATCGAAGTGCCGGAAACCCGGGCACAGCGTGAACGCTCGCCGTGCGAGCCGGCAAGCGACCGGTTAGAGGAGGAACGTCGAATGAAACGACTGCATGTTCACGTCGGCGTCGAGAGCCTGGCGGCGTCGGTCTGCTTCTACTCCGCGCTCTTCGGGACCGAGCCCACCGTGCTCAAGGCCGACTACGCCAAATGGATGCTGCAGGACCCGCGGATGAACTTTGCGATCAGCCAGCGCGGGGCGGCCCCAGGCATAGAGCACCTGGGCATTGAGGTCGAGAATCACTCGGAGCTGCAGGAGGTGTATGCCCGCTTGAGGCGCGCTGCACGGCCAGTAGTCGAGGAAGGCCCTACCGCGTGCTGCTACGCCGAGAGCGAGAAGAGCTGGATCGCGGACCCCCAGGGCGTGCTCTGGGAGACGTTCCTGACAAGCACTGAGAGCACCGTGTACGGCCACGATACGATCCGGCCGTCAACGACGGCCAATTCAGCGTGCTGCGCACCGGTTTAAAGCCCGAGCGCCGGCGGCGGCCGGTGTGACCCATGCATGCCGTAGGAGAGCTCAATTGTCACGGTTCGAACGCTATCTGACGCTTTGGGTGGCTCTGTGCATCGCCGCGGGCATTGCCCTGGGCAAGCTAATGCCCAGGCTCTTTCACATCATTGCGTCGGCGCAAGTGGCCCAGGTGAATCTGCCGGTCGCAATACTCATCTGGCTGATGATCGTGCCGATGCTGGTCAAGATCGACTTCGGCGAGCTGCAACGGGTGAAGGATCACTGGCGCGGGATCGGGGTGACGCTGTTTGTAAATTGGGCAGTCAAGCCGTTCTCGATGGCGCTGCTCGGGTGGATCTTTATCGGGCACCTGTTCCGCTCCGCCCTGCCGGCCGGGCAGATCGACTCGTATATCGCCGGGCTCGTCATTCTTTCTGCCGCACCCTGTACGGCAATGGTATTCGTCTGGAGTCAGCTCTCGAACGGCGAACCACACTTCACCCTTTCGCAAGTTGCGCTGAACGACCTGCTGATGATCTTCACCTTTGCGCCGATCGTTGCACTGCTCCTCGGTCTCGCGGCCATCACGGTGCCGTGGCAGACGCTGCTGCTGTCGGTCGCTCTTTATATCGTCATCCCGGTCGTGATCGCTCAAGCCGTCCGGCGCCACCTGCTGGCTCGAGGTGGCGAGCAAGCTCTTCGCCGCCTCCTTATAGTCCTGCAACCGGTGACCCTGGTTGCATTGCTCGCGACACTGGTGGTGCTGTTCGCGTTTCAAGGCAAGCAGATCGTCGCCCAGCCGCTGGTGATCGTTCTGCTGGCCATCCCCATCCTCATCCAGGTCTATTTCAATGCCGGACTGGCCTATCTCCTCAATCGGGCCCTGGGAGAAGCACATTGCGTCGCCGCGCCCTCCGCCCTGATCGGCGCAAGCAATTTCTTCGAGCTCGCAGTGGCGACAGCGATCAGCGTCTTCGGTATCGGTTCGGGGGCCGCCCTCGCAACGGTCGTGGGCGTGCTGGTCGAGGTTCCGGTGATGCTCTCGGTGGTTCGGATCGTCAACCGCACCAAGGGCTGGTACGAACGCAGCGGTGCACTGCCGTGCGCTGCCCCCGGACCCGCCGGCCCGAACGAACCGCCCCGCGGACCGGAGCGGGCATGATCCGGCGAATTCTCTTTCTGTGCGTCGCCAACTCCGCCCGCAGCCAGATGGCCGAAGGTCTTGCGCGGAACCTCCTCGGCAATCGCGTCGACGTGCTGAGCGCCGGCTCGCAACCCACGAGGGTCAACCCGTACGCCATTGAGGCGATGCGGGAGGTCGGCATCGATATCTCCGGTCACCGGTCGAAGTCGGTGGACGGGATTGACACCGCGACGCTCGATCTGGTCGTCACGCTCTGCGCCGATGAGGTCTGCCCGGTTCTTCCCGGTGGAACCCGCCGGCTGCACTGGCCGATCCCGGACCCCGCCTCGTCAGATCCGGCCCTTTCTGCCGAGGAATTGCGCCAGAGATTCCGCGGCGCCCGCGACCAGATTCGCGCTCGCATGGACATCCTGGCGACGCTGCTCGATCTACCCACAGGCCCGCAATCCAGGTAATTTCACGCCAGCATCGGAGTCGCGCAAATACCGCGCAGCATTCGATTGTATTCCCGGCTGCGCGCGGCCTGGCCGAAGGAGTGGGCGGATCGATCTGCCACATTCGTCCGCGACGATCTTCATCTCAACTTCGTTCTGCTCGTCTCTGATGGCAAGCCGTTGCATCACCACACCGCCTATCATCTCGGCATCGATGTCGGGGACAAACGGTCCGTGATCGGCCTCTTTCATCGGGCCCGCCACTTCGGTGCGTCTGTCGTAAAGCCGCCGCGGACGACCTGGAGGGGATCCCCGCTGCATCAGCTGTGGCACGAAGGCCCGGACGGCAATCCCGTCGAGATCTACGCCCGGCTGACGGGCGAGCAGTTCGCCGACCTGCCGCAGGACCAAGAACTTGCTCCTCTCGCGCGAAACACCGTCTAATCGCAGGGGCGAATGCGGCAATAGCGCATCACCGCCTGCCGCCACGACGCACGCGGCAGCGAAGCTCCGCGCAAGGCGACCCGGTTGCATCTGGATACACATCCCAAGAGACGTCCGGAAGCCTGCAATCCCGCGGAACTGCGTCCTCGCGTCCGTCTCCGCCCTATGCGTCAGTCAGGTAGCGGTACTGCTCTTCGCTGAGCGGCACCACGCTCAGCCGTCCCTGACGCACCAGCGGAGAGTCGCGGAAGAGAGCGCTTGCCTTGATCTGCGCGAGCGGCACCGCCCTCAGCAAACGCTTGGCCACTTTGATTTTTACCGTCGGCGCTTCCCCCGGTGACCCCTGGACTGACCTCACGCTCGCAGTGCCCACTGCACTACGCACGTCCGCCGTCTCGTAGATCACGAGTTTGTCGCCGGCCTTCATTCCACGTAGAAATTTCACTGCTGCGGGATTGGCAACGTCATCCCAAATCGTCTCTCCGTCGCGCGTGAGATCTGCAAATGAATAGTCAGAGGGTTCCGTTTTAAGCAGATAGTGACCGTGCACGTTATCTCCTGCCTCGGGTCTAAAGTGATGGGATCTGATGCATGAATGGATCCGGGCCCGAATCGCCGCGGCCGCCGGTACTGAGTTCACTCCCGAGCACGCTTCGCCGTCGCCGGGCCGGACGCGAACGGGCGCCGGCAGATCCGATGCTTGCGCACGCCGCCCGCCAGCGTCACGGCCGCGGTCCGACGGATCATGACTGTGTAGGGGAATTCCCGCCGTGGAACCGCCCAAAGGTCCGCGCGGAAAACAGGCCCATCATCAGGATCCCCGCACCGGTTGCGACAACCTGATCCGCGGTGTGAAGATCGAAATTGCCGACGCGTGCAATGAGAAGGTACGCGAGGACGAAATTGGCAAATCCCCAAAGAACGTTGGTGGTCGAAGAGGAAAGGCCCTTACCGGGCGGCTTGGCAAATGGACTCTGGAAAGCTCGACCCATCATTCCACTGACGAAGTGCGGGACGGCATTGGCGAGGACGGCGCCGCCGAGCAGGTAGGACGTGTCGTGAAGCCAGTTCAAGATTGCGCGCTCCTTTCCAGCAGGTCATTGATTCTCTGCGTCGTAGGGGTTTCAGCGATTCGCGGATTGAGATGTGCGGGTGGTGCGGACGTGTCCCTGCATGGCAATCGCAGTATCCGTCTCGAGGATGACGTGCCAACCGCGCTCATGAACGTGGGGGCGAGATGACCTGGATGCCAAGGCTGGTGGAGGCATCGACGATCACGGCCGATGCCACCGCAGCGGATCGTTGGACAACTTCTAGGTCACGGGTCATGAGGGCACTTCGCGCGTGGGGAGTGTCTGATTTTGTGTTTGAGGCGATTTTAGCAACTCCTGCCACAACAGGCGGCCATGGTGAACACGAGCATCGCGGCCTGAGCAGTCTACTGCCATGCGAATGTTCTTGTGAATCGGTCTCCGTAGGCGATGGCGAATTGGCTCATCGCCACGCTCCATTCCTTGGCCGATCGGCTCCAGTCGGCCGTGATGTTCCTCAGTGCCAGCCAGATCAGCTGGGTCGCCGCGCCATCGCTCGGGAAATGGCCACGAGTCTTGATGCTCTTGCGCAGTCGAGCATGCACGCTCTCGATGGCGTTCGTCGTGCAAATCAAGCGGCGCACTGCCGGAGCGCAGGCGAAGAACGGTATAAACCTGTCTCCGAAGTACCCTAACCTAGCAGCAGCCCGCCTCCATCGTGCGCGAGTCGCCTGTGGGCCTGCTCTATTGCCGAGCGCAGCCGCGGATCGCCCGCACACGGTCCCCACACATTGGCAACGTTGCATAAGGTCGCTATCGGATCCGCCGTCTCGGCCAGCGACCGTGCCATGGCGGGCGACAAACCTCCGTCCTCGTGCATCCAGATTTTCTCGCCCCGCTGCCATTGCCGCAGAAATCGGAGGTACAACGCCGGCGCTAGCGCCACACCTTCGATTCGTTCGCCAGCCCGAAGTCGCTCACAGATCGTCGGTACAATGAATTGCTTCAGCTTCGCGAAACTATCTTGCGCCACTCGCTGAAGCGTATCCCCAAGGGCGGCATTGCTGAAACGTGAAAGTACAGTCTTTTGGTATTCATGCAGGTCGACGGGGCTCGGCTCAAGACACTGGATCACATCCTGCTGGTATGCCGCGACCCAGCTGCAAATTTGCCGGTCACGCACCGCCCTATGAACCTTCGTGTATCCCAATAGAGCCCCTGCCCATGCAATCACGCTGTGACTGCCATTTAAGATGCGAATCTTCGCATCCTCAAACGGCTCTACCCGATCGACCAGCTGTACGCCGACATGCTCCCAGTCCGGTCGTCCACTACAGAACCGATCCTCGATCACCCACTGCGAAAACGACTCACTCGTCACCGGCGCCATATCAATGACTCCGGTTGCGGCGCGTACACGTTCACGCAATTCTACCGTGGGCCGAGGCGTAATTCTATCGACCACCGAATTCGGATTTACCGTATGGGATCGCACCCACCTAAGAAGCTCGGAATTCCCGCTACGCTCGATGAACTGTAGCAATCCGCTGCGTGATAGAGCGCCGTTATGGCGCATATTGTCGCAACACAGTAACGTAACTGCCCCAGAGTTCCGTCGGTAACGTTCGGCCAAAATCAAAGCAAGCGCGCCGTAAATTGTGCACCCGCCTCTACCGCTGTGTGCCGTCTTTAGATCCGCCTGAATATCCGGATGTGACTCTTCAAGAACGCCTTGCGCGTCGAGACAATATCCCGCTTCAGTCACAGTGAAGGAAATGATTTGTGTCGTTGGATCAGCCCCGATCCGCACGAGTGAATCCAGCGACGACTGCCACGAAACCACCCGCCGAATCGACGCGATCCGGGTGTACTGCAAATCTCCAACAGGCGTCACCGTTTCCAGCGTGAACTGCCCGTGTTGGCGCTGCAGGGCATTCTCCGTCTCCGCCATGTCTGCCCGGATATTTCCGCTGGCGAGCACCCAGCGCTCGTCTCCATTGTCGTGAAGCAACTGAAGATACGCCGCTTGATGCGCTCGATGGAATGCTCCGAGGCCTAGATGCAGGATCACCGAATGGTCATGCAGCGGCATATTTGTCGTTTTCAACTAGACAGGGCCCGGCGTACAACTTCGCCCGCGTATGCCACTGCCTCCCTGCCCTGATCGAAGTGGCTTCCCAGACTGAAGAACGCATGGAGCATCCCGTCGTAACGTCTCAGCTCGACCTTAATCCCAGCATCACGCAACCGCTCTGCATACCGCTCACCTTCGTCGCGCAGCGGATCGCATTCCGCCGTAATTACCAGCGCCGGGGGAAGTCCCGCGAGGCTTTCGGCGCGCAACGGAGACGCAAGCGGGTTACGTCCTGCATCCGGGTCCGACAGGTAATGGTGCCAATGTGAAATCATTGCCTCGCGCGTCAGCAAATATCCGTCGGCAAATTGCTGATAAGACTGCGTCTCGAATGCGTAGTCCGTCACCGGATAGACCAATAGCTGAAATGCCAATTGAGGCCCTCGCTCGGTACGCGCAAGTTGCGTCACCGCTGCGGCCAGATTTCCACCCGCACTATCTCCACCAATTGCCACTCGCGTCGAGTCCCAGCCGAAGTCTGCGCCATGATCAACCACCCACTGCAACGCGGAGTAGCAATCACGCGGAGCAGCAGGAAATTTATGTTCGGGCGCCAATCGATATTCGATCGAAACGATGACACATCCTGATGCGAGCATCAGATCTCGACACAGCGGATCATGTGATACCAGATCACCCGCAATCCACCCCCCGCCGTGCAGAAAGAGCAGCACCGGGAGCTCGAGAGAGGAAACAGGCTGGTACACTCTCGCTTGCATCGCCTGCCCATCGCCCCCCGGAATCGTCAGCTCGCGCACCTTGGCGGGCGCGATATCTCGTCCCCCTCCACCCAGCAGAGCGCGCAGCGAATCACGCGCCTCTGCGACGCCCAGCGGCCGCTGTGTTCCGCCAGTTTCGGCGGAAATTCGGTCTATAAATTTCTTGGCCTGAGGATGTAATGGCACTTGAAACCTCTCTAACGCCCTTCGCTTATGCACCAACAGCCGCGTGGACATTCCGCGCAACAGGCATTAGATCGACTGACAACCGCCTTGGGCCATCAAGTGTCTGCGGCATCGCAGCTACGTGAGGTCCGGTCAACGAGACTTCACGGCTTGTCGCCCGCGCAGATTACATGCGAATCCAGCTTTCGATGTCGGCTTCGTTGGGGTCGTCAGAAAATCGCGCAATGTATCTGCCCACAGATCACTGTCTGCGCCTGAAGCAAGATGCCCTTTGGCGCTCTCGAGTTCCACATACCGCCACTTGACTCCTGCTGCGTCAAGCAGAGGACTCAGAGCGTCTATCAGTTTTGGAGTGAACATCTCATCGCTGCGTGACAGAACATAGAGCAATGGTGCGCGCATCCGCTGGAGCTCTCCGCGCACATCAAATTCCTCGACCGCACGCGCCAGAATTACCAATGATCCCGGATCAAATGCCTCCGCCCACTCGGCTGCAATCCGGTTAAGTTCACGCATCCTTTCATTTTCGTCGCGAAAGCGACTCCGCAACTCCGCTTCAATTCCATACCGCTCAAGCGTCTGCAGCCGAAGCCGGGTTAGCCACGGCGCCAGCGCTCCCTTTTTATAGAGACCGTTCTGCCATCTAGGCTCTTGCGCAAGGCTCTGCAGGAGCCCCTGCGCATCTACCACACCTTCCGGGCAATAAGGCGCCCCTACAGCCGCAATAACGCGACCCACGCGTTCTGGATAGCGCGTAGCCCAGAGGAACGCCTGCATTGCACCGAGAGACGGTCCCGCCACAGCCGCCAACTGATGGATCCCAAGGGAATCAATCAGCCGGCACTGAGCATCGACGACATCACCCAGCGTGATATGCGGAAACTCCATGCCATATGGACGGCCGGTGCTCGGATTAATCGAGGCAGGTCCCGTGGAACCGTAGCTCGAGCCCAGCATATTCGGACAGATCGCGAAGAACCGCTCGGTGTCGATTGCCCGCCCTGGTCCAATGAGCCCGCTCCAAGAGCCTTCCGCGGCATTGGATCCCGGAAACAGCATTCCAGGACCTGTCGTGTACCCATGCAACACAAGCACTGCATTCGATCGCTCCTCGTTTAAGCTACCGAGCGTCGCGTACGCAGTCGTCACGAGCGGCAGTACTTCCCCACTCTCAAGTGCGACGTTGCGAACCTCATGTTGCTGCAGGCTGCCTTTCGCGAGCATCGGCGTGCCTCAGAATCGATACGATGCCTCTCCGCCAATCGTCCGGGGCGGAATGATTCCTTCAACAAATGGGTTGCCGAGCGGATTGAGCACGGGAAGCGCCAGCCCTACATTGTTGATGAAATTAATTCCTCGTGAATTTCCAACGTTCTTTACATACAACATCAATCGCAGGCGATGCACATCGACGCCAACGTGAATATTTACTGTCGTATATGAAGGGACGGACACTTTGTTCGATGGGAGATCGGCGGGATTTGGCGGCTGATGCTCCGTAAAATTCGACACGCGCTCCCCGATGTAATTCCAGGAAACACCCATGAAGGGGCGCAATCCGCCTGACACCACAAAACGATAATCCGCTACGAGCGAACCGGTCCACTTTGGCGAAAACGGCATGCGATCCCCATTCAAACCACCCGCCGCTGGCGCAGCTGAGGTCAGTCGTGAATTTGTGTACGCCCCGGTTGCTCGCACGGACAAGCCCCGAAGCGGCTCTATGAGCACCGTCGCATCGGCTCCGTCACTTCGCGCAGTGCCGCCATTTACAAAGTATTGGTACGAGCCCGCAGCCGTAGTAGTGCTGGTCTGGATCTGTACATCATTCCAATTGGTATCAAACAGCGCTGCTTCAACAGACCCCAATCCGTGAGCAAAATTGGACTTGAGACCTAGTTCATAACTCGTTACCGAAGACGGGTTGAAGGATTGCTTTCCACCGGCGACAACCCCTGGAGGCAGGGCGCTGGGGCCACCCGGTTGAAATCCGGTCGCGACTCGTCCGTATACTTCAGTGTGTTTTGAGGGCATGTAGCGCAGACTTGCCATGTACGTGAGCTTGTTCTGCGCAACCTGCTGATTGAGAATAACTGGAACCGGCGAGAGCAGTGAAGTCTGGTAGTTCTGCGCGTAATTCTCTGTGTAATGCGTATACCGCAAACCAAATTGAATTTGAAGCTTCGAGGTTATATCGTAACTGGCATTCGCAAACGGAGAATATTCGTCGTAAGTCGTGACGATCGCAGCATTTGCCACCGGTCCGAGCAACAGAAACGGCTGCAGATTCGGAGTAGTAAACGGATCTAGGGGGGGCAGCCGGTTGCCGCTAGCCTCGTGTGTGTAATACATGCCCAGCATGTAGTGAAGCGTATCGTGGAGGGCGGCCGCGTTCGCCCGAAGTTCCTCCGACCATCGTTTCGTATCGACGATCTGAAGGGTGCGAACCCCTAGATTTGGAATCCCCAACAGTAGTGAAAACAGCGGCCCGAATGTTGCCGTCTGATCGACATTCGTATGAGCACTTATGGTCTGATAAGTCGTCGATGAAAGAAGCGCCCATCCCCCCACGCTTCCTTTTATGGTCGCGTTGTACACATCGAATGCGACGCGCTGCGTTTCTGGTATGTATGTGCCCCGGGTCAAGTCCCCTGTCACGGGCGTGAGCGATGGAGCGGTCACCTCCTGTGCGTTTATGCCGTTTGCTGAGAATCTCTGGGTAAGTCCCCAGACGTAGGCAGACCAGTCGTTATCGATGCGCCATTTCCATGCGAGCCTCGCCACAGTCAGATTTGAGCTATTGACATCGTGCTGACCCGTAATTGGATCCGAGATAAAGCCCGGATCGTTACGTCGATAGACGCTCGCACGCACCGCGTTGTCCGAATTAATCGGAGCATTAAGTGCCATTCGAGCACTCCAGCCCGCTCCTCCCCCGTCGATCGCATCACCCCCGACGCCGACAGAACCGCCGAATGCCTTCGGATCCGGTTGGACGGTAACGAATCGCACCAAGCCGCCAATGGTTCCCGCACCGTACAAGGTGCCCTGCGGACCTTCCAAGACCTCGATCTGCTTGACCTCAGAGGGCGGCAAATCCGGTGTAAGAATGCCACCGGTTGCGTAGGCTGTAACTGAACCGACCGGTGCGTCATCTATGTAGAAGCCGGTCGAAGGCGTCGCCTGGGAGATGCCGGTACTCATGCCGCGCAGAACGACGGAACTGTAGCCCGGCGTCAATGCGGTCACTGACATTCCGGGCACCTGCGCCGCGTAATCGGCGAAGCTGTTCATCCCATTTGCCGACAGAGATCGTCCGTTTAGCGCGACGACAGTCATCGGAACTTTTACGGCCGGTTGCGCAACCTTTTGCGCGGTCACTATGATCGCGGTAAGCATCTGCGGCTGATTCGGGCTGTTATTGCTATTGAATCGCGCAGGCGCTGCGCAGACGTTGCCGATTTGAGCGGCCGCAAGCAGCGGCGCAAGATATGAAATGTATTTCACCGAACCCCCTCCGAAGCGCATCACTTTGATACGGCGGTATCAAAGCACCCAACTCAATGAACCATCAATCGCCGAAAATTTTTCCCGGATTCAGAATTCCGCGCGGATCCCACGCACTCTTGATGCGCTGCATCAGACTGATCACGTCTAATCCGCTCTCACTTAACAGTTGACTCTTTTTGCCGAGACCGATGCCGTGTTCACCCGTGCACGTGCCTCCGACCGAGTGCGCATGCTGGATCATCTCAGCGTAAACTCTGTGCACAGCCTCAGTTTCCAGAGGCTTATCTCGCATCGTCATGAAGATGACGTGAAAATTTCCATCGCCCACGTGACCCAGAATCGGCGCGATTAATCCTTCGCGGTCGATTGCGGCTCTTGCCCGGCTCACGGCGTCCGCAAGAGCAGACACCGGCACGCACACATCCGCGATGACGCTTTCGCAGCCCGGCCGCAATGCGAGTGCGGCGTAGTAGGCCATGTGTCTGGCGCGCCATAGCTGCGTACGCTGTTCTGGATGTGTGGCCCATTGGAAGTCAAGCCCGCCGTGCTCGGCCGCGACTGACTTCGCAATGGCTGTCTGCTCCTCGATGACGGATGGACTCCCGTGAAATTCGAGAAACAATGTCGGTAATTCAGGCAGGCTGAGGTGTGAATAGCGATTACTTGCGCGTACTTGATGCTCGTCGAGAAATTCGATACGGGCGATCGCCAAACCCGATAGGCTTAACTGGGTCACTGCGCTTACCGCTGCAGACAGGTTGGGAAATGCGCAACTTGCCGCAGCCACGGCGATCGGAACTGGGTAGAGACGCAGCGTCAGCTCCGTGATGATGCCGAGCGTCCCTTCGGAACCGATCACCAGACGGACCAGATCGAACCCTGCTGAAGACTTTCGGGCCCGAGTACCCGCGCGAATGAGTTGTCCATCAGCCAATACGATTTCCAACGCAAGCACGTTGTGCCACATCGAGCCGTACAGCATGGTTGTAGTGCCCGATGCCCGAGTAGAAGCCATGCCACCGAGTGTTGCATTGGCACCGGGATCGACTGGAAAGAACAGCCCAGTATCTTTCAGCTGAGCATTGAGGTCTTCGCGTGTCAAACCCGGCTGCACGACACAGTCGGCATCCTCGGCGTGTATCGCGAGAATCGCGTTCATGCGCGACATATCCACGCAGATGCCGCCGTGAGGCGCACTCACGTGCCCCTCGACCGACGTGCCGGCCCCGAACGGCACTATCGGCACGCGATGCTGGTTGCAAAGTGCGGCAATGGCGCGGACTTCGTCCTTGTTTTCAGGCCAAGCAACTGCGTCTGGCGCGAGGTGCGTGGCGCGACCTTCGCCGCGCGCATGCTGATCGCGCACTGCGGCCTGGGTGCTGATGCGGTTACCGAGTAACCGCTCAAGTGCAGCCACAACAAAATTCAGTGCTGCAGGGTCGTTCACGTCTTGATCCGCAGTACGGCTGAGGATGAAGGCGCTTCACCCTGCTGCGGGCCATGTCCCTCCTGTCGAGCCACATGCACTAAGGCCAGATCGAAGTGACAGGACATCGCCGATGCGGCGCCCAGCGGGTCACCGGCGCAGATTCGCTCAACCACTGCCTCGTGAGCGTCTATGACTCGCGTGAGCTCAGTCGCGCTGCGACTATCATGAAGATGCATGCGGGAGGACTCCTCAACCGGGGCTCGTAATGCGCCCAGGAGGAGGCTATTCAGAGGATTGCCGCTTGCCTCGGCGATGACATTGTGAATTGCCATATCGCTCGCGACTCGGCGAGCGTGGTCGGCGCCGGCCGAGCGCATCTGTGCCGCCAGTTCGCGCAGCAGCCGACGTTGCGCATCAGTTGCATAGCGCGCCGCGAGCTGAGAAGTCTGGATCTCCAGTGCTCGGCGAGTCTCGAGCACATGCCCGAGCGTCACCTGCGAGGTGGTCAGCGCGTAGTCGAAAAACTGCGTGAGAACCTGCGCGTCAATGACGCGCAGCCGCGGGCGACGTCCACTCTCGATCTCAAGAATGCCCAGCGCCGCCAGCGCTCGATACGCCTCGCGCACGCTGCCCCGGCTGATCTGAAGTTCGCGCCCAATCTGCAGTTCGCTTGGCACGACACTGCCGGGAAGCAGACGCTCCCGGCGCAAGAGTTCCAGGAGGTGGCGCACGACCTTCGCCGAGAGCTGGGAACCCTGAATCGGTGCCAAGGTGGTCACTGGCGTAGGGCGCGACATGAGAGTCATGGACAGCCACGGTAGCCCTAGATCACCTACTTGTCAAACAGGTTGGACAGGTTTAGGGTGTGACTTGAGGGCTTAGGCGCTTTATAGCCTCCATTTCAGTTGTACATATTGGACAGGCTGGACTTCGCGGAGACTCCTTATGACGGAACCTGGGCAATCCATTCGGCCCGGACTGATCTTGCTGCACGGTGCAACGTTGAATGGTCGAATGTGGGATCCGGTGCGTCGGATGCTCGACCCGCGCTGGCAGGTGATCACGCCGGATCTGCCCGGGCACGGAACTCGGCACGGTGAGCAATACTCGCTCGCGAGCGCCGCAGACGCAGTTCTCGCCGCAACCCAGATCGCAGGCAACGGCCCGATCGTGCTGGCAGGAGACTCGCTCGGCGGATACAGCGCGATGGCGGCCGCATCGCAAGTCCCTTCAGCACGCCTGAAGGGATTGATCCTCGGTGGTTGCACCGTGAACTTCGTTTCGGGCGCGCTGCGCGCCTTGCGCTGGCGCGGACGGCTCGGCGGATGGACCGCCAAACTGTGCGGAGAGCAGCGCTTCGTGCGCGGCCACGTAACCAAGCTCCTCAGCAGCATGGGTTATGGCCAGCAGGACATTGACGCGCTGATTCAGGGTGGCATCCACATCGATGCCTTCGCGCAAGCAGTCAAGGCGCTCGCGAACGTCGACTTTCTACCCCGGCTGGCTGCAATCGGACAACCCATACTCTTTTTCAACGGCCTCCGAGATAAGTCCGCAATGGCCCAGGAAGCCGAATTCGTGGCGGCCGCGCGCAACGCAGAGTGTCAGCATTTCGACTGTGAGCATGGGGCATCGCTGCGTAAAGCACACGAATTTGCCGCGATGACCGATCGATTCATCGCACGTGTCTGCGGAACACCCGAACGATGAGCGACACGACGCCCGCGAACGTTGCCGCAGATTTGACGAACGAATTGCGTCGGGTCATGCCCGGCATTCCCGACGAAGACCTGCCGCGATTTCTTGCTGCCGTGACGACACCTGGCCCCTATTCTCCGGCAGCCGAAGCGACAGTGTGTGATGACGTGCCCCGGGGGCGACTACTGGAGCGGCGCTTTGTTAGCCGTTCCGTGTTTCCGGGCGTCGAACGCGACGTACGCGTTTACATTCCTCCCAGCACCCGCCCCGATGCCCTCCATGCCCTGATGGTATTCCAAGATGGCTCACGGTACCTCGGGCCGGAAGTCGGGATAGCCGGTGTTTTCGACAACTTGATCGCCGCAATGGATATACCGCCGACTGTAGGGCTTTTCGTTGAGCCGGGTGAGACGGGGCCAGGTCTTCCGATCTACGGCGGCGCCGGAAACCGAAGCATCGAGTACGACTCCCTCGGTGATGCGTACTCTCGCTTCCTGATCAACGAGCTGATCCCTGAGACGACCAGCGGGATCGCAATCCCCGACAACCCACAATGCAGAGCCATTGTTGGACTCAGCTCCGGCGGTATTTGCGCGTTCAATGCCGCCTGGGAGCGACCCGATTACTTCGGCAAAGTCATCAGCCACTGCGGCAGCTTCGTCGATATTCGCGGTGCCCACGTACTGCCCGCAAATGTACGCCGCCAACCCCGCAAACGACTGCGTATCTTTCTGCAGACTGGTGAACACGACCTTGATATTCTGTTCGGCTCCTGGCTGCTGGGCAATCGCGCACTCGCCTCGGCACTCGAATACCGCGGCTATGATTACAAGCTCATCGTCGGTCAAGGCGGCCACTCACTCGCGCACGG
Organism: Pseudomonadota bacterium; assembly: GCA_021805275.1. The sequence continues at coordinate 54,254 of JAJZFQ010000218.1, forward strand.
CGGGGCAATCATCTCCGAGACACTCCGCTGGCTGTGGCGCGATTGGAAGGACAGCAGGAGTATCGCGTGAGCAGCGCGCCAGCGCGCGGCGAGTTGCCGTCGACTGCCACACCACCCATCGCTGCCTCCGCAACAACTACGCACACATTTCGCATCGGCGCTCCCTTCAAGTCCGGATACGGGATCGGACAGATCGTCGAAAGCATATCCACGGTCACGCTCAATACGTTTCTGTTCTTCTACCTGACAAACGTATGCGGACTTTCCGGAGCCCTAACCGGCATTGCGCTGTTCGTCGCACTCGCTGTCGATGCCGTCGCGGACCCTGTTATAGGATCGATCTCGGACAACCTGCGCACTCGGTGGGGACGCCGGATCCCTGCCATGGCCATCAGCCTCGTGCCCCTCGCACTAGCCTTGGGCCTACTCTTTTCCATACCACCCGTATCTGGATGGCCGCTCTTCTTTCGCGTCCTGACAACCGTCATTGCGCTGCGCATCTCCATGTCGGCCTTCATCGTCCCGTACCTTGGCCTCGGCGCGGAACTGTCGCCTGACTATGACGACCGCTCCAGCATCGTTGCGTTCCGGGTGATATTCGGCATGCTCGGCATGCTCATTCCGCTGCAACTCGGATTTGGCATCTTTTTAAGGGGCCACGAGGGCCTCCTCGACCGCACGGCGTACGCGCACTTCGGCTGGGTGTTGGCCGGCTCACTCTGGATAGCCGGAATGGTCGCGACCTGCGCTTCGGCAACGCGTCCTCCCAATTTACTCGCCACCCACCCGGCACCGGAACATGTGACACGGCGCCTAATCGGCGAGGTACACGAAGTGTTCCGCAACCCCTCATTTCGCATGCTCTTCGGCGGTGTGCTTCTGTTCTTTGTGGGCCAAGGGCTGACCAATGCGCTAGGACTCGACGCGAATCGCTTCTTTTGGTCACTCAGCGTCCCCCAGATCAAGACCGTGTCGTTGAGTCTGGTCGGCGGCCTTGCTCTCGGTCTGCCGTTCGGCTTCGCGCTCATCGGCCGGCTTGAGAAACGCACCACCGTGCTAGGAGGAATAGCGATCTTTGCGTTGGCACAAGGTCTACCGGCGCTCATGAAGATAATCGGGCTCATCCCGAGCGACATTACTATCGAATTCATTGTCCTCGTCAGCTCTTCCGTCGTAGCTGGCGTTGCAGCAACGCTGGTTACCATTGCGTTCCAGTCAGCCATGGCTGACGCTGTCGACGAACATGAGCAACTGTTCTTCGCACGGCGCGAAGGTCTCTACTTCGCGAGCCTCAGCTTTGCGTTCAAGGCAGCAACCGGGATTGGATCCATGCTCGCGGGATTTGTGCTGGAGGCAGTCCGCTTCCCAAGCTCGAAACTCGCGAAAGCACCGATCGAAGCCCTGCACATCGCCGCATCCGCCCTGCATGGAATCGGCCTCGCTTATGGGCCTGCCGCAGCCGTCATTACACTAACGTCGCTTCTATTCTTTTCTCGCTATCGCATAGATCGTGCAGCGCATGCAGCCATAAGCGCCGAGTTGGGTGAACGCCGCGTTAGCCACGGGTACAAGAATGTTCCCTAAGCCAACCTCATTCCAACACGACTTTCAACCGCTTGCGAGCTACCCGCAGATTTACCGATCAGGTGCAAATTTGAACTACCGCTTGCAGATCCGATGCGCGCGCCGGATACTCGCAAAAGCCCCTCGTATCGCTTCACGTAATTCTGTCACCAAGCGCCTCGTCTGAGATGTGACCGAAATTGTGCCTCTGGACGTCATTTTCATCGCTTGCATTCCACAAAGCGGGGGGCAGCTTGGCGTCGCAGGAAGGCGATGCGATCGAGCGCCGCCGGTAACATTCCGGGTGAAGCAACGCTCACGCCGAGTAACAATCGTGGCGAGGCAATTCGGGGGCGCTCGTCAAGCATTACTGCGAGAACGTCTTTGGTATTGGCCGCCCGACAGTGAAGGCAAAGTCGTGGATTTCAGTCTTGACA
>JAJZFQ010000142.1 GCA_021805275.1 Pseudomonadota bacterium
TGGTCTCGAACGTGCTTGATCTGATGCGCTTTCAGTCCGGCCAAGTGCCGTTGCGGCGCGACTGGCAGAGTGTGGAGGATCTGGCCGGCGCGGCGTTGCAGCGCCTCGCAGAGCGCATGCGTGATCACCCGGTGGAGCTGAATCTGCCGCCGGAGCTCGTCCCGGTCTACGTCGATGCGAGCCTCGTGGTGCAGGTCTTCGTCAATCTCTTCGACAACATCGCCAAATACACCCCGCCCGGGACGTCCGCCGCGGTGAGCGCGCTCAACGAGGGCGCGAGCGTACGCGTCATCGTCGAGGATGAAGGGGCGGGACTCCCGGCGGGCGATCCGCAGCAGCTGTTCGAGAAGTTCCAGCGCGGCAGCGGTGAGGGTGTCATCTCCGGGGCCGGTCTCGGGCTGGCGATCTGCCGGGCGATCGTGACCGCGCATGGCGGGGAGATTCTCGCGCGCCGCAGAGACGGCGGAGGGGCACGCTTGGAGTTCACACTGCCGGCGCGGGACGGCGAGCCATGACCGAGGCGATGCATCAGGTGCTCATCGTCGAGGACGAGCCGGCCATCCGCACCGTCCTCAAGGTGCTGCTCGAGGCCGAGCACTATCGCGTCATCGAGGCCGAGAACGCCATGCGCGCGGAAATCGAGAGCCGCAGTCACAAGCCCGATCTGCTGCTGCTCGACCTGGGACTGCCCGATGCGGACGGAATGGCCATCATCCGTCGGGTGCGCGCCTGGTCCCCGATGCCGATCGTCGTGCTCTCGGCACGCACCCAGGAGGAGCAGAAGATCGCCGCGCTCGACGCGGGCGCAGACGACTATGTGACCAAGCCGTTCAGCGCCGCGGAACTGCTCGCCCGAGTCCGGGCGGCTCTGCGGCGCAACGTGCGCGGCTCGCAACGCACCGGGCCACTCTCCCTCGGCGAGGTCCGCATCGACCTGGAGATGCGCACCGCGAACGGCGCGCACGGGCCGATCCACCTCACCCCGCTCGAATACCGGGTTCTCGAGGCCCTGGCGCGCAACCTGGGGGCCATCGTGACTCAGCAGCAGCTGATTCGCGAGGTGTGGGGGCCGGAGCGGCTCGGGGATACGCGCGGGTTGCGCGTGTGCATCATGAATCTGCGCGCCAAGGTCGAGACCGATCCGCGCAAGCCCCGGTACCTGCTCACCGAGGCGGGCCTTGGCTACCGGCTGCTCGCCGAGGAGAGTGCGTCGGCGTGAACCCGGCGATCAGGTGAGGGAGACCACCAACTTCGCCGAATGACTGCGCCAGTGGATGGGAATGACGAAGGCGCGCGCGCCCGCCGGCTGGCTGACCTGCGGCTTCTCCCCAGAGAATACGCTCGGCACGGAAATCACGAAGTCGTGCCCGAAATCGCGCCGCGCATTGCCGGAGATGGTGTTGGCGACCTCGCCGACCAGATCGCGCATGCTCTCGTGGCTGAAGTCGCTCTCCTGCATCTTCATCAGCAGCACCGTCAGCATGGCGCGTGGAGCGGTGAAATACACCACGCCCTCGCGCTTGCCGGAGACGTTGATCATCCCGGTGTAGTCGTGCATCGCCGGCTCACCCTCGAGCATGTACGGCGAGCCGATGCTCGCCGGCTGCTGCGCGGCCACCTCGAAGTATCGGGTGGTGCCGTCGACGAAGGTTTTCAGTTCCTCTTCCCGCAGCATGGGCGTGCTCTGTGTGCCGGTGGGTCCGTATCAGTACATCAATTCGGCGATCGCTTCGTTGAGCTGCCGGTCGGTGAACGGCTTGTTGAGAAAGCCGTTCGCCCCGCGCTCCATGGCCTCGACTGCGGTCGCCTTATCCGCCAGGGCCGAGATTACCAGGATCCGCACCTCGGGCTTCATTTGCACCAGCTGCGTGATGCACTCGATACCATCCATCTGCGGCATGGTCAGGTCCATGGTGACCAGATCCGGATCGGTCCGGCGGGCCAGCTCAAGTGCCTCCAGACCATTGGCCGCGGTACCCACGACCTGCAGATCATCGAACTGCTGCGAGCGCTCGATGCGCCGGCGAACGATGTTCGAATCATCGACGATCAGCAACTTGACCGTCCGCCGCGCGCCTGTGTCCTGTGCGGTGTCCATGGGCGATCTCTATCTCTATGCCACTGCGGTCTCGCCGAGCGCGGGCAGCGCGATCTTGAAGCGCGTGTAGCGTCCGGGATTGGTGCTGACGCCGATTCGCCCGCCGAGGCTGTACACAGCTTTGGCGACGACGTCCATGCCAGCGCCGCGCCCGGCGTCCATCGAGATCTCGTTGCGGGTGGAGAAGCCGGGCTTGAAGATCAGTGCCAGTGCGGCGCGGTTGTCCAACTGGGCGGCCTGCTCTTCGCTCAGCAGCTTCTTGCGCACGGCCGCTTCCTTCAGCGTCTCCGGTGAGAGGCCGGCACCGTCATCCTCGAACGTCAGCTCGAAGCCGGACTCGACCCGACGGAAATCCACGCGGACCTGGCCGCCGCCGCTCTTTGCCCCGGCGCGGCGGACTTCGTCCGCCTCGATCCCGTGCACCGCGGCATTGCGCAGCATCTGAATGAGGCAGTCCTTGAGCGTACCGAGATAGGCGGGCGGGCATTGCGCCAGGCCGTTCAGCGCCAGCTTGAAGTCCTTGCCGTGATCCTGCGCGAGCCTATGCGCCAGGGACTGCAAGGTCGAGGCGAGTTCGTCCGGGCCGGCCGTCGGGAGGCGCGGCGCAGGGGTGTTGAGAGTGCCGTCCGCGGCGCTCGGCTGCTCGCGCAGCGAGGAGAGCTTCAGCGTCATCTCGCGCACACCGCGCAGGTGCGCGAGCAGCTCATCGAGCTTCAGCACCAGCGGCAGGAAGTCGTTGCCGGTGAGCTCGTTGCGCGCCTTGAGCTCCGCAAGCATGTCCTCGAGGTGATGGACGCGCTGCGCGATGCTCATCAGGTTCAGCGCTGCCGCCTCACCCTTCATCGTGTGCAGCTCGCGCGACAGGCCGGCGAGCTTCTTGCTGAATTCCGCGTGCGTGCGCGCCGGCTCCTTCAGGATCGCGTTGATGTGCTTCAGGCCCGCCGAGGCGCTGTCGAGGAACGAGCCGAGCTGCAGCGGGTCCGAGTGCAGCATGCCGACCATCATGTCGAGCTGCGAATGAGCATTCTCCTGCGCTTCGTGCAGCTCGCGCGCCAGCAGCACGCTCGAGGTGATGTCCCCGACGGCGCACAGCACGTGCTTGACACCCTTCGGCCCCATGACGCGGTGGAAGTCGAACTGCAGGTAACGGGTCTCTTTGCCGCCGCGCCCGTTGTCCATGTTGACCTCGAGCTGCCCCAGCGGGTTGATGCTCTTCATGAGGTTCTCGTGCGCCCGCTCGCCCCAGAGCAGCTTGATGAACTTCATCGCGGTATTGAGCGTCTCGGGCGGCACCTTGTCGCGCAGCAGCTCCTCGAAGGTCAAGCCGGCGAAGGTGCTGCGACCGAACATGTTCGTCAGGGCCTGCGACCAGACCGCACCGATGCGATAATCGGCATCGAGGAGGAAAAATCCCTCCCGTACCGTGGCAAGGATGTCGCGAGTCTGATCCTGCGCATCACGCGCGGCACGCTCCCCGCGCCCGCGGGCGACCTGCAAGTAGGCCGCGGCGAGACCGAGCAGCAGTACGGCGAGTACGCCTCCGGAGAGCAGCCAGCGCAGGCGCGAGGCTGCCGCGGCTGTACGCGCCTGCAGCGAGCCGCTGACCACGGCGAGCTCACGGTGCAGAGCCGCAGCGTTGGCCTGAGCAAACAGTTCGGCCCGGCGCACGTGGGCATAAAACACCCGGCCGCTGCGCGAGAGTGAGCTGTTCGTGGCGGTGTCGGAGTAGGGCTCGCCGTGATACGAGAGCACCTTGGCGAGCACCGGGGTGTAGTTGGTCCACAGCGCCGTCGCCGCGTGCATCGCGGCCGGATCGAGGCCTTTCTGGCGCTCGAGGGCGCTGAAGTCGCGATTGAAGCCGCGCACGCTCGAGTCGAGTTCACCATGGACATGGCCGGTGTACTCGAGGGTATCGAGTCGCTGGCGCAGGGCGGTCAGCTGCTCGGATATCGCCGACGGATAGGCTTCCAGCTCGCTCGCCTGCTGCAGCGTGGCGACGTTGGCGCGAATCTGCGTGGCGAGCCTGAATCCTGCGATCAGCACCAGGCCCATCACCGCGGCGAGCACGATGCCGGCTGCGGCGGTGAGCAGCCGGCGGTTTCGATCAGCGCCTGACAATAACATGGGGGCTTCCTGATTAATTCGGCAGTTCGAAGCGGATCAGAGTACGCACCGGCACCGAGACCGGTCGCCCATGGAATGTCGGCGGCGCGTAGCGCCAGCGGCGGATCGCATCGAGCGCCGCGCGGTCGAAGACGGTCGCGGGCTTCGCTGCGACCACCTTGATGTGGCGCGTGCGCCCGGTGGGATCCACGACGTACTGCACGGTCACTTCCCCGGAAATGTGCCGGGTGAGTGCCCGGTCCGGATAGGACGGGGAGACATAATGCGTGCGGCGCAACCGCCGAGCGACATCGGCCAGCTGAGCCACCGTTGGCGGTTGCGGCGTGTCGACCATGGCGGTGGCGGCGTTCAGTGCGGCGCCGCTGGCACCCCACTGGCGCGCATCGGCGAGGTCGGTGACCGCCGTGGAGCGCTGTCCCGCACGCGCCGCAGCTTCGGCGCGCTGCAGGAGCGCATTGGCGAGCGCACGGTGCATCTGGTTCGCGGCCGCCGCGGTGGCCGGATCCGGATGATCTGCCGCCAACGCGTTCAGGTAGTACGCGGCGCTGTCGTGGGCCGGCTGGAGTAGTTCGCCGGTATCGAGCCGGGCATGGGCTTCGGCGAGCAGCCGCTGCAACCGGTTCTGCACCGCGCTGGTGCGGGCCGATTGGATCTGGTGCTGGACGGCGACGATGGCTGCTGCGGAAGCACCGTTCGCCCGCGCCGCTGCGAGCGCCTGGCTCTCGATCGCACCTTGCCCGGTGAGACCGGCCTGACGCGCTTGGTTCAGCAGCGCGCCGATCACGGCCTGCGTGGCGTTGGCGGTGCTCGTGGATTGTGGGTCCAGGGTGCGCAGCTTGGCGAGGGTGCTCGCGGCGCTGGCCGCTCCGGTGAGGCGATGCGCGGCGATCCGCCGGGTGAGCTGATCAACCAACTTCTGCGTACGCTGGTGGTGCGTGAGGTGAGTCAGTTGGCTCTGCCAGGCCGCAATCTGTGCCGCGGGCACGCCGCGGCGCGCAGCCTGGGCGATGAGGGCCGCTGCGCTGCTGAGCTGACCGCCGGAGAGTGCCTGATTCACCACGGCACTCGATAATTCAATGCCGAACGGATGAACGTCACGGTTCGTGGGATCGGCCAGCTGCAGCGTCGCGAGCGCCAGCGCGGCGGCGTTGTAATGTCCCTGGCTGAGCGCGTCTTTGAACCGTGAAATCACGACGTTGCCGACGCGGCGCAGACCGTCTCGTGCCTCGCCATTGGTGGGATCGACGGCCAGCACTGAGCGATAGAACACCAGAGCGTTGTCGCCTTTCGGTGCCGTGAAGTGCCGAGCAAACATCGCGCGGCTCGCCTTGACGAGCAGATCCTCGACACGGCCCTGCACGATGGAGGTGTCGACGTCGGGTCGCGGCAGTGCTGCGAAGTGAGCCGCGTGCGCGGCGGCGGCAATCGGCCGCTGCAGCACCGGATGCGCTGCGACGACGTGGTGTTTCGGCAACAGAAACAGTCCGGCCGCGACCGCAGCCACGGCCACTCCGGCGCCGAGCGTCAGCCACAGGCGCTTGCGCCCGTCGCCGGACGGGGGCTCAGTGGACGCCGCAGCGGATTCGGCCGGCAGCGGCGTGCGCGCCGCCTCTGCGGCCTGATGCACGGAGCGCACCGGGGCGCTGCGTGGCGCGACTTTTTCAGCCGCATCCGCCAGGGCTGCATCGAGTACGGCAGACGTCTTACCGGGTTCGATCGGCAGTGGCAGCACCGTGAACACCCGGGTGCCTTTCACGGCCGCGGCAACGGACTTCTCCGCCCCGGCGGTCGTGAACACGAGAATGACGGCATGAGCGTTGTGCGCGCACGCCCGTTCGACATCCGCGCGCACATTCTCGGCCTCGCGTGCGTCGATCGCCAGAATCTGACCGCCGCGGGCCCCCTCGAGGTGTTCCAGTGCGACCTCGAGCGAGTCCGCCGGATGCACGCTGGCGCGCCCGCCGAGAACCTCGCCGAGTTCGAGCAGGAAATCATCGTGATGCGTGAGCGCGGCGAGATCCACCGGTGCGCGCGCTGCGGCGGACGCCGTGCCGCCAGCGGCATCGCCGGCCGAATCGCGAGACTCACTCGGAGCTGAATGGGCCACAACCCGTCTCCCTCGTTGTTATGAGCGCAAGCTCGGCGTTCCGCCGTCCTCGCCGGTCCGAACCCGGTGCTGAGTGGCGGGACGACCCCTCGGGCCCGGATGCACGACGTTCTGTCGCCATCAAACCCGCACCTGAGTTTGCGTGCAGTGTCGCCGTTCACACTATTGGCGCGATGGGCGCTGATGGACGCCGATCGGCGCCGGAAGCGGATGGGAGTGCCGCTGCCGGGCGGCGGATCGACGCCGGTGCGGTCCGCGTGGAACGCGCGGCTCGACAGTGCGCGTTCAGGAGCCGATGATGGATCGGCGCTACGGCATCGGAACAAAACTCGGATGCCGCCGTCTTAAGAGTCATCGGGCAGCGGGATCGCGAGTTCGGTAGCTTTCGCAGAGCGAGGCGCTCCAACCGGTCTGCACAGCGGGCTATCACAGCCGCCTCTCCCGGCCGCCACTGCCGTTCTGGAACGGGAGGTGATGGCGATGCGAGCACGAGCCAACCATCCGGATCAGGCGCCGCGGCGCGCCTGCATCGACCACGAAGGGTTCATCGAGTCGCTCAGTTCATTCAGCCGGACCCACCGCGCGCAGCGGTGGGAGGGCACGTTCGGGCAATTTCTCACCGACATCCTGGCGGGGAGTCCCGCCGCGCTGGCGCGCACCAGTCACGAGTACATCTGGGACATGCTCCGTTGGCATGGCCGCTGCGCGCAGCATTTGGCGGGCGAACAGGGTGCGCCCGATGGACGTGCCGCCGATCCGGCCGGTGAGCTGTTTCGCCGTGAATTGTTCGGGATCGATGGGCCGCTCGCGCGCGTGGCGGAGTATTTCAAGGCCGCCGCGGGCGGCTCCGACGTCGGGCGGCGGCTATTGTTGCTGCTCGGGCCGCCCTCCGGGGGCAAGTCGACGCTCGCGATCCTGCTGAAGCGCGGGCTGGAGGAATACAGTCGCACCGAGGAAGGTGCGCTGTATGCAGTGCGCGGCTCGCCGGTGCATGAAAATCCGTTGAACCTGATTCCGGCGAGCTTGCGCGCGGAATTTCGGGAGCGCTACGCCGTCAATATCCCAGGGGAACTCTCGCCCTGGGCGCGCGATTACCTCGAGCGCGAATTCGACGGAGAGTTCCTGCGCGTACCGGTCGAGCGCATATTTCTCTCCGAGTCCGCCCGGCTCGGCATTGGTACCTACGCCCCGCACGATCCCAGTACCGCCGACATCGCCGACCTGGTCGGATCGGTCGACCTTGCCAAGGTCGCACAGATCGGTGATGAGGGGGACTCGCGTGCCTGGTCGTGGTCCGGCGCGGTGTACTCGGCGAGCCGCGGGCTGCTCGAGATGATCGAGATCCTCAAGGTCAAGCGCGAGTTTCTCTACCTGCTGCTGACGCTGACTCAGGAGAAGAATGTGAAGGTGGCGCGCTTCCCGCTGATCCACCTCGATGAGACGGTGCTCGCGCATACCAACCTCGCGGAATTCCACCGCTTCCTGCAGGAGAAGGAGAACGAGGCGCTGCTCGACCGTATGGTGATCATCAAGGTGCCGTATGCGCTGTCGTATCAGGACGAGGCGCGCATCTACCGCAAGTTGGTGTGCGCCGCACCGGCCTTCCGCGACGTGCACCTCGATCCACACGTGCTGAATCTCGCCGCGGTGTTCGCGATCCTCACGCGCCTGGTGGCGCCGGAGCGTGAAGGGCTCGATCTGGGCAAGAAGCTGCGTCTCTACGCCGGCGAAGCCATCGAGGGCGTGCCGCAGAGCGAGGCGGCGCGGCTGCGCTCCGAGGCGCCCGACGAGGGGCTGGCCGGTGTCAGTCCACGCTTCATCATCAATGCGATCTCCACGGCGATCACCCGCGGCACCACGCGCAGTCTGACCAGCATGGATCTGCTGCTCGCGTTGAAAGATGCGATCGAGAGCGATGCGCGCATGGAACTGAAACACAAGAAAGTGTGGATCGACCACCTGGTCACGGCACGCAAGGAGTTCTACAACCGCTGGGTCAAGGAAGACGTACACCGGGCCATGTTCGCCTCGTTCGAGGAGGAGGCGCAGCAGTTGCTCGAGAAATATCTCGATGAGGTGGAGGCCTCGCTCGATCACCGTCAAGTCACCGATCCGATCACGGGGGAGAGCCGTCCGGCGGACGAGCGCTTCCTGCGTTCGGTGGAGGAGAAGATCAAGGTGTCAGACTCCGGCAAGCTCTCCTTCCGCCAGGAGGTGGTGCGCAAGGCCATGGTCGCGTTCAAGGCCGGGGAGAAATTCAAGCTCGCGAGCCACGCACGCATGCGCGAGGCGATCGAGCAGTATCTGTTCGAGGAGCGGCGCGATGTACTCAGGCTGGTGACCTCCAGCGCCCGACCGGACGAGGAGGCGCGCCAGAAGATCTCCGTGGTGCAGCAGCGGCTGATCAGCGAGTACGGGTACGACGAGCACAGTGCCAAGGAGGCGCTCAGTTACGTCACGACGCTGCTCGCACAGGAGTGAGGCGAACATGAACGCACCGGCCGGCGGAGAGTCTCCCTTCAGCGCAGCGAAGTGGTACGAGCTGTTCTCGCGCGGGGCGCGTGACTGGCTGCGTCACGATGCCAAAGTGCGCGATGCGGTGCGCCGCCACCTGCCGGAGCTCATCCGCAGTGGTGAGATCATCAGCGGTGGCGCGCGTACGGTGCGCGTGCCGGTGAAGCTGCTTGAGCACTACCGATTCCGGTTGCGCCGCGGCGCCGAGCAGCAGAGCGTGGGCCAGGGCGCAGCCAAGCCGGGCGACGTCTTCGTCGATCCGACGCACCGCGTCGCTCCACCCGGCAAGGGTCCGGGCGGTGAGGAGGAGGGTGAGGTGCAGCTGCTGCTTGAGCTGAAGGTCGAGGACATGGTCGAGTGGCTGTGGGAGGAGATGCGCCTGCCGAACCTCACGCCGCGCGCCGGACCCTCGCAGGACACCGAGTGGACCCGCGAGGGTTGGGACCGGCGCGGTGCGCGCTCCCGACTCGACCGCCGCCGGTCGTTCAAGGAGCTGGTCAAGCGTCGCGCCGCGCCGGGGGCGGTGCAGAGCTTTACGGATGATGATCTGCGCTTCCGTCAGCTCTCGCAGCGGCGACGTCCCGCGTTGCGGGCCGTGGTGTTCTTCCTGCTCGATGTCTCAGGCAGTATGTCCGAGCGCGATCGTCAGCTCGCCAAATCTTTCTTCTTCTGGACGGTGCAGGGGCTGCGCCGCCAGTACCGGATGCTCGAGACGGTATTCGTTGCACATACCACCGAGGCGTGGGAGTTCACCGAGTCGGAGTTCTTCCAGGTGAGCGGTACGGGCGGAACGGTGGCCTCGAAGGGCTTCGGTAAGGTGAGTGAACTCATCGCGGAGCGCTTCGCGACCCAGCAGTACAACGTGTACGTCTATTACGCCTCGGACGGCGACAACGCCGCGAGCGACACCGCCGCGGCACGCGCGGCGCTCGGGACACTCGTGCCCGAGACGTGCTTCTGCGGCTACGTCGAGGTCGCGGCGGGCATGTCGCGCCGTCAGGAAACCGAGACCGGTCGGCTGTTCGACGAACGGGCGCTGGCCGGAGGGGCCGTCGAGCGCTGCGTGCTCGGCGGCTTCGAGGACATCTGGGCGGCGCTGCGCACGTTCTTTGCCGCGCAGGAGCGCGCTGCGGAGGATGCGTGAGCCACGAGTGGCGCACCTTCGTGCCGCGTCTCGAGCAGCTGGCCCGCGATCTCGGGCTGGACTTTCATCCGGTGGAATTCGAGGCGGTGCCCGATTCGTTCATGATGGAGATCGCCGTGTACGGCCTGCCGGTGCGCATGCCGCACTGGTCGTTCGGCGTGCGCTACATCTACCAGCTCATCCAGCGACACATGGGACACTCGCGTCTGTTCGAAGTGGTGTTCCCCGGCAATCCGGGTCATGCCTATCTCTCCGCCGGCAATGGGCTGGCCGAGAACGTGCTGGTGAGCGCACACGTGCTCGGGCATGCGGATTTCTCACGCAACAACTTGCTGTTTCAGCGCTGTCAGGGACAGGTGAGCGAGCGGATCGTCGAGCATGCCGCGCAGCATGCGCGTCAGATCCAGCAAGCCATCGAGACGCATGGCATCGGGCGCGTGGAGGCCGCACTGGATGCGGCGCTCGCGCTCGAGCAGCACATCGACGTCGACCAGCCGCTGCGCCGCGCGCCCTATCCTCAGTACCTCGAGCCGGCCAAGGCGCTGGCGGACGACGCGTTCCGTCGGCGTTTCGCGGCGCTCGATCCGGCGAGCCCCGCGGCGGGTGCGCCCGCGCCTCTGCGTGCGCCCCTGCCGCCGCACCCGGAGCGGGACCTGCTCTGGTTCATGGCAGAGTATGCCCCGGAGATGGAGAGCTGGGAGCGGGATGTGTTTCTCGCGGTGCGCGAGGAGTCATTCTATTTTTATCCCGTATTCGCCACCCAGATCATGAACGAAGGGTGGGCGTCGTATTGGCATGCCCGGCTGCTGCGCGAGGCGGATTTCATTCCCCAGCAGGCCTATCTCGATGCCATCCGGTGTCACTCCGAAGTGGTCCGGCCGGTGGCGGCCGACGAGCAGGTGGCCCTCAGCGTCAATCCCTATCACCTGGGCTTTTCGCTCTGGGAGCACATCGTGGCGCGGCGTGGCCTCGATGCGGCCTTCGCGATCCGGACCGAGGATGATGACTTCGCCTTCATTCGCAACCACCTCACGCGTGATCTGGTCGAGGAGTTGGGTCTGTTCCGCTACCGCGCTCGCGACGGCCGGGCAACCGTGCTCGAGAGCGATCTCGACGCACTGCACGAGGCGATCCTCGCGCCGAAATATCACTTCGGCGCACCGGCGATGGTCGTGCGACGCACCCGCCCGGACGGCACGCTCGAGCTCGGGCACGATCATCGGCTCGCCGGGCGCGGTCTTGATCTGGACCGCAGCCGCAAGGTGCTGGAGTACGTGCAGCGCCTGTGGCGTCGGCCAGTGCGGCTCGTGACGGTCGATGAGCACGGCGCGGAGCTCGAGCTGTCGGTACCCTGAGCGTCGCCGGATCTTTGCGCCCCGCGCCCGGCCGGAGTACCCTCTGAAATCTGACTCCGTGCTCGGCGGGGCGTGCTGCGTGGACCCAACGTGCATTCGCAACATCGCGCTCACCGGCGCTGCGGGCGCCGGCAAGACGCTGCTCGCGGAAGCGCTCCTGTTTGCGGCTGGAGCGACCCGCGCCAAGGGCAGCATCGAGCGCGGCTCCACGGTCTCGGACTTCGATCCGCAGGAACGCGTGCTCGGCCACTCGCTTGAACCGGCCGTGCTGACGTTCGAGCACGCGGGCACACGGCTGCATCTGCTCGACACACCGGGCTACGCGGATTTTCTCCCGCGTACGTTCGCGGCGCTCGAGGCCGTCGATGCCGTCGCGGTCGTCGTGAGCGCAGTCACGGGTCCGGATGCGGTGACGCAACGGCTCATGAACTTCGCGCGCGAGCGGGGGCTGGCGCGGCTGCTGATCGTCAACAAGATCGACAGCCGAGAGGCGGACTGCGCGGGCGTTTGGGCGCGGCTGCGCGAGGGGTTCGGATCGGAGTGTCTGCCGATCAACCTGCCGGCCGCACAGGGCGCGGCGGTGCGCGATTGCTTTTTCGATCCGCAGGAGAGTCCCGTTCAGTTCTCCACGGTGGATGCGGCGCATACGGCCATCGTCGATCAGGTCGTGGAGCTCGACGAAGGGCTGATGGGGCTGTACCTGGAGCAGGGTGAGACGCTCTCGCCCGAGCAGCTGCACGCGCCGTTCGAACAGGCGCTGCGCGAGGGACATCTGGTGCCGGTGTGTTTCGTGTCCGCCGAGAGCGGGGCCGGCGTCGGAGCGCTGCTCGAGATCTTCGAGCGGCTGATGCCCAATCCCGCCGAGGGCAACCCGCCGATATTTCTCCTCGGCGAGGGCGATGCGGTCCGCCGCGTCGAAGTGCGGCCCGACCCCGAGCGGCACGTCATCGCGCACGTCTTTCGCGTGACGATCGATCCGTACGTTGGGAAACTGGCGAGCCTGCGGGTCCATCAGGGCACGATCCGCCCGGGTGCGCAGCTCTACGTGGGCGATGCACGCAAGTCGTTCAAAGTGACGCACCTGTATCGGCTGCTGGGCAAGGACACCACGGAGATCCCGCAGGCCATTCCCGGGGATCTGTGCGCGTTGGCCAAAGTCGAGGAGCTGCACCGCGATGCGGTCCTGCACGACTCGCATGAGGAGGATCATTATCATCTCGCGCCCGTCGCGCTGCCGCCCTCGATGCTCGGGCTGGCGATCGAGCCGCAGCGGCGCGGGGATGAACAGCGGCTGGCCGATGCGCTGCACAAGCTCACCGCGGAGGACCCCGGAGTGCGCATCGAGCAACATGCCGCGGTGAACGAAACGGTGCTCTACGGCACCGGTGAGATGCACTTGCGGGTGCTGCTCGAGCGCATGCGCGAGCGCTACGGGGTGCAGGTGCGTACCCATCCGCCGAGCATTCCGTATCGCGAGACCATCACCCGCGCGGCCGAGGGACACAGCCGCCACAAGAAACAGACCGGTGGGGCCGGGCAGTTCGGCGAGGTGTACCTGCGCGTCGAGGCGCTCGAGCGCGGCGCGGGCTTCGAGTTCATCGATGCGGTCACGGGCGGGGCGATCCCGGGTCAATACATTCCCGCGGTGGAGAAGGGCGTGCGCCAGGTGCTCGTGGAGGGCGCACTCGCCGGCTTTCCGCTGCAGGATGTGCGCGTCACGGTGCTCGACGGCAAACACCATCCGGTCGATTCCAAGGAGGTGGCTTTCGTCTCGGCAGGTCGCAAGGCGTTCCTCGATGCGCTCGGTAAGGCCAGCCCGATCGTGCTCGAGCCGATCGTGCACCTGGAGGTGACCGGCCCGGCAAGCGCGATCGGGGACATCACCGGTGATCTGGCGACACGCCGGGCGCGCGTCAACGGCAACCAGGAGCTGCCTGGGCACCGAGCGAGCGTCTCGGCGCTGGTGCCGCTGGCGGAGATCGGCGAGTACCCCTCGCGCCTGAAGTCCCTCACCGGTGGGCAGGGCAGCTATGTCATGGCGCTCAGCCACTACGATCCGGTGCCGCCGCGGCGCCAACAGGAACTCATCGAGGCTTATCGTCCGCGCACCGAGGCCGACTGACCGCTGTGGACTCAGCCGTGGTGGAAGCGGCCGTGCGCCTGTGCGGGCCGCGCGGGCGGGTTTGCTTCCAGTGCCGCGATCACGCTGCGCAGGTCGGCGAGCAGGAGGTCGGCCATGTCCCGCGAGAAGCCTTCGCGGACCACGATTCGCAGCACCGCGATCGCTTCGGCGTCCTGGGGCATCGTGTAGGCGGGCACCTGCCAGCCATGGCTGCGCAGGCGCTCGGACACGTCGTACACCGAGTATCGCGTGGTCTCCTTGAGGCGAAACGCGAAGACCGGGATGGCTGATCCGTCGCTGAGCA
>JAJZFQ010000168.1 GCA_021805275.1 Pseudomonadota bacterium
ACTGGGGCGAGCGGCTGAACGATGTGGCGTTCTGGGGCGGCCTCGAGGCGGTGCCCGATGAGCGGTTCTGGGAGACCTCGCAGGCCGTCAAGTCCAAGATGCTCGATGCGGTGCGCCAGCGGCTCGAGCGCGAGTATCGGCGCAAGGGCATGAGCCTCGCGCAGCTGGCACGCATCACGCGGCTGCTCGATCCGGCCCGTCCCGAGGTGCTGACCATCGGCTTCGCGCGCCGCTTCGCGACCTACAAGCGCGCCACGCTGCTGCTGCGCGACCGGGCGCGGCTCGCCCGCCTGCTCAATGATCCGGACCGCCCGGTGGTCCTGCTGTTCGCCGGCAAGGCGCACCCGGCCGACGAGCCGGGCAAGCAAGTGCTGCGCGAGATCCGCCAGCTGATGACCTCCCCGGAGTTCATTGGCCGGATCATCTTCCTCGAGGACTACGACCTGCAGCTCGCCCGCTCACTGGTCTCGGGCGTCGACGTCTGGCTCAACACGCCGATCGCACCGCTCGAGGCGAGCGGCACTTCGGGCATCAAGGCGGCCATCAACGGCCGGCTGAACCTGAGCGTGCTCGACGGCTGGTGGGCCGAGGGGTGCATGGCGGACAACGGCTGGGGCATCCCGCCCTCCGACGTGCAGGACTGGGACCGGCGCGATGCGATCGAGTCGGAACTGATCCTGCATACGCTGCAGGAAGAGGTGATCCCGCTCTACTACCAGCGCGACGTCCGCGGTCGCTCCACCGAGTGGATCCGGCGCGCCAAGCAAGCCATGATGAGCGTCATCCCGCGATTCAACATGGATCGCATGCTGCGCGATTACACCGAGAAGCTCTACCGTCCGGCGGCCGAGCAGCATCGCCGGCTCGCCACGCACGACTATGCGGGCGCTCGCCAGCTGGCCGAATGGCAGCAGCGCATCCGCGCCGCCTGGAACCGCATCGATTTGCGGCTGATCGAGGACGCCTCGGCCGAGATCACCCGCGAACAGCGGGTCCGGCTGCGCATCGCGGCGCATCTGCCCGGCTTGCAGCCGGACGATGTGCGCATCGAGTTCCACGCCCGACGGCTGCTGCCGCACTCGAGCACCGAGCCACCACCGCTGTGCGCCTTCAGCACGCCGCCACGCCCCGGCGTGTGGAGCGCACCGCTGCGGCACACCGGCGAGTGGACTGAGGGCGCGGCAGTCTTCGCACTCGAAGCCGAGCCGCCGGGCTGCGGCCAGTTCGCGACCGAGGTGCGGATCTATCCCTGGCACGAACTGCTCGCCCACCCGCTCGGCATGGGTCTGATGAAATGGCTTTGAGCGGTGCGCGAGACTGCTAGGATAGACTCCGTCAGACCCACCAGTGAGCCCCGGGCCCATGATGCAGCAACCAGCGCGCGCCTCCGGACGCTACGTAAGCCGGCTGACCGGCAGCACGCTCGCGATCATCATGGCCGGCGGCCGCGGGGAGCGGCTGAAGGATCTCACCGCCAACCGCTGCAAGCCCGCAACGCCCTTCGGCGGCAAGTTCCGCATCATGGATTTCGTGCTGTCGAACTGCGTCAATTCTGGCATCCGCCAGATTGGGATCCTGACGCAGTACAAGGCGCAGTCGCTGATTGCGCACGTGCAGCACGGCTGGAGCTATCTGCGCGGTGAATTCGGTGAATTCATCGAGGTCGTGCCCGCCCAGCAGCAGATGGGCGCGAACTGGTATCAAGGCACCGCGGACGCGGTGTACCAGAACATCGAGCTGATCCTCTCGCACCGACCCAAGCACGTATTGGTGCTCGCCGGCGATCACATCTACAAGATGGATTATGGCCCGATGATCGCCTACCACGTGGAGAAGGGCGCCGATGTCACCATGGGTGTCGTCGAGGTGCCGGCGAGCGAGTCACGCCACTTCGGCGTGCTCACCGCGACGGAATGGAACCGGGTCACGAAATTCAGCGAAAAGCCGCCGGTGCCCGACACGCTGCCGGGCCGGCCGGATACGATCCTCGCCTCGATGGGCATCTACGTGTTCAACACCCGGCTGCTCGAGATGCTCCTGCGCGAAGATGCCACCAACGAGGCCTCCTCGCACGATTTCGGCAAGGACATCCTGCCGAAGGCCATCGCCGGCGCACTGCAGGTGTTCGCCTACCCGTTCCAGGACGTCAAGACTCGCGCGCAGAGCTATTGGCGCGACGTCGGCACGCTCGATGCCTACTACGAGGCGAACCTCGAGCTGGTGCACGTCGAGCCGGAACTGAATATCTACGACGAGGACTGGCCGATCTGGACCTACCAGGTGCACCAACCGCCGGCGAAGTTCATCCTCGATGAGGACGGCCGGCGCGGACAGGCGATCAACTCGATGGTCTCGGCAGGCTGCGTGATCTCAGGTGCGTATGTGCGCGAATCGTTGCTCTTCTCCAACGTGCGGGTCGAGGAGCGCAGCACCATCGAGCGGGCGGTGATCCTGCCCAACACCCGCATCGGTGCCAGCTGCGTGATCCGCGGCGCCATCATCGATGAGGGCAGCGAGATCCCCGACGGCATGAGCATCGGTGTCGACCGGGAGGCCGATGCCGAGCGCTTCCTGGTCACCGAGAAAGGCGTCGTGCTGGTGACCGCAGAGATGCTGCGGCGCGTCGCCGGCTGAGCCGCTCATGTCCACCCCGCGCCTGCCGGTCGTTCTGTTGTGGCACATGCACCAGCCGCAGTACCGCGACGCGCTCACCGGGCGTTATGTCCTGCCCTGGACGTACCTGCACGCCATCAAGGACTACACCGACATGGCCGCGCACCTGGAGGCGATCCCAGAGGCGCGTGCCGTGGTGAATTTCACCCCGGTGCTGCTCGAACAGATCGAGGCACTCGCCGCGGCCGTCGCCGAGCATCTGCGCACCGGTAGCGCACTGCCCGACCCGGTGCTCGCGTTGCTCGGACCCGATCCAGTGCCGAGCGCGCCGGCCGAGCGGCTGGAGAGCCTGCATGCCTGCTTGCGCGCCCAGCGCAAGCAGATGATCGAGCGCTTCGGGCCCTATCTAGAGCTCGCCTCGATCGCCGACACGCTCGCCACGCCCGAGCGCGTCAGCTATGCCTCGGACCAGTTCATCCAGGATCTTGCCGTGTGGTATCACCTGGCGTGGATGGGCGAGACGGTGCGCCGCAGCGATCCGCTGGTCACCCGACTCACCGAGCAAGGCCGCGATTTCACCGCTGCGCAGCGACGCGAGCTGCTGACCCTGATCGGCTCGCTGCTCGGGCAGATCGTGCCACGCTACCGGCGCCTGAGCGAGCAGGGTCGGTGCGAGCTGTCGGTCACGCCGTACGGCCACCCGATCATGCCGCTGCTGTTTGACTTCCAGGCCGCGCGCGATGCCATGCCGAACCTGCCGCTGCCGA
>JAJZFQ010000023.1 GCA_021805275.1 Pseudomonadota bacterium
CCGTCAGACCCACGGCTTTCAGGCCGAGGTGCGCGAGCTGCTGAAGCTCATGATCCACTCCCTGTACAGCCACAGGGAAATCTTCTTGCGCGAGCTGATCTCGAACGCCTCGGACGCCAATGACCGGTTGCGCTTCGCGGCCATCGGCGCCCCGGCGCTGCTCGAGAGCGACCCGGAACTCGCGATCCGCGTCGCGGCCGATCCGGCTGCCGGAACGGTCACCATTACCGACAACGGCATCGGCATGACCCGCGAGGAGGCCATCGCCAACCTCGGCACCATCGCGCGCTCGGGGACCTCGGAGTTCTTCCGCTCGCTCTCGGGCGATCAGCAGAAGGACGCGCAGCTGATCGGACAGTTCGGCGTGGGGTTCTACTCCGCGTTCATCGTGGCCGATCGAGTCGAGGTGTTCTCGCGTCGGGCCGGGCAGCCGGCGGCGGACGGTGTGCGCTGGGAGTCACGCGCCGATGGGGAGTTCTCCGTCGAGTCCGTGACCCGCGAGGCGCGCGGCACGGCCGTGAAGCTGTACCTGAAGCCCGAAGCGAAGGAGTTCGCCGATCCGTTCCGGCTGCGCGCACTGATCCGGCGCTACTCGGACCACATCGCCTTCCCGGTGCGCATGCCGAAGGAGGGCGAAGCGTCGCTCGAGGAGGAGACCGTCAATCAGGCCACGGCCCTGTGGGTGCGCCCGCGCGCCGAAATCGCCGACGAGGAATACCGCCAGTTCTATCAGCACCTGGCGCACGACTTCACCGATCCGCTCGCCTGGAGCCACAACCGAGTCGAGGGCAAGCGCGAGTACACCAGTCTGCTGTTCATCCCGGGTCGCGCGCCGTTCGATCTGTGGCAGCGCGAGGCCGCACACGGGCTGAAGCTGTACGTACGGCGCGTGTTCATCATGGACGATGCCGAGCAATTCCTGCCGCTGTACCTGCGCTTCGTCAAAGGTGTGCTGGATTCGAGCGATCTGCCGCTGAACGTGTCGCGCGAGCTGCTGCAGCGGGAGCCGGAGGTCGATGCCATCCGCGGCAGCCTGACCAAGCGCGTGCTCGACATGCTGGCGAAGCTCGCTGCGGAGGAGCCGGGCCCGTACACCGAGTTCTGGAAGGAGTTCGGCACGGTTCTGAAGGAGGGCATCGGCCAGGACGTCGCGAATCGAGCGACGTTGCTGCCGCTGCTGCGCTTCGCGAGCACGCACGAATCCGGTGATGAGCCGGTGGTGAGTCTGGCGCAGTACGTGGCACGCATGAAAGCCGGCCAGGAACGCATCTATTTCATTACCGCCGAGAGCGTCGCGGCCGCGCGACGCAGCCCGTACATCGAGCGGCTCGCCGAACGTGGCATCGAGGTGCTGCTGCTCGGGGAGCGGATCGATGAGTGGATGATGAGCCAGATCGAGCAATTCGAGGGTCGGCGCTTCAAGGATGCTGCGCGCGGTGAACTCGAGCTCGGGCCGCTGGAAAGTGAGGCCGAACGGCACGAGCGCGAGGCGGCGCTGAAGGAGAGCAAGGGGCTGCTGAAGCGGGTCAAGGATGCCGTCGGGGAGCGCGTGACCGAGGTGCGCCTCAGCACGCGCCTGAAGGACTCCCCGGCCTGCCTGGTGCGCGGCGAGCAGGAACTCGGGGCCAGCATGCGCAAGATTCTCGCCGCCGCCGGGCAGAAGGTGCCGGACAGCACCCCGGCGCTCGAGCTCAATGCCCAGCATCCGCTGGTGAAGTACCTCGACGGACTCGCCGATACCGGGCGGTTCGAGGCGCTCTCGCTGCTGCTCTACGAGCAGGCCGAACTCGCCGAGGGCGGAGAGCTCGGCAACCCGGCGGATTTCGTCCAGCGACTGAACCGCTTGCTGGTCGAGCTGGCGGCAGGGCATGCGGCGTGAAGCCGCCGCATGTCGAGCGCCTCGTGATCGCCGGCCCGGCGGGCGATCTCGAGGCCGTGGTGGAGACGCCGCTCGCCGAGGCGGCGGCGCCTGCCGCGCCGGCGGCGTTCGGCGTGGTGTGCCATCCCCATCCGCTCTACGGCGGAACGCTCGACAATAAAGTCGTCTACACCCTGGCGCGCGCCTTCGAGGAATGCGCCGCGCCCGTGGTGCGCTTCAATTTCCGCGGTGTTGGCTCGAGCGCGGGGCACTACGACGAGGGGCGGGGCGAGAGCGACGATGCACTCGCGGTGATCGCCTACGGACGCTCGCGCTGGCCGGGGGCGTTGCTGTGGCTGGCCGGGTTCTCCTTCGGAGCGGCCGTCGCGGTGCGCGCCGCCGCACGGGCCGCGCCGGCGCGGATGGTGCTGGTGGCGCCCGGGGTGACTCGGGTGGCGATGCAGGGAGTGCCCTCCCCGCAGTGCCCCTGGATGCTGATCCAAGGCGATGCAGACGAGGTGATCGAGCCGCAGGACGTGCTCGAATGGGCGGCGCGCCAGTCCCGTCCGCCGGTGCTCAGCACGTTCTCAGGTGCGGGGCATTTCTTCCATGGACGGCTGCACGAGTTGCGCCAGGAAGTCGTGCAGTTCATGAGTGCGGCCGCTGAGGCGGCCCGCGGCGCCGGCGGCGCCGGGAAATGAACGGGGTTCGCTGCGCGAACCCCGTCGAACCTTACGGCTCAGCGCGATCAGGAATTGACCATCGCCTTGAGGTTCTTCAGCGGCATCACACGGACCTTCTTGCTGGCCGGCTTTGCCTTGAACATCATCTTCTCGCCCGTGAAGGGGTTGACGCCTTCGCGTGCCTTCGTGGCCGGCTTCTTCACGACCTTCATCTTCAGCAGACCCGGCATGGTGAACAGGCCGTTGCTGCGCAGGCTCTTCTTGATCACGCCGTTCAGCGAATCGAACACGCTGCCGACCTGCTTGCGCGAGAGCCCCGTGTCTTTGGAAATTTGAGTCAGGACTTCCGACTTGGTCGGAGCGCTACCCTTTTTCGCCATATTGCGCCACTCCTCGAATAAATGAATGTGCGTGCTGATGTGCAGCGACGCAAAGCTAAGAATCGCCGCGGAAAATAGCACATAAGCGCACCTGCGGAATGTTTTTTTTGCTTACACCAATGTCGAAAGGGCTTTTTTCAAAGGGTTTTGCGTCGCGTGCGGTTCGGCGGGTCAGATTTTGGCGAAGAGTTGCGCCGCCGCCGCCGCCGCGTCCCGAATCAAAACCTCTTTGTCGCGGCCTTTCAGGCCGCGGAGCAGCGAAACGTGCGTCTTAGGCACGCCAAGTGCATGTGCGAGAACGCGTATGAGTCGATCATTGGCGGCGCCGTCGACGGGCGGTGCGCTGACCCGCACGAGAAGTCTGCCGTCGCGCCACCCGTCGATGCCTTCACGCGAAGATCGTGGCTGAATCCGAATGTGCAGCACACAGTCGCTGCC
>JAJZFQ010000081.1 GCA_021805275.1 Pseudomonadota bacterium
GTTTTTGACCTTCCCGTCCTCGCGATAGCTCCGGCGCAGCAGATGCGTCGCATACACACGGCCTTTGTAGCGGCGCCGTGTGGTGACGACATGAACAGCGCCACCTCGTTGCGACATGGAGCCGAAACTAGCACAATCCCGCCCCAAATGCAACTATTTAGTGACTACGACGAGACGGCAAATCCATCCCCCAGCCACACATCAAATGCTGGAAAACCCAGCCTCTGCTGACTACCGATCAACCAGAACCGGGGAGGAACTTCAGATTAGATTCAATAGCTTGCCCAAGGGCGCCCGCTCCGATTGGCACGACGAATCACCACCGACTCCCGCAGGTCTCCCGCACCGCACCCGAGTCCTCGCTCGGCCGAATAGCGCACGCCGACCGGAGCGCTCCAACTTCCCTATTCGATCAGGCCGGGAAGCAGCCTCTCCTGATGGACGATGCGCCGCTCGCGATCGAACGTCCGACGCAACGCCGGATCCCAGGGCGTCGGCCCGGGCGGATAGGGATCCTGCGGTAGTACTGCGCCCTGATCATCGGCCACTGCGAGTGCCGCAAGGTAGTCGGCCGCAGTCATCCGCCAAGGCACCAGGCCGCGACTCATCAGGCTTTCGCAGATCGCCAGCCCCGCGGCATCGAAATCGCCGTGATAAGGCAGCTCGGCCCCCGCCTCACGAAGCTGGGCCAGTAGCAGGAGCACGGTGGAGCTCGGACGGCCGTTCGTCGCCACCACTGGCGTCACGGCGCGCATCTGCGCCGCCGCCTCCACGACTCGCGGGTTCTCGACCACGAGGATCCGACTGCCTTGAGGCACGACGGCCGGATATGCCTCGAGCGAGAACCGACTCACGTGAAGCGGAATTCCTCGGTCCGCCGCGGCAGCCGCGAGGCGCGCCAACCCGCATTCACCGCTCAGCGGAAGCTTCCATGTCAACGCGGGCGCAGAGGTAAGATCGAGATGCACGCCAGCCTGTGCCCAAAGGTCGCGGTGGTCGGTGGGGCCGAGCTCGAACACGAGCGCACGAGAGAGAGCCGCCTCGAGGCGTGTGCCGTGGTCGAGCGCGTGCGCCGAGCCGAGAAGCTGTGCCGCGAGATCGACTCGGCTGATCTGCATCGGGCGGTCCTGCCCGAGGTAATCGAGAACGATACGAACGCGACGCAGAAGGTCCTTCGCCTGCGCCACACCCTGGCCGCGCAGGACCCCGGCGCGGATCACCTCATCGATCCACTCTTTCGCCCACGGTTGGGCCCACTCCGCGACGATCACCCGGGCAACTTGGCGCGCCTCTCTTCGCTCGGCGCGCTCCGACCGCCACCGGGCCGGTTCGCCGGAGACCTCATGCCCGAGCGCAGCAAGCGCGGCCGCCAGATCATGTCCGATCCCGAGCCGAACGAGACCTGCCTCCAGCACGCTGAGGTCGACCGTCCTGCCTGGCGGACGGCCAATGAGCGATTTCAACACCAGCTTCGCCGCAGAAGAGAGGGCCGGCAACGACAGCCGGCCACGACGGCCGTGTCCTCGAGCTTCGAGACGCGCCCGGGCGCGCACCCACAGCGCATCGAGCTCCGGTGAGCGGAGCGAGGGCGGCACCGTCAACAGAGGCGCCCCTGCATTTCAATTGTATCGGCGTCAGCGTCAGCGCTGACTACGGGAAGAAATCTGGCCGCGGCCGGTAGAAGCCGCAGCACAGCATGCTGCCCCCAAGCCCTGGCCGACGACGCCGCGGCGCTTGCGGTCGTTTCCGGCGAGACACCAACCGCCGGAGCCCATTCGGCCAGGCGCAGGTCGAGCAGCAGCTCCGTGACCCGGGCAGCGAGCCGTTCCGGCGAGTCGACGAGATCTCCGGCCCAACGGCGGCGATGGGCCTCGGCCAGCTCTCCGATGGCACTCACGATACCCTCGCGATCGAGCGGCCGTGCGGTATCGTCGCGCAGTTTCGCAATCAGCAGCAACGCCGCGTGGCCCAGCGTCCCGCCAGTCGGAAAGCGACATGCGGCAAGGCTCCCGGACGGGTCGATCGAAGCGACCCCTTCCGCGCGCGCCTCGAGCGTGAGCCCGAACATCTCCTCGAGCAGGCGTTCCTCCTCGCCGAGGCGGCGGCGCAGCTCCGACCACTCCGCCTCGCTCAAATCAGTGCGATACAAGACCGGCTCCTCGACCAATCGACAACGCATCCACTGGCGCGTCGCGCTGCGCCGCTGCGTGCGCGCGAGAATATCCTCGATGCTCTCGGCGCCCGCCAACGCGGGAAGCGGCAGGAGCGCAATGCGGTCAGGTCGGATCATGAGGACCGCATCCGCGGTCTGATCGCCCGCGTACGCCTCCACGTGCTCGTACAGCTCGGAGGCGAGTCCGTACCCGACCATCCACTGCAGCACACTGACGAAGGCGCGCCGGGTCGTCGGGGAGTCATCCAGCGCAATTGCCGCTTCCACCGCCGCCGATCGCACCCTTTCGACCAAGTCCCGGAGGCTGATCACAGCGGGGCCCGCGACTGTCGCACCGAGCACCAATGCAAGCAGGACGTATTCGAGCGGATGAAACGGCCGGCGCGTCAACGTTAGCAGCGGCCGGCGCTCGACGACGAGGCCGTCCTTGAACAAGCGCGCAGTATCGGCATTCACGTGCAGCCTGTAGCCGAGACGTTGCGTGAACCAGCGATCAAGCTCCGCCTCGTGACGACGGATCAGCCGAAACAGCTCGGGATCGTGCTCCTTGCAGGTCAGCGGCCGCTGGACCAGGTGGCGCGCGCACGTCCGCAGCTCGAGCGCCGCTTGCGGGTGATGATCAGATGGCACTGCGCAACTCCTGCGCAGAGTGGGGCGCTTCGGCTGCCTGCGTTGGACGGACGGTCACCGTGAGATCGAGCATCGTCAGTGCGCCGTTCGATGCGTGAACGCACGTGTGCCGGCCTGGTGTACGTTCGACTCGACAGACCAGGCGGCCGTCCTCCCCTTCGGCGGCCGCCGCGCGAGTACCCAGCCGGGCAAGCGCCCGTCCGAGAACTTGCTGGAGACGCGCAAGCGCGCCCGGTGACAACGCCCGGCCGTCGAGCTCCCGCTCATCCAGCAGCTCGTAGTCCACGCGCTCCCGCGCAGTACGTTCCGCCGCGCGGCGTTGCTCCACCAGCGCACGCTCACGTGTCCGATCCGGTATCGGGCTGGTCCGCCCGCGCGGTGTCGTATCACCGCGCTCTCTGAGCGACACCGCGACTACGGCTCGCGGGGCATCCCACCACGATACCGTGGTCGGAAGAGGGTCGTCGGCGTCGGCCGAAAGCGCGCCATAGTGATTCGTTGGCGCGAGTCCGAAGGAGGCCGCGGCAAGCCGCGCGGCGCTCTCCTGCGCCTGATCGAAGAACTGCGCGAGGCGCAGGAAGTCCGCACGGCGCGAAGCCGAGCCGACGCCGACCCGCGACAGGCGTGTCAGATTCAGCGTCAACGTGCGGACGGCGGCAATCGCTTCCCGGGTGAGTACTTCGATGCGGGACGGCCTCCCGGGTCCGCGCAGGAACCAGGAGCACAGATGCTCCCAGTCCTGAAGGCGCGAGCCCGCACGATGCCGCACGGCGACGCTGCCGGAAAGACCGGCGGCGTCGACGCGGCCGGCAAGCCCCCTGTTCGCCCGCTCGACCAGCATCGCGAACCGCTCCTGCAGCGAGGCGAGCCGGTGCCCTATCGGTCTCGCCGTGCGCTCGATCTCATCGAGCCGCTCGCCGACATAACCAACGAGCACCTCGGCGAAGAACCGCAGCTCCTCCGGCGTCAGGTCGTAGCGGCTCTGCCACTGGTTGATGGCCGCAAAGAGCTGGGTGATCTCGGCGGTGAATGCCTCGTGGGGATCGAATACGGCGCCGACCGCGTCAGCGAGGACATTGGGGTCCGCGCTGCGCGCATCCACTGCCCCGAGATGATCCAGCGCGTCCACGAGCGCACGCAGCCGCGCGGTCGAGATATCGGTGACCTCATCGACGCGCGTGAGCACTCCCTCGACGATCTGATGCACTTCCTGTCCCGCACGGGTGATCAGATAGCGATTGCGGCGCCGGTAATAGTCCTGAATGCTTTGCGGGTTGCCCACCGCTGACGAGACCGTCAGATTCCCCCAGCGGCGCAAGCTCTCGAGCCTCACGCCGACGGCGTCCGGGTCGAGCGGGTGACCGGCCGTCCCCAGCCGCCCCGCGACATCCTCTGGCGTGAACTCCGAGAAGAACGTATCGGCGAAGATACCCATGATCGCGCGGTAGTCGCTCCACTCGAGCGCGACCACGTGACGAAAGAGATCGCGTCCGGCGGCACGGGCAGCCTCGGGGTCGGTCATTGAGGGCGCATCCGGCGAGCGCCACTCCGATCGAGGCCCCGGTGGTTCGGGGACGATGCTCGGCCCATCCTGGGACTCGCTCATGACGCGGCCTCTCTGCGGCGCCCATCCCAACGCGAGTGCTCGAGAACGATCGTCTCGAGGTCCGCATCACGGATGACCTCGGTTATCGCGAGCTCCGGAACGGTATCGTGCGTGCCCCACAGGCGCTCGCTCGTTGCGACGAAATCGAGGTCGAGCTCGACGAGCAGGCCGAAGAGTTTGGCGTGGTTGTCCTCCGACACCTTGGCGAAGGCATCGTCGAGCAGCACGAAGCGCAGGGCGCCCGGCTCGCTCGCAGCCAAGCCGTCGCAGGACGCGGCGACGGCCGCGAAGAGCGGCAAGTACGAGACGATCTTCTTCTCCCCTTCGGAGAGCGCGGTGCGGCGGCCGAGGCGCTCCGCAGGACGGCCCGGCCGGTGCAGCAGAATCGTCATCACGTGCCACTCGCGGTAATCGAGCACGCGCGCGATCAGCTCCCGGTACGGCGTACCCGGATCCTCCCGATGCGCATCGTCGATGCGCCGGCCGAGGACGGCGGAAAGCCTGCCGTCCTCTTCGGCCGTACGCAGATCCGGCGGCTTGGCAAGCAACTCGATCGTCTCCGCGAGCGCCGGATCCAAGTCATCCCGCCGTCGCCAGCGAAGTCTCACGCCGATCCCGTGTGAGGTGGTGATCGCCGCGAGGCGCTCGTTCATGCGGTCGATCAGTTCGCCCGCCGAGTGCAGCTTCTCCGCGATTTCCCGCGCGACCAGACCCTGCAACAGGTTGCGCAGCGCCTGATGCTGCTTCGTCGAGAGCAGACCCGCCAGGGTTGCGAGCTGCCGCTGGACGATTTGCGTGGCCGCCGGCAGCGGCGTCTGGTGAGCAAGCGGTCCCGTGACTTCGACGTGCAGCGGCAAACGCTCATCCGGCTGGCGATCCTCTGCGTCCCAGCCTGCGCCGAGCGAGTCACGGCGGCGGCGGATCGACACGCGGACGCCTTCGGCGGCGGTCGGTGGCTCCGCGGGCCGAGGGACCTGTGCACGGATCAAGTCCACGAGGCCGCGGGCGGACGCTGCGGCGTCTTCAGCGCCGAGAGACGCTTGCGCCAGCGCAAGAAGATGTGCGCCAGCCGGGCCAGCCGGCCGGTCGTCTGCGGCGGTGACACCGTCTGCTTCGGTCTTGGGCGGCTCAAGGGCCGCCTCGCTGAGGCCGGGCACCCCCAGAGCCCGCTCGAGCACACCGAGCGCCTGCACGCAGGCAACGTCGGCGCGCTCGCGCCCGCCCGCCGCCGATTCGTGGTTCTTTGCGGTGACCGTGACTTCCACAACGGCGTTCTCGAGCGTCTTGTCGGCCTGCTCTGCTGAATCTCTGGCGGCGGTCAACTGCTGGTCTTTGCCGGCAACGGCTGCCATGACCTCTTCGTACGCAATGCCGATCGTCGCGTCGAGCGTCGAAAGACGCTGCTGCGCAGAGATCAGCTCCTCTAGCACCGATGTCAAGTGCGCGCCGCTGGTCTCCTCGTCGGTCCGCGCCGCTCGCCAATCTGAGCCGCGCTCTCGCCAACGGCCCAGGGTACGCAAGAGGCGAGCGAGCTCGCCTTGCGCTTCGCGACAGTCCGCGATGATCTGCCCGAGGTCGGCGCGCAACCCGCGCAGCTCCGCTGGCAGGACCGGCAACGACAGGCGGCCCGCGGTGGCCCGTGCGCTCGAGACTGCCTCGGAGTGCTGCTGCTCTGCCGTCTGCAGCTCCGAGCGCCGCAGATGAAGTAGCGCCTCAGCCTTCTCGAGCGCCTTCTCGCCCTCTGTACGTCGCCACATCGCGGCGTGCAACTCCTGGTCCGAGGGAATCCGATCGCGCATCGACAGCGCCTCGCCGAGCGCGGCGCGGGCTGCCTGCAGCTCGCAGGCGATCCGGGCCTGCTCTGCTTTCGCCTGCTCCAGCGCCCGCTCGCTCTCGGCGCGTTGCCGCTCCAGCGCCGCTCGCCGCGCCGTCAACCCGATGTGCTCGGGCTCCGATTTGAGATACCTACCGCGCACGGCACCGATCCGGAACTGGCCGTCGATGGTCACGATGGTCTGCGCCTCGGCAGACCAGTCGGTCGAGATCGCCCGCAGGATGCGCTCCACCGCGTTCCGGGCTTCTCCATTGATGTCGTCGCCGACCGGAATGTCCGGGCGAAGCAGAGTGCTCAGCGGCGCCGGCGCGTCAGTGGCGCCGGGCGCGATCACGAGCTGGCCATCGACAAGCCGCAGCGTGCCGTCGGCGTGGACCTCGGCGGCCAAGAGTCCCGACGCCTCGAGCGCGGCCTCGAGATCGGCGCGCGCGGCGGGAGCGACGTGCCCCGCGAAGTCGATGAGCTCCGCGAGACAGGGACGGTCGCGCCGCTGCTGCCATCCCAGCGTCGGGGGATCGGGAAGCTGCTTCGCGGTCAGCTCCGCGGCGCGCGCGGCCAGCTCCTCCAGCAATTTCCTCTGCTGTTCCAGGGACGTTTCGCGCTGGGCACGGAGGGTTTCATGGTGGCGGACGGCGGGGGTGATCAGCGCCTCAAGCACGGCGTCAATCCGATGTCCGCTCGCGATGTATTCAACCGCAGCACCCACTTCGACCGGCGCTTGGATACCGACGAGTTCGTAGGTGGCGCAGTGGCGCTGAACCCCGCCGATCCAGTCCGAGGCCGCTTCCTGCCAAGTGTAAATGGCCGATTGAAACCGGGTATGGGCGTCGCTGACGGCCTTCCGGGCCTCATCGGTTGCCGATTGCGCGTCGGCCGCCGCACGCTCCGCAGCGCGCACGGTGCGCTCCGCAGGTTCGATGGCGGCGACCGCCGCCGCAACGGTTTCCACCTCCTCGATCCGCTGACGGGCTGCGACCGCGAGCCCCGCCAAGGCTCGGTCCGCAGCACCCGTATCGATCTGCCCAGCCGGCGCCAACTCGAGATCAGCAGAGGAGTCGCGATCGGAGTTGATGGGAGGTGCGCTCGGGGGCCGCGCGGCCACTTGGCAGGCGGATGCGAAATTTGCGAGTTCCAACAATCGTCGGCGCAGAGCGTCATGATCCGCGGCGACTTCCTGCCGCGCGCTGCGTACCGCGTTGGTGGCACGCTCGGATGCGGCACGCATGCGTTGGAACGCCTGTTCCGCTGCAGCCTTCGTGCGCTCCAGGCTCCCGACGTGTTCGCGCAGATCGTTGAGCTGCGCGCCAGAGGTGTATGCTTCGCTTGCCTTGAGCGCCTCGATGGCACTGCGGAGCTGTTCGACTTCATTCTGGAGCTCACGCTTGCGAAGCTCGGCGGCGCGGCGCCGCTCCGCCGCCTGATCGTGCGCCCTCTGAGCCTTCTCTTCATCGCGACGGCGCTCGCGCGAGATGCGCGCCGCCTCGAACATTTCATCCGCCAGGCGGTGCAACTCCGTGCGCGCGTAATTGCGATACGTCGCGTCCAGGGCATTGAGTGTGTCCGCCGTTCGCCTGAGATCCGCGACGTTCCTTCTATGCTCCTCCAGATCCTCGAGCGGTTGAGCGGCATCGTCGAGCGCGGCGTCCGAGAGCTGCGGCAGCGCATCCTGTAGGTACTGCGGAAGCTCGGCATCGAGGCGATCTCCAACTCGCGGATTCCGGACGATCCGTAACAGATGCAAATGCTGCTCAATATCTGCGCCGCCGAAGAGCCGCCTGCGTAGCTCTGCGCGATAGTCCGCTCGCTGCTCGTGTCCGAAGAGCGGGTCCGGTGCGGTCGCGGCGCGCAATGCCTCCCGACTCACCGGCACCCGGCCTTCGACCAGCGACAGGTCGATTCCTGGACGTCGCGAAGTGATGAACCACCAGGTCGTCACCTGGTCGGTGGCGCGGTTCGCCCGGATACCGCACCCGAAACTGAGGTATGACTCGCCCTTTGCGACCTCGAGCCACAGGTAGCCTTGCGGTTGCGGCTCCTCCCGACCCGACAGCATCCAGCTTCTCAGCACTCCGGATTGCTCGCCGGCGGCGTCGATGCGCCGGGTATCGGCGTCGAGCAGAAAGGGCAGCAGCATGTTCATCGCCGTCGACTTGCCTGAGCCGTTCACTCCTCGCAGCAGCAAGCGGCCGCCGGCAAAATGCAGGATCTCGTTTCCGTACTGATAAACGTTGACGATACCGGCACGGCTGAGCATCCAGCGCTCGGTCGCGGCCGCCGGCCGGGATCGGACTGCTTGCAAGTCAGGCGGAAGTCTCGTCACCGTTCATCGTCCCCCGATCCCGTGGATGTGCAGCGCTGTCCGCTAAAGGGGGCGCCGGATAACGGCGGATTCTAAGGCCCCTCAGGCTCCCATCAGGAGCTTGGCGTTTCTCGATGCCTATCCAGGTTGATTGCTGATTGTATGGGTTCACTCGCAGGGTGGCTTGCGACAGAAATGCTGGATAGCGCACCTAAGCAAGCGCCATCGTGGCAATACCCATAAATGAGCGATTAATCATGCATTATCTTTGTAAAGATCGATTTTAGGCTCACTTCCCTTGACTGGACAGGCGATCGCGACCAGAATTCATGCCTCGTTAATCATGCACTGCAGATATTACGAGTGATTTAACGACTATGAAAATCACCCAATCGGCAGTTTTGCCCCCAAGCCTGGCTCCTGAGGCAAATAAGCTGGGAGCAGCGCTTGCACGCCTGCGCATCGCTCGGGGCATGAAGCAAGACCATGCAGCGCTACGCGCCGGACTCTCGCGCAATACGGCATATCGGCTGGAGAAAGGCGATCCTGGAGTCGCAATAGGCCAGGTCCTGCGCTATCTCGATGCCATCGTACCGGGCAAGACACTGCTCGAGCTGCTGGCTGAATCGGATCCCGCTCTGGCCGCACTTGGTGCTCGAGAACAGCGTCGGCGTGCCAGGGATCTCTCCAAGCGGGAATTGGACGAAATCG
Source organism: Pseudomonadota bacterium (assembly GCA_021805275.1). Next base: position 9,254 of record JAJZFQ010000081.1, read on the forward strand.
ACTTCTAGCATTGCCGTGAAAGAAGAGAAGCTGTTCGTCTTCGCGTACCTCGATGCCGAGTGGATGCCCTGCGGTCAACTCACTCTGACCGAAGACGGGGTAAAGCTCGTGGCCTCAACCTTCGCCTACGGATTGCGATACCTGGACCGCCCGGGTGCTCTGGAGGTCGACCCGGTGAGCCTGAGCATTCGCGACACGAGCGCCGTCCGCGGCAAGGCTCTCTTTCCACCGAACAATCTCCCCTTCTTCGGCGGGATTCGCGATACCGCACCAGATGCCTGGGGACGGCGGGTCATCGAGTCTCGCCTCAAGGCACCCGCAAACAGCCTCCCGGAATCCGTATATCTAGTCCACGCAGGCAGTCAGCGCGCGGGTGCGCTCGATATTCGTCCTTCGCGAGAATCCGAGCCAACGCTGGGCTACGGCAGTTGGGACAATCTGCAGTACTTAATGGACGCCGCGCAACGTGTTGACGAGGGGGCGCCCATCCCTGCTAATCTGGAGGAAATTCTCGCAGAGGGAAGCCCTCTTGGCGGTGCCCGCCCCAAGGCGACGGTTCGTGACAACGAACAGGTGTTATGGCTCGCCAAGTTCCCGAGTCAACAGGACACGATGAATATTCCTGTCCTGGAAACCGCCACGCTGCGCATGGCAGCGGCCGCAGGCCTCACCGTTCCGCCAGTCAAGCTAATCAACCTCGGCGCCCGGACTGTGATGCTGATCCGGCGATTCGACCGATACTGGGCCAAACCGGGCCGGGACGCTCAATTGCCTGAAGACCTATTGAGCGCAGCACCTGCGGCGGGACGGGTAGAGAAGCGGTTGGGGTTCGTCAGTGGTCTGACGCTCCTCGCGTGTACCGCCCTGGAGTCACCCACCAAGTCCTATGGCGACTTGGCGCAAGCCATCCGACGGTACTGTCACCCCAATGTCATCCGGGGAGACAACCGCGAGCTCTTCGAGCGCATGGTCTTCAACATCTTCGTCAGCAACGACGACGACCACCTCCGCAATCACGGCTTTGTCTGGGATCCCCGCCTTCCGGGATGGCGGCTGAGCCCGGTCTACGATGTCATGCCACGGCCAACCTTGGCATCGGAACGACGCCTGCATCTGGGAGTTGGGCCAGAAGGCAGGACCGCCACGTTGGACAACGCTTTCGCCGGGCGCGAGATGTTTACGTTATCAGTGGATGGGGCCGCCCAGAGCATTGCAAGAATCTGGCAAACCGTGCGCCAATGGAAAGTCTACTTCGAGCAATACGACGTGCCTGCGGATCAGATTGAAAGGATTGCACCCGCCTTTCGACACATTGACGATATCTCCACCGCGGCGCTGCGCAGGCTCATCCCTTGATCCACAAATCCGACAATCTCTGCGAGCGGCGATGAGCCGACGAAAGCAGCGGGACTGTCTTTGCGAAACAATGCGGAGCAACGTGTGTAACGGCTCAGCTGCCGACCTGTCCGCCGCAAGGTGGTTTCGCCCGTAATCTCAGCGAAACGCCATCCAACTGTTCAAGCGAACCGCTGGCAAACTGGTGGAAAGGGAGGGACTCGAACCCTCGACCCCGGCATGATGAACTCGGTGCTCCGCTCTAGATAGTATTTACATTCAACAACTTAGCCAAGTGACGCCCGCTGCGATTGGCATGACTGAGCACAACTGAGCACGACCCATTCCCACAAAATTCCCGCATTCTCCTGCGGCGAGGTGCGGAGAAATTCGATCTAATTACCGCATTTTCTGCGGAGATTGTACTTGTCGGTGCGGAGAATAGACCGCATAATCTCCGCATGAGACGCGGAGCTTAAATGTATATCTGGGAGTGCAAAAACTGGCCTGACCTTACCTGGGACCGCGGACGCCTTGCCACCTCGCTCGCACAGGTATCCCGCGAACAAGGCCGTCTGCTCGGCAGGATGCAGAGCCTCGGATTCGATCTTCGCCGCGAGGCGCAGCTGAGCACACTGACCGAGGACGTGGTCCGCTCGAGTGAGATCGAAGGCGAGAAACTCGACGCTGATCAAGTTAGATCCTCGATCGCACGGCGGCTCGGCATGGACATCGGCGGACTCACGCCAGTCGATCGCGATGTCGAGGGCGTGGTCGAAATGATGCTCGACGCAACAACTTATTACGCGCAGCCTCTGACGGCAGACCGATTGTTCGACTGGCACGCTGCACTCTTCCCGACGGGCCGCAGCGGGCTGCAAAAAATTGCGGTCGGCAAGTGGCGCGATGACAGCAGCGGGCCGATGCAGGTCGTCTCGGGCCCGATCGGGCGGCAGCAAGTGCATTACGAAGCGCCGCCCGCTCCGCGGGTCCCGGAAGAAATGAATCGCTTCCTGAGATGGTTCGAATCTCCTGGCGGTGCCGACCCGCTGTTCGTTGCCGGGCTCGCGCATCTGTGGTTCGTCACCGTCCATCCATTTGATGACGGCAATGGCCGCATCGCGCGCGCGATTGCTGATATGGCGCTCGCCCGTTCCGAACGCAGCAGCCAGCGTTTCTATAGCCTGTCAGGGCAGCTCCGCCGCGAGCGTGCCGACTATTACACGATGCTCGAACGTACGCAGAAAGGCACGCTCGACGTTACGCTGTGGCAGGAATGGTTTCTCTCCTGCCTGAGTCGTGCGATCGAAAGCTCGCAAGACACGCTGCGCGCCGTCTTACAGAAGGCGCATTTCTGGGAACGCTTCGCACACCAACCACTCAACGCACGACAAGTGAAGGTGCTAAACCAGCTCCTTGACGGCTTCGAGGGAAAGCTCACCACCTCGAAATGGGCCAAGCTGACCAAGAGCTCACAGGACACTGCTTACCGCGACATCCTAGATCTCGTTGAGCGGGGCGCGCTGCGCAAAGATCCCGCCGGCGGCCGAAGCACCAGTTACTCGCTCGCAATCAGCGACTAACGCCGGAGCGAACCCGAAAAGTGCTGGTGGAAAGGGAGGGACTCGAACCCTCGACCCCGGCATTATGAGGCGGCTGCTCCGGTCAAGATAGGCGTTATCTTCAATAACTTGCCAAGAGGTTGCCGGTTGCGATTGGCACGACGAAGCACAACCGAGCACGACTGATTCCCGCAGAATTCCCGCGCACCAGCTCGTGGGTCCGGGCTAGCCGCCGAAAGCCTGTCCGCCGATCTTCTTGACCAATCGTATCCATTCGGATACAGTTCCGCAGTGCGGTACCTCGTGAAGCAGACCGTAGGCTTCTCAGCCTGGCACATCGGGCTGCGAGACCTGCGCGCCAAGGTCGCGATTGCCCGCCGGATCGAGCAGGCCGAGAACGGCAATCTGGGCAATACCCGTTCCGTCGGCAGCGGTGTTTCCGAGATGAAGATCGATCTCGGTCCCGGATACAGAGTCTACTTCACCGTCCGCGGCCGAGAGGTCATTGTCCTCCTCGCCGGTGGAGACAAATCCTCTCAAACGGCTGATATCCGACGAGCCCATGCGCTCGCCAAAGAGGTCTGACTTATGCGCAAGCGTCCATCCAGACACGAGAAACTGATCCCGTTCGACATCGCGAGGATTCTGGACAGCGACGAGGCCATCGCCGAATACCTTTCGCAGGTGATCGAAGACGGTGACAGCGAGGAGTTCATCCGTGCTCTCGGCAACATCGCAAAAGCCCGAGGCATGACGGAAATTGCGGAGAAAAGCGGGCTGGGCAGGGAGAGTCTTTACAAGGCACTGCGACCCGACGCCTCTCCCCGCTTCGACACCATCCGCCGGGTATGCTTGGCGCTTGGGGTGAAGCTGCGCGCCGTGGCGGGCTGACTTCGCAGGTGCATGGCGCGGACTGCTTATGGACTCCCGCGACGCACGAGCCTTTTGCGTGGCCAGACACCGCCCACATGCCACTGAATACCTGGTGGAAAGGGAGGGACTCGAACCCTCGACCCCGGCATTATGAGCGTGCTGTTTCGCTCAAAATAGGCTTTATATTCAATAGCTTGCCAAGGGTCGCCCCGTTGCGATTGGCACGACGAAGCACGATCGAGCACAGCCGACTCCCGCAGATCTCCCGCATCCTCGTGGCTCGATTTTGAAGGTTACGCCGCTACGCCAAGCGGGCCGCGCTTCCCGAGAAGGGCGACATATGCTATATGCATACCGCATATGCGCCAGACTTCCGGAAGAACAGCTGCGATCCGCCGCGCGAACACCCGCCAGTGGGTCCTCAAGCCGCAGGACTTAGCTGTCGCTCTGAAGCTCGTCTCGCTGCACGGTGAGCAAATGCCCTATGCCGCTCTCGCCAAGCAAATGCGGCTCTCCCCATTCGAGGTCCATGCGGCCGTTCAGCGCTTGATCGCGGCCCGCCTGGTCACCAAACACACCGGTCCCATCCGGCCGATCATGGCGGCGCTGCGCGCATTCG
>JAJZFQ010000273.1 GCA_021805275.1 Pseudomonadota bacterium
GCCCGACGCCGCCCGGCAAGCCGCCGAAGCTGGCACCGCCGGATTACGCCTGGGTGCACACCGAGCTCAAGCGCCATCGGCATGTGACGCTGCAGCTTTTGTGGGAGGAGTACGTCGAGCGGCACGGGGAAGCCGCCTACCGCCGTAGCGCCTTCTGCGAGGGATACCGGCGCTGGGAGCGGCGGCTGAAGCGCTCGATGCGCCAGCGGCACTTCGCCGGCGAGAAGCTCTTCGTAGATTACGCCGGTCGCACGGTGCCGATCCACGGAGCGCACGGCGAGGAGTCCTTCCGGGCGCAGCTGTTCATCGGGGCACTCGGAGCGAGCGGCTATGCGTACGCGGAGGCGACTCGGACCCAGACGCTGCCCGACTGGCTGGCGAGCCATGTGCGTGCGCTGGAGTTCTATGGCGCCGCGCCGGCAACGGGGATCGCACCAAGGTGGTGACCGCGCTCGAGAGTACCGAGATCCCCGAGCGACTGCTGAGCGTATGCCGGGCGCAGCTGACCCGCGACATTCAGCAGTTTCTGCGTGAACTCCAGTCCCGGATGCTGCGTTACGAGCGCGTCCGCGTGCGAGGCGAGCCGCTGGTGCTCGTCGGGTTTGGGGTATTTCAATTCGAGGATGCGCGGCCGGACGGAGTGCTTCGAGTGGGCAGGCGCAAGAAGACGAACTCTGAGAGACGTACTTCCGCGACATCGCGGTCGGCGTGAGGGGCTGCCCCATGCGAATCTCAGAGGACCGCTACTCGCAGGACTTGCGACGACTCGAGCTCGCGCACCGGCTGATTCAGCACGAGGTGCGCACGCAGTGGATCTGCGCGATGACGGGGCTCACGGATGAGCGGGTGCGCAATCTGCTGCACTCCTACGGGGTGGGTTCGGTGCCGCGGCATCGCGGAGCGCCACCGACCAGCTGTGCGGTGTTCTTCCGGACGGCCAATCATCCGGAGGCCTCGGCGCTGGGTGCGCTCGCACGCGTCTGGACGCTCGTACCGGCAAGCCTGATCCGAAATGCCCGCCAGAGCCTGCCGAGTCTCGAGTGGGGCGAGCGGTTGTGCGAGGCGTTCGAGTTCTTCCGCGCGCTGGTCCCGGCGGGCTTGCTGTCGGTCAATCAGTTCATTCTCCTGATCTTCTCCCTCGCTGAGGGACGGGTTGTGGTCGCGCACTGTGCGCAGTGCCAGGCCGCAATCCTGATCGATCCGCTCGAGGCGCAACGTTTGCGCTGCCGGGTGTGCGCGGCACCGGTGGGGCACAGGGGCAATCCCCAGGTGGGGCGCGCGGAGCGCCGACCCGAGGAGGGTCGAGTCGAGGATCGGGTGCCCACGGGCGACCAGCAGAGCCTCTTTTGAGGCGCGCTCGGGTCGAGGAACGGCGGGGCGGGCTGCCGATTACGCGTCTTCGGCTTCGCGCAGAATCGTCGCGACGGGAACCTTCAGGCCCGTTGCGACGCGCTCGAGCGAGGAGAGTCTGAGGTCCTTCTTGCCTCGCTCGATGAGGCCGTATTGCGCGCGGTGCATTTCGATTTCATCGGCGAAGCCTTCCTGGGTCCAGCCGGCCGCTTCCCGGCGGCGGCGGATCACTTCTCCCAGGCGCTCGGGCAGCGCACGCCGTGTGCTCATCATCGCGCTACTTTACGGCAGTCGAGTTGCGAGTTCAGGCACCTAAGAGTAGGCGACCGTAAAGTCTTATTTGGGCGGGAAGTCCATTCGAGTTCGGCTCATCCGTCGGGGCCGAGGATCAGCGACCGCCGAGGCGAGACACTGGTGGAAATCCACCTGGCACGTGGGATATTACGGGCCACTGCCGATGGAGCCCGAGGCGTGGGGCAGCGACGAGACGGGTTCGAGGTGGTGCCGCTCGGCGGCCGCAACACTCCAGAAGGAGAGGCGATGGGGACAGAACCGAGCCACGACTATTCCTCGGCCGAGCGCCGCTTGAGCGGCTCGCGGCCGCTCACCCGGCGTTCGAAGCGCCCGAAAGCCCGTGCGCCAGAGGCTCTCGGGCGGCGCCACGCGGATGCGTCCGGGGACCTGAATTTCGTTGTGGCCCGGCTGTGCACCGTTTTCGGCACTGCCGTCACCGCTGAGCTCGCCCTGCGCGCGCAGGGGGCCGAGCGGGATGTTGAGATTGCCGATTGTCTTCGCGAGGGAGTGTCAGCGCCGTTGGCCGCTCAATTGGAGCGTTTGAGCCGGCTGGCCGAGCATGAGCAGCGAGTCGCTGCCGGCTTAGTGCCTCTCGGCGGGCCGCAGCGCCGCAGTCCATCGCGTCGTGGCCGGCCCGCAGGTCAGAATCCCGCACGCCGGGCACGGCGTATGGGGAGGGTACGGCATGCCAAAGTCTGAAACGCACCGAGTCCTCTGTGCCCTTGTTGCAGGGCGGGATCCTCGATCGCCGCAGCGATTGCCTTCGGGATCTATTCTGCACACACCCAATGTCCTTCGAGCGTTGCTGCTCGCCGTGAGTGCGGTCGAGGCCGCAGCCGCGCGGGAGCGCCGTAGGGCGGCGCTCCCGCCTCTTGCGGGGCGGAAGTGGACCGTAGCGGAAGATGCCGAGCTTCGGACGGAAATGGCGCGGAGGGACTCAGTCGAGGCGATTGCGGCGCGCCACGGCCGATCGAAACGCGCGATCGAGCTTAAACTCCGCAAGATTGCGCGGCTGGCAGCAGGGCCGCACGCAGGCGCATCGACTGTTGACGAACGCACTTTGCCGGGAGTGTCTGATTTTTTGTGTTTGAGGCGGGTTTAAAAACTCCTGCCACAATAGCCGGCCGTGGTGGGCGAGACCATTGCGGCAGGAGCAGTCTACTGCTATCCGAAGTTTCTCGTGAATCGATCCCCATAGGCGATGGCGAACTGGTTCATCGCTTCGGTCCATTCCCGGGCCGAGCGGCTCCAGTCAGCGGTGATGTTCTTCAGCGCCATCCAGATCAACTTGGTGGCCGCTTCATCGCTCGGGAAGTGACCGCGTGTCTTGATGATCTTACGCAGTCGCGCATTGACGCTCTCGATCGCATTGGTCGTATAGATCACGCGACGCACGGCCGGAGGAAAGGCAAAGAACGGAATGACCCGATCCCAGGCGCGACGCCACAACGCCGCGATGGTCGGATACCGCTCGCCCCAGGAGCCGCGCTCGAATTCCTCAAGTGCTTCCATGGCCGTTTCCGCGTTGGTTGCGGTGTAGATCGGCCGCAGCGCCTGGGCGAGGACCTTGCGATCCTTCCAGCTCGCGTATTCGAGGCTGTTACGGATCAGGTGCACGATGCAGGTCTGCAGGGTCGTGGCCGGAAATGCCGCGCCCA
>JAJZFQ010000160.1 GCA_021805275.1 Pseudomonadota bacterium
CTTCGACGCCAAAGCTGCAAGCAGCGATCGCGTTTGCGGAGTGGTATTGCGAGCGCGAGGCATGGTGAAAGTCTACATATATTGATAATTGAGTCAAGCGCCCCGCTGCGGGTGTGCGGGGTGGACCCGCAGCGATGCGACGGGCTAGCGATTGGCGGCGTCCCGGACGTCGGGGAGCCATAGTTTGATCGGCCGGTGTTCACTGCTGAGCGTGCTAAAAAGTCCGCTTCCTGCGGTATGCCCCAGATGCGGTCTATCAATATGCGAGTCCCATCGCACGCTGAAGCAGGGAGATATGCGCGCTTGATTCGCACGTCTAGCCGACGCTTCGGCTGTGCCATAATTGCGTTCTCCAGGGTAACTCGACCGACTATCAGCGGCGCCGCACAGCTGCCAGCGCTCTGCGAACGGGCCTCCGCTGTCGCCGCAGACGGCTGCGGTACCTCTTTAGCTGGGCTGCACTTGGCTCGGCTAATGATATGGTGCCGGTCGCATTGGGCAAAGCACACCATCCTGAGATATGAGACAAGTTCATGTCTGAATCCGATCACACCTCCGCGCCTTCCCGCTGCTCGACCGACGTACGCAGCCGGGGCAGTATCGAGCGTGTCATGCGAGCGGCGAGCACCGCGGGGCTAGAGGTCGAGATCCGACTCATGCCGGAGAGTACACGGACAGCCGAGGAGGCCGCACGCGCCTGCGGCTGCAGCGTCGGGAAGATCGTAAAATCACTTGTGTTCGAAAGAGTCGATACGTCCGCACTAGTGCTTCTGCTCATTGCCGGCGACCGCATGGCCGATCTCCCGTCCGTCGCGCGAGAAGTGGGAGCGGAACTGGTGCGTGCTGATCCGAAACGCGTGAGGCGCGAGACAGGATTTGCTATCGGCGGGGTTGCACCTATCGGGCATCTTGCCGCTCTGCCGGTATACATGGATGCGTCGCTGCTCGATCACGAATTTGTCTGGGCCGCCGCGGGTGCTCCCAATGCCGTATTCCGAGTGGCCCCCCAGCAGCTACGCGAGGTCGCCTCGGCCACAGTGCTCGGGACAGCAGCGCGATAAGCGCACGCGATCACACTTGCCGAACGTGCTCCTATCAGGCGGTGGCCGCCGCATTGCGCACGGGTCACCCGGTGATCAACTCGATTCGGACGCGCACGGTCGAATGCCATAGGCTGCGTAACGAAGTCGGTTGCATCGATCAGTCGCCCTCAGCAGTAAACCCCATAACCTTCGCGGGGCCGTTGCGCTCGGCCCGCGCACCGACGCACAGTTGATCTATGTGGACGTCAAGATAACCGGCGTGTGCGCCAACCGTAGTACGGCATTGGCGATAAAGCCTCAACCGTTCGGCTCCATCTGCCGGTCGAGACTGACGAAGCCGTGGTCCGCTTCCCCTTCAAAACTGGCATTCATACTCGAGCGCCTGCGCGAGACGCGGGGGGTGATGAGCGCATGCCGCGTTGTCACCCAACCGCCGTCGACCCAGTTACGATTCGACTCTGCATGTGCGTGAATCGCGAGTAGTCACTGCGGTTCCATAATCTCGTCGTGCCAAAACCATTTTTCCTCGTCGTGTCGATTTCTCGACGCTGGTATGCCGCAACTGCGCAATCCGGTCCGACTGGTCCCCGCCCTCTTCGGTTTGATGGTCATCGCCGTATGCGTAATCGCCCACACAAAGGATTCGCGCCAGCAATTCTGATGGGGATGTGAATCGAGTCCGACATCCAATCCGTCTGATTTTGGAGACAATCGGCGCGTACTAGCGCTATGAGAGCCCACTGCCGTGCGTCACGACGTGCGGTACCGGGCCTGCGGCGCCGAATTCGCGTGATCAAAAGGTTGAACACACGACGCGTTTAAGCGACGCCATTAGGCGACGCCATACACTGAACATGCTGCGCGAGGTCCACCACTTCCGTATTATTGAACCGCGGACAAGTCGCTCATGTCGATATGCATGTGCCACTCACTGCCAGTGCCGAGCTCACGACGAGCGATTACGTCAAATTCGCGTCGCTCGCCGCTTGTCGGCTGCGAATGGCCGTCGGTCGGAACCAATCGCAGTGTCCGAGGGTTCACTGAATAATGTCGTGCGCTCCATTGAACGACTTTCGTTCCATGTTAGGCACAATGTGGAAGCAAACGGGCTGGAGGCCCTCGATCGCTGGAGAACTAATCGTCATGAAAAATTTCTCTCGGACCATAACGTTGCGGCGGGGTCTACGCTTCGCCGCTCTTGCGTTGCTCACTCTCCCGTTGACGGCTTGCGGCGGGAGTGGCTCCTCATCTGGTCCTGCCATCTTGAATCTCGGCGTCACCGACAGCCCGGTGACCTCAGCGAGCGCAGTGGTTGTCTCGTTCACGGGCGTCGAACTTCAACCACACGGGGGCGGAAGCGCCGTCACGTTCAATTTCAACAGCCCGCAGACGATTGACCTGCTGAATGAACAGAATGGAAATGAGGCCTCGCTCCTCAGCGGTGCGTCAGTTCCGGCAGGGAACTACGATTGGATTCGCCTGTTGCTTAATGTCTCATCAAACGGGACGGTGGCGAATTCGTACATCGAGATCAATGGGGCTCAATACCCGCTCGTGATCCCGAGTGGTGCCCAGACGGGGCTGAAGCTGGTCCAGGGCTTCACCATGACGGCCAATCAAATCGCCAACTTCACCATCGACTTCATGCTACAGGAGTCGATCACAGCCCCGCCCGGGCTGACCTCCGGCGGCGGCACCCAGGATTACATCCTCAAGCCGGCGCTGCGCCTGATCAATAATGTGCAGGCGGGTACCATCAGCGGCACCGTGGCGCTGTCAACCCTGCAGAGTGAATCCGCGTGCCTTGCCGGCTATTCGGGTAGCGGCCCGTTGCCAAATGCCCAGGTTGATATTTTTTCCGGGACCGTCACGCCCTCGAGCAGCGTCGCTCCGGTGGTGGAGCCCGAGATTGCGCTCTCGGCCTCGGGCAGCTATAGCTACGATCAGCCGCTCCTGCTCGCGGGCGACTACACCGTGGCACTGGCGTGTTCAAGCACTTCGAGCACCGGGACGACCACGGTGACGTTCATACCAGTCGCTGGCACGGCCGCGACCGTGACGGCCAATCAAACAACGACGATCGACTTCTGAGGTCTCGCCGGGCCGCACGCCTCTCGCCGCATTTAGGCGGTCAGGGGCCTGCGGCGCCGGCGAGGAAATTTTCAATTTTGAGCTTTCGACGCTCATCAATGGAGGATGTCGCCTCTCTTGAATTGGCACCTGCAGCCATCCACCGCAGGCCGTCGACTTCGCCGAGTGGACAGGTGGGTCAGCCGGAGGAACCCGGGGTACCTGCTTGACTTCGGGACTTGACGACTGGCAGTGCCGGAATCAATATAGTGGCACGCATTGGTTCGAAGAAACGGAACACGGTGAAAATCCGTGGCGGGCCCGCCGCTGTATCCGGGGACGGCCGCTGCAGGGTTGAAAGACCCACCACTGACGGGGATTACCCCGGCGGGAAGGCGCAGCGATCCGGCTGATCCGGTAGCCAGAAGACGTCTCGAACTGATTCGGAGTCGTGGCAAGGGCTCCGGCTGGGCGCATGCAATTGCGTGCGCCCAGCCGGAGCCCTTTTTGTTTGTGCATATCCCGAGGAGTGGATCATGAACCAGGCCGTTCTCATCAAGGCGCAGACCCTGCTGCTTCCCCTGTCTTCGCCGGCACGAGTCCCGACCATTGCCGTGCGCAAGACCTGCAATCCGGCTGGAATCGGCCTTTCGCACTACGTTCTGGTGAACAAGAAGGTCGCGCTGTGAGCGCCAGTCCGTCTGCCGAGACAGGTACCCAACCGGCGCTCATTCCCTTAGACATCGGCCACCCCGTCTATTCAGCCATGCTCGATCCTGATACCGCCTTCTGGGCCTTGGTGGACAAGACGCGCCTGGCCCACACCCTGGAGGGCGATTCACTTCGAGACGCCTATCGCCAGCACGCCGATGTCTGTCGGCGCGAGATGCGTGCGCTGCGCTTCGAGCTGAAGCCGTCGGGGGTTTATCTCAATCCCACCGAACGCTGCAATCTGAACTGCCGGTACTGCTACCTACCGGAGGGACAACGTCGCAGCGGCGGACACATGAGCGCTGATCACCTGCTCGCCTCACTCAGCCGGCTGCGTGATCATTTCCGCACGATCATGCCCGAAGCCAGCAAACCTCGCGCAATCTTCCACGGCGCAGAGCCGCTGATGAACCGGGACGCTGTGTTTGCCGCCATCGATGCGTTCGCTGATGACTTCATCTTCGGGCTGCAGACTAATGGCACGCTGCTCGACGATGGGGCGGTGCGATTTCTCACGGCGAGAAACGTCAGCATCGGATTGTCGCTGGATGGCCCGTCCGCCGATATCACCGACGCCACCCGGCGCACCTGGAGCAGAAGGAGTGTGCACAATCGCGTGCTGGCGGCAATGGATCGTCTACGGGGCTACGACTCCTGGAGCGTCATTACCACCTGCACCACTGAAAACTTGCCGTATCTCACCGCAATGGTCGAACTGTTGCATGCCCGTGAAGTGCCTACCTGCATGCTCAATGCCGTCCGGTGCACCCTCTCCGGCGCACATGGCGTCAGGCCGGACGATGGAGCGATGTCGCGAGCGTTCTTCCAAGCACTTGACCGCACGCACGAACTCTACCGCGATAGCGGCCGGAAGCTCGTCGTGGCCAATTTCGCCAATATTCTCATTGCGATCCTGGCGCCAACGGCGCGGCGGTTGATGTGTGATATCTCACCGTGCGGTGCGGGCCGCGCTTTCTTCGCTCTATCCGCGGACGGCAGCCTCTATCCCTGTAGCGAATTTATCGGGCTGCCCCGATTCAACGCAGGCTATCTGTTGGCCGATGGCGGCATCGAAGCAGCACTGAGCTCCGATGCCTTCAGATCTATTACCGAACGGAACGTGGATACATTCAGTCCGTGCAACGAGTGCGCGATCCGTCACTTCTGCGGCTCGCCCTGTCCAGCCGAGGCTCACGAAATGAACGGGCGGTTGGGCGCCAAGGGCGCATTCTGCGATTTTTACAGGGAGCAGGTTAACTATGCTCTACGCTTGATTGCCGACAGTAAAGCTGACGATTTCCTGTGGGAGGGCTGGGACGACGGCACCGAGACCCTCTTAGACCTAGCGCACTGACGCCATGGGTCGGCGCCTAACCTAATGAGGTTCGGGATTGAGTCTGGCGAGACCTCAGCCGCGCCAGATACTGCCACTGTGCGCACACGTCCTGCGACCACAGGACTTGCGGGTCGGACAAAGCAGGATCTGGCGCCCGACTGGACTTGGGCACTTGCATGAAACGAGCCGCTCTGCTTCTGAGTCTAGCTGCACCAATTTCGCCACCGGCTGAGCCACGCGCTCATGCCCCCATCGGACCATGCGCGCAATCGTAGCCTCGGGCCGACCGCCTAAGCTCGCGGCACTCGAGAAGCGCTCGGTTAATACAGACGCCCCTGAGAGCTCAAGACCACCAAACCGTTGGCCACCGTGTCCGAACGGAACAATCCACAGCGCTTGCATAGCCCGATTCATCGGCGTACGCTCCCTGCCGTCTCAGGTGGTCCAGGAAATCAAGTTCCCTGGACTGAAACGGGAAGCTGGTGCGCATCCGCTCCACGGACGCAAATCCAGCGCTGCCCACGCAACGGTAAGCGAACGACAGACCGCGACAAACCACTGTGCCCACAGCACGGGAAGGGGCGGTCTTGAGGACTTCACGTCCATTCGCAAGCCCGGAGACCGGCCGGAGACACGCACTCGGCGACTCGCGTTGGGCGATGTCAGACCGGTTACGATATCTGCGTATCGCAGCCCTCTGTCATCTCCACACGCTTGCGCCGAGGCCGTCTCGATGCACGTGGCGTGTGTAGGAGTAGACAGATGAGTTTTTTGCTCGCCGGGGCACCCCTGCCTCTGCCAACTCAGCATCGCAGTCTCAAGACATCCGAAGCTACGAGCTTCAAACTCGGTCCGCACCCGGATCGGCGTGTCGGCGCGTTGCTCAGCCGCGACGGTCAGAGAGTGCTCGCGGATCTGTGGCGATGCGCCGGCAGCCTTGCGCTCGCGGCAAGCGTCAGCTTGCTAGTAACCGAGGGTAGTTTCTACTGGCGCGGACATCGAAGCGCCGAGGTTGCCCTCGCCGGTTGGCACTCCAGTTTCCCGAACTGTTACGCCCTTTTCATGTGCGTCACTGCTGGCAGCGCCCGGCTCTCCGCGCTGAGTTACGGCGCCGCGAGCCATCGCTTGTCATTGCGCGCGCAGCGATAATTGATATAACGATCACCCGACGCCACACTCGAGATTGCAACTATGCCGACCACAGATGATGCGCCTGCTCACGACGATGCCGAGACGCACCGCTATCGTGAAAAAATGCGACGCAGAAAGGCCGCAGTAGACAACCGCATCGCAGCCGCGAGCAATCGACGCGGAGTGCTGTTAGTACTGACCGGCAATGGCAAAGGCAAGAGTTCCTCTGCATTTGGGATGGTTGCGCGGGCGCTTGGGCATGATATGCGAGTCGGAGTGGTGCAGTTCATCAAAGGGAAAGATGCGACGGGAGAAAGCACATTCTTTCGAGGCTTTCCGCAGGTCAGCTATCACGTAATGGGCGAGGGCTTTACATGGGAAACACAGGATCGTGAACGTGACATTCGGGCCGCGAGCGCCGCCTGGGATGTCGCCGCGGCCATGCTGCGCGACCCCACTCTCGCACTTGTGGTGCTGGATGAACTCAATATCGCGCTCCGTTACCGTTATGTTGCGTTAGATGCTGTTCTCGAGGCGTTTCGCAATCGACCGGCCATGCAGCACGCCGTCGTTACAGGGCGCGGCGCTCCGGCGGAGCTCATCGAGCTCGCGGACACCGTTACCGACGTGCGTAGCCAAAAACACGCCTTCGACCTCGGTATCGCTGCGCAGCCCGGGATTGAGTTGTAGACAATTGACCAATTATCAGGTGATCCAGCGGAGATTCCTGTTGTCGTGAGTACTTCCCCGCACCGCTATGATGAGACGGATCGCGCGGCCGTATACCGTGTAATCCGCGAGCGCCGTGATGTCCGGTCATTTTTGCGCACTCCGGTGGAACCGGAGGTGCTCGCCCGTATTCTCCAATGTGCACATGCGGCGCCGAGCGTCGGGCTGTCGCAACCGTGGCGCTTCTTGCATATTACCCGCCCGGAATTGCGCGGGAAAATACATGCGCTTGTGCAGCTAGAACGATTGCGCACGGCCGATGCACTTGGTCAACGAAGGGACGAGTTCCTGCGCCTGAAGGTCGAAGGCATTCTAGATTGTGCCGAGCTGATGGTCGTCGCATTGGCTCAGGGTGGCACGCGGGAGATTTTTGGGCGACGCACGCTCCCAGAGATGGACTTGGCCTCCGTGGCTTGCGCGATACAGAATTTGTGGCTCGCAGCACGGGCGGAGGGAGTGGGCGTTGGCTGGGTGTCCATGTTTGACCCAATTGCGCTGGGGAAGCTGCTGCGCTTTCCTGAGAATGTGCGACCCATCGCCATCCTGTGCATTGGTAACGTTGCGCAGTTCGATTCGGCTCCACGCCTTGCACTGGAGCAATGGCGTCAACCTCGACCACTGGACCAGCTGCTGTTTGAGAATTGCTGGCCGGAAGAGGCGCCATGAGCAGACGCTTGCGGCGCGCACAGCATGACGTCTGCCTTGCACATAAGGCTTGGCGCGGAGACACAGTGCGCCATACGACGCCGGATTACCCCATCCGCCCCTCCGCATTCGTGGTGATTGCAGCGACGACGAGACTCCAGGCCTTGCAATGACGATCTACCTGCTCATTGCAGCGGTGTTACTCGACGGACTGCTTGGCGAGCCACGGCGCTGCCATCCGCTGGTGGGCTTCGGGCACATCGCCGCTCGTCTCGACACGTGGCTAAATCCACACCGTAGCAATACCGCTCCGTCTGGGCGCTCTCGCTGGGCACGCGCACTCGGTGTATTGGCGGTGCTGCTCGCAGCCGGACCGCCGGTCTTGGCGGTCGTGATGCTCCTTCGCTACCAGCTGCTCGCGCCGCTCGTCACGGTAACGTTGCTTTATCTGATCATCGGCCACCGCAGTCTGCACCAACATGCCATTGCCGTAGAGCGCGCACTTCGCGCTCGTGATCTAGACGACGCCCGTCGCCGCGTTGCCGCGATCGTGAGCCGGGATACCTCGGACATGGATGCTCAGAGGGTCGCAGGCGCCACGGTCGAATCCCTGCTCGAGAACGGCAACGATGCGCTGTTCGGTGCGCTGTTCTGGTTCCTTCTGACAGGCGCCGCCGGCGCATTGGGCTACCGGCTGATCAATACTCTAGATGCCATGTGGGGCTATCGCACGACGCGCTATCACCAGTTCGGGTGGGCGGCGGCTCGCCTCGATGATCTGATGAATTTCCTGCCCGCGCGCTTAACCGCACTCAGTTATGCGGTGGTCGGCGACGCAGGAGCCGCCCTGCGCTGCTGGAGGCTGCAGGCCCCGGCATGGGATAGCCCGAATGCCGGACCTGTGATGGCTGCCGGTGCTGGCGCCTTGCAGATTCGACTGGGTGGTGGGGCCTACTACCATGGAAGCTGGCACGAACGCTCCACTCTGGGCGAGGGCCGCCCAGCCGATATCGGCGATATTTCGCGTGCCCGACATCTCGTTCTACGAGCGCTGCTGGTGTGGATCACTGTGGCGGCGCTGTTCGCTCTGCTCAAACGGTGGCTTAATGCTTGAACACGGAGGAAGGCTTCGCCGCGCAGCACAGCGTTACGGCATCGCGCACGAGCAGTGGCTGGACTTGTCGACTGGGGTCAATCCGACGTCCTGGTGCGGCATCGAGGTCCCTCGCGCAGCGTGGGCCCGTCTCCCAGAGGACGATGACGGGCTCGTCGTTGCGGCACAAGGCTATTTCGGCGTGCCACATGTCCTTCCGGTCGCCGGCTCGCAAGCTGCAATCATGCATTTGCCGCGGCTTCGCGCGCCCGGGACGGTGGGCGTGCTCGCACCGAGCTATGCCGAGCATGAATTTCGCTGGCGCGAGGCGGGACACGACGTCGTGCCGATTGCCATTGCCGACTGCCCATCCGCTGCAGAGGCCCTCGACGTGCTGGTACTCGTCAATCCGAACAACCCAACCGGGGAACGCATGGCGCGCGCCCAGCTGCTCGAGTGGCATGCGCGCCTCGCCGCCCGTGGGGGCTGGCTAGTCATCGACGAGGCCTTCGCTGATGCGGATGGTTCGGACAGCGTTGCTTCCTGTAGCGAACGGGAGGGACTTATCGTATTGCGTTCGCTAGGCAAGTTTTTCGGGCTCGCTGGAGCGCGCGTTGGGTTCGTACTGGCAGCCCCGGAATTTCTCACCGTGCTCGAGGAGCGGCTGGGACCCTGGACCATCGCCGGCGCAGCCCGCTTCTTGGCGCAGAACGCGCTCGCCGATCAGACCTGGCAAAGCACCATGCGGGTGCAACTTCACGCGCAGCGCGCGCGTCTCGTTGCTCTGCTCAGGCGCCACGGGTTATCTCCCGCAGGCGGTTGCAGCCTCTTCCAGTGGGTTCCTACCGCCTCCGCTGCAGCAATCCATGAAGCGCTGGCGCGCGCCGGTATCCTCATTCGCCTGTTCGACGCCCCCAGGGGCCTGCGCTTTGGGCTTCCCGCGCGCGACGCTGAGTGGGCTCGCCTTGACGAGGCGCTACTGGCGTATCAGCTGAATCACTCACGACTGCATGGGAACATATGATCCAGAAAAAAAACTGCGAAGCCCCCTTAACGGCATGGGAGACGCTCGTCGCAGTCAAGTCGCCCCCCCGGCAGCGTACGTCTGAACAATGCGCGTGTTCCTACCTATGACTCAGCGAAACCCTGACCGCGCCGATTTCATCACACGCCACCAACGACCGGTGCACCTGTGGCGGCCGCCCGGCGGCATCGGCTCGGTGTTCGAAGAACCGAGTCCCGTCCACCGAGCGACCCTGCGATGAAGCAGTTAATCCTCGGCGGAGTGCGTTCAGGCAAGAGCCGGCTCGCGGAGGCGCGCGCTCGCGCGAGCGCTCGACAGGTGATCTATGTGGCCACAGCGATCGACACGGGCGATGCCGAGATGGATGCTCGGATTCGACAACACCGTGTTCGGCGCCCAACCGAGTGGATCACGGTGGAGGAACCATTCGAACTCGGCAGTGTGCTGCTCGCCAATGCCGCTCACGACCGCTGCCTGCTGGTCGAATGCCTGACGCTCTGGCTCACGAACCTGCTGTGCGCTCGACCCGAGCGGTTTGACAATGAGCGGCGCAGTCTGTGCGACGCGGTGGCACAAATCAGCGGAAACCTCATTCTCGTCGGCAACGAGAGCGGTCTTGGGATTGTGCCGCTTGGTGAGCTGTCGCGCCGCTTTCTAGACGCCAGCGGTGAACTTCATCAAGCGCTCGCGATGCTCTGTGATCGCGTCACGCTCACGGTCGCGGGGTTGCCATTCGACCTCAAGGGAGGGCCGCAATGACTGCCAAGACATGCCGCCGTCGGCTCGCGACGGCGCAGACCGTTGCGCGGCTCGGGACACGCATCAAACGCACACCGCGCGTCAGCTCCATAAGCATACGTCGCGTTGGCACACTGCAATTCATAAAAGAGGTTTCTCGGACATGAGCGATACCCTTCCGTCGGTTCTGAAGGACACCCTGGCGCACATCCGTTCCGTGCCGTCGCGCTTTCGAATTGAGGCCGAGCAGCGGCTGCATCAGCTGACGAAGCCACCAGGCAGCCTGGGTGAGCTGGAGACGATCGCCGCGCGGTGCTATGCGATTGCCGAAGGTCGCTGGTCTGTTCCTCTGCGCAAAGCGGCCTACGTATTCGCCGCCGACCATGGTGTCACCCAGGAGGGGGTTAGTGCCTACCCGAGCGCCGTGACCGCCCAGATGGTAGAGAATTTCCTGCATGGCGGGGCGGCGATCAATGTGCTCGCGCGGCTCCATGAGGTAACGCTGACGATAATCGACGTTGGTGTAGATGCCCAATTTTCCGCACACGACGCGTTGTGGCTCCGCAAGGTACGGCGCGCTAGTCGCAATTTCCGCGTCGAACCAGCGATGTCACCAGCTGAGTTGTCTGAGGCGCTTCAGGTCGGCCTTGAGGCTGCCGACGACGCCCACAAGCGAGACGCACGCCTGGTGGCGGCCGGCGAGATGGGAATCGGCAATACTACGGCGGCCAGCGCCCTCGCCGCTGCCATCACCCGTCAGCCGGTCGAAGGGGTCACGGGGATGGGGACGGGAATCAGCTCCACTACGCGGCAGAGCAAGCAGAAAGTGATCGGTGAGGCGTTAGATAGACACCTGCCCCGATGGCGCACCGAGCCGGTGGAGCCGCTCGAGGCCCTGCGCTGCGTTGGCGGCTTGGAGATTGCTGCGATGACGGGCTTTTTCCTCGGCGCTGCCCGACATCGCAAAATCATCATCGCCGATGGATTCATTGCTACGGCGGCTGCCGCGGTCGCCGTCGCACTTGCGCCGCCGGTGCGCGATTATCTGCTTGCTGGTCACCGCTCCGAGGAGCCCGGACATGCGCACCTCCTGCATCACATCGGACTCACGCCTATTCTGGATTTGCGCATGCGCCTCGGGGAGGGCACCGGCGCTGTGCTGGCCATGCCAATCGTCGCTTCGGCTTTGCACATTCTGACGGAGATGGCGACGTTCGCATCGGCAGGAGTGAGCACTGCAAACGCATGATGCGTCTGATCCGGGATTTTCTTGGCGCGCTTCAATTTCTCACGCGCGTCCCGCTGCCGCAGCGATGGCTTGGGGAGGTCGCGCTGACGCGCGCCGCAGCGTATTTTCCCCTGGTCGGGGTAGTACTCGGACTGGCGGCGGCAGGAATCGATGCAGCCCTACAGCGGCACCTTGCACCCATCGCCGCCGCTGCTGCATCTGTTGCATTTCTGGTGCTAATCACTGGAGGTCTTCACGAGGACGGTCTCGCCGACAGCGCCGACGGTTTCGGCGGTGGAGCGACAGCCGAGCGGGTGCTGGCCATCATGCGCGACAGCCGAATCGGCAGTTACGGTGCGATTGCCATCGCGCTATCGTTGCTGCTGCGGATCGCGTTCATTGCAACGCTGCCGAAGGGGGATGTGTTCGCCTACTTCGTCGCGGCCGAAGCGCTCTCGCGCTGGAGCGTGCTCCCGCTTGCTGCGTTTCTGCCGTCGGCGCGTCAGGGCGGGGAGTCGTCCGGACAGGGCGCGCGACTCGCCCACCGTATCTCACCGGTGGCGGTGGCACTCGGAACGCTGATCGCCGCCGCAGCCACCGTGGTGAGTCTGCACGCGGATAGTTGGCGTCCCTGGACGGCCTGCTTGTTGGTCACTTCGGCGAGCGCCTGGTACTTTTGGCGGCGGATACGCGGAGTGACCGGCGATTGCTTCGGTGCCGCCATCCAGCTTACCGCGTCCGCCGTTTATCTCTGTGGCGCGTGGCGATGAGAGACCTCATTCTGATCCGCCACCCCGTCACCGACCTCGCCGGAACATTTTGCGGGCATAGCGACCCGGACTTAAGTGCAGTCGGTCTTGCGCAGCTCCACGCCTTACAGCGCCGCCTTGATCGACTGCCGCTTGATCAACTCGTCAGCAGCGATCTGCTGCGCACCCGTCGCTGCGCCGAGGCGCTGGCCGAGCGGCACGGGATTGACGCCGTGCTCGACCCAGGGCTGCGTGAGATCCACTTTGGCGATTGGGAAGGATTGCGGTGGGACGAAATCGAGAGCCGCTTCCCGGAGCAGTCACAGCGCTGGGTGCAGGGTTTTGCCACGTTTACACCACCCCACGCGGAACCGTATGCCGATTTCACGGCACGCATCACCAGGCACGTTGCCCAATGGTTGCAGGATGCCGCGCCCAAGACGCTGGCAGTCGTGACACACCGTGGCGTGCTGCAGTTTGTGTTGCAGACCTATTGCGGAATCAGTGCTACGTGGGCATCGGAACTTTCATCCGGCTACGGTGTTGCATTGCGTTGCGCGCGAACGGCAGACGCCGATCACCCATTGGCGGTCCGTGATAAATGGCAGCCGGATTGAAGCACTCAACGGAGTACTCCCCAATCTCGCGGACAGGCGTCGGCTTCGGTAGCGCCGGCCGCCACCACGGCGAGATTCTCCAAGGCCTATGGTGGCCCGATGCACAGGCTCATACCGACGCCGTCCCTTGTTTGGTGACTCTGCCCGTCCCGGATGCCGGCAGTGAAGCTCACTTCAGGGTAACGCCAGGGCGGCAGGTCGAGGTCCAGCCCGCCGGTAAGACGAAAGCCGCACGCGCAGCCCGACTGGCCCTTGATGCGCTAGACGCCAAGACGTACGGGGGCGTGCTCAGCCTCCGTTGTCCAATACCGATCGGTCTCGGACTGGGCTCCTCGACCAGCGACGTGCTCGCCACCCTCCGGGCCGTATGTCTGGCGTGTGGCGCGCGAGCCGATGCCGCCATGCTTGCCCAGCTCGCGGTCAGCGCCGAGGTAGCCTGCGACCCACTCATGTTCGACGGAATGGTGCTATTCGCACAGCGCGAAGGCCGTGTCTTGGAGCACTGGGGGCACTGGACTCCCGAATTCCTCCTGCTGAGCGTTGACACCGACCCGCAGTCCGGTGGGCGTGATACGTTGGCCCTGCCCCTGCCCCGCGGCGATGATTTCCGTGGCGAGTACACCGCTCTCTTGCAGCAAGGACGCGCTGCCTTCCAGGCGCACGATGCCCAAACAATTGCCGCAGTGGCAACGCGCAGCGCCGAACTTCATCAGCTCACTGCGCCCACGCGTGGATTTCACGCTCTGCGCACGCTGGGCATCACCAGTGGTGCGCTTGGGCTGCAGATATCGCACTCGGGCACCGTGGCGGGACTATTGTTCGATCCACAGACACCCCCGCGCACCCTTAAGCCACTTTTGCCGCAACTACGCGCCCTCGGGATGGCACCGCTCGGAATCTCTTGCACTGGAAACCAAAACGCCGCCGGCATCGCGTGAGTCTCTGCACGACAGCATTATCTACGCCCCAGACCAGCGCGCCCCCGCTCCAGCGCCAAAGTCGGACACGCCGACCCTATCGCCCGGATCGGCGTGCCGGCAAGCGCCGCGCGAAGGGCATGCCCAAGGCTCCACGCCGCAGAAGCCCGCGGTTTCAGCATCCACGGCGCTCTGCCGACGAGCGGCAGATTTGACCGCGCCCGCTGCCGTTCCAGGCACCGTGCCACGATCACTCAGCACGCCCCTGAGCCGAGCATACCGGTGGATGCCGCGTCAGAATCCAAGCGGACTCCACGTCAATCCCACGAACACCCCAAATGGCATGGTGTTGTAACTATAGGCCGTCTCATAGCGCTTGGCGAACAGGTTCTCGACACGGACGTTCCACCGAAAATCCTTGTCAATCGGCCCGTCCGCGGTCAGGCTCACCGTGGTGTAGCTGCCGAGGGTAACGGGAATCGCAGCAAATGTCGGCGTGTATGCCACATCCGGTCGGGGCCCTGTGTAGTGAATTAGGAAACCCGTTGTCACCGCGCCAAACGCATAATCGAGTTTGACGTTGGCCATGCTCCGGGCGAGCCGTTGCAAAGTTGGCTGACCGGATTCACTTAGCGCAATAGGCTGTTGCAGGGTGACATTTGCGTCGTAACTAAACGACCCCCACCCTCCCCGTCCGGCCAGCTCAATACCACGCGTACGAGTGCGTGCAATGTTTTGAAATTGCGTCAGACCGCTTGGCGTAGAGCCAAAGCCCCACAGGTCATTGCCCGTGGTCTGAAACAATGTCAATCGTACATTCGCCGGCTTCCCCGACCATTGCAGCGCCGCCTGAACGGTATGCGCCGATTCCGGCTTCAGCAATGGGTTGGCCGCCCAATACGGGTTGTTGTAATAAAGATAGCCCAGCGGCGGCACGTTGAACGCGCTTGAATAGCTCGCGATCGCCTCAAATCCGTGACCCAATTGGCGGCCATAACCGGCGTAGAAGGTGTTTTTTGTGCTTGCATAGCCGCCGAACTGGTCGTGCCGCACGTTCAATTGAATTTCGTTAGCTGCTACGGAGCCATTCAAGCCGGCGAAAATTCCCGTCACGTTGCGCGATGTGCTCGGAATGTTGCCTTGTTCCGTGCTGGTGACCGACTGGTGCTGATGCGTCGCACCACCAGTCAATGTCCAGTCCCTGGAAACTCGGACGACGTTGCGCCACAGCAGAGCAAGGTGCGTCGAACGATACATCGCAGGATAGCTGCCGAGGTTGATGTTCTCAGTGCGTTGACGCGAAACACTGACATTGGACGTCCAGATGGAGCCGATGCGGTTGTCGCTGAATACCTGGAGCAGGCTTTCCTTCGTGCGCCCCCCGGCGCTTTCATTGTCGTAGGTGTAGCGCCCGTCACTCAAAAGCGCACGGATGCCGAGTTTCTCGTGGCTGGCGAACTCCTGCACAATTGATCCGTTCGCGGTCAAATTGTGATACCCGTCGGATCGGTTGGAGTTTACGAACGTGCTTTCCGCTGGGTTTATCGAAGGAATTCCTGCGGTGGTGAATCGACTCACCCCAATCTGCAGGTCTGTGTGGTGGAGTTGCCCACTGGCATTGGCCGAGACCGTCACCGTATTGCGGCTCCCTGCGGTCATGGAGAGGTCCGCTTCAGGCTTGGCACCGCCCTCGCGCGTGGTAAGCAGAATCACGCCTCCAATTGCACCGGATCCATAGATTGCCGAGACATTACCGTGAATGACCTCGATGCGCTCGATCTGATCAGTGGTGAGGTTCTCAAGATAGTCCCCGCCACCGGATGCGTCTTCGGCTGTAATCGGCACGCCGTCGAGCAAGATCAGGACTCCTGCGTCAGTTCCGCCGAAGCCCTCAAGGTAGGTTGTCGCGGTGTGTCCGGGACCGCCATTTGAGGTGATTTGCACGCCGGCCACGCGCTGCAGAAGCGTCGTCAGATTTTTCACACCACTGCGCTTGATCTGTACGCGTGTAATCACGCTCACCGTCGGCAACACCTGCGCAATGGGTTGGGGAAAGGTAGCCGCGGACACGATGACGGTTGATACGCTGCTCGGTACGACCGCGGCTATTGCCGGTGTCGCCATCGTCGCTGCGCACAAAAGGACCATCCACACGTAGTGTGCCGAAACCCAGGCCTGTCCACGCTCGGCAGTCCGCTTTCCGCCAGTCAGGCCGCACCAACGCGCGCGCAGGGCGCGGGAACCCACCAGCTCCAGCGCGCGATCAGCGTATGAGGATGTAAAAATGCTAGCTCGTGCCGGAATAATTCGCATGCAGCGCTCCGTTCATGTGCCCCGTCTGGGGCGTGGTAACGAACGCCGATGCGAACAGCACAGACACAGACCGTGAATGTCGAGCTTTCGCCTCGCTCACGCGCCTGCAATCGGTGGTTGTGGAATGCTATCCCACGGCCTCCGCATCGGTCTCAATGTCACCGCTGCGAAAGACCGCTCCGTGTGGTTCGACCCGCCCACCGGTTGGGTGACGGTACTGGCAGGTCTCCTGGCTTGCGGGTCGTGGTCTTGCGCCCAGCCTTCCCAGTTTCCCAGTGGCCATTATGGACGCGGACTCGCCGCTTACAGTTACGGGGGTAGCTGCGGAATCGACTCACGTCTAACCGCATTCCCTCTTGCCTCCCCGGCATCAACCGGGGAACCAGCACGCGAGCGAGAGTGTCTCCTTAAGTCAGGCAGGCGTCAAGACCGTCAGCGCAGGGAGCGGCTCGGTTCAGCGGGCACTTCTTGTTCGCCATCGGTGCTCATGCCGCCGCCCCGCCGGAAGCACACGCAGGGGGCAGCTCGGGTCTTGGCAGAGTAAGCTTGGAAATTAGCGCACACATCCAGCCGCCGAGGATGCAAGTCCTGCGGCTCTGAGCACTGCGGACATCGAGGTCCCCTCCTCCGGCCAATCTGGCAGAACCTAAAGGGCAAAATGCGGATGATCCCGAGTGGTGCGTGGACCGTCCGGTCGAGGCGCTCCGGTTCGTGACCATCTGCGATCTAGGATTCCCCGCTCGTTCCCGCGAACACGCCGGCACGCTTTGTAAAGTCAATGCCCCCTCCGTGTTACCGCATTCCCCAGTTCGCGGTACCCTGAGTTGCCCACGCAGACCCGCTTCGGCACCTTGTCCATTGAGGGCACTCAATCCGATGAACGAACAGCAGACTCATTCGTCCTTGCGCATCACGACGCGTCTATCCCGTGCGCCGTGCTGGATCACGGCAATGAGTGTTGTGGCAACCACGACGGCACATCTGCTCACGGCGTGCGCGTCCGAGCTGCCGCTGCGACAGGTCCGGTCAGACATCGTCCTGCCGGGAGCCGCGAACCGATTCGACTACGCTAGCATCGACCGGCAGCACCGACTCCTGTTCATCTCGCACCTCGGATCGAACTTGGTCGTCGCATTCGATTTGAAGACCGAACGAGTGCTCACAACAATACGGGACGTCCCTGCAGTCCACGGAGTCCTGGCGGTACCGGAATTAGGTGAACTTTTCGCCTCGGCGACTGGTCGCAACCGGCTCGATGTCATCTCCGAAGGACGCTTGCGTGTGATTGCCCATGCGCCCGCCGGAATCTACCCGGATGGCATGGCGTTTGCGCCGGACGTGCACAAGCTCTTTATTTCCGATGAGCATGGGGGAACCGAGACCGTTATCGATACGCGCACCAATCGCCGCATCGCCACCATCCCAATGGGTGGCCACGTGGGCAATTCGCAATATGATCCGGTTTCCGATCGGATCTTTACCGACGTGCAGACGCGCGACCAGATCGTCAGCATCGACCCGCACTCAGACCGCATCGTGCACCGGTACTCGCTGCCGAACAGTTGCGACCACGATCATAGTCTGCTGATTGACGCGCGCGCACGTCTGGCGTTTGTGGCGTGCGACGGCAACGCCAAGCTGTTGCTCCTCGACATGAGAAACATGCGGGTCCTTTCCGTGCATACCGTGGGGCGCGATCCGGACGTCCTGGCGTTTGATCCGGGGCTGGGGCGATTATACGTGGCAAGCGAGAGCGGTGTCGTGGCTGTGTTCGAGCTCGACGGCACCCGGTTGCGTTTGCTCGGCCGCAAGTATCTCGCCTTCGAGGCTCACTCTGTCGCCGTGGATCCGATCACGCATTGGGTTTATTTTCCATTGCAGGATGTCAATGGGCGCGGTGTCCTGCGGGTCATGGCGCCAATCGGGCTGCATCGACATTAATCCCCGGGACTGACTTGCATGAGGACCGCGCAGCCATCGCTGATGACACCGACCGGCCTCCTGGGCAAGCGCAGCAGCGCAGCTGCCTCATGACACCGCAATCACAATACGGGTAGACCGTTAAACTCTCCGGCACCTGAACGACGGACTTCCGCACTCCGCAGCACAACCGTGGAGACCCCGTGGACGGTTCGCTCAGGGCAAGTCCGCTTCGATGATCGCGCCCTCACCTCGCGCCTCCTCCGCGGACCAGGCCTACTGCTGCGCATTTGTCAGACAATCACAATCCAAGTCAACGCTTGGGGTCCCTTGGCGAACCCTCCAACCGTACGATGCGGCTGGTCCGATCGGCCACCTTCCCGCGCAGCGGCGCGCGAACTGGACCGGTTGGAAGGTCGACGGGGTCGTAGATGCCCCAGAACGCCAACCTGAACGGCGTGTACGCGGACCGCCGCTCTGCAGGGCGACACAGACGGCAGACGGGCGACAGGGACTGATTGCAGGCGGCACGGGTCTCGTGCCTAATTCACAGGTCCGGGTCTGGTAGCGCTGCTGTATGGCTTCCGATGCGGTCGGGTACGGGGGCGTTGTGCCGTCTGGCAGTGTTCTCGGTCTTTTCGGTCATAATGGTCATGCAACCAGGGCGATTCTGGTTCAGCGAGCGAACGCGATAGAGGTATGAAGACGCTGCTGATTGTTCATCACTCGCATACGGGCGGCGCGCTGGCGATGGCACGAGCCGCCGCGACGGGTGCGGCATGCGAAGCCAGTGTGCGCGTGCGCTTTGAGACGGCCCTAGAATGCGGACCGCAGGCGTTGCTCGACTCAGATGGCTATCTATTCGCCTGCCCGGAGAATCTTGCGGCGATCTCCGGCCTCATGAAGGACTTCTTCGATCGCAGCTACTATGGGGTGCTCGGGCGCATCGAGGGGCGAGCATACGCAAACTTGATCTGCGCCGGAAGCGACGGGACCAATGCTGCTCGCCAGATCGAGCGTATCGCAACCGGCTGGCGGCTGCGCGCCATCGCACCGGCCGTGATCGTTTGCACGCATGCCCAGACGCCCGAAGAGATTCTCAAACGCAAGATCATCGCGCCGGCTGAGCTCGTGCGCTGCGAGGAAATCGGGGCCACCCTCGCGGCCGGACTCGAGCTCGGTATTTTCTGAGCACTGTCATGCGGAACGCAGAAACCGCAGCTGGAGCGTGCTGGCGCAGGACCTTAGAATGCCGGCGATGTCTCCCCCCAAGACCTCCCGGCACAGTGATTGTGCGCTATTGCGGGATCTGGATGTTGATCCCTTGACCGCAATACGGCCCACGCCTCATATTTTTTGGTAAGCCGCAGACCCACGACGGAAGGATCATCTCCGGCTAGACCGTGGTTGGGCCAGGATCATCCCGAGGGCGGCGCGAACCGAGCCGCGCATGGAACAAGGTATACATCGTGCTGAATGACGAGCTTTTCCTGCCCTCCGGCTGCGGAACTCATGTGCAGTCCGCCTATGACGAAGATACGTCGGGACTGAAGGGCGAAGCCGGTTACCGACCGGATATCGATCCGGTTGCCGAGTATCTACTGGAGGCGACAGGGCGGTCTCCTCCCGCCGATGTCGGCCATGGAATCGGCAGGAAGCTCCCCGAGGCGCGCGCACCGCGCAAGCTCGGTATTGATTTTGGTACCAATCTCTCCTATCGCCGCGCAACCGGCCTCCGCGAGGTGGTCATCTGTTCCGACGCCATCGCACGCCTGCGTGATCCTCGCCTTTTTTGGCAACTGTTGTCACCGCGACGTCCTCAGCATCCACAATACACTGGAGCGGGTACTGGTGCGCGGACCGGATATCCGGGTGCGCCGCCGAATCTTGCCCGCGTGCATCAATGGGCGCTCGATCAGTATGGGGCGCCGCCGATCGAGTGCGCTCTAGCGCAGCATCGCGCCCGGGTGCAAGCAAACGCTGAATGAACCGCCGCCATGCCAGACAGTGACGCGGGATTTCCGCTGAAAGGCCCGACGCTGGTGGCAGCCGGAGTTTTTCTGCTCGCCATCGCCGCGGTCGCCACCGTGCTGCTGAAGGAAGGACTCGGACCAACGCTTGTCCTGATCGCGACTTGGCGCAGCGCTGCCGCGGCTCCCTTCGTACTTATTTACGTGATCGCCGCACTCATTCTCGTACCCGACTCCCTGCTCACCCTGGCCGCCGGGGCAATCTTCGGTCTGGGCCGAGGATTAGCCCTCGTCTCGCTCGGCAGCACATTGGGCGCCGCGGCCGCCTTCCTCGTCGGTCGCCGCTTTGCTCATGAGTGGGTGCGCAGCCGGACTGGGCACTGGCGAAAATTTCATGCGCTCGATCGCGCAATCGTTCGTCACGGCTTCTGGATCGTATTTCTGACCCGGTTGTCCCCGGTCTTCCCATACGGCGTGCTCAACTATGCCTACAGTGTCACCACGGTGCGCCCGCGCGATTACCTGCTAGCGTCCTGGATCGGAATGCTGCCAGGCAGCCTACTTTACGTCTATGCCGGTTCGGTCGCGATGAACATCACCCAGGTCATGCGCGGCGGGACCCCCATCGCCCGGCAGAGCAACCTGCTGCTGTGGATCGGCCTCGGCACCACGGTTGTGGTCATCGGTCTCGTCACGCATCTTGCGCGGCGGGAACTGATGCGGCAGATCCGCTCCTGAGGACTGCACGACCCGCGGCTCCTGCGACTGTCCTGACGGCAATTCGGTGAACGCGCGCACGAAGCTCCGGTCGATCCAATCCTTCCAGCGCCACATCAGCCGTCCGCGCAGCATCCATCCGTTACGCGATGCCACCGCGCACCGATTGCCGGTGCTGATCAGGCTCAGAAACGACCGCTGCGGCCGAAACGGCATTGGTGCACTCCCGAGCAGGACCCGGCGCAGATTGCGTTCGAGCGGCTTGGCTGCCCGAACGGCGAACACGCCCGCCTTCGGGCGAGGGTTCTCGGCCAAAGCGGCCGCATCGCCCGCGGCATAGATCTCGGGGTGTGAGACCGACCGGAGCGCATCGTCGACTCGAATGAATCCCCGCTCATCCAGCGCCAGTCCGGTATGAGCGAACCAGGCGGGCGCGCACGCGCCCGTCGCCCACAGGATCGAGTCCAGGGGGAACTCTCCTGCGCCGGCCACGGTCAACCGCCCTGGACCGATTGCGGTCACTGGCCGGCCGGTCAGCACCTCGATTCGCCGACGCGCCAGGATGCGCTCGAACGCCCGGCGTACGCGCGCGGAATGCGTCGGCAGAATCTGCGGAGTATCGCAGAACAGGAAGTACTGCAGCCGCTCGGTGTGTGGATCCAACTCGCGTAGCAGACGGCGTAGAGCGTATTGAACTGCGAGCAGCGTTTCCACGCCTGCGGCACCCGCGCCAACCATCCCGACGCGCAACTGACCCGATTGGGCTATCGCCCGCTCCTGCAGTGCCGGCCAGTGCTTCAGGAACTCTGGGATGGGCTTCAGGGGAATGACGTGATCGGCCGCCCCCGGTACTTGGCGCACATCGGGGACTGCCCCGGTATTGATGGACAGCAAGTCGTATTGAACCGGTGGGCCATCGCTGAGCAAGACCCGCCGGGCCCGCAGATCGATACCCACCGCCTCGGCACGGCACAGCTGCGCCCCCGCAAAGCGGCACAGCTGCCGAAGATCGATGTGGATCTGATCAAGCCGGTAATGCCCGGCAATGAATCCCGGCAACATGCCCGAATAGGGCGTGCGGATGTCAGGACAGATCACCGTCACCCGCACTCCGGCCATGGGTCTGATCCCGAAGCCCTTGAGCACCCCGACGTGGCTGTGTCCGCCGCCGAGCAGGACCAGCTCTTTCAACGCTACCATATCACCGTGACGCATCGCGCTCACTGCTCACCCTGCCAGCTACCTTGATGTCCTGAACACCCGGAGCACCAGCCCGCAGACAGACTTCTCACGCTCGGGGCTGCCGAGCGACTTTCGGCCGTGGTTGACCGCTCCATTGTCATCACCGTGATGCGAAGACGATCAGACGATCATTTGAACTCACCGGTGCGCGCTCTCGCAAACCGACGCCACGCGAGGAACACGGCGGTCTCGATCGCCGGTCCCGGCAGCACAGCGGCCGGGAACTGCAACCCCGGGTGGGGCATCACGAACGGCAGCTGCGCCACCGCCAGCGCCCGGGACACGTGCAGGTCGAGTACGCGTAGCATCAACACGCCCATCAGAATACTGCAGATCGGCGCACCGGGGCGCACCCCGAGCAGCAAGAAGCACAGCACTCCGCCGGCCGCGGTCAGACTGCAGGCCACGGACAGTGCGATCGGCCGAGCGGCCCACGAGCATACGGTTGAGTGCGCGAACGGCGCGAAACCGATCACGATGCGGGCTGGGTGCAGCACAAGAGGCCACCCGGTCAGATCGCCCACGAGTGACCCGAGTAGCAGGAAGATTACGAAGAACGGCACCCAGTTCCAGTCCGCCGGCGGCTCCCCGACCAGATCGTTCGCGCCCTCCAGCGTGGAGGGCGGCGCTGGCCGCGCCGCTGCCCCGCGCCGGCGCCTCAGTACTGCGCTGCCGGCGGGCAGCCCGGTGCCGATGAGCAGGGACGGCCGGCTCCAGAGGCTCTGAATGCCCAGTGTCAGCGGCAGCAGGCCGGCGGAGAGGACCGGCACCCCAAAAGACCACCAAGCAATACGTCCTCGCTGGTTCGACCCAGGAACTGCCGTCGCGAAGGATCCGTCGTCTGACTCCTGAGCTGCTGCGTCAGTGCTGCGTTCACTATTGCCCCCCGGCGTTACGGGGGTCCGGCCACTCTGCCCTTAACATCGTAGTGCGACACGCGCATTGCTCTCAGTGCACCGCGATCCCATACGCACAATTGCGCCGAGTCATCCGTGACAGTTCACACTTCCTCGCAGGACGACAACCGGTCCGCAGAGCGCCGATCAGCTGCACCTGTCAGGCCCCGCGCATCCGCAATGCTCGGAACGGCGGCAGGTCGGCGTGACCTGATGCCCACAACCACGCCGCACGATCACGGCGCGAGGTCGGCTTTACTTGTGATCGTCTTCCAGGAGGCTGCGCAGCATCCAAGCGGTCTTCTCGTGAATCTCCAGACGTTGCGTCAGCAGGTCCGCGGTTGGCTGGTCGCTCGCTTTATCGGCGGTCGCAAACAGCTTGCGCGCCGTGATGGCCACCTGCTCGTGCCCCTTGACGAGGTTGCGGATCATGTCCGCGGCCCGCGGGACAGTCTCGTCCTCGGCGATGCTCGTGAGGTTGCCGAGCGCCTTGTACGTTCCCGGCGCGAAGTGGCCGAGCGCCCGGATGCGCTCGGCGATCAGATCAACCGCTGCCCACAACTCGGTGTATTGCTGCTCGAACATCAGATGCAGCGTTTGGAACATCGGGCCGGTGACGTTCCAATGATAATTGTGCGTCTTGAGGTAGAGCGAATAGGTATCGGCCATCACGTGCGACAGACCCTGCGCGATCGCCTTGCGGTCTTTCTCGGAAATGCCAATATTGATGTCCATGGTCGCTCCTCGGGTCATGCGATACGGCACGGCAGCCCAGACCGTCACCCGGCCCCACCGCTGCGAAGAGTGCGTATTATATCGTGGAACTGACGAGCACGGCACGTGCTGGGGCGTGGGCGGCGCGGGACAGGAGAACTCACCGGGCCGCCCGTGAGGTGTCGCCCCCGGGAAATTACCGATTGCCGGATCACGGTCCGGCAAGGTTTACTGTCGGGCAACTCGCGCAGCCGTCCCCCGGATGCGGAACGAGATACGGAGAATGATTTCGCGGTACCGGCATGCGCAGGTAGCGCGTGTCCTACGCGAGGCGCCGGTCGGACGAGCAACGGCAGCCGATTGAGCACACTATGAGTTCTTCCGCGACAACGCCACGTGTGAGCATCGTCGGAGCGGGCTTCGGGGCACTGAGCAGCCTCCGTGAATTGCGGCGACTGCGCAGTGACGCCGAGATCACCGTGATTGCGCCGCAGGCCGAGCTGCACTACCTGCCCGGCAGCATCTGGATCCCGAGCGGCCTGCGTTGCCGAGAGGATCTGGTGGTGCCGCTGGCGGCGTTCTTCCACCGCATGCGCGTGCGGCACGTGATGGCAGAGGCGATTGCGCTGTCCGCCGATGGCCGTCGCCTGACCACGAGCGTCGGCGAGGTCGGCAACGATGCGCTGCTCATCGCGTGCGGCGGGCGGTTCATCAAGAAGCTCCCGGGCATCGAGCATGCCATTACGCCCTGCGAGGGCATTGCGGCCGCCGAGCAGATCCGCGATCGTTTGAAATCCATGCACGAAGGGGTCATTGCCGTCGGCTTCGGCGCCAATCCGAACGAGCCGTCGGCCGTGCGCGGCGGACCGATGTTCGAGTTTCTCTTCGGCATCGATCAGCAACTGCGCAAAGAGGGTCGGCGGGAGCGCTTCAAGCTCGTGTTCTTCAGCCCAGCGGCGCGCCCGGGCGCGCGACTTGGCGAGCGGGCGGTCTCGGCCGTGCTTGCCCGCATGCGGCGCTGCGGGATCGAGACCCAGCTGGGTCAGAAGCTGGTGCGCTTCGAGGCGCATCAAGTCGTGACCGAGCACGGCGCCTTCGGCGCCGATCTCATCCTTTTCATGCCGGGACTCACCGGCCCGGCATGGCTCGAGCAGACCCCGCTGCCGCGTTCCCCCGGCGGCATGATCCAGGCCGATGGACACTGCCGCGTCGCCGGCTTTGAGCGGATATACGTTGTCGGTGATGCCGGCAGCTTCCCCGGGCCGGACTGGATGCCCAAGCAGGCGCACATGGCGGACCTGCAGGGGCTCGCCGCGGCGCGTAATCTCACCGAGGAGTTCGCCGGCCGACCTGCCCGCCACGGATTCAAGGTTGAGATGATGTGCATCATCGATGATCTGGTCGCCGGCACGCTCGTGCTACGCACCGTCAAGCGCAGTGTGGTGCTGCCGCGCAGCCGGCTCTGGCATTGGGCGAAGCGCGGGTTCGAGCGCAAGTACCTGCGGCAGTACCGCTGAGAGCCGCCCGCCGCGCCGGACACGCCGGGCGGGACCCCGGAGGTTGTGCCCGACTGCCTGTATTGGCCCACCACGACGTGTTATGTTGCCGTTATGAAGCCGCGCGATTCCACGACCGATAAGGACCTCGACCGCTACGCGGCCAACCTGCGCGACGAACTCGACGGTGCAGCCCTCTATGCGGCGCTTGCAGCGGCCGAACGCGATCCCTCGCGCCGGGATCTGTTCACCCAGCTCTCGCAAGCCGAGGCGGCGCATGCCGAAGTGTGGAGGAGAAAACTGCTCGGCGCCGGCGCGGCCCCAGATGCCTTTACGCCCAGCCTGCGCACGCGGATGCTCGGCCGATTGGCGCGCTATTTCGGTCCGGCCTTCGTACTTCCGACCATCGCGGCGGCCGAATATGCCGACCGCAACAAGTATTCCGGTCAGCAGGACGCCGCGGCGCTCGCGGCCGAGGAGCGCGGCCATGCAGCGGTTATTGCTGCGGCCACCGCAGGACCTTGGCAGCCCGGCGTCGACATCGGGAAGGCTGAGCCCTGGCATCGCGGCGTATCGGGCAACAACCTGCGCGCGGCCGTGCTCGGTGCGAACGACGGGCTGGTGTCGAATTTCTGCCTGCTCATGGGGGTCGCGGGCGCCGGAAGCGGGCCGCGCGCCGTGCTGCTCACAGGCTTGGCGGGGTTGATCGCCGGGGCCTGTTCCATGGCGCTCGGCGAGTGGCTCTCGGTAACCAACGCGCGCGACCTGGCCGCCACGCAGCTCGCCCAGGAGCGCGAGGAAATTGAACAGACGCCCGAGGCCGAGCAGCACGAGCTGGCGCTGATCTATCAGGCCAAGGGCTTGTCGAAGAGCGAGGCGCAGCGCGTCGCCGCGCAAATCATGCGCAGCGGGCCGACTGCGCTCGATACGCTGGCGCGTGAGGAGCTCGGCATCGATCCGCGTGAGCTCGGGGGCAACCCGTGGAGCGCGGCGGGTGTTTCCTTCGCACTGTTCGCCCTGGGCGCGCTGGTGCCCGTCATCCCGCTCACAGTGCTCTCTGCACACCTCGCTATCCTCGGGTGCATCGCGGCGAGCGGTCTTGCGCTCGGTGCGATGGGCGTGATGACATCGCTGTTCAACGGCCGTCCCGCGCTGTACTCGGCGCTGCGCCAGCTGCTGCTCGGCGCGGCGGCGGCAGTCCTCACCTACGGCGTTGGCGCCGTGCTCGGGGCAGCGCTGAGGTGAATCCTACCGGCTGAGGATCGCTCGCTGCCGCCCGGTCCGCATCAAAAATGAAACTCGACGTCAGCACCCACCGTCCAGCCGTTGAGATTCGTTCCCCACAGGTAGGAGGCCCCGAGGCCAATCCACTGCACCCCCCAGAGCTGGTTAAGAAAGTCGAGCACCAGCCGCCCGTGCAGCTCGTTCAGGTGCTGTACGTTGAGACCCTGCTTCAGATCACCCAGCAGGTCGGTGCGGCTGATGTACCCGCCGGTGCGCAGCTCATGGCCGTAGAGCTCGACGCCGAGGGGAATGTCGAGATCGATCTTGTTGGTCACGAAGCCGGAATCCCCCCCGACGCGCAGATTGGCGGTCGAGCGGGCAAACCCATGGGTGAAGAAACCCGCCGCATCCGAGGAGAACATCACGAGCGTACGTCCGAACGGCAGGATGTACTGCACGTTCATCGCCGGACGCAGTGACCACGTCGAGACGCTCCAGTCGACGAGTCCGAGTTGGCGCAGCTGAGCGACGTTCGATGCCCCGGTGGGGCCGCCGACCTGGTAATCGTCGTCCGTCCGGCCGTAGAGCATCATCACCGTGGGCGCGAAGCTCAAGCGCCGGGTGGTCCACAAGCGCACGCCCCCGCCGAATTCCACCGCGAGTGTCCTGAATTCGTTCGTGGCGGCACCGCCGCTGCGGCCCGCCAGCCTGGTGCTCGATTCGAGGTACCCCATGTTGCCCTGCAGGCGCGGCTGCCAGCCGATGTTCAGCTGACCGAGAGGTTCGGGCGAGCCGATCTCTCCATCGCCGCCGAACTTGGTGACGCTGGTATCCACCGGCACGCTCGCGCCCGATGCCCGCCCTTGGCTGGAGTGGAACTCGCCGTCGGACAGCCCGAAGTCTCCTCCGAGGATGGTCAGGGCTTCCACGCGCGGTCCGATGGCGCTCTCGATCAGCGCCGCCTGGTTCGCAGAGATCTGCCCCCGCGCGCCGGCCGGCAGGGTGCACAGCAGTACTGCGGCCGCCACAGTGAGACGGCGGACGGCGGACGACGAGGCGCTCGGGTGGGTCATGCGCACGTCGCCTACGAACCGTCGCGGCGAGGCGCATCGAGCGCAACGAGAGTGACGCTGCGAACGGCCACGGCATCGCCGGCCTGGACCTGCTGCAGCGGGGTGCCCAGAAGCGCTTTGAGGGTTGCCGCCGAGCCGTTCGAGTAGCGCAGGCCGAGCAGGCGGTAGCTCGGGCCGACGAACAGCACACGTATCGCAACGGGATGGCGTACCTGCCCCGGCGGCGGGACGTATACACTCAGGCGCTCCGTGAACCTGACGTGCACGCGCTCACCCGGCCGCAGTGTCCGCCAGCGATGCACGTGCGGTCCGATTCGGCACCGCTCGAGCAGAATCCCATGGACATCCAGCGCGATGCTCCGCGCCGAATGATCGACGGAGCGCACCACGGCGGCTTCCCGGGCGGAGCGGGCGATCAGCTCGTCGAGCACGATACGCGGTGCGCCGAGGGGACGAACACGAGCCGAGGGCGGCGTCCAACAGCCCGCGAGCACGCCCGCGGCCGCGGCAAGCGTCGCGGTCCTCACCCACAGGCCGCCGCGTCGGCAACGATGTGCCCGAGCCCACACAGGCGATCCGCCTCCCCGACTCCCGTGCCGGTGCCATCCGATCATCCCGGGACGCTCCGTGCGTACAGCCCTGCCCCGGCCCGCATCGCGAGCTCGGCACCATCCGGGACTGAGGTTTCAGTATACCGCGGTCTCATGCAGGCCTGTGCCGGACCACGAGACGCCTGAGGCAAGCGATCCATCCCGTTCTGCGGATTCTTGCTCATCAGCGTCGGATCGCCCGGTGCGACGCCGAGCCGCGCGAGCGATTCAGCAGTCCTGCGGGGGCGGATCTCGTCGCGTTCACTGCGGAGCCGGTCGCGCCGAACCTCGGTGCTTGTCGCCGGCTGCGGCTCGGCAGGATCGGGTGAACCTTCTCGGCGCACGGGGTGATGATTAAGATCCAGCACAGCGGCATCGATCTGCTCGACGGAGGTCGACTGACGGACCGAGATATCGAGGCCCCCCCTCGTCGCTTCGATCGCATACGCGTCGGCCGCCGGGGGACACGATCCGGCGCGGCACAATTCGCAAACGCGCCGCGCTGCGAGCATCTCCTGGAGCACTTCACGAGCCGCACGACCGATAGCCTCGCGGGCGCCTCGACAATTGGGCCAGTGCTGCGCCCCTTGGGTCGCGCGGGGAATCGATCGGGCCGACGCTACGGATCTCTACGCCCTGCCCGGCCCCAGGCCCTGCGAATTTCCCCGTCGGCGGGGGCCGACGCGGCGCCGGACATGACGCCAGCGCTCGGCGCGCCGAGCGCCTTGGGCGCCATCGGCCCGCAATTGTCGCGGCCCAGCTGACGCTCGGCCGACCCACTGCTCGCTACAGCTGAACCGGATGCCGAGCGCGGCGCCGGCCGTAGCAAATCTGCAGGGCAAGACCGCACCCGACGTACGCAGTACTGCATATATCCGGCGAGCAGGACGGGAGCGAGGATGGCGCACCGCTCTTCAGCCGGGAAGCCTGAGCAATGAACGCACACCTGGAACGTTGGATTGTCGCCTTCCTCGCTGCCGCGGGGCTGCTGTCCGGCATTCACACGGCGCCTGCGCAGCAACCGCAGAACCAGCCCTCCGCTGCCCCGCAGGCCGAATCGCCGGTTGTGCCCGAGAGTGCACCACCGCTCAGCGCCGCGCAGCTCGATCAGCTGACTGCGCCGATTGCCCTGTATCCCGACCCGCTGCTTGGCATGATTCTCACCGCGGCAACCTATCCGTTGGAGATCGTGGAGGCCGGACGCTGGCTGAACGAAGGCGATCACGCCTCGCTGCAAGGGGACGAGCTGGACGAGGCGCTCGCCGAGCAGAACTGGGACCGCAGCGTCAAGGCCCTCGTGGCCGTACCGCAGGTGCTGCACATGATGGATCAGAACATCGAGTGGACCGAGCAACTCGGTAATGCGTTCCTCGCCCAGCAGGGGGACGTCATGAATTCAGTCCAGACTCTCCGCGAGCGCGCCACGGCATCCGGTCAACTTCATTCGACGCCGCAGATGAACGTCACGACGGAGGACGATGCGGTGCTGATCGAGCCCGCCAATGCCGAGGTGATCTACGTCCCCTGCTACACCCCGGTCATCTACGGGGCGTGGCCCTGGCCGCAATATCCGCCCTTCAATTTCCCGCCGCCGCTCGGGTACTGCTATCCGGGACCGTACCTCAGCTTCGGCATCGGCTTCGGAGTGCTCGGACCATACTGGGGTTGGGGCCGCTGGAACTGGCGTGGGCATCGCTTCTACGTCGTGCCGCCGACACGCGGCGCGCCGATGCGCCCCTGGACGCATGACTGGGCTCATCGGCGCGCCGTCCCGTACCGAGATCAGGGCACGGCCCGGCGTTATCGGGGTCCGAACGGCCCAGCGGGACCGCCACCGCGCGGCGAGGGCAGACTGCCCGCCGGCAGCCCCTATCGGACTCACCCCTCGAGTCCGCCCCGCGGCATACCGCAGCCGATGCCTCATCCGCCGACCGGGTCGCGGCGTGAGCCGCCGGGACCACGCTCCGGCGAGTCTCGGCCGACAGGAAACCCCTCGAGCGGACGCGGCGGTGATCATCGCCCGCCCTGAGGTGCGGCTCAACGCGCCTGCGAGCGGCCCGGCTCCGAGCGACCGGCCGGCGGGAGCCACAGCAGCGCCAACATCGCCACCGCCGATGTCGCCGCGGCGAGAGCAAACACGGTCCGCCCGCCGGTGCTCCACAGCGCTCCGGCGAGCATCGAGGCAACCAGGTAGACCACCCCCGTCACAAGGTTGTACGTGCCGAGCGCCGTGGCCTGGCACCGCGGTTGCACGTCCGCGATGAACGCGCGGCTCTGAGCCTCATCGATGGAGTAGAAGACTCCGTAGAGGACAAACAGCGCAATCACCGCTCGCTTGCCGTGGCCGAACGTGAATCCGAGGCACATCAGCAAGTACAGGCCGTAGCTCACGAGCACCAACCGGGTCCTACCGATGCGATCGCCGAGGCGGCCGACCGCCGGGGCTGCCACGACGAATATCCCGTTGAACAGCGCGTACAGAAGAACCGTGTCCCGTGCCGAGAACCCCGCCTGGTAGGCCCTCAGGAGCAGGAACGCGAAGCTGAAATAGCCGAGCGAGAAAATCGCCGCGATCGCCAGATAGCGTTTGAAGCCCGGACTGAGGCTGCGCCAGGCACCGAGCAACCGGTCGCGTCCATCGCGTGAGCGGACCCGCTCGCCGATGAACAGCACCAGCACCAACGCAGCAAGCGCCGGTACGACCGCGAGCGCAAAGAGCATGTGATAGGTCCGCGCGCCCCCCCCGAATGCGCTCAGCAGCGCAAAGGCGATGAGCGGTCCCAGCACCGCGCCGGTCTTGTCGAGTGCCTTGTGCACGCCGAACGAATAGCCGCGCTCAGCCGGCCCGGCGAGCGCGGCGAGCCAGGCATCACGCGGCGGTCCGCGCAGGCTCTTGCCCAACCGCTCGACGATGCGGAACAGCGCGAGCCCGCTCGTCGTTCGGGCGAGCGGCAAGATCAGTTTCGCGGCCGTCGCGAACCCGTAACCGAGCAGCGTGAGCGGCTTGCGCCGCCCGGTGAGATCCGAGAGCCATCCGGCGAGGTAATCCAGCGAACACGATGCCAGGTCGGCGAGCCCTTCGATGAGGCCTAGCGCGGCGGCTGAACCGCCGATCACTGTCGTGAAGAAGACCGCAAAGACGGAAAAGATCATCTCCGAGCTGACGTCGGTGAGCAGACTCACGACGCCCAGCCGGATGATATCCGGGTGCAACCGCAATCGGCCGCGCGGCGGCTTCGAACGCGACCCGCGCCAACCCGGCCTAGAGGCGCCGCGTGCGGCGCCCCGATCATCCTGCGGCGGTGGGGAAACGTTGGGCCGTTCCACGCTGCGCTCACTCGGGCGGCACCGGGAAGGCTCGAGGCTAACGCCCCGTCTGCCGCCAGGCAACCGTCTAGCGGCTTGTGAGGCGATCAGGGCATCGCTGGTGCCCCACCGCTACGCCGCGAGCCGGGCCGCGGAGAGCGGGGACACCCCGCAGACGGCAAGACCGTCGCGCATGCCGGGCAAGCCCAGGAAGCGTACCGCCGCGTGCGCGTCGGCGGGAGCTGCCGCCCAGCGCATGGAGCGATCCCTTCCAGCGCTAGGAAATGGCCGCATCACCGCGCAGCGGTCCTGCGGCGTTACGGCGGCAGCATCAGCAGCGCACCGAGCGCCGCCCGCGTCTGTTCGAGTGAGGCGCGCAATTCAATGCATTGCATCCGGGCCGAGCCGACATCGGACAGCACGACCGCGTAGCTTGACAGGCCGAGCTCACCGCGCTCGAAACTCGCGCGGGCCGCGCCCTCGGTCTGCCGCACCTGGGCCAGATGCCGGTTCGCCGCGCGCAGCTGCCGACGCAGAATGCGTCCGGCTACGAACAGCTGGTGCGCCTGGCTCACCGCCGCATCGACATCGGACTGATACCGCTGATGAAGGTACGCGCGGCTCGCTCGCGCCACGGCAATCGCCCCGCGGTTGCGGTTGAACAGCGGCAAGCTCAACGTCACGTCGAAGCCGTACGTGTGCACGGCGTCGTCCGCCGCTTCAGCCTGCTGCACGCCCACGCCGATCATCGGGAACTGCCTGAGGATCTGCACCCGCAGGTCCTCCTCGGCACTGTGGTATCCGGCCGCGAGCGCCAGCAGGTCGGGGCGGCGGCGAGGCAACGCGCCGAGGGCGAGCCGCAAGCGGCGGTCGGACAGTGGCCGGCCCTGCGCGCCCCCGGCAAGTCGCAGCCGCGTGCCCGGGCGAAGACCCAGCAGCTGATCAATCTGGTGCCAGGTCAGGTTGCTCTGCAGCGCGAGCGCGCGCCACTGCTTCTCGGCCGCATTCCACTCGACAAGCTCCGCGGCCAGTTGCCCGGAGGTCACATCGCCCTGCGAGACCGCACGGGCGCCTCGGCTGATCAGCGCATTGAGCAGACGCCGCTCGGGTGCCAGCACCGCACGCAGCCGGTGCTGCTCGCGCGCCTGCACGAACAGCTCCCGCGCACGCGCCGCGACCTGCCACTCCTGCCAAAGGATCTGCAGATTCACCTGCCGCGCGTGCGCGGCGGCGGCCTGCTCGCTCGCGTGCATCGTCACCAGAGTACGCACGTCCTCCATCAGCCCCACGCTGTACCCGGTGTGCAGAGGCGACTCGGACAGACCCGCGGCAACCTGCGGATCGGGGAGCAGCCCCGCGGCAAACAGCTGCGCGCCGGCCACGGCGGCGCGCGAACGCGCCGCCTTCAGCCGGGGATCGTTGGCCACGGCCAGTTCCATGAGGTTGACCACCGTGAAGCCCTTGGACGGGTCGAGCCGACCTGGGGTCAGGCCCGGCAGGGCAAAGCGGCTCGCCGGCGCGTGCAGCGTCGCGACACCGATCCAGTCGGGCCCGGTGGGCAGGGGCTTGTCGTGATAGACCGCGCAGCCCGAAAGACTGGCCGTGAGCATCGCGAGCGCCCCGATGCCGTACCTCAGCCTGTTGCCGCCGCGGTGCACGCCGTCGTGCTCACGAGGCGGCGCATCGCTCCTGGGCATCCGCAAACTCATGCGCGCGCCTCCCGGGCGAGCTGCTTGCGCCGCCAATACAGGTACAGCGCCGGAATCAGATTGGTCGCGCGCACCGCACTCCACAGCAGTCCACCGAGAATCACTACGGCCAGACCCTGCTCCGGGGCCGCGCCCTGCCCGAAGCCGAGCGCCGTCGGCAGCATGCCGAGAGCGGCCGTCACCACCGTGAGCACGATGGGGCGGAAACGGACGTGGATGGCTTCGCGTACCGCCTCTTCCACGGGCATCCCCGCCGCCTCGTTCTGCCGTGCCCGATCGAGCAGCACGATGCTGTGGCGCAGCCCAATGCCGATCAGCGTCAGGAAACCGATGATGCCCGTGGCATTGAGACCCACGCCGCTCACCAGCAGCGCGACCATCCCACCGGTGACCGCGAGCGGGATTTCCAGCAACAGGATGCCGGGTACCAGCAAGCCGTCGAACTGCAGGATCAGAATACCGATCATCAGCACCAGCGCGGCGAGCGAGGCCACCCCGAGGCCGAGCGCTGAGCGCTCGAGCTGGGCAAACAGCCCGCCGAATTCGATGCGATAGCCGGGTGGCAGTTTCAGCCCCGCGAGCGCCCGGCGCGCCGCGGCCACTGTAGAGCCGAGCGTTCCTGTCGGCGTCGCCATGATGTCCAGCGCCCGGGCACCGGCAATGTGATCGATCTGGTTGGGCGTCTGCACGAGGCGCAGCGTGGCAAGCGCCCCGAGCGGCGTCCAGCCCGTCGCGGTGCGAATGGGCAATCGGGCGAGCGAGCCG
Organism: Pseudomonadota bacterium; assembly: GCA_021805275.1. The sequence goes on from JAJZFQ010000160.1 coordinate 33,967, forward strand.
ACCGAGCGCTGCGGCGCATCCTTCAGGCGCATGTACAGATCGAGCGGCACGTTACCCTCGGGCACCTGCGCGAGCAGCTGACCGTTGAGCAGCGGATCGAGCTGCGCGTAGAGCGACGCCGGGGTCATCCCGTATCCGGCGAGCGCGACCGATCGCGGGCTGATCGTCAGCTGCGTGACCGGATAGCCGTCATTGTCGAACAGGCCGGAGAGCGCCGGAACGGTCCGCAAGCGGGCGGTGATCTGCTCGGCCAGTTTGCGCATCTCACGCACGTGACGGCCGAAGACATGGACGACGAACGGCTGGGGCAATCCCGAGAGACTCTCACCGAGGCGCTCGATGGTCGGGGTATCCACCGACAACTGCACCCCGGGCAGCCGCGATTCCCTCTGGATCCGCTCACCGATCGCATCCAGGGCATTGACGCTGACACCCCTCTTCAGCGCAACCTGCATCTCCCCGGCATAGGCCGGCTCGGTGTAAGTCGTGCTGCCCGAGGAGCCGATGCGCGCATAGACGTGGGCAACGTCCGGATCGGCCAGCATGCGCCGGGTCATGCGATCGACCGCCGCGCGGGACTCGAGCAGTGAGCTCCCCGGCGGCAGGGTGAAGGACTCGAGCAGCACCCCTTCGTTGGGCAGGGGCAGAAAGTTCACCGGGATCAGCACCAGGCCGAGGAGCGACAGCGCCATCACGCCGAAGGTGATGGCGAGACTGAGCCGGGGGCCGCGCATCACCAGCGCAAAGAGGTGCTCGTTCCAGTGTCGGATCTTCTCCAGCGCCCGTGCCCCCCCCTTAGTGGCACCGCCTGGGGTGGCCCGGACGAAACCGAGCCCCAACGGGACCAGCGTCAGAGAGACCCCAAGGGAGGCCAGCAGCGCGAAGGCCATCGCAAGGGAGAACGGTATGAAGAAGATGCCCACCAGCCCGCCGACGAACAGCAGCGGCACGTAGATTGCCACGTTGGTGAGCGTGCCAGTGACATCCGGCACAACGATCTGGCGCAAGCCGCGCCAGATGCCCTGCCAGTGCTCGTCGCCCTGCTCCCAGCGGTGATAGATGCTCTCGAGCACGATAATGGCGTCATCGGCGAGAAAGCCCACCGCCACGGTAAGCGCCCCGAGTGTCATCAGGTTGAGGTCCTGACCGGCGTAGTACAGAGCCGCGATTCCGATCAGCAGTGACACGGGGATGCTCACGGCCAGCACCCAGATGCCCCGGCCGGCGCCGAGCACCCAGAACAGCACCGCGACTGCGAGAACCATGCCGATGAGCAGATTGCGCCCGAGATCCACCCCAATCACGTGAACGATGTGTCCTTGGTTGTAGATCGGGACCCAGCGCGCGCCGTGCGGCAGTTGGTCGATCGTCGCGGCCAATGTGGCCGCCACCTCCCGCGTGACCGGGGTCGTCGCGGCGCCCGGCTGCTTCAGGACCGTCAGCGCGACGCTGGGCTTGCCATCCAGCGAGACGGCATTGTGCGTCGGCACTGCCGAGCGCACCACACGGGCCAGCGCTCGCAGCGGGATCGGACCGTTCGGCGAGGGGACCGGGATGTCCAGCAGCTGTGCCGTATGAATGGGCAGATGCCGCGCCTCGATGAGAACGTCCTGGGACCCCTGGGTCAGGTAGCCCGCCGGTCGCAGCAACACCTGCGAGCGCACCGCCTGCGCGAGGGTTGTAATCGATACGCCGTAGCGGCGCATCGCCTTCGGGTCCGGCTGGACCCACAACGCTTCCTCCCCCGCGCCGTACACTTCCACGCGCTGCACGCCGGGCAGTGCCCGCAGCGCCGGCGCCACATAGGCGAGCACCGCGCGCTGCACCGCGGCGGGTGCGACGCCGGGGGGAATCTGCACGGTGTCGTCGATCACCTCGTTGATGGCGTTGCCCATGAGCTGGGCGAAGGGATGGGCCGAGAGCGGCAGTGCCCGGCGCGCCCGATCGATGGCGCCGTTCACCGCCTGCAGGTCGAGCTGCGAGGCGGTTCCCTGGCGGAAACGCACATCGACCTCGACGGTGCCGTTGCCCATGCTGGAGCGGACGCTGTGCAGATCAGGCAGTGCCAGAATCTCCCCCTCGAGGGGATTGACGACCAGGCTCTCCAACTCGGTGGCGGTGGCGCCGGGCAGGTGCACAAACACGCTCACCTGCGGAAAGTTGAATTCCGGCAACACCTCGACGGGGATATGCACCAGCGCGTACGTCGCCCAACCGATGACTGCCATCAGCACCAGCAGCCACAGCAGCGGGTGTGTCAGCGCGCGCGGCACGCTCCGGCCCGCGGGCGCAGAGGAGCGATCGGGGGGTGTGCCGGTCTTGGAATCGGTTGTCAGCGGCATCGGGCGCTCAATTCGGCGGCGTGTAGTGGCCGGCGATGCCGTGGAAGAACTCGAGATACGCGTTCTGCACCACGACGTGCTCGCCGGGCGTCAGTCCCTGCGCGATAAAGGTCGTCCAGCCGCGCGACGGTCCCGGCACGACCCGCTGACGGCGATTACCCTGCCCGGTGCGCACCAGCACCCACCAATGCGCCCGATCGAGGATCAGGGCGCGGCTGGGCAGTGCGACCATGGACCGGCTCGCCCCCGTCAGTCTCACCGTGCCCCATTGCCCACTGCGCCAGGCCGTCGATTCCGCGGCCGTGCGAGCCGGCGCGGACCGCGGCGCCAGCCACACCTGCTCGCCGCCATCAGCGGCCAGTGCCGGGGAGACCGTCAGCACGCGCACCGGCACCGGCTCCCCGGAGGCCGGGAGGAACTCCCCGCTCATGCCGGCGCGAATGACGAACGCATCCGGTCCATAGTAAATCGCCTTGAGTTTCGGTCGGCCCGTCTGCAGCGCGAGGATGGGCTGCCCCGCAGCCACCTGCTCGCCGTCCGCCGCATCGACCGCCAACACCTCGCCATCGGCCGGCGCGCGCAGCGTCAGAGTCTGCAGAGCCACCTGCAGCTGCCCGCGCGCTTGGTCGTAAGCGGCCTGATCCGCCGCGACCTGTTGCCGGGTCACCAAGTGCGCGGTGAACTCGCGATGATCTGCCGCCAGCCGCAAGGCGGCCGCGTGCAGCGCGCCGCGGGACTGCCCCAGGAGCGCCTCGGCCTGCGGACCGGCGAGGATCGCGAGCACCTGTCCCGCCCTCACCGCCACGCCTGGCAACACCAGGTGACTGACCGTGCCGGCCTCCACGGCGTTCACGTGCGTGACGGACACGGGCTGCACTTGGCCGTAGGCGCGATAGTGCGCCGCGACCGGCCGCGCTCGCGCAACCACGGTGCCGCTCAGCGAAACGGTCCGGGGATCGGGCGCACTGCCGGGGATGGCGTTGGCCGCGGCGGCCGACGTCGCAGCGCAGAAGACGGCACACCAGAGGGCCAGGCGCACCCGGTTGTTCCGTCGCGCTCTGCGCTGCCGGGCAAGCATCGCGCAGCGGCGCAGCGGCGGGCCGATGATCGGGCTCGCGCAGGTTGAGGCCGAAAAGCGCACTGGCATGATCCCTTACTCCGAGCGGCCCCGGACGGCTGCATCTGCGGACGGTGCCGATACCGCAGGATCGTTCAGGAGCACGCCGTACTGGAATTACGACTGATGTCGTAATTGAGGTTACGACGATTGTCGGAGGAATGCAACCGCCGCGCCTGGCGCGCCCCTCAGCTCAGGCGCAGCCGCTCACGCGCCGAACGCGAAGGCGGCCGCCGAGAGCGCACCGGCAAGGAGGCAGTACCACGCGAATGGCGAGAGCGCCCAGACATCATGACTGCGGAAGTAGCGCATCAGGAACACCGTGCTGGCATAGGCCACCACCCCGGCGGCGACCGCGGCGAGCAGCGCCGGACCGAACAGAGCGTGCAGCAGATGACCGTGCACGAGCTTGGGAACCTCGAGTACCGCCGCGGCGAAAATCACCGGCGTGCCCATCAGGAACGTGAATCGTGCCGCCGCCTCGTGGCTGATGCCGCGCGCCAGACCGCCGACGATGGTCGCTCCGGAGCGCGAAATCCCCGGCAGGAACGCCAGACACTGGTAGACCCCGATGATCAGCGCATCGAGGTATGTCAGCTCGGTACTGCGCTTCGCCCCGGCGCGACGCAACAGCTCCCCGAGCCACAGGAGCCCCGCATTGGCCATGAGGAACAGCGCGGCGGCCAGTGGATTGGCGAACAGATGCTCGAGCGGCTTCTTCAAGGCGAACCCGACAAGCACCGCCGGGAGCGTCGCGACGATCAGCCGCGCCAGCAGACCGCGCTGCGCGGCGTTCTCAGTCGCCTCGCGACGACCGAGCACACCGCAGAACATTGCGAGCCAGTCGGCCCGGAAATACAACAGCAGCGCAGTGGCCGTGCCGACGTGCAGCATGACCAGAAACGGCAGAAAACCGGGCGCGGCCTGATCGATCGGCCAGTGCAGCAACGCCGGTACGATCACCGCATGCCCGAGCGAACTGACCGGGAACAGTTCCGTGGCCCCCTGCAGGATGGCGAACAGCAGCGCGTGCAGCGTATCCATGTGGCTCACCTCGGGAGCGTCGGTGGGCGGCGCACGGCCGCGGGGGAAACGCAACGGGGCGAACGACGGGTGACCAGCATGTGTTCATGCACTCCAGGCGAGGGGTAATGGCGCGCATCGCTGCACAGCGCCCCCTCGTTGCAGATGGGGGGAGTGATCCGATGCTTCTCCAGCAGCCGTGCGCGCCGGTCAGGGATCTGCACCGTCCGGCGAACGCGCTGCCACGCTACGATTGTGCTCATAAAATTGCAAGGCACGCCGGCCACGCGGCTCGGGCGGTCCCGGACCCGAAACGTCCCGCGCCGTCAGCGGCCGGTGCGGTATCTTCGGTGCACTGTCGCGACCGCGAGCGCGGTCGTGCGCCAATCTCGCTCGAGGACTTCCCGGATGCGTGACAAATTGAAATGGGCCGTGGCCGCCACCGCCGCTGTGCTGCTCGGTGCGCCCGTGCCACCGGCGGCGGCGACCCAGAGTGCCGCCGCCGGTGCGCAGTTCGCCCTGCAGCAGGCCCGGTGGGTACGCGAGGGGAGCACGCACCCGCGCCAGGTCCTCTATGTGTTCATGGACGCCAATTGCCCGTACTGCCACACGCTGTGGCAGGCGCTGCAACCGTACTACGCCTCGGGCCTGCAGGTGCGCGCCATCCTCGTTGGCCTCATCGCGCCGAGCAGTCCCGGCAAGGCCGCCGCGATCCTCGATGCCGCGAATCCCTCGGCCGCGCTGCGCTTCAATGAGCAGCGCTGGGGACAGGGGCCCGATCCGCGCGGTGGCATCGCACCCGTGGCACACCCCAGTGCGCGCGATCTTCGCACGCTCGCGCGCAATGCGGAGCTCATGCAGGCGTTCGGCATCCAGGGCACACCTGGCATCGTGTTCAGCGCAAGCACCGGGAAGATTTACGTGGTGCCGGGCATGCCCGTCCTGGCCGAACTTCCCCGCCTCATCGCCACAGCGAGCGTACCCCCCACCATCGCCCCGCCGCCGGCACGCCGCTGAATGCACCCCCGGAGCCGGCGAGCATGAACATCGGCGCGAGACCACTGCGAGTGGCCGCAGTGCGGTCGCGGCAACCGCCGTGATGTGCCCGGCCGCGCCAGCCCCCAGCACGCCGGGCCTGCCGCGCATCGCGAGTGCCCGGCGATGCCGCGCCATGTCGGGCGGGTTCGGCCGGCGCCGGGGCGGCGTCGCGTTTGCCCTGCTCGCGCCGCTCCTCACTCACCCGAGTGCCGCCAAGGCAGCACGCTCCGGCGACAACGACTCGCCACTGCGCACCGTGATCGTCACCGCACAGCAATTGCGCCAGCCGCTGACACAGGTCCCCGAGAGCCTGACGGTCTTCACGCGGCGGACCCTGGCGGCTCTGGACATCCACTCTTTCTCCGAGTATGCGACCCTGACGCCCAACCTCTCCTTCGTCTACGGCGCCGGCTCGACGGGCATCTCCAATGCCCGCACCGTGGCGATCCGCGGCATCACCGGTCAGAACCTGTTCGGCACCTCCGGCGCGACCGGGTTCTACATCGACAACACCCCGTTGCCCGAATCGATCGATCCACGCATCGTCGACATCGAGCGGATCGAGGTATTGAAGGGGCCCCAGGGCACGTTGTTCGGGGAAAGCTCCCTCGGGGGCACCGTACGCATCATCACCCGTGAGCCCGATCTGATGCGCGACACGCTCGGCTACTCGACCGAGGCCGGATTCACCTCCGGCGGCGGCAGCGCGGACGGCAGCGCGGACTTCATCTCGAACCTCGCGCTCGTTCCGGGACGCCTTGCGACGCGCATCGTGCTCTATGCTGACCACGAGGCCGGCTATCTGACTCGCACCTACCCACCGCCGAGGAGCCCGGCGACATCGAGCCCGTTCCTCCCCGCACCGCGCACGAGCGTGGGCGATCAGGGCGCGCAGAGCACCTACGGCGGCTCCGTCACGACGCGCCTGCGCATCGCGCGCTCGCTCGGGATACGTCTGCGCGTCATGGCGCAGGACACCCATGACAAGGGGTACCCGGCCGCCTTCGCCCCGCTGCCGGCCTTCGCGCCGCGCTACACGCTCAACCGTGCCTTCAATGTGCAGCCCGGAGCCACCGATGCCTGGGTGCTTCCCACGCTCGAGATTCACTACCGGCACGGCCGGCTGCGCCTGGTGTCGGCCAGCAGCTACTTTTATCGCCACAACCGCGACATCGAGGACTCGACTTACGGCACCGAGCAGATTCTCGCCGGCTACTACGGCGTCACGTCGCTGCCCGCACAGCCGTTTCTCTGGGACCAGGAGCACCGGGAAAATCAGTTCACCGAGGAGCTGCGGCTCACGTTCCGGGCTCTCTGGGGCGTGCGGGGCACCGCGGGGGCATTCTTCGCGCGAACACGCTCGGCACTGTCCATTCCCAACACCTACGCGCGCGGCTTGGTGGCCGCGACGCTCCACAACCGGGTGGTCGGGCCGTGGCCCAACGAGCTGCTCTGGAGCGATTACAACCCGGCGCAGCAGCGCGATGCGGCACTGTTTGGGCAGATCTACGTGCCGCTTGGCCGGCGTCTCACCGCGACGCTCGGGGCGCGCCAGTACTGGCTGCACCAGACCTCGGACTTCACGGCCAACGGCTTCAACAACTTCGGGCTGACCCCGAGCGACCGGCAGTCGAGCCGCCAGGCGGGTCTTGACCCCAAGGCCGCCCTCTCCTATCAGCTGCGCCGCCACACCCTGCTCTACGCCTCTGCGGCGAAGGGCTTTCGCGCCGGGGCGGCCCAGACCTATCTGCCGTTTTGCGCCCTGCCGAGCCTGCCGGTCGGGGACATCACGCACCTGAAGTCCGACACGCTGTGGAGTTACGAGGTCGGCGGCCGGACGCAGCTGCCAGACACCGCGCTGCTGCTCTCGCTCGCCGCGTTCCACATCGACTGGCTGAATCCGCAGCAGCAGGTTGCTCTGCCCTGCGAGGCGATCTTCGACATCAACGGTCATCGGGCGCAGATCAACGGCGGGGAGCTCGAGCTCACCGGCCACCTGCTGCCCGCACTTGCCCTGCGCGCCGGTCTCGGCTACGAGAAGACCGCCATCACCCGCCCGGGCGCGCTCGCCATCGTCGGGGTGACGCCGGGCTCGCGCGTACTCGGCACTCCGGCCTGGACGGCCAGTCTCTCCGGGGTCTATACCCGCCCGCTCACCGCCTCGCTCGCGGGGTTCCTCGAAGCCGACGCGAGCTACACGGGCGACAGTCGCTCGCTGCTCAACGGCGGCAACGGCACGTTTGCGATGCGCGCATCGTACGTGCTTGTGGATCTGCGCCTTGGCGTGCGCCGCGCCCGCACCGAAGTGTCGATCAATGTGCGCAATGCGACCAACGCCCGGCCGAATCTCGGCGACATCGGCTACATCGGTTACGCGCAGTACACCGCCAGCGGAACGGTGATCCCGCAGGTAGCGACGCTGCGTCCGCTGACGGTGCTGCTGCAGTTTCGCCACGATTTCTAGTCACAGGCGCGCTCAGGCGGGCGATCGGCGCTGGAAGCGGCGCCAGTCCTCGCCGTCATCGACGTCAGCGAGCATCCGCAGCAGCTTCACCGGCCGGCCGCCCAGATTGCGCAGCGTGTCCTCGAGCGCGTATTCACTCGACCAGCGGACCTGGGCGAACGGGTCGATCCGGCGCCGGCCGCGGCGCAGCCCGATCAGCCAGTAGCCGCCGTCACGCGCCGGTCCGAGCACGGCCTCCTGAGGGCCCAGGGCCCGGAACGCCGCCTCGACGTCGGCGGCACGGATCCCGGGAATGTCGCTGCCGATGATCACGACCGGGCCGCCCGGCAGCTGGCGCAGCACGGCACCCATACGTCGGCCCAGATCACCCGGCCCCTGCGCCACGGTGCGCACGGTCTGCGCCCAGGCGCGCGAGCGGTCCGGGGTCACCGCCAGCCAGGTCCGCCAACGCGTATCGCGCGCCAGAGTGCGCAGCAGCTGCGCCACCATGATGTACTGGAACCGGTACGCGGTGAACTCCCCCACATCGCGCGCCAGACGGCGTTTGCCCCGGCCCAAGCGCGGCTCGCGCGTGAAGATCACCAGGTGCCGGGTCATCGGCCGTACAGCCTCGCGATCCGATGCGGCGAGACCCCCAGGAAATACAGCGCCAGGCAGCCGATGTTGCGCACGCTGCGGCGCCGCCATCCGTCGCATCGCCAGCGCTCGGCGGACGTGTGGACCGCGCACTCGAGAACGGTCAAGCGGCGCCGGCCGATGCGGCGGATCAGGTCAACGTCTTCCATCAGCGGCCAGGGGCGAAACCCCCCGAGCGCGCGGAACCACTCGCGATGGATCACGAGACCCTGGTCCCCGTAGGCCAGACCGAGGTGATGGACGCGCCAGGCGACGCGGCGCTCGAGGCGCCGCGCGGCGGCGCTGAGGTCATCGAGCCCGAAGCGGAAAGTGGCCGCGCGTACGCGGTTTACGGGGTTCGCGCTGAACGCTCGCACGGCATCGGACCAATCAACCGACAGACGCGTATCGGCGTGCAGGAACAGCAGCCACTCACCCGCCGCGGCGCTTGCTCCGCGCTGCATCTGCACGCCCCGGCCGGGAGGCGCCATGACGATGCGCGCGCCGTGCGCCCGCGCCAACTCGACGGTGTCATCCGTCGAGCCCCCGTCGGCGACGATGATCTCGCCGGCGGCAGCACAGCTGGTGAGCGTCGCCGGCAGATGGCTCGCCGCATTGAGGGCCGGAATGATCACCGACACATCCGGCGCCGCAGCCCCTGGTGCGGTCTCACGCGGCATGATCGCTCAGGTCACCGACAGCAGCAGCCGGACCAGCCGCCGCGGCCAGGGGCTGAAAAGCTTCGGGGCGTAGAAGGCGCTCGCGGCGGCCTTAGACACCTCACCGAACGTCGGGTACGGAAAGATGACGCCGGTCAGTGCGCTGAGCTTCATCCGACGCGTGATCGCGAGCCCCCACAGCCCGATGAGCTCCCCGGCATGCGGACCGAGGAGCCCGGCGCCGAGAATGATCCCGCGCCGGCCAATCACCACCTTCAGCGCACCGAGCTCCGAGCGCTCGGCACAGGCTCGATCGTTATCCCCGAGGCCGACCCGTACCACCTGCACGGCCGAGCCGTGGCGCATTCGGGCCTGCCGTTCGGTGAGCCCCACGTGCGCCAGCTCCGGATCGCAGTACGTGACCCACGGCAAGGCGCGGTACTCGACCTTCGCCGGCAACCGGAACAGCGCGTTGCGCACGACGATTCCGGCCTGGTAACCGGCGGTGTGCGTGAACTGCGGCCGGCCGATGACATCGCCAAGCGCCCACACCCGCCGGTTTGCCGTGCGCAGCCGTGCATCAACCATGACGCCGAACTCATTGTGCGCGATGCCCGCTCGTTCGAGCCCAAGGCCGGCGAGCCGCGGACGCCTGCCCGTCGCGACGAGCAGATGCGAGCCGGTCGCTGTGCGCTCGCCACTGAATCGCACGGCAATACCGTCCGCCGACCGCGCGACCGCAGTAAGCTCGGCGCCTTCATGCACGACGATGCCTTCGGCCGCCAGTCGCCCGGTGAGTGCCGCAACCAGTTCCGGCTCGTCGCGCGGCAGCAGTCGGTCGCGCTGAATCAAGGTGACCGCGCTGCCGAGGCGGCGGAAGGCCTGGGCCATCTCCACCCCGACCGGTCCGCCGCCGACCACCAACAGATGCGCCGGCCGTTCGCGCAGCGCAAAGAGCGTCTCGTTGGTCAGCGTCGCGACCGACTCGATGCCGGACACCGCCGGGATGAGCGCCGATGAGCCCGCGGCGAGGACGATGCGACGGGCGCGTACGCGCACGCCGCCGCCGGTAACCTCGCTCCGCCCGGTGAACGTGGCAGCGGCGCGGATGACCCGCACCCCAAGCGACTCGAGCCGCTCGACCGAGTCGTGCGGCGCGATCTGCGCGATGACGCCACGCACGTGCTCCATGACTGCCGCGAAGTCGACCTGCGGCTCCCCCGCGTGGACCCCGAACCGCTGCGCCTCAGTGATGCGGCGGGCGGCACGCGCGGCAGCCAGCAGCGCCTTGGAGGGTACGCAGCCGTAGTTGAGGCAGTCCCCGCCCATCGCGCCCTTCTCAAACAGCACGGTGCGCGCGCCGAGCTGTGCGCCCGCCACCGCCACCGACAGACCGGCAGCACCTGCGCCAATGACGCACACATCGCAATCGATCACTTTGCCCTCCTCGCGCGCGTTCACAAACCCTCCGTGACGGTGGCGCCTGCGGGCTGCTCGGGTGGCGCGGTGTGCGTCTGGGACTCCCCGCGTACCATCGATGCGCCGTGCGCCAAGGGCACGATCTCGAGAATCACCCCGCCAGCGGCCTGCGCATCTGCGACATCGTGCGTCACCATCAGCACCGGCACACCGGCCGCCGCGGCGTGCGCGAACACGAAGCGGCGAAACTCCGCGCGCCGGGACGCATCGAGCTTGTTGAACGGCTCATCGAGCAGCAGAGCCTCGGGCGCCGCGAGCAACAGGCGCAGCAGCGCGACCCGGGCACGTTGTCCGCCGGAGAGCGTCGCGGGGTCGCGCGGGGCAAACCCGCCGAGACCCGCCTCGGCGAGAGCGGCCTCGATCCGCTGCGTCCGGACGCGCCGAGGGCGCAGCGCCGCCTCGAGACCGAAGGCGAGGTTCTCGCCGACCGACAGGTGCGGAAAGAGCAGATCGTCCTGGAACAGAATGCCGATGCGCCGCCGCTGCGGCGCCAGCGCGGTCACCTCGCGCTCACCGATCCACACCCGGCCACTCGCGCGGAACATCGCCGGCAGGGTACCGCCGAGAAAGCTGAGCAGCGTCGACTTGCCCGACCCGCTCGGACCCATCACGGTCAGCACCTCACCGGGCAGCACCTCCAACTCAAGCGGCGGGATGAGCAGGCGAGCGGCGAGGGAAATCGTCACCTGCTCGAGCCGCAGCGCACCGCTCATGCCTGCCCCTCGATGGGTTGCGGCGTGAACCTCCGACCGACTGTCGCCCCGATTGCGATGCAGTAGGCGGCGAGCGGAATCAGCGCCTGCAGCAAACCAAACAGGCCGCAGATCCTGCGGTCGCCCCCGCTGGCGAGCGTCACCGCCTCGGTGGTGAGCGTCACGACCCGTCCGGCGCCGGCGAAGATCGTCGGCAGGTACTGATCGATGCTGACCGCGAGTCCGACCGCCGCGCCGACCAACACCGGGCGCAACAGCAGCGGTAGCTTGATGCGCAGGAACACCCGGCGCTGCGAGGCGCCGAGACACAACGCGGTGCGCGCGTAGCGCCTATCGAGCGAGCGCCAGGGATCCGCGAGCGAGAGAAACACGTACGGCAGCACGAACAGCAGATGCGACCAGATCACCGCGAGCAGCGTCCCGTCGAGACGACAGACCGTGAGCAGCACCTGCATGCCGAAGAGGAACGCGATCTGCGGCACGAGCAGCGGCACATAGAGCAACCACAGGGCGCGCCGCCCGGGCAACGCAGTGCCGAGCTGCTCGTTCTCGAGGCAGCCGAGCACGAGCAGCAGTGCAGTCAGGCTCGAGGCCACCGCCACCACGAGCGTCGTGCCGAGCGGCCACGCCACCGTGCCAAACTGGTGAATCCACTGCGCGGCGCTCCAGTGTTGGGGCCAAAGTGCCGGGAAGCGCCAGCCCGCCGCGCCAGACCAAAAGGCGAGCCCGAGGAGAGACAGCGCCCCGAGCAGCGCAAGCCCAGACACGCCGAGCGCGGCGAGAGTGAGGAGCGGGACTGCCCGGTTGCGGCGCCTTCCAGCCGCGATGCAACGCCGACCGACCCGGGCGATACCCAGCTCCAGCGCCCGCAGCACTCCGATACTCCCCAGCACGAGGGCAAGCTGCAGCAACGCTGCGGCGGCGGCCGGGAAGTACATCCGCACCTGCGGCGCGGTGAACCACTGCAGGGCGAGCACGCTCAGGGTGGGCGGGTTGCTCGGACCGAGGATCAAGGACATGTCGACCACCGACAATGCATAGGCGAGCAGCGCGTAGATCGGCAGCCGGACCTGACCATAGACCTGCGGCAGGATCAGCTTGACCCATGCGCTCGCGCGGTCGTAGCCGAGCGCCGCGGCGGCCTCTAACGTTCGCGCCACGGGCAGCTGCCCGAGCGCGCTCACGGTCATCAGCAACAGAAACGGCACTTCCTTCACCAGCAGGCCGGCGGTGAGGGCCAGTCCGTAGGGATCCTGCACGGTCGCGATATCCGGCGGCCGGTGCCACCCGGTGAGCCACGGCGAGAGTGCGCGCACGATCCAGCCACTCGGGGCGAGGAGAAATGCCAGTCCGATCGCGAGCGCCGCATGCGGCGCCGCCAGGATCGGCGCAAGCAATGCCCGGCCGATACGCCCCGGCCGCCGCCCCGCCCAGTGTGCACAGCATCCGAACACGAGCAGTACCGAAAGAGCCGTCGCGCCGAGACCGCTCGCCAGCGTGAGCCCGATCGCCGTGCCGATCCCCGGCTGGCGGAACAGGACCCTCCAGGGCGCAAGCGTCACAGCACGTCCGCCGATCGCCGGCAGGTAACCGAAGGCCGGCAGCACGGTGCCGAGCAGCCCGGCGCCGATCGGCGCGAGAAACAGCGCGAGCGTCGCCCGTGGCGCCAGCCGCAGCCAGACGGGCGCTGCGCACCGCGCCGGTGCGCGCCCAAGATCTCGTTGCAACGTCGTGCCGGCCATCACGGGGTGTAACGCCGCTCCCAGGCCTGAACCAGGCGCGCTGCCCAGGACGGATGCGGCTCCGGCAGCGAGCGCTGCAGTGCATCCGGCGTCGCTCCCCAGGGCCCCTCAGCGGCGGGTGCGAATTCCGCCCGCTGCGCCGGCGTGAGTCGATTCAGGTCCAGCACCGTCGGCCCGCCGAGGCTGCGCAGGCTGCCGGCGTGCGCCTGGGCCCGCGGCGAGAGGAGGAAATTCGCCACGACCATCGCTGCGGCCTTGTGCGGCGAGTTGTAGGGAATCGCGACGAAGCTCGTGTTGCCGAGCGTGCCGCCGTCGAGCACGAGGGTGCGCACCGATTTCGGCAGCAGCCCCGCGGCCACGTCCGCGGCGGCCTCGGCAGGATTGAACGAGGGCATCAGATCGATCTCCCCGTCCGCGAGCAGCTGCCGCTCGGCCGGTCCGCTTGCGGGAAACTCACGGCCGTGCCGCCACAGGTACGGACGCAGCCGATCGTACCAGGCCCACAGCGGCGCGGTGACACGCTCGAAGTTCGCCTCGCTCACCGGGCGCTGCAGTACCGCCGGGTCGGGAGTCAGCGCGTACAGCGCCTGTTCGAGAAAGGCGACACCGAGGAAGTTCTGCACCTGTGGAAAAGTGAAACGCCCCGGGTGGGCTCTCGCCCAGGCCGGCAAGGCCTGAATACTGCGCGGCGGATGGCCGATGTACGCCGAGTCGTAGATGAACACCAGCTGCGCCTTGCGCCACGGCGACTCGTAGCCGTCGACCGGCACCGTGAAGTCGGTGAGATTCGCCGGGTCGTGTCGGTTCACCAGCGCAGCGTTCGGCAGCGCTGCGGCAAACGGGCCATAGAGCAGCCCGCGGCGCCGCAGCGCGTAGAAGTTCGGCCCGTTGATCCAGATCAGATCGACGGTGCCGTCGGTGTTCTCCCCGGCCGCCTTCTCGGCGATCACCTGGGTCACCGCCGTGGAGGTGTCCGCGAGCGGCACCTGGCGCAGCGTCACGGCGCAGCAGACGGCGACCTCGCGGGCGACCCAGGCGATGTACGCATTCACCCTCGGATCGCCCGCCCAGGCATCGAAATAAACTGTCTGGCCGCGCGCCGCCTTGAGCACCGCCTGCCACGGTCGCGCCGCGGCGGGCACAGTCGCACTGAGTGCAAGCGCCCCAGCAAGCACCATGGCGCGCCGCGGCGCTCGGCGAATCATGTCCGCCCGCTCCGCTGCGCGGCGCGGCGCTGGCGTGCCGCCTCGATCACCGGGCCGAGCACCGACTCATGGAACCGGTCGCAGCCGATGCACAGGTTGGCATACGGCTCTCCTCGGGGAGTGACCGTGCGAGACGCCTCGATGAATCGCTCCTCGCTCCAGCCGTAGGCGAGCCCCATGCGCTCGGGCTGTCCGCGCGAGATGGCCTGGAACGCCGGCTCCTCGGCGAGGGACTCCAGAATACCGATCAGATCCTCCTCGAGCAGATTGCCGATCGGCACGCGCGTCTTGATGCAGCACGGAAACACGTTACCGGCCGGATCCACCGAAACCTCCGAGCCGCTGAGGCGGTGCTCGAGGAAGTTCAGCCCCCCGGACCAGCGGTTGCAGAAGTTATCCGTGAGCGTCGCCGTCGAGAGGCCGTTCTGCCAGGCCCGACCGCGCGGCCAGAGTCGACCAATCCAGGCATCGGGCGTCGCGCCGAAGAAGCTGTAGTACGGTCCGTCATCGTCGCGCGGGGGCAGCGCATCGGGCACGGGCGCCCCGGCAGCCCGCATGCCGTGCGCCTCGAACAGTCGAGTCAGCCGCTCTACGAATGTGCGCTGACGCTCGAGGGTGTGCATGCCCCTGTGGAACGCGTCGACGCCCGAGACCGAGATCGTCCACACCCCGCGCGCCAGCAGCTCCGCGACGATCTGGGCGCTCAGCAGATCACCGGTCGTCTGCACGATCAGGTTGACTCCGCCCGCGTTCACATAGCGCGCCCGAAGCCGCTCGAGCGTCGGATACAGCACCCGGGTGCGCACCGGATCGAGCAGCACCTCGCCCCCGCCGAGGATGATCCGACCACGCCGCTCGGGGAGCGGTCCGTTGGCGGATGGCTGCCGCTCGAGGTAGGTCATGCGCGCGGGCAGGTGATCGATGATGCGCGGCGCATTGCGCTGCGCTTCGGCGACGACGGCATCCAGCGCCCCGCGCACGTACGGGCGGAAGCGCGGCTCGTAACAGTGGCGGCACTTGCGGTGACACGCCCAGGAGAGCACGTAGTAAAGCGATTCCACTGACTTGCGAGACCTCCCGCTCGATCGGATGCCGGCTGCGCATTGAGCGCCAAAAGCACCCGGACCGGCAAGTCCCCGCCGCGAGTGCCACGGTAGCGTCCCGGAGCCGCTCGCCGGTCCGATGTCGCATCGTCGTAACCTTTTTGTCCGGGCGCACGAATGTAGGTGCGGGACGAGTAAATGCCGCGCACGACACCGCCGCGGCGGTCCCCCATCACGAACCTACTCGGAGAGAATGCCATGTCGAAACGTTCCGCATCTTTGCTCGTGGCCGGCGCGCTGGCCAGCGCGGTGACCGCCCTCGGCGGTTCCGCAGCCCAGGCCGGCATGCCGATGAACTCGGGCACGATGAACAAGGCGAACCCGCGGGTGCGCACGATGGCCGCGCTGCACAGCGGCAAGTTCCAGCAATGCTGGGGCGTCGCGCTCGCCGGCCACAACGACTGCTACGCCGGTCCCGGCACCACCTGCGCCGGCACGGCGAGCCGCAACTACCAGGGCAACGCCTTCAAGCTCGTGCCCACCGGGACGTGCACCGCCATCCACACCCCCTACGTAACCATTCCGCACGGTCACGGCAGTCTCAAGCCGATCACCGAGACCGGCACCTGAGCGCCGCGCGGACCGACCGGAGCACGCAGCGGTGTCCCCACGCCTGTCCCCGTCCCCGGCTCCTGCGGCCGGCCCAGCGGCCCGGGCGGTTCCCGCCCGGGCCGGTGTGGGGCTGAAGGCGCCCCACTACCGCACCATCCTTGAGACGCGCCCCGACATCGGGTTCTTCGAGGTGCATGCGGAAAACTACATGGGGGCCGGCGGACCGCCGCACCGCTACCTGACGCAGATCCGCTCGCACTACCGGCTGTCTTTGCACGGGGTGGGACTGTCGATCGGAGCGGATGCGCCGCTCGATCGGCAGCACCTGCGGCGGCTCGCCGCGCTCAACGAGCGCTACGAGCCGGGGCTGGTCTCGGAGCATCTCGCCTGGTCCTCGCACGGCGGGGTCTTCTTCAATGACCTGCTGCCGCTGCCCTACACCAAGCGCACCCTGCAGCGCGTGTGCGAGCACATCGCGCAGGTGCACGAGGCTCTCGGCCGGCAGATCCTGCTCGAGAATCCCTCCACCTACCTCGCCTTCGAGGAGAGCACCTACGAGGAGACGGATTTCATCGCCGAGGTCGCGCGCCGCAGCGGCTGCGGCGTGCTGCTCGATGTCAACAACGTGTATGTGGCGTGCGCGAACCAGGGCTGGGACCTGCGGCGCTACCTGGAACGATTTCCCCTCGCGCAGGTGCGCCAGATCCACCTCGCCGGACACGCCTCGGATCGTGACGGACGCGGCGCGCCGCTGCTGATCGATGCGCACGACCGGCCGGTGAGCGCCCGGGTCTGGGACCTTTACGCGCACGTCATTGCCGCGCTCGGCGCGGTGCCGACGCTGATCGAGTGGGATCAGCACGTGCCCGAGTGGCGTACGCTCGAGGCCGAGGCGCAACGCGCCGAGGCCGTGCTCGCAGCGCAACCCTTCACGGAGGTGCCGTGCCATGCGGCCGTGGGCTGAGCGCCAGAGGCAATTCGCCGCGGCGCTGTGCGGCGCCGAGCAGCCGATGCCCCCCGGTTGTATCGCCCCGGACGGGCGGCCCGATGCGTCCCGCTTCGCGGTCTATCGCAACAACGTCGTCTCGAGCCTGATCGAGTGCCTGCAGGTCAGCTATCCGGCAATCGAGCGGCTGCTCGGCGAGGCGTGCTTCCGGGAGGCGGCGCGCCAGTTCGCCGCCGAAACCCCGCCCCGCTCGCCGGTCATGCTCGAGTATGGCGCGGGCTTCGCCGGGTTTCTCGCGCAGCTTAAGCCGCTGGCGGCGCTGCCATACCTGGCGGACGTGGCGCGCATTGAGCGTTCCTGGCTCGAGGCTTATCACGCCGCGGAGGCCGCGGCGCTCGATCCGGCCGCCCTCACCGCCGTGCCCGAGCATCGCGCCGGGGATCTGTGTCTGACGCTGCATCCCTCCGTGCGCATCGTCCAGTCAGCCTTCCCGGCGCTGACGATCTGGCGACTGAACATCGGCGCGGCCGAGCCGAGGCCGCTTGATCCCGAGGCCGTTGCGCAAGACACGCTGGTGGCCCGGCCCGACGCCGAGGTCGAAGTACACGCGCTACCGCCCGGCGGAGCGATGTTTCTCAGCGCGCTCGGTGCAGGGGAGACACTCACCGAGGCGGCCGCGCTCGCCAGCGCCGCGGCGGCTGAATTCAACCTGACGGATCACCTGACCGCGCTTCTGGGCAGCGGTCTCATCATTGCCGGACGTCTTAAGCGACGCCGAACACGAGGTCATTAACCCATGTCCACTGTGCCCCGAGTCTATGCCTCCCCGCTGCAGCGGATCGATCGACTCGTGCACACGGCGCTGGGCAGGCTCACCACGGCCGCCGGGGTGATCGGCGCCCCGGCGGCGCGTCTCGCCCTCGCCGTGCCCTTCCTGAAGTCCGGTCTGACAAAATGGAGCGGCTGGTTCCATGTCTCCCCGGTGGCCGACTTTCTCTTCGAGTCATTGTTCCGGCTACACCTGTTTGGCCACCAGTATCCCTTCCCGTTCCCCGATGTGCTCGCGCATCTTGATGCCGTGGCGGAAGTCGCACTCCCGGTGCTGCTCATCGTGGGGCTCGCCACCCGCTTCAGCGCCCTTGGGATTTTGCTGATGAGCGCGGTGATTCAGCTCACCGATCCTTCGGGGTGGGCCAACTTCCATCTGCCCTGGGCCGCCCTCGCCCTCTCGATCATCGTCCTCGGGCCCGGCCAGGCCTCCCTCGACTTCGCCCTGGAGCGGTGGATCCACGGACGGCGCGGCTCGCAGCGCTGATCTGCCGCGCCGCCGGTCCCCCGCAGGGCATGCGCCGGGGGACGTGACACGCAGCGGGCTTGACCCTCACTCCGCGTCAGGGTGCACCGTAGTGCCGCACCGCAGGAGCCCGCCGATGTCGCTTGATGCATCCGAGCCGCCCGTGCTCACACAACACAACGGGTTTGAGATCTATCCCATGCCGATGTTTGCCCTGCTACAGAGTCCGCACGTCGAGGCCCTCGCCGCCTGGTATCAGGCCGCTCTCGGTTTCGCGCTCCTCATGCGCGCCGAGCGGCCGGATGGCCGTGCGGCTCTGGTGCATTTGCGCCGCCACAAGTACCAGGACATACTCATCGTGCCGGCGCCCGCGGTAAACGCAGCTGAGGCGACCGCGCTCGAGGCGCTGTGCCTGCAGTGCGGCGATGCCGCCGAACGGTTGGTCGCGCGCGCCGTCTCGGTGGCGCCGCTCGGCCGCTCGAGCGTTCAGGCACCACATGACACCCCGTGGAACACCCGCCAGGTACGCATCACCGACCCGGAGGGTCGCCGGCTAGTGTTCAGTGAGCCGCGCATCGGTCCGCGCGTGGACCGCGCCGGGCAATTGGAGAGCGCCATCGACTGGCGCGGCACATGATGAAAACCCTCACCGTTCGGCAGCTCGCGGCCATCTCCGGGGTCACCGTGCGCACGCTGCATCACTACGACGCGATCGACCTGCTCAAACCCGCCACGGTCGGGCCGAACGGTTACCGCTATTACGGTCAGGAGCAGCTGTTGCGTCTGCAGCGCATTCTCCTCCATCGCGAACTGGGCATACCGTTGAATGCCATCGCGCGGCTCCTCGATCTCGAGGGCGACGATGCGATCGCCGTCCTGCGCGAGCATCGTGAGCGCCTGCAGGCACAATGCGATCGCTACCGGGGGCTGATCGAGACTCTTGAGCGCACCATTGCGGGGCTCGAGTCGGGTCGGCCGTGCGGCGGAGCGCGGCTGTATCGGGGATTCAGCCCGCAGACCCAAGACGGCTACGAGCACTGGCTGATCGAACGGTACGGGGAGCCGATGCGAGCGGCCGTCGATGCGGCACGGCGCCTCGATGCCCGCCGCGCCGACGCCGAGCGCGTATCCCTCAGCGATGAGCTGCGTGAGCTCGAGACCGCGCTCGCCCAGGCCCTGCGCCGCGGCGTGGCGCCGGGGGCTGCGGAGCTCGAGGGCTGCATGGCGCGCCATCGCGCCTGGGTTGCCGCCCGCTGGGGCCGTGCGTGCTCGCCGCGCCAGTACACCGCTCTGGCGCAGCTGTATCGAACCCACCCGGACTTCGTTGCACGCTATGAGGCTCTCGAGCGCGGGCTGACCGAGTATCTTGCTGCCGCCATGACGCAGCATGCGGCGCGTCTGGCGCAGCGGTAGCGGGGCTGCCCGCTCAGTCGACAGTCGCTGGCGCAGGCAGGCCCGGGCGCATCAGCGGCTCGGGCGCAGCGCCCGGTCACTCCGCGCCACGCATCCGCGCCCGATCATTCGACTCAACGGGGCGGCTGCGTACCCTCACCGATGCGGGGCCATCGGCGTCCCGAGAAGGCAGCCCGTCAGGCTGCCGTTACGCGCCGCTCAGCCGGCGAGCTTGCTCTCGAGGTGGCGTGCGAGTTCGGCGATGGTCGGGTAGTCGAACAGCTCCGTCAGGTCGATCAGGCCCGGGTACTCGCGGTCGATCTGCTCGTGGATCTCGAT
>JAJZFQ010000007.1 GCA_021805275.1 Pseudomonadota bacterium
CACCCCGTCATCTGCCACGGAGACCTCTACTGGTTGCCCCACAACGAAGTGCGCGGAGCGCGCTAGCGATGCGGGGATGCGCACCGCCAGACTATTCCCCCATTGCTGCACCGTCAGTGTCGCCGACTTAGTCATTGGGTCGCTGCCACCGTGAACGTATAGACAAGTATATACGTAAAGCAGCAGACGTCAATTGCTGCATATTTGTGCGCTCTGCACTGCTTTCCGCGAACGGCCGCTATACAGCCACGTGAACGAGGGCGGCCAACGGCGGCTCATGGCCGGTAACGCCCATTTTGGCCGGCGCAAGTCATCATGGTCGGAATTGCGGCTATTAGGAGTATCATCGAGTGGCATCAGGCGTTTGCCGGATGCGACTGACGCATGACGAGAATCGAGCACTGATATTGTTCGTCGGACAATAGCTGTGAATTGCAACTTGCGTTTGTGGCACCTGCTTCTCGCGGCGTTAGGTAGCCTCGCGAATGGGCTTACGCGGCGAGCCCGACGCTTTCGAAAGTGCCCTTCGTGGGCTGCCCTTCCCGCAGTATGGGCACCCCCGTCGCTGCGCCTCATCGAGCACCCCGAATTGTTTCGGTAGAAGCCTCCATCGCCGCTCGGAGGGTTCGGCACCAGCGGCGTATACCCGATATTCATGGTGTCGGATCAGGCAGTCCGGGGCATAGTCGCCTTCAGTGTTAAGCCGCCCGCGGCATCTCCTAGTTGGCCGAATGTCCACGAGTTCGAGATACGACTGCCGACGAAGGAGCGATCGCTCGCCACGACCTTGATTCAGCTCGAAGAGCAATGTTTGAAGGATCGCTTGGGCGGTTGATGACGACCCTCGGATACCTCGAGCGGCCGCTATCGAGAGCCCTGGCTGCGGCCCACCGATGTCCTCACTTGGCCGGCCAACGACCCGAGCCGCCTCTGGCCGACCGCGGGCCTCGTTAGACCTCGGTCTGCTCGGCCATCTGCAGCGCGTCGTCAACTTCGATCCCGAGGTACCGGACGGTGCTCTCGAGCTTGGCATGTCCAAGTAGCCGCTGGACAGCGCGAAGGTTCTTGGTGCGACGGTAGATCAGGGAAGCGTTGGTGCAGCGCAACGTGTGGGTCCCGTAAGCTGATGCGTCGAACCCGATCTCACCGATCCATCTGCGCACGATTCGCGCGCATTGCCGTGTCGAGACGTGCGGTGACGAGCGTACCCTGTTCGGGAACAGGAAGTCGTCGGCTGTCACCCGTGCGTGCTGGACCCAGCTCGCCACGGCCTCTCGGGTCTGTTCGGTGATCTCGAACTGTACGAGTCGCTGGGTCTTCTGCTGCATGATGATGGCCCGAGCGGCCATGCGATTCCCGTGCATGATGTCCTGGACACGTAGCGTTACGAGATCACAGGACCTCAGCTTACTGTCGACGGCGAGGTTGAACATGGCGAGCTCTCGGATGCGCTCGCCGAGTCGAAGGCGAACGCGGATGGCCCAGATATCCTTGAGGCGCAGCGGGGCCTTTTGACCAACGAGCTTGCCCTTGTTCCAAGGCTCACGCTTGGACGCGGTTCGAATCGACTGGTTCATGGCGGCGGTACCTATGATGGTGAGACCGCCTTCAGTTTTCCACCTTCACACCGCTGATCACTATCCGAGGCAAGGCGCTGCTGGCCACCCGCCGGCGGGCACTACTGTCCAGCAACGGCACTGCCAGACCGTAATTTATATATTACACTAGCGCATGTTCGAGGTGCGCTAAGCGGCAGAGTTTTCGCGTTGGCTCGCGGCGCTGCTCGATCCCGTCGGTCGCGCGGCAGTTCTCACGCGGCTCGCGCGCCTCGGACTCGGCAACCCCGGCGACGTGAAGCCCGTCGGCACAGGTGTGTGGAAGCTGCGAATCGATGTAGGACCGGGCTATCGAGCCTACTACATGCGCGTCGGCGATAAGGTTTATCTCATGCTCGGTGGCGGCCATAAATCCTCGCAGGCGAAAGACATTGATCGTGCGATCCGGATGGCAAGCGAGCTCAAGTCCGCTGCTCGAGCGAAGAAAGCGAGGAAATCGAAATGAGCACGAAGATTAACGCCAAGGTCGCGCAGAGACTCGGCGTGCGCCGGTTCGATGCGTCCGAATATCTGCGCGGTGATGCGGATATTGCCGCGTACCTGGAAGCCGCAGCCACTGAAGAAGACCCCCGGGTACTCGCCGCCGCGCTCGGCGACGTTGCGCGCGCGCGTGGAATGTCGGAGCTCGCGCGCGAGACCGGCCTCACCCGTGAGGCACTGTACCGATCGCTCTCTGCCGAGGGGAACCCGGAGCTATCGACCTTGACGAAGGTACTACGGGCTCTTGGCATGAGGCTGACAATCCAGCCCGCTGCGACCTGACGATCCCGCATCAAACACCGACCCCTTTGGGCGGCGAGAAGCCGACATTCCAACGTCCGGAATACGGCGAGTGAGTGGTCCAGAACCTACGTCGGCTTCTGGCCGACCTCCGCCACTCAGACCTGCGTTGAATCCAAGGCGCAACGGAACCTCGGCTGCGCCGGCGCATTGACGCAAACCGCCCTTTGGGGAATTTGCGAGGAGACAATAGGGCGACACGCGTGCGTCGTCGCGGCCCAGTGGATGATCTGGCAGGTGAACTCGACTCCATCGGTCCAGTCCATCATCGGCGCAACACTGATTTTTCGATTCAATTCCAATGATTTGCCCGAGATCACTCGACGTTCAATTCGCCCCCTCCAGGCGCGCACCGGCACCCCGCAGATCGGGCCTGCGCGTGACGCTGCGCTGTTGAACGGCCGATCGCCTGCAGCGGCGACTCGTTTCGTGCCGAACTTATGCCTTCGCCCCTCTGCCGCGCTAGCGGAGCACGAGTCAAGAGCCCCTCGCGAACCACGACGATCACATCGGCTGCATCGGCGAGCGATCCGATCCGCTCGCCCCAGTGCCCGTCAGCCACCGACGCGACCGCCGACGGATGCAGAGCCACTGCGATGCGCTCGATCTTGGCGGTGGGATTGCGGCGTGGATCGATACGCGGAGCGAGCTGAGCGTTTCGCACCCGAGGGATAGAGACCGGCTCGTCACCGGCGGCACGTTCGCCCCGGCGCTCGGGTCGCTGGCCCACGCCGCGGCGCGCGGCTCAGAAGTGCCACTCGCGCAGCAGCGCGGAGAATGCACGAGCCTCGGCGGTCATGCCATCCGCCGGCCCGCCGGCGGCTTGGGAGTCCGGGAACATCCGGAAGCTCTCGCCCATGACGGCGCGGGTCAGCTGCGGGGCAAGCCAATCGACGATCTGCGCGAACCGACCCAGACCCGTCGAGAGCCGTTCCGGCCGGCGCGCCACCGCATCGCAGACCAGATCGGCGGCCTGCTGCGGACTGAGCAGTTCGAACGCGTCGTACACCTTGGTCGGCGCCACCATCGCGGTGCGCACCAACGGCAGATTCACCACGGTGAAGCGAACCCCGCGGGCCGCGAACTCACCGGATGCACAGCGCGTGAACGCCTCCAGGGCCGCCTTGGAGGCGTTGTAGGCGGCAAAGCGGCTCGCATGCGTGAGCACCCCGATCGAGGAGATGCTGATGACGTGGCCGCTGGCGCGCGCCGTCATGCAGGGCAATACCCCAAGCGTCAGCCGCACGGCCGCCACATAGTTGATCTGCATCAGACGCTCATAGTCGTGCAGCCGGTCGTAGGTGGCATCGATGCCGCGGCGGATCGAGTGCCCGGCATTGTGGATCAGGATGTCGAGGGGAGGATCCCGCGCCGCGAGCCAGTGCAGGAGCGCATCGGTCGCCGACGGCTCGGTCAGATTGCAGGCAAACACGCTCACCTCAGCGCCCAGGGCCGCGACCTCGGCGCGCGCCTGCTCCAGCCGCTGGGCATCGCGCGCCACCAGAATCACGCGTGCCCCGGCGGCGCCGAGCTTGCGCGCACTCGCCAGGCCGATTCCGGAGGAGCCCCCGGTGATGAGCACCGTCTTGCCCTGCACGGCCCGGCGCAACCGCACCTCAGGCGAGCGGTCCGGATCGAGCTGGCGTTCCCAAAAATCCCACAGCCGCCAGGCGTACTCGGCGAGCGGTGGCACGTGAATGCCGGCCGGCGCGAGCTGCTGCTCGGCGTGGCGGCAGTCGAAGGTGGTCGGATGATCGATCAGCCTCAGGAGCGCACTGGGCACCCCGACCTCGCTCAGCAGCTCATCGAGGATCCGCCGAAGCGGCTGAAGCGCCTCACCGGGCAGATGCGCACCGAGGGCCAGTGCATCGATCAGGCGCCGATCAAGCTGCACGCGCATCTGGGGCGCATGGGCGGCCGCGGCGAAGAGGTTCAAGACCTCGCCCACCCGGTAATCGTGCGGGTCGGTGAGATGGAAGCAACGGCCCTGCACGCCCGGCACGTGCGCCAACCGATCGAGCGCCGCGGCCACGAAATCGACCGGCACCAGATTGACGTGTCCGCCGACGATGCCAATGAGCGGGACCCAGCGCGGCAGCGTCTCGCGCAGCCTCTGGATGAGCTTGAACAGATAGTACGGCCCGTCGACCTTGTCCATCTCACCGCTCACCGAGTGACCGACGACCATGCCCGGCCGGTAGATCTGCCAGGGAATCCGGCAGGTCGTGCGCACCCGTGCTTCCGCGTCATGTTTGCTCCGAAAGTACGGATGATCGAGCGGCCCGGCCTGCGCGAACATCTCCTCGGTGAACGTGCCGCGATAGCGACCGGCCGCGGCAATCGAACTCACGAAGTGGAAGCCGCCGGCGTCGATGTCCCGGGCGAACGCGAGCGCGTGCTCCGTGCCGGCCACGTTGCTGCGCGCCAATTGCGCCTCACCGGCACGCAGGTCATACAGTGCCCCGAGGTGAAAGACGTGCGAGACTCGCCCCACGAGCGCGGCGCGCTGTGACGCTGCGATACCGAGCCCCGGGGCACCGAGATCGCCTTCGACCGCCACGACTCGATGAGCGTGAGCGCCGCACTGACGCACCACGCGCTCGAACTTCGAGCGTGACCCGGCCCGCACGAGCAGATGCACCGGCTCACCGCGCGCGCTGAGCTGCTCGACGAGGTGACGGCCGATGAAGCCCGTGCCCCCGGTGACGAAATACGTCATGGATCCGATTCCGGCGAAGGCTCCTGAGTGCGCACGCTACTGCCCCCCCGCCGACGCCGCATCGTGACAAACCGAAGCTTCGCATCGCATGCGCGTGCGCGACACTGCGCGCATGCGATGGGAGTCTCAGCCGAGCACGAAGCCGACCGCGGTGTCGCCCGAGCGCCTCTCGAGCGTGGACCGGGCGTTCCTCAACATGGAGCGCGCCACCAACCCCATGGTCATCGTCGCGCTGATCGTGCTCGGCGCACCGCTGAGGCGCACGCGGGTCCGCGACCGTCTGGCCGCGCGGCTGCTGGCGCACCGGCGATTTCGCTGCGTACCGCGCGAGGGCATCGCCCAGGCCCTGTGGGAGCCATTCGAGGGGTTCGACATCGACGATCACGTCCTCGCCGCCGCGCTGCCGGCGCCAGGTCATCAGCAGGCACTGGAGCGGCTTGTGGGCGAACTGGCGAGCGAGCCGCTGCCCCAGAACCGGCCGTTGTGGAGCTTCCACGTGGTCGAACGGTTCGGGCACGGCAGCGCAATCGTGGCGCGCATTCATCACTGCTATGCCGACGGCATCGCACTGGTGCGGATCCTGCTCAACCTGGCCGAAGAGGCGCCACCCCCGGTGCCTCCACACCGCCCCGAGCCCACCGCGGCCCCTGCCCGGCCGGCCATCGCTTGGGCGAGCGCCCTGCCCGAGGCCCTGCAGGACCCGCGCCGGCTGGCCGAGGCGGCGCTGCACTGGGCGCTGCATCCGCAGGCCGCGGCCACCGCGGCTCGTGAGGCGGCAGGACTCTTCGAGGAACTCGGCCGTCTCGCGCTCCTCCCGGACGATCCGCCCTCCCGCCTGAAGCGACCACTGTCAGGGATTCGGCGCGTCGCCTGGGGCGCGCCGCTCTCGCTCGAAGAGGTCCAAACGATCGGCATCGTGCTCGGCTGCACGGTGAACGATGTGTTGATCTCGACACTGGCCGGTGCGCTCGGACAGCACCTGGCCGCACAGGGCGATGTCATCGACGGCGTCACGCTGCGGGCCACGGTTCCCGTCGATCTGCGCTCGCGACACGAGAGCGCGGCCCCCCTCGGCAATCGCTTCGGCCTGATCTTCGTCGATCTGCCGATCGGCGTGCGCCACCCCCTCGAGCGGCTCTACCAGGTGCGCGCGGCCATGCGGGCGCTGAAGGGATCCGAACAGGCCGTGCTCACCTACGGGCTGCTCGCCACCGTCGGCAGCCTCCCCCGTCCGCTCGAGGACCTCGCCATGACGGCGCTCAGCACCAAGGCGAGTCTCGTCGCCTCGAATCTGCGCGGCCCGGAGGCCGCCTTGCACATCGCCGGTGTTCCGGTCCGTCAGCTACTCTTCTGGGTCCCCCAGTCCGGCAGCATCGGTACCGGCATCAGCATCCTCAGTTACCACGGTCGCGTGCAGTTCGGCGTGATCGCCGACCGCGCGCTCATCGCCGACCCCACCGATCTGATCGCCCGGATTCAAAAGGGATTCGAGCAGCTCGTGCTCCTGGTGCTGCTCGGCGGCGCCGCACTGCGCTGAGCGGCGCGTCCTACTGCGCCAGCCCCCGCTTGGCGCGCTCGACATCGAGCGCCTCCATCGCATCGAGCGGCTCGGTGGTCGCGGCGACCTCGTAGAGCGCCTGCGCTTCCTCCCGGTAGCGCCGGGCGTCCAGCAGCAGCAGCCCGTAGGCATATTCCATGTGCACGATCGGCGAATGCGGCGCCAACTTCAACGCCTGCTTGAAATGCTCGATCGAGTCCTTGCTCGACGCGCCATACGTCAGCGAGGCCACGACGCCACCGAGCTTGTTCACGATCTCGGCGTTGTAGAGCCCGAGCGCCACGTGCGCCTCGGCATGCTGCGGCTCGAGTTCAAGCGTGCGCTCCAGTTCGGCGCGCACCCGTGCGGCGAGACCGTCCGTGATCGCCTTGAGAATCGAGATGCGCTGACTGTACCGGCCGAGCACCAGCGCCAACGTGTAGTGAGCGTTGGCGTGCGCGGCCAGCACCTCGAGCGCCGCTTCGCCGCGTGCCACGGCGGCCAGCAGCAACTCCATGACCTCGGCATTGCCGGCCTGGGTATACAGAGACTCAACGGCGGCGGCCCGATTCGCCACGCACGCCCCGAGTGCCCCAAGCGACGCACCCTGCTCGATCGCGGCGCGAAATTCCCCGGCGTGAAATCTGCCCCACGCCGCCTGCAGCGCGGCGGCGAGCTTGCGCCCGCTGCCATAGTGACGCAGCCACTCGGCGAACGGCGGGGCCGCGGCCGCCTCGCGCGCAATCAGTGCTGCATCGGGCCAGGGCTCACGGTCGGTGCGATGCAAGCGCTCCCAGCGTGCCTTCAACTCGTCCGCCCCGTGCGGCGCAGCGCGCTGCGCCGCCGGACTCGATGTGGATTTCTTGCGATTCATGATCGGCGCCTTCGGCAAGTACGCATCCAGCGATGACAACCTCGTGATTAGAGTACTCGTGCAGATTCCGCCACCCAGTAGGGCAAATACGCACGCCCGAACCGGCGCAAGCCGTCAACCGAGGGAAACGTCATGGCCGCGAAGAGAAAGTCTCGCAAACCCGCTCGTGCCAAGGCGAGCGTCGCTCAGTCTCGTCTGCCCGAGGCCGTGCATCAGATCTGGCTGGCCGGTCTCGGCGCGGTCGCGCGCGCACAGAGCGGCGCCCCGAAGCTGCTCGATGAACTGATCAGCGAGGGCTCGGAGCTCAGTGTGCGCATGCGCGGAACGGCCACCGAAGCCGTGCGCGGACTCGTCGAGAACGTTCAGGAGAATGTCAGCGCGGGCGTGTCCGCCGCGCGCGGCCAGGCCGTCGATGCGATGGACAACCTGGAGAAGATGTTCCGCGCCCGCGTACGCCGGGCGCTGACGCAGCTCGGGGTGCCGAGCAGTCAGGAGATCGAGGCGCTCAGCAAGCGCGTCGACACGCTCAATGACCACCTGGGCAAGCTCACGCCGCCCCGCCGGACAGCGGCGCGGCGCCGCACGAGCAGCCGACGCTCCGGGGCGAAGAGCCCACCGCCCTCGATGCACGCGCCCTGAGCGATGCTCACGCTCGAGCCCGCGCTGCGCCCGCGTTCGAGCCGAGGTCAGTTTGCGATCGCGCTCGCGGGCGGCGGTCCGCTCGGGGCGTTCTACGAACTCGGCGCGCTGCACGCCATTCAGGAAGCGATCATCGGTCGCAACCTGACGGACTTCGACATGTATGTCGGGGTCAGCTCCGGGTCATTGCTCGCGGCGAGTCTCGCCAACGGATTCGACACCACCCGGATGGGTGCGGTGCTGATCGAAGGGGAGTCGGCGCTGGTGCCGTTCTCGCCTCGAGTGTTGCTGCAGCCGGCGATCGGCACCTACCTGCGCAGAGTCTCGCGCCTGCCCGGCGCGCTGTTGAATGGCGCGAAACAATGGGCGGACGAGCCGGTGCGCGGCGTCTGGCCCGCAGCGCTCGGGGTGCTGAGCACGCTCATCCCGCTGGCGGTCCTCGACAACGGACCGCTCGAGGAATACCTCCGCACGCTGTTTGCCACCGCGCACCACACGGATGACTTTCGCCGGCTGCGCGCGCCGCTGCGGGTCATCGCCACGGATCTGGACACCGGTCGCTCGGTGGTATTTGGCGATGCGCGCCACGCACGCGTTGCGATATCCCGTGCCGTCATCGCCAGTGCCGCACTGCCGGGCCTGTACGCGCCGGTCGAGATCGGCGGGCGGCACTATGTCGATGGTGCACTGGTGCGCACCATGTATGCCTCTCTGGCGCTCGAGGCCGGCTGCGACTTCGTGATCTGCGTCAATCCCCTCGTGCCCTTCGATGCTTCGCGCGGCAAACCGCGCCGCCGGCTGGCGGATGAAGGGCTCGACATGCTGCTCGGGCAGACCTTCCGTACGCTCATTCACTCGCGCATGCAGGTCGGCATGGCGAGCTTTCGCAAGCGCTTCCCCCAGGCCGACACCGTCCTGTTCGAGCCCGACGCCACCGATGAAACGATGTTCTTCACCAACGTGTTTCGCTACAGCGGCCGGCATGCTCTGGCAGAGCATGCCTACCAGCGCACGCGGCGCGACCTGCGCACCCAGGCCAATGCGTTCACCGCCCTGCTGCATCGTCACGGGCTCGATCTGGATCGTCGGTGTCTGCAGGATCGCCAGCGCACCTTCTCGAGCGCCTTTCTCGAGCGCACCGCGCGGGCACGCGCGACGATGCGGCATCTGACCGAAGCGCTCAGCCGCCTCGAGCGGGTCCTGGCGCATCGGCGCCACCGGCGCTGAACGTCCATGGCCACACTCCTCTGGCGAGCCGTGCTGCTGTGCGAACTGCTCGGTTCAGCCGCCGCCGCCACGGCACTCGCGGGGCGCTGGGCTGCGCCTTCGGCGCTGCGCGCGCTCGGTGCACTCGGCGCGGGCGTGTTCGTCTTTCTGCTCCTGCAAGGGCTGCCCGTGGTGATCACCTACGGACGCCGTCGATGGACGTCGCACGCGCTCGTCTCGCGGCCGGGCGCAGGCACCGTGATCCGCGAGAGTGCCGCGCTGCTGCGCGCCGCGCTCGCCATGTGTCGGGGACGCGCCGCACCGGCGCACCGCGTCCCCGCGCCCGATGCGAGCGCACGTCCCGTCATCCTCGTGCACGGTATCTTCTGCAACGGCCGCATCTGGGGCGCGCTCGAGCGCAAGTTGGCCGCTGCGGGTTTCGCACCGGTGCTCGCGGTCACTCTCGAGCCGCTCTTGGCGGATCTGGACGTTCACGCCCGCACGCTCGCCCGCGCGCTCGAGGCGCTCTCCGCCGAAACCGGCGAGCGCGTCACGCTCGTCGCCCACAGCATGGGCGGGCTCATCGCCCGCGCGGCGCTGCGCACGGTCCGTCCGGGCCTGCTCCGCCAGATCGTGACGCTCGGCACCCCGCACCAGGGAACGCTGCTCGCCGATGACCTGTCGCTCACCCCGGTGCGCCAGATGCGCCCCGGCTCAGCCTGGCTCGAGACGCTGAATTTCACGCAGGCCGACGGCCTCGGCGTTCCCCTCTCCTGCCTCTACAGTGCGGACGACAACTTGATCGTTCCGGCCGCGAGCGGGACGTTTGCGCCGGCCACCGCGATCCGTTTGCACGGCCTGGGGCATCTGAGCCTGCTGTTTTGCGATCACGCCCTCGAGGCGGTGATCGCAGAGCTGCGCAAGACTGATTGAGGTGAGCGTCGCCGCGCCATCCGCCGGACCGCTCGGCCGCCTCATCGAACGCATGCACGAGTTGCAGGACCTCGAGGCCCGGGATGCGGCTCTGGCCTCGCGACTGCATCAGTTGCGCGCCTGGCAGTCCGAGCGCCTGGCACGCACCTACGCTGACCTCACCGCAGACCCGACCCAGGCGCCGGCGCTGGAGTTCTTCCTGACCGACCTCTACGGCCCGCACGATTTCCGCCGCCGCGACCAGGATCTCGCCCGAGCCGGTGCCATCCTCGAGCGCACGCTGCCGCCCAGCGCACTGGGCGTTCTGCTCGATGCGCTGGCGCTGAACGTTCTGTCCGCTGAGTTGGATCACGAGATGGCGCAGGTGCTCGAAGGCGGTGCGATCTCACCTGCGACCTACGCCGCAGCCTACCGCCGCATCGGGCGTTTCGAGGATCGACGTCGCCAGATCGAGCTCATTGTGCGCATCGGTGAGCGGCTCGCCCGGACCGTCCGACAGCCCCTGGTCGGTTTGGCCCTGCGCGCCGCCCGTGCACCGGCCTACCTCGCCGGCTTCGGCACTCTGCAGGAATTCCTCGAGCGAGGGTTCGGGGCCTTCGGCCGACTCGGCCACGAACCGACGTTTCTCGACACGATTCGCACGCGCGAATGCGCGCTCAGCGAGGCTCTTGCGCACGGCGACGCGCACCTGCTCAGTGCCTCCCCGTGAGCCGCGCGCCGACGCGGCGCCGCGTTTACAACACTCGCGACCGCTGTACCTCCGCTGCGGTCAGGCCAACGCCTCCACGACCCGTGTCCAGGCACGCGCCAAATTACGGCGGTTATAGCCTCCGCCGCCGGTTGCGAGCAGCCGCCCACCGCAGTGACGCTCTGCGAGGGCGCGCAGCCGCTGCGTCGCATGTGCATGCGCCTCTTCCGTGTACGCCAGGTGCGTGATCGGATCTCCGCCGAGCGAGTCCGCCCCGCATTGCAGCACGATCAATTCCGGGCGACACGCATCAAGATAGCGCTCGACTTCCTCGAAGGCGGCCCGGAACTGCACGTCCGTGGCGCCGGGCGGCATGGGGATGTTGAGCTTGGTGCCCGCAGCGCGACCCCGTCCCGTTTCGCTGCGATCCCCGGTCCCCGGATACAGGAACCGGCCGTCCTCGTGCAGATCGGCAAAGGCGACGGTCGGATCCTCCTCGAACGCATAGAACACGCCATCGCCGTGATGCGCATCGATGTCGACGTAGGCGACGCGAGACAGACCATGGACACCTCGCGCCGCCTCGATCGCAATCCCGCAATCGTTGAAGACGCAAAAGCCGGCGGCGTGATCCCGCCCCGCATGATGCAAGCCGGCAATGGGCACGAAGGCCTGCCTGGTCGGGCCCGCCATGATGCGCGCAAGCGCCTCGAGAACGGCGCCGACCACATGGGCGGCCGCTGAGTACACCCCCGCGAACGCCGGGGTGTCGCCCTCATCGAGGAACCCCTGCCCGCTGCGGGAGGCGTCGGCCACCCGGTCGAGATAGTCCGCCGTGTGGAAATACTCCAGTTCCGCGCGCGTCGCGGCACGCGGCGCGGCGTGGGTGAGGCTCGGCCAGCAGTCCGAGCGCTCGAGCTCGCGCAGGAACGCATCGTGTCGATCCACCCCGAACGGATGACTCCCCGGAAATCCGTACGCGGCAATCTCAGGTCCCGAGATCAGAAGCGCCATGCTAGGACTCTTGCGTGAGGCCAGAGCGCAGTTCACCGGCCGGCCCCGCCGCTGTCAATCCGGCGCCGCAGCGGGTAGTCGGTCAGTTTGAGGTCCCGGTTACTCGGGGTCGGCATCTGCCGCGGCGATTGGCGCCTGCTCGATGCCGAAATAGATCTCGTAGATCCGCTTCTTAGTGACCCCGGCTTGATGGGCCATAGAACTGATCAAGCCTTGGCCGAATGGTGCCTTGGGGCAGTCCACTGTAACCTTGCGGAAGCGCCCACCCGTGTTCCCGACCCAATCCTCATGGGATGTGCCGCTTTTCTTGGGGCGCGGAGCGAAGCCGAGCTGTTTGAGAATGGCCTTGAAATCCGCGCACGAAATCGGCGGATGCTGGCCACTCATAAAGGCTTAAGCAGCGGAGCGTAGGGACTGCGGCGTGAAGCTCAACGGCTCCCAAAATGGCTTGACCCGAGTGGAATGCCGGTGCCGTAAAGCTGCGAATGCCCTTGAATAGTAAAAGCGCGCGAATACCCACCATTGAGCCCGACGGCGCAAAAGTTCGCCTGCGTGCTGCCGATCTTCTCCGACAAGCGCGTCGTAGAGATAGGACTGGATCATCGAATCCAGTTTTTGACGTGCCTCCGGAAATGAATCTGCTTGAACCGCAAGTCCGAATTCCAAACTAAATGCTTGCCAGTGGTCGCCACTTTTATTGGCGACACAGCGAATTAGCAAAGACCGTGGCGAATTCATTTTTTGAGACATCATTGCGGGTTCATGCTTGCGCATAAGGGACGATTTCTATGCGGCTTTCATCACGTTCAAATCGCCCAAACCGTGATCCTGCTCACAAATCTATTCCAACCCGAAATTGATTGCAATTTCCGCTTCAATTGCTTGGCTAAAAAATCGATTGCAAATTAGGTTTCTACGTAGATCTATAGATGGGGATTCGGCTCGACATTTAAAAGATACGCAAAATCAATATCTTGCAATTATTCGTCGAGCGCCGCGATTTCTTCGAGCGTCCAAACGTGATCCGAGATGCCGGCAGCCATAGCTGGGGTGATGCGGTGCGACTGGTGGATGCACCCAAAATTGTAGTACATAAAGTGCAGCGCGACCGCGTGCCCGAGGTTTTCTAGCTTCTTCGAGAAGCCATTGGTGAGCCGGGTAAACCAGTGGAACAAGCTGGTGCTGCACCTGGAGCATGGGGATGTCCCAGTCCACAACAACGACGTCGAGAACATCATCCGCCCCTTCTCTCAGGGACGCCGGGTGTGGCTCTTCGCGAACAATCCGTTCGGTGCCCGCGCGAGCGCGAACCTCTTCTCCCTGGTCAGTACCGCCCGCGCCAATGGCCTGGATCCCTCCGCGTACCTGACCCAC
>JAJZFQ010000209.1 GCA_021805275.1 Pseudomonadota bacterium
AGAACGGCGCGGGGTTCAGATCGAAGATCGAGAACACCAGCGCCACGGCGGTGAGGGCTTTCTCCCCGCCGGAGAGCTGGTGGATGGAGCTGTTCTTCTTCCCCGGCGGGCGCGCCATGACCGACACTCCGGCATTGAGCACATCGTCCCCGACGAGCTCCAGGTACGCGTGTCCGCCGCCGAACAGGCGCGGAAACTTCTCCTTCATGCCGCTGTTGATCTTCTCGAACGTCTCCTCGAAGCGCGTGCGCGTCTCCTTGTCGATGCGTCGCATCGCCTCCTCGAGCGTCTCGAGCGCGCTGGTGAGGTCGGCGAACTGCCGATCGAGGTACTCCTTGCGCTCGGTCTGCTCGGTGAGCTCCTCGATCGCCGCGAGATTGACCTGGCCCAACTTCTCGATACCGGCGCGCAGCTCCGCGAGGTTCTGCTCCCACTGCGGCACGGTGGCGTCGCTGAGCAGCCCCTGCTCGACCTCGGGCAGCTCCAGCTGCGTGGCGCTGAACTGCTCGAAGAGCGCCTCGCGCCGCACGCGATTCTCCTGCGCCGCGAAGCGCGCCGCCTCCATCGCCTCGCGGGCGTGGTTCGCGCGCCGCTCCGCCTCGGTGCGCTGCTGCTCGAGCGCGCGCATCGCGATGTCGACTTCCTCGAGCGCCGCGCGCGCCGCGGCGAGCTCGTGCTCGACCTCCAGCCGCTGCGAGAGCGCCTCGTTCAGGCGCGCCTCGAGTTCGAGCACCGGGGCATCGCCGCCGGAGAGTTCCTGCTCGAGCTCCCCGCGGCGCCGCTCGAGCTGCGCCCGCTGCTCGCCCATGCGCGCGAGGCTGGTGACCGCGGCACTCTCGGCCGAGCGGCGCGACTCGATGCGCACCATCAGGTCGCGCGCCCCGAGCTGGGCGGCCTGGGCGCGTGAGCGCGCCGCGCTCACGCCCTCGCGGCGCACTTCGCGTTCCTCCTCGAGCCCCTCGCGCGCGGCGTTGAGCTCGGCGAGCCGCTCGATGCTCGCCTCGAGCGAGGCGCGCGCGCCGCTCATCGTCTCGCGCGCCGCGTCCCGCTCGCGCACGAGCTCGGCATGCTCCTCATCGATGCGGGTGCGCCGCGCGAGGGTCTGCTCGGCCCGCGCACGGGCCGCCTGCAGCGCCGCGGCCCGTTCGGCGTGGCGGCGCTGCGCGCCGTGGATCTGACTCTGCGTGCCGTCGCGCTCGGACTCCGCGCGCGCCAGTCCCTCACGCACGGCGGTGAGTTCGCCTTCGGCGTCGCGCACGCGCGCCTCGGCCTCGGCGGCCGCACTGCGCAGACTCTTCAGCCGGTGTTCGCGCTCGAGGATGCCCGCATGCGGATCGACGCCGCGGCTCACCCGCAGCCACGCCCGTCCGACCCACTCCCCGTTGCGGGTGATGATCGACTCGAGCGGGCCGAGATCGGCGCGGGCGCGCAGCGCCTCGCTCAGCGTCTCGGCGGTGCGCACGGCGGCGAGCGCCGCGTGCGCAGCGGCGGAACCGGACACTTTGTCCGCCAGCGTCGGCCCGGATGCGCCCAGCGGGGCGCCGCCGGAGGATTCCTGCACGAGCACGAGGCGACCCTCGCGCAGCGACTGCAGCGGTTCGGCCAGCGTGTCGAGCGCCTCGACGCAGACCGCCTCGAGATAATCCCCGAGGGCGGTCTCGACGGCCCGCTCCCAGCCATTCTCGACCTCGAGCCGCTCGGCGAGCCGCTCGGCGCCCGCGAGGCCGGCACCGCCGAGCCACTCGCGCACCTGCCCGGCGCTGCTCGAGAGTGCCGCCTTCTGCACCGCCTCGAGCGAGGTGCATTCCTCGCGCGAGCGCTCACGCGCCTCGCGCGAGCGCTGTAAGTCTCGTTCGGCCTGCAGCTGTGCGCCGCGGGCCGCCTGCACGCGCTCAAGCGTTGCGCTCAGGCGCTCGGCGAGCACCTCGGTCGCCTCGCGCGCCTCGCTCTCCTGGGCCTGAAGCAGCGCGAGCTGCTCGCTCGACTGCTGCGCCTCGAGCGCCTCGCGCTCCAGGGCGAGCCGCTCGCTCTGCGCGGCGAGCCGGCGCAGCTGGTTGTCGAGCTGCTCGATGCGGGCCCGCTCGACCTGCGCGGTGCGATCGGCCGCCCCGAGGGCCTGATTGAGTTGCTCCCAGCGCTCCTGCCAGGCGGCGAGTTCCCCCTCGGCCGACTCCAAGGCCTCGGCGGCCGCCTGCTCGGCATGCTGGGCGCCCTCGAGCGCCGGGGCGGACTGTTCGAGCTCGGCACGCACCGCGGCGAGCTCTCGTTCCTCGCGCTCGATGTGCGCGGCGAGCTCGGCCAGACTGGCACGGGCCTGGGAGAGATCGGAGCGCTGGCGCTCGCGCAGCGCGCGGGTGTGCTGGATCGACTGCTCGAGGCGCGAGATCTCCGCGCCGAGGGTGTAATGGCGCGCCTGCACCGCCGAGAGCTGCTCACCGGCCTCGCCGTGGCGCTCGCGTGCGCTCTCGATCGCAGCCTCCGCGGCACGCTGATCGGCAAGGGCGGCCTGCATCTCGAGCTCGCGCTCGCGGGTGGCGCTGTCGTGCACGTCGGCGCCGCTGTCGAGCTCGCGCATGCGCAGCGCGAGCAGCTCCGCCAGGGTGCGGCGCTCCTGCTCCTTCAGCCCCTGGTAGCGCCGTGCGGTGGCCGCCTGGCGCTGCAGGTGACGGATCTGCTTCTCGATCTCCTCGCGCACGTCCTGCAGGCGCTCGAGGTTCTCGCGCGTCTCGGCGATGCGGCTCTCGGTCTCGCGCCGCCGCTCCTTGTAGCGGGAGATGCCGGCGGCCTCCTCGACGAACGCGCGCATGTCCTCGGCCCGCGCCTCGATGATGCGCGAGATGGTGCCTTGCTCGATAATCGCGTAGCTGCGCGAGCCAAGACCGGTGCCGAGGAACAGGTTGGTGATGTCCTTGCGCCGGCAGCGCGCCCCGTTGATGTAGTAACCGGAGGAGCCGTCGCGCGCGACCTGGCGCTTCAGCGCGATCTCGTTGTAGCTCGCGTACGCACCGCCGACCTTGCCGTCGGAGTTGTCGAACACCAGCTCCACCGAGGCGGTGCCGACCGGCTTGCGCTGCGAGGAGCCGTTGAAGATGACATCGGCCATGTTGTCGCCGCGCAAGTGCTTGGCCGACAGCTCGCCCATCACCCAGCGGACCGCGTCGATCACGTTCGACTTGCCGCAGCCGTTCGGGCCCACCACGCCGGTGAGAT
The DNA here is from genome assembly GCA_021805275.1 of Pseudomonadota bacterium. Next base: position 3,211 of record JAJZFQ010000209.1, read on the forward strand.
TGCTCGGGAAGGTGACTTGGGTGGGATCGACGAAGGACTTGAATCCGGCGAGCTTGATTTTCGTCAGCCGCATCT
>JAJZFQ010000017.1 GCA_021805275.1 Pseudomonadota bacterium
AGATTTTGATGAATTCGTGGTGCTCGCGCCGGTAGAAGACCCGGTCGCGGATCAGCTCGCCGTACAGGCCGCCGTCATAGGAGTGATTGATCTCCTCGGTCATGAGCCCGTAGAGGGTGGGACTGACCGCATGCAGCGGCCGGTTGTACTGAATCGTCAGCGTCGCCGGCGCTCCGAGGGCGACGGACGGTGCCGCGGCCGCCAGCATCGGCAGCACCCACAACAGCGCCGAGACGGCGCGACGGAAGGGTTGAGCACGCATGAATCGATGACCCCCTGTGTGCACCACCGTGTCTGGTAGCGCTACCGTACCCAATCCAGTGTGCCAGAATTTGCGCGCAGCGGCACCGGAGGATCGTTCTGCTCGCACCGGCCGCGGGCCTGCCGGCGCACGCTCACCGCCCCGGAGACGCATCGTGCGGTGCCGGAAGTGGCTCGGTTCCGGGTGCGCATCGACGGTCTGATGCTCGGTGCCGAGTCGAGGCTCGCGGCTCGATGCCGGTGCGGGCAGTACCGACATCGAGGCGGAAATTCCTGTGGTATACGTCCGCCCATGAATGCCAGCCTCGCACGGACCGGTGGTGTTCTGGGCAGCATCGGCTCGGCACTGTTGATCGGTGGATGCGCCGGTCTGATCGCGCCGCACATCGTCGCGCCGCAGCCCGGCGGCCTGCAGGCGACGTATCAACGCACCACGAGCGGGAAGCTCGTCCTGGCGGACATCGCCCCCTACATCACCCTGCACCGGCGCATTGTCGTCGGCCCGCCGCCGGCGACGCTGGCCGTCGACATCATTCCCGCCGGGGACTATTCCCTGCGCCTCGGTACGCGGCAACGGCCCGGCTGTACGACCCTCTACCTCACCGGACCGGCCGAGCAGGCGCTGTTCGCCGCCCTGGACCGCGAGTGCCTGGCGCAGCGTACCGTGCAAGTCGCCGCCCTGAACGTGGATCCTCCGGACCGGCCGCTGAACTGCACGGCGCCCCCGCCCTCCGCGCCGCTCTGGCAACGATACCGGGCCGCGATCGCCCGTCTGCGCCGCTCGCCGGCGCCCCACGGCACGGTGATCCTGCTGCCCGGATACGGTGTCGGAAAGCTCGCCATGTTGCCGTGGGCGTTGATGCTCGCGGACGCCGGCTATCAAAGCATCCTCGTCGACCCGCGTGCCCAGGGTCAGTCGAGCGGTCAGTACGTCACCTACGGCGCGCTCGAATCGAAGGACCTGATACAGCTGGTGGCCGCGCTGCGCACCGCGGGCCTCATCCAGGGGCGCCTCGGGCTGCTCGGTGACTCCATGGGCGCAGCCACGGCCCTGCTCGCCGCGCCGTACCTGAAGCCTCTCGCCGCCGTGGTGGCGATCTCCCCCTATGAGCGGGCGACGGCCGCCATCCCGCGCTATGCGCGGCTCGCGCACTGGTACGCTCAGCTCATCCCATCGGCCTCGTGGCGGGCGGCCGAACGTCGGGCGGGCCAACTCGCCGGGGTGAACCTCGCGGACGCCGATCCGATCGAGATCGCGCCCCGCATTCGCGCCCCGGTGCTCTATCTGCAGGGGAGCCAAGACCAGGTGGTCGGCCCGGCGCAAGCGCGCCAACTCGCCGCGCGCACGCCCCACGCCCAGCTGAAGATGTACCCCGGACTGGGCCATCTCGAGCTGTCGGAGAATTTCGTCGGCCTCGCACCGCCGGTCATCACCTGGTTCAACCGCTACGTGGCACGGGATCACCAGACGGGCCGAGCTCCGCCGGTGGGCCTGCCGAAAGGCACGCAGAACGCGCTCGCGATGTCCGGCTGCGTCGAATACTGACCGCGGTGCCGCCGCCCCGACTGATCAGTCTCGGCCTTGATCAGGGCCTTCTGGCGCGCTGACCTCGAGTGACGCCGAACATCCGTACGGTCCGCACTCGCGATCCTCGAGGGGATTGGCCGGTGAGCTCCCGCTGCGGTCGCGGCACGCTCAGCCGAGCCGTAGGCCCAAGAACCTCCTGGCGGTGCGCGAGCGACTCCGGGACCGCACCGCCGGAGCCGCTCCGCGCGGGGCGATCGGATGCAATCACGTCACGGGCGCCGGATTGAACAGCACCCGAGAATTTGCGAGCTGCACACGCTCCGCTCAGGTCCGGCGCTCCCCGCTCGCCGTGCGCAGCATCATCCGAAAGAGCGCCCACCCGGTGTCCTCGAGGGTGGTCGACCCCGAGACCATCGCTCCCGCAGCGAGATCGATCAGATGGAACGTCTTGCGTTTCGGCGTCTCCCGATCTCTCTGGCGCCGGAACTTCAGCCCGCGACCATGTCTGTGACGATGCGGCCATCGCGCGATCGCCCGCCCGTCGAGCACGCTAAGAGCCGCGAACAGCGTCGTCGCGCCCTTGCGTCGGTCGTCCCGAGACGCGTCCAGACGCAGAAGCACTGCGCAGCGCCCGGCCCACCCACGCGGCCCCGCGGCAGCTGAAAGATCACTCAGAGGGTCTTATTTTTCTCTGATGCGAAATAGCGCGACGGCATGCGAAGGAACCTCCGAACTGATGTCACGACGGATCACGGCTGTCTCATTCGTCCACAAATTCTGCATCGAATAGCCATCAGCGCGCACCGCAAGACCAATAGCTGAAATCGGAATTGAAATTCTCTCTGACCTGCCGCTGGTATTGAACAACCCAACCACCCGCTCGCCGTTCGGCTCGACTTTAAAAAACACCTGTTTGTCACGCGTATTGACGATCCGTCTCGCCGCGATTCCGTCTTGATCAACAGATAGCACTTCGCGATTCCCGAGATCCTTCAAATCGCCTGCGTTGAGATGCGTGACATCCACACCAAGAATCAGCGGGGCTGACCCAAGAGCCCACAGGCTCAATTGCACCTTTCTCTCATCAGGAGTCAGTCCGTCCTCAACACCATTTCCGACTTCAATCGAATCATAGTCATTGAATCCTCCATGACCGGCATATCGCCACCACTTCGCCACCAAGTCAAAGCGCTTATAGACATTGGCCCAGTCGGTCAGAGGATAACTGCTCCCGTGCTTCTCACAGCTATAGCATTCAATGTCGGGCGCGAATTCCCATTGATTTGCGAATTTCATCAATGTCGGAGCAATAGCGGTCGTGAAATTCCCCTCAGTGATGTCAAGGACCATTTTTCGACCGCTCTGTCGTATCGCCTCCGACCACGCCTTGATGTCAGGAACGTTTTTGTCCGTCATTCCATCGACTTTCACAAAGTCCACGCCCCACCGCGCAAACATGTCCGCCCATGAATTTATAAATTGCTGCGCCCCGGGTTTGCTGTAATCAATTGCCACCATGCCACCACAATTGTAGTTATGCTCCTTCATCCCCGGTTCCGCAATCTCGTCCGCCGTGTACGACGTCCCTTGAATCAGCGTGTTTCTCGATACCGCCTGCATCGAGATTCCCGGCGTTACGTATATTCCGAACTTCATTCCCAGACTGTGGACGAATTTCGCGACTGCCTGTATGCCGTTCGTCTTGCCATGACTCGGAAATCTCGAAGAATCGATGACCCATCGCCCGTAACGGTCGACATCGGGACCCTGCTTCCCGGGACACTTGTACCAAAAGTCGTCGACATTCACATATTGGTAACCGAGCCTCTGCAATCCAGACGTCTTCAGCGCACGAGCTTGCGACTCGATATTTGCCGCCGACGGATGTTCGCGGAGGAAGCTCCAGCTACTCCAGCCGAGCACCGGAGTGCGTTCGACGCCGTTATTTTCGCCTTTGGCACCTGGCGCGCCACACATACTCCCTAACAGAACCGAGACGAGTCCAATCTTCAACGCATGATTCATCTTCATATAGCGATTTCCGGTTTGGAATGGATCAAGGACTGTCAATCGCCCTTCGCTTCGTGGTCAACGTCAGCAATCCATTTCCAGTCAATGGGCACGTTCCCACAACTGTCATTGCGGCGCGCGCGTGTTTGGCGCAACGCTGCGCGCAGTCCGTACATCATGCCGTTGCTACAGACTCAACATCTAGAGCATCCACGTGAGCCCATTAGCGCGAACGCGCGACTTCTGCATCGAGTGCCCGAAGACTCTCTGCGCCCAGGGGCGATTGATGAATGCGTGCCGCCTGGATTGCCGCCCCAATGTCGGGAGAAAATCTCGGCTCGATCAACGTGTACCGCAGCGATTCCCGCTTTAGCCCGGACATCAATGGCGCCGTCAATCGTTCGCCCAACTGAAACATTCCCCCGGAATATGAAACAGAAATCAATGCATCCCGGGGAACTTCGAGATGTGCTCGCACGGCCGTCACCAGGTCCGCGAGCTCTTGTGCCGCTTGTTCAATGACACCTTGCGCAGCACGATCACCCTCTGCTGCGGCTACCGCCACAATCTGGGACAACTGCGCGATGTCGCTGCGCTGGGCGGAATCACTTCCATATATCCTCGCGCACAGGTCCAGATCTCGCTCGAGATTGAAGTGTCGACGGATGCGTTCGTACAGCGGTCCGCGCGCTGTTCGTCCGTCGCTCATCCGCGCAAACACTCGCAGTCCCTCGCGGGCTACCCAATAGGATGAGCCCTCATCGCTGAACAGCTCGCCCCATCCGCCCGCTCTCGCAGTTCTTCCGCCATACGCTCCGTAGGCGATTGATCCAGTCCCTGAGACAATACTGATCCCATCCGCACCGGCGAGCGCACCCGCCCATCCACAAATCATATCGTTGTCACACGTGTAGTTTCGACTCGGCAACGCGCTAGACGGAAGTGCGTCCAGCACCTCGAGCAATGCATGATCTTCTCCGTACGCTGGAAGACCAATGAACGCGTACGATAAATCCGTCTCGGAAACATCCGCCATGCTCAGTGTGCGCGCGATCCCGCGGGCGAGCATTTCCCGAGTACGATCCAGACCAATCTCGAGATAATACGCAGAACCCTCAAGGTGCGAGCCCAATATCCGCCCGCCCTCGTCAATTACCACAAAACGCGTCTTGGTACCGCCACCATCGATGCCGAGGAACGTCTTCATGGCACTCCGGGGTATGGATACGGATGAATTGCCACTCCGCGCACGACGCGACTCACCGTCCCGGCGGCATTTGGACTATCCGGCGAGAGGCCAAGAGATATAGATCGATGCAATGCGAGCAGCTGAGCAAAAGCCACATACGGCAGACATAACTCGAGATCAGAAAGGCTCTTTCCTTCCAAACCATCTAGGCTGACTTCAATCGTATCTCTCGCGCCGCATTCTGAGGACTTCGCCGTGAGCGCAACCACATGTCCCGCCTGGCCATCACTGCAGATTTCCCGCAGCAAATCCTCGTCGTACTGCCGGGTGTATCGGTCGTTACTCAAAAACGACACCACGAGCGTGCTCCCGTTGACGATCGTTTTGGGGCCATGGCGGAACCCCAGCGGCGACTCGGCCATACTCACGACCTGTCCGTCCGTGAGCTCCAGCATCTTGAGGGCCGCCTCGCGCGCCACCCCCTTCAGCTCATTGCTGCCGAGAAACACAACCCGATCAAACCGCATCTTCACCAGCTCTTTCGCTTTAAGCACATTCCCCGTCAACACCTCGTCACAGACTGCAGCAAGACTTTCTATCCGTCCCGGTGCCAGTTGTATCGCATCCAACGCCCGCGCCGCGGCCAGCAACATGCCGGTAAAGCTGGAAGTCATCGCAAAGCCGCGATCATTACACGCATCCGGCAAGACGATGGAATGTACCCGCGACAATTCTCGGGCACGGCGAAGCAGGTTCCCGTCGGCATTGCATGTGACCACTAGATGTGAACATCGATCAATCTGCCGCTCAGCGAGATCAAGCGCAGCCACACTCTCTGGGCTGTTGCCCGAGCGGGCAAAGTGCACAACAAGCGTCGGCACTCTGTGCGCAAAACTCGCCTCTGGGTTCGCCACGATGTCGGTCGTCGCGACGGCATCAACCCGGCGGCCCGTGCGCGCCAATGCCGGCGCCAGGCACTCCCCAACGTAAGCCGATGTCCCGGCGCCGGCAAACAGGATTCGTAACGCCGGGTCCGCAAGCAGCGGCGAGAGATATTCCCTCAGCCGCGTATCAGCGCTGACGCGATTCGCAAGTTCCGGCCAGAGCGTTGGCTGTTGAGCAATCTCTCGAGCTGTCCACTCCGCACCAGCAGAGCGCCATTCCGGCGAACTCAATCCCAGTATTTCAGAGGCGTTGCTCACTGCAGCTTCCCTTTTCAATAGCGCCATGAAACTCCGACCACATACGTGCGACCAAAGGCACTATAACCGTGGCCAACGCCACTTGAGGTTCCGCCTACATTCTGGCCTGGTGCCCACGGCAGCAACGGATTACCGTTAAGGTACGTGTGGTAAATCGAGTTGCTCAGGTTTCTCCCCTCCCAGTACACCTCAAATCCATGCGCCAAGCGGTAATGGATGCTCGCGGTGACCCAGTTGAAGGAGTCGGTGATTGCGGGCCAACCGGGCACTTCGGTGCACTGAGAGCAAGCCGACGTGAAGCTAGACTGGTAATCCCAATTTACGTCCGCATTGATCCGCCCTTTGTCGTAGAAGAATCCAACTGCAAAGGTCTTTGGCGGCGCGGAATTGATCGCACCGATCAATTGCCCGCTCTGGTCGTAGCTTCGGCTGCGCGTATACGTGAACTGCATATTTGTGCCGAACCCATCTCGCAGGAGCGCCTGCCACTGCACCTGGACTCCAGCATACGTGTCCTTATAGCCGTTCGCCGGAACAGTGACGCTCCAGAGGAACGGGGTCCCAGCCACAGTGCCCGGAGTTCCTCCGACGTACTGAGTGGTACCCAAGTTCACGTTGTTGAGCACGGCATCATAGATGTCGTCTCGAAGCTCCTTATAAAAAACAGCGAGCGTCAAAGCGGAATTTCGTGCGTAGTACCATTCTAGCGAGAGGTTCGCCTGGTTCGCTCGAATGGGCTTCAGATTCGCCGTCCCGCCATAGAATATCTGCGGCTGACCGTTGATCGCGTTATTGGACGACGTGGGCGCAAGTTCATTCAGCTGCGGTCGCGCCATTGTCTGCGCCAACGCCAGCCGCGCCTGGAGCTCATTGGACACCACCCAGTACGCCAGATTCAGTGACGGAAGCGCAATCGTGTAGCCGCCATTCGCACCAAAAGGCTGAGAGGTTGAGTACTGGACATTCCAAGTCTGCACTGTGCTCGCATTGGCCGACGGAGTCCACAGAGACACCGGTACCGACGATTCCGAGCTCGCGGTGGTGGTCGTGTGCAACACGTGCACTCCTATGTTCCCAAACCACGCGCGTGAGAATAGATGCCCGGAGAACACGCCCTCCAGGTATCCGGACACTGTTCTTTCGGTAACCCGGTAGCTATTTGCGGGGTTAAGCTGCGGCAAAGTCAGGGCAAAATTAAATGGCGTATACGGACCAGTGCACGGTGTTGTGGTGCAGTAGAACGGGTTCGGTTTACCATTGAGACTCTGCATAAAGGCCAGAAGCTGCCCGACATTCAGCATCGGCAGGGTCGTCGGATACGATCCACCCGCGCCTTCCATAAAATTCGGCGGTGTCGTGAACGAAACGACGTTAAAGCCCTGAGATCCGAACGAATACGGGGAACACTGCACTGGGCATCCGGCCGTCTGGTATAGCGTACCGTACTGTCCGGAGCCATTTGTCCAGTCGTTGCTGATGTCCATTTGCTCCTTCGTGCGCCACCTTCCGTTGACGCCAAATTCCAGCTGATCGAACACCCCCATGTTCGCCTGCCACACACCATGCAAGCTGAAACCAGTGATCTTGTCGTGTACCGAGTAGCCGTTTAGCCCATCGTAATGCGTCGACCAATACTTATTGTTATCGAGGAACCCTGAGTTCATGAGAGTCGTGTATGAGCAGTAACCTGGATTTGTCGAGCTCGCGGAGCCCGCAGGACAACTGGAGAGACCCAACTGACTGGGCGGAAGAGCGACGTTGATGCTCGGCAAGCTGTTGGGGAGATCGGTGAAATTGAGTATGTCTTCAGCGACTGGAGAGTTGTTGACCAAACCCGCGGTCACGAACGTGTCCTTCCCTCCCTCCGGCCGGCTCGCCGCAGAACGATACACATTTGTGTTGAGAGTCAAGGTTTTCGTGGGCTTCCAGCGCACCTTTAACCCATAAAGATACGTGTTGACCTTTCGATTCATCGTATTGTTGACCATCTCGGGCTGAAACTGGTTTACCGATACCGAGGTGATCACGCCGTTTTGCACTACGGCATTGTTCTGCCATGGAGTGCCGTCTGGGTTAGCCGCGAAGTAGTAGGATTCGTTGTACCCGATCTGCGGGTCATTTAGATACGTCCAGAGGGCATTGGCCTGCACACGCAGCGTGGAAGTTGGCCGCCACTCGACATTCGTAACTACGCCGTAACGCTTTCGATGATCGAATATCGAGCCGAAGGTGATGCAGCATGGAGTCGCCGTGAGCGGTACGGCACCAGGCCCACCGGCGTACGGATATGTGGTCGGACCGTAGATGTTCTGATTGTAGGCATTCAGGGAGTCGGTGCGTTGGTTCGCATTCGAATAGACCGCTCCAAATACGTAACCTAGCGTGCGCTTTCGATTCGTGTCTGCGACGAAGAATGAGTACTTCGTTCCCGACAGATGCGACATATCGTTCCAGTCGCCATCCACGTTTACATCGGCATGAAATCCGGTGTAATCAAATGCAGTCGCGGTCTGCAGGTTCACTGTGCCGCCTATTGCGCCCGCCATCGTCGACGCTTGCGGAGATTGCAGCACTTCTGCGCCGGTAACCATTTCAGCCGGCAGTACGTCGAATGCGAGTTCTCGGCCGCTGTTATCCGTGGCGAGTTCTTGGCCATCCAAAGTCACCATGTTGTACGCCGGACCTAATCCGTCCACGCTGATATGTTGACCGTCTCCGCCTGTCGTGCGGGTGATCGTGATGCCCGGGACATGCGCTAAAGCATTCGCGACGTCCGAGCTTGGAAATCGACCGAGCGTGGTCGATTCGATCGCATCCAACATGACTGGCGCATATTTCTTCAGCTGGAGCGCCTTCTCAAGATCCGCCCGGATGCCGGTTACCACGATGGCGTGCAGTTGCGTGGCGGCTGGCACCGTGGTTGCGGATTTCTGTGCTGGTGCAATCGCTCTGTTTGTGGGTGCCGACGCTGACGTATTGTCCGTTGCGAGCACTGTTGCGGTGCCGGCCATAGACAGAGCTACAGTGATGACGCACGCGCCAATTGCAGTGGACGGATCACGAGACTTTTTCATGCTGCTGCCCCTTTGAAATTATTTGTGTGAATTGCAGGCCCGGGCGTACAGGGCCAATGTGTGGCGAATGTGGTGAACGATCATCTCAGGCATGCGCGGCGCGATAGTCCGGGCTCGCACTGCTTCGTACCCCATCGGCAGGTACTGGGAAATCAATCCGAGCGGCGGACATTGGTCGCGAAATGCCGCGTCGAGTCGCGCCAGCGCCGCGCTGACCTTGGGATCCGACCAGTAGTACCTAATGCGATCGCTTAGGCTGTATTGAAGCTGGAGTTCGAGTTCCCGCTCACGTTCGTGGTAGTGGGTGCGCCAGTACCGCGGATCCTCGCGCATCGCCGCGAGTGCGGTCTCGCGCACGCGGACGGCCTGTGATTCCCCGTGCCATTCCAGATCGATCCGATCAAGCGCCCAGATCGCCTCGCGTAACGCGAAGGTCACTGCAGGCCCGACTTTGAGGATCGCGAAATGATCACGCACCAGTGCGGCGAGTGCTGCCTCAGTCTGGTAATCGGTCGAGTGGGCCTCGAACACGAGATTTGGGATACGCTCGAGCGCTGCGCTAAGTCGAGACGCCTTATGGGGTTGGTAATGCACGACCCGATCGTGATCGAATTCCACTCCTGGCTGTACGACTAGCGCGATGACACGCTCCCATGCATCCTGCAGACCGCACTCGAAAAACACATTGCGATGCGCTTCCACAGTCGCCGCGACGGCCTCTGGCGTCGTGACGCTGAGTTCACCCAATGTTTCGCGCGCCCCACCCGGCACCGGAACCTCGGTGCCGATGACGTACACGGGCGGCTCTCCCCCGGAGTCTCGCCACGCTGCTTCGGCCTGTGCGCACAGCCGGGCCGCGCGCGCCGCGACGGTTGAGTCGGTGAGCAGCGGCGGATCGTTCGCGCAGGCCATGGAACAATCGAGATGAATCTTGCGGAACCCGGCGGTCACGTATTCATTCACCATGACACCCGCGCGGGCCAGCGCCTCCTCGCTTGCCATGGACTGCCAGGGATTAGGCCCGAGGTGATCGCCACCGAGCAGGACTCGCTCGCGCGCGAGCCCACACGCATCCGCGAGTTGGAGCACCCGTGCGCGAAACTGCGCGGGCCGCAGTCCAGTGTATCCGCCGTCTTGATTGACTTGGTTGGAGGTCGCTTCGATCAGGGCATAGCCGCCGCTGTCGCGCGCATGTTCAACGGTGGCGCGCAGAACCAAAGGATGCGCCGAGCAGACCGAGCATATACCGACGGATGCGCCATGACGGTGGCGCATCGTCAATTCCAGAAGCGCATTCATGCGCTTTCTTCCGGTTCAATGGCGAGCAGGGTCGCGGCGACGAACGCCAGGGCGATGCCGATGATTTTCAGCGTATTGGGAACGACGCCCAGGAGCATCAGAGACAGGACGGCCGTAATGAGTGGCGCCCCTGCATTGGTGAGCGGTGAGACGACGATTGCCTTGCCATAACGGAAGGCATACACCAGGGTCAGCGCACCGAGCGAATTCAAGATCTGTGTTGCAGCCGCGAGGTACGGTCCATTCCAGCCGTAATTGATCGGCTTCGCGAAATCGGTCATCCACAGCGCAACAGGGATAAGCAGCAAACCCATCAGCGCCATGTAGAAGAAAATGCCCTCGGCGCTCATGCTGCGATTGGCAAGCTTGATGAAGAACGCCTGTACCCCCCAGGCCGCGAGAATCACGATGGAATACAGGAACCACGCCATACCATGACCGCCGAGTCCACGGCCCGGCACGTAGTCAAAGAGCGGCAGGGCGAGCACTGCGAGTGCGATGGCGAATACCCCTAACCGCGTGACTCGCTCCTTCAGCCACAGCAGAGACAAGGCAATGGTGACGACGGGCGAGAGTGCAACGAGCGGAAAGATGAGATATGTCGGTCCGGTGTGCACCGCGTGGAACAGGATCATCTGCCCACCGGCCCCGGTCAGCCCGATGAGTGCACCGAGGGACACGGACTTAACGTCCGTGGGCAGCCTCCAGCCTCCGCGACCCACCACGTACAGCGCCGGGGGAACCATCGTGAGGGCCCACACGACATAGATCAGCGTCTCCGGAAAGCCGTGCTGGGATGGAACGCCAGCGAAAGCGCCCCACACTCCCCACAAGACTGTAGTCACCAGCGCGTATGCCAACCCTGTGTGACGCGTGAGCACGGCCTTCCGGGACCGTGCAAAATCCGACCGGCGCGAGTCGTTCAAGACTCTCCCCTTTTTTAAATTTATATCGAAATTTTCGTACTCCGTCGAATAATTACGTTTCCTTTTGTTTTTGTCAAGAGAGTCGCAAATCAAGATTGCGTCCGAAATATCTTTTTAAAAAATGAAAGCATATGTTGACTGAGAGCCCCATTTGCGGCGAGCCTCCCCGGCCTGTACCCTTTCGCTCGCTCGTAAACCGAAAGTTCCCGAACGGCGGGATCCTTCGAAGTGGTGCCCCCTACCTCGGCACGCAGAGGACGTGGCAGGTTCGGCCCGCAACCGGACATTCTCGCTTCGGCAACTCGAGACACCACCGATTCAGCGAGCTCGCTTGCATTTTGGGTTGACGACACGCAGATGAATCCCACGACGCTTCCTGGCGATACCTTGAGTCGCTCGACCACAGTCGAATCTGGTTCAGCCGAGATGGCCATAGAGCCGGGCCTGCTCATGAAAGAGCGGCGACGCCGGATCAGCGATCTGCTGCAAGAACGCGGGCGCGTCACGGTGATCTCACTCGCCCAGCGATTCGCCACGTCGGCGGTGACGATCCGCGCGGATCTGTCGGCCCTCGAGCGTGCTGGCGTGCTCATTCGCAGTCATGGCGGAGCTCTATTGCGTCGCGAGGGTGACGATCAGCCACTCGCGGTCAAGGAGATCCTGCATCACGCGGAAAAGGTTCGCATCGCCCAATGCGCGCTGTCGTTGATCCAGGACGGAGAAACCGTGATCCTCGATTCGGGCACCACCACCGCAGAAATCGCTAAACAGATCTGCGAGTCCTCACTGCAGTCGGTCAACGTCATCACTAATGCGCTCAACGTGGCCATGCTGCTCGCGAATGCGCCAATGGTCCGCTTGATCATGCCCGGCGGGATTCTGCGACGCGAATCCAACTCTCTCTCCGGCCACATCGGCGAGGCGGCTCTCGCTGCGCTGCAGGCCGATCGCCTTTTCCTCGGGGCGGACGCCATCGATCCAGCGCTTGGCGTGATGACGCCGCACCTGCCCGAAGCGCAACTGAACTTGAAAATGATCGAGATTTCCCGCCAAGTCATCGTGGTCGCGGACTCCTCGAAGCTCCTTCGCCGCAACATCTCGCTCATCGCGCACGTTGAGCAACTCCACACGCTCATCACCGACTCGGCCGCCCCCGCCGAGGTCGTCGAGGAACTTCGACGCCGTGGCCTGAAAGTTCTCCTAGCGTGAGCCGACCGCTCATAGGGCGGGCACTGGCTGCTATTGGAGTGTCCTGAAGCGCGGGGGGCCACCCTTCAGCGCGAAGCGCGGCTCCTGCGCCAGCACCGGCGGGATCTTGCCCAACCGCCGCACGCGGTCGATGTCGCGTCGGTCCCATGGGTCAGGCCCGGTGCTCATCGAGGTCTCCGCCCGGTGATCGGATCGGTCGGATGCAGGCAACCGCCGGACACCTGAGCGCGCCTGCCCCGGCCCAGATCGACGCCATTGAGCGGCACATGCGAGCGCCACGCATGGCGGTGGCGGTCGGCCGGGGCCAGGAACAGCCGCTTGACGGTGATGCTGCGGCAATGGCGCAGCGACAGGCCGATCCGTTGCGGCCGAAACCACGTGCCCCCTTCACCAGGCCAGGGTGAGCACCGGGACCGACACGTTGTGCGGCAGCTGCTTCGGCACGTGGGGCCGTCCGCGCTCCCAGGGGTGCCCGCGACTCTTCGGTCGAACGGCTGGGTCCGGGCGGGCGTCCTGCGGGTCCGCTCGCACTGCGAGGCGCTGCGCGGACCTCAGTCCCGGTCACCGTCCGGATGGTGAGCCCCTCCAACCGGGACCGCGCAATCCGGACGGTGTGCACCAATCAGCGCGTGCGCGCCACCTGC
>JAJZFQ010000151.1 GCA_021805275.1 Pseudomonadota bacterium
TCGATGGTTGCACTGTTGCCGTGACGGAAGTAGTGACGGCATGACGCTTGACAGGGCGCTTCGTAACCCCGAGGAATCAATGCGATAGCGACGCATTCGAATCCCACCCTCTCCGCCAGTTCTGTCCAGCCATGTCGAGCGCGCGTGACAGAGCGCGACAAATCAATGTGTTGAGCTATTGCCTGTCCCGCGGGGTCCGGCCAAAATGCCATTCCCGGCCAAGAAGTACGCACGGAGTCCGCACGGCAATGGCATCGATTACGCACTACGGCGAGGGCTGGCGGGCGCACCTGTTCGTCGCCGGCCGGCGCGAATCCCGCCTCTTCAAGCTGCGCCGCGAAGCGGAGCGGTGGGCGGCGAAGCGCGAGGCTGAGTTGCGTGGCGGTGGCACCGCGGTCACCTTCGCCGAGGCCACCGAGCGGTGGCTGGCGCAGCACCTGGCGGAGCTGAGCCACGCGAACAGCCAGCGCACGGTGGAGCAGTCGATCCGGGATTACGTGCTGCCGGTGCTCGGCAAGCGACGGCTCGACGAGCTTCGCCGGGCGGATCTGGTGGACGTCGTGCGGCGGGTGGCGGCGGCCGGGAAGGTCGAGACGGCGCATCGGCTCGGCCAGCGCATCCGCGCGATCCTCGATCATGCCGTCGATCACGGCGATATCGAATCGCATTCCGGTGCCGGGCTCTCCCGGGTCCTGCCGGCGGTGGAAAAGACGCCGATGGCGGCGGTGACGCCGGGTGAATTACCGGCGCTGCTCTCGGCGATCGAGACCTACCCGGAACCGGTCACCCGCTTGGGATTGCTGCTGCTGGCGCATACGTTCCTGCGCACGTCAGAGCTGATCGGCGCGCAGTGGTCGGAAATTCGTGACCCCGAGACCTGGGTGATCCCCGAGGAGCGCATGAAGCGGCGCATTCCGCACGTGGTGCCGCTATCCCGACAGGTCCGCGCGCTGCTCGACGAGCTGCGCGCGATGACGGAGGAAGAAAGCCCCTACATCCTGGCCTCGCGCCAGAATCCGCGCTGCTCGATCTCGAACAACACCCTGCTGTTCGCCTTGTATCGCTCGGGTTACAAGGGACGGATGACCGGTCACGGCTTCCGCGCGGTAGCCTCCACGGTGCTGAACGAGAGCACGCTCTGGGGCCGGGACGCCATTGAACGCCAGCTCGCGCACCGCGAGACGGATCAAGTTCGCGAGGCGTACCACCGCGCCGAGTATCTCGATGAGCGACGACGGATGATGCAATGGTGGAGCGGCTATCTGGACGAGAGCCGCTCCAGGACCCAGGCGTAGGGGATGCGGTTCGCGGCGACGACCGGCGGCTTCATTCGGCGCACCGTGCGCCCCGAGCAGCCGAGCATCTCGCCGGCCTGCTCGTAGGTTACCGTGCTCGCCACGGGCCGCTGAGCGAGCGCACGGGTCACCGCGTGCTCGATGAGCGCGGAGAGTTCGGCTTCGCTCAGTGTCACGGAGCGGTCCATGTCAGCGGACCTCATCCTCAGTCAGCGTGTCCAACCCGGCACTCGCCATCGCTTCGTATAGGCCGCTCATGTCGCGCTCTCCACGCTGCCTCCCAGGGCGGCGATGGCGGTGCGGGCCGCCTCCGTATCCGGGCCTGCCCAGACCTTGCGGTCGCGATCCCATTTGAGGCCGGCCGCCTTCAGCGGCTCGGTGTCCGCGGGTCTGCCGGGGAATCTTGCGAGGATGCTGCCCGGAGCCGGTGGGGCGGAGGGCTTCGGTGCTGCCGCCTCGATGACTGCTCGCACATCCGGCTCCTGATACTTGGCCGAGGTGAACACCGGCACGATCTGGTCGGGGGACAGTCCCCGACGCAGCAGACCGCGGATGTACTCCCGATCGGCGCTCGTCAGGATGCGCCGGTCGGGCTCCATCTCTGCGAATTTGGCGGCCAGCAATTTCTGCGCATCCGACTGCTTTCGTTTCGTTGCCATTGCGGAATCTCCATCGCCCGCGCGTTGCGGAACTCTCCCCATTCCTCCGCGGGGTGGGCCCTGCCTGGCCGCGGGTGCCGAGGGGACTTGTCCCCCTGCGCGCCACCGGGACCGAGAGGGCCCAGGCAGGGGAATAGGGATAAGCACAGCATGTTGAAAACATGCGTAGTGCGCACTACGCATCCTGGCGGATGTGTCTGCGGCAAGGGGCAAGCCCCTGCACCCCAAGGAGATCCTTCATGGCGACAAGTCGCGGGTCATCAGTCCACTTCAAGCCGCTGCACTCACCCATGCTCTGTGAGGCGCACAACCGCCGGGCGGTCGATCCCCAGTACCTGCTGCCCGAGAAGGATCGCGAGCCCAATCTCGTTGTGAGGGACGGCGATGTCGCGCAGGCGTACGCGCAGAAGATGGCGTTGGCCTCGGGGCGTGCGCGGGCAACCCCAAAATACAGCCCGCTGAAAGAAGGCATCGTGAATCTGGCCGACGAGGCCCCCGAGGTCCTGCATGCGAAGATGGAGCGCTGGTGTATCGAGTACGAGCACATCACCGGGGAGCGCGTGGTGGCCTGCGTCATTCACCGGGATGAGGGGCGCATCGGCGCGGACGGCACGGTCCACCGCAATGTTCATGCGCACGTCGTGGTGGATCGAACGGACGAACGCGGGCGCGTGGTGAACTCGATCCCGGACGGCGAGGGCGGAACGCGGCGCACGACCATTACCGATCGCAAGGCGCAAGGCCGTCGGGTGCAGGACATGACCGCGCGCGTCACGGGCCTCGCTCGGGGAGAGGATGCGCGCGAATCGAAGCGGCGGCACATCGATCATCACAGCTATCGCGCGCTCGCGCGCCAGGGTCGGTTACGGGATCTGCACCGCGAGAGAGATCTCGCACATCGCGCTGCGCGGGCGGAACAGGAATGCGATGCAGCAGCGGCTGACGCGAAACTCAACGGCTCGCTGTACACCCAGGTGCTTCGAGAGCGCGAGCGCGCGTGGACCGAGCGCGATGCCGCGAGGGCGGTTCACGCGGAGGCGCTCGCCGTACTGCACGAGATGGGCGCGCAGTACGCGGTGAGGATCGACCGCGGCACCAAGGCCGAATACGCCGGCTTGCGCGAGGCCATGAAGGCGAGCGGCACGGCGCAGCAGGCCGAGTATCAGCGGCTCAAGGCCGCGTTCGATGCGCTCAACGCACGGCAGGAGGTCGAGCGTCGACGCAAGAAGCGCAGGCCGGGGATCGAAGGGCGCGCGAGCGATGATGATGGCGGGCAGGAGCACGCCCCAAAGGCGCGGTGGAC